>DAOUHF010000044.1:0-34600 GCA_034428795.1 Dehalococcoidia bacterium
ACTCGGGCTGAGTTTTTGCCAACCCGGATCAGTCGCTGGAGCTCTTCCCGTTGTTCCTGTGCCAGCCGCACCGCGTATTTGTCCCTGCCCATCATTGCCACCCCCGCCATCAACACTTCCCACCAGGCAAGATAGCTCAATTGGCCCCTTTCTTAAACAAATCCCAAAACCAAGTTGACTGAGTACTAGGGAAGCTCTGAACAAGTTATGGTCATTGAGGCGAAAGCCGAAATCTCGGAGGAGAGGCAGGATTTGGACTTAGCCAGTGAAGCCGTGGCAAAGGCATGTTGCGCCGACCTGTTCCAGTCGGACATGGCCCGGATGTTTATGGGCGACTCTCTCCATCCGGGAGGGTTGGCATTGACCCGCCGGTTGGGTCGGCTGGTGGATATTGCTCCGGGCGACCGCGTACTCGATCTTGCCAGTGCCCGCGGCGCCAGCGCGTTGGCAGTTTCCCGGGAATTCCGCTGCCAGGTGATCGGGGTCGAATTCGGAGCAGCCGCCCTGGCTGAAGCCAACGCGTCCGTGGCCGCGGCTCCAGACTGGCCCGACGTGGCTTTCGTGAGGGGAGATGCGGAAAGTCCGCCCTTCCGGAGCGGGTCTTTCGATCACGCAATCTGCGAATGCTCCATGAGTCTGTTCTCAAAGAAGAGCCTGGCCATCACCGGAGTCGCCCGGTCGTTACGCGCCGGAGGCCGGCTGGGGCTCAGCGACGTCACAATCGAACCGGGGGTCCTGCCGGCAGAGCTCGCCGGACACATCGGGAACGTGCTCTGCCTCACCGACGCGCTGACCTTCGACGGCTACGCCTCGTTGATGAACGATGGTGGGTTCGATCTGGTAGAGACGCTCGACGCCTCGGACGAGATCACCAAAATACTGGACGGTATCCAGTCCCGGTTCGGCTTCCTTATGGCAGTTCAGGGCTTTCTCGGTGGTGGGGGCGGCCTGCTGGCCCAGGCGCCGAGACTCATTCGCCGCGTCCGGGAATTGGTGGATGGAGGGCAATTGGGCTACCGGTTGTTCGTGGGACAAAAGTGGGAATGAGCCTTTGCCCGGCCTCCGCTGGACCAACCGGCGAATGCGGCTTCGCCTGAAATCGATGGGCTCAGTTTAGTATTCTCGCGAGTATTACCGCACCTCGCCCTGTTATATTGGTTGATATGCCTGCTGGATGGTTTGAAATTCAAAATGCGGTAGCCGCCGTTGTGGCTGGCTACTTACTGGGGGCATTGCCCTTCGCCCACTGGGGCGGCCGGATTAACGGGGTTGACGTTTTCTCCACGGGCAACACACTGGCCGGCACCGCCAACGTGTTCTGGAACATTGGACGCCGCGCCGGAACCCTGGTATTCGTCGGCGACGTGGCCAAGGGCGCGGCAGCGGTTATAGCAGCCGGCCTTCTCGACGTTTCGCCTCCGATAGTGCTCCTGGCAGGCGCCGCCGCCATCCTTGGCCACTGGAAATCGGTCTTCACCTCGTTCCGCGGCGGGGATGGGATGGCCCCCTTGATGGGAGTTGCGTTGGCCTTGGCGCCGCCGCTGGCCGCAGTGGGCGCGGCCGTCGGCGTGGCCGCCATCGTATTGATGCGGAGGTCGGTCCTGCGGTCGACCTGGGGAATCTGCTCCTGCTTCCTGGTGATGCTGGCAGCCAGCCAAGTCTACCGGTTGGACCGGGAACTTGTTTGGGGGTTGACAGCGCTGGCCGCCCTGGTCGTGCTGCGCAGTCTGATTACTCGCCGCCGCCGGGGACACACCATATTCATGGAGCCCGGCGTAGGCCTCGACACCGGCGTAGGCCTCGATACCGAAGGAGGCGGCCTGGACGCTGATCCAGAGCTGCCGAATCCGCTGCCCCGCGAAATTTAGGGCGGGTCTGACTGTCAGCGGCCCGGCTGGCTAGAAAATGCCGCCCAAGGGCGTGTCCCCGCCGGCCCCTTCCCTCATTTCTCTGATCCGGAGCGCCCAGCCCAGGTGTTCGTCCTGCGCCGCATCCTCGGCCAGTTCAGGCGCAAACTCCAACACCCGGTCCAAGTGTTTGAGGCAGGCCTCGACGTCTCCGGTCTGAGAATAGACTCTGGCGGCGTTGTAGTGAGCGGAGGCGAGGCGCGAGTTAATTCCCAGCGCCGTGCGGTAGGACCCGAGGGCTTCAGACAGTTCCCCTTGGGCCTCCAGCACGGCTCCCCGGTTGCTGTAGGCTTCGGCGAAGTCCGGCCTGACAGCCAGGGCCCGGTCATAGTCTTCCAACGCCTCGTCGTAGTCTCCCAGGGCGTCGAATGCCAGGCCACGGTTGTTGAACGCCTCGGCATCGCCGGGAGTCAGGCGCACCACCTCTGTGTAATCATCGAGGGACTCTTGGAGCATGCCCAGGTAGTAGTGGGTGCGGGCCCGGTTGAACCAGGCATGGGCGTTTTCGGGGTCCAACTCCGCCGCCCTGGAGTAGCTGGAGATCGCCTCCTCATGCAGTCCCAGCTCGTCCATCGACACTCCCCGGTTCAGGAAGGCGTTGGATATCCGCGGATTCAACCCGATCACCTTATCGAACTGCACTACCGCCTCTTGATGGCGTCCAGCTTGCCCCAAAACCACGGCCCGGTTGTACAAGGCCTGAAAATAACCGGGGTCCAGTTCCAGGGCCCGGCCGTAATCGTCCAGCGCCCCGTCCACTTCCCCCAAGTCGTCGTGAGCGTTGCCCCTCTGGTAGTAAGCCTCCGGCAAATAGGGCTCGCGGACCAGCACTTCGGTAAACTCGGACACGGCGTCTGCCGGCTCACGCAACCGGAGGAACACCAGCCCAAGGTTGAAACGGGCAACGGAGTCAGCCGGGTCAGACGCGAGAATTTTGCGAAACACGGCCGAGGCCTCGTCGTGGCGTCCAAGAGAGTAGCAGGCATTGCCATACGCCAAGGAACGGGCGGCGTCACCCTCGTCCGCCGCTTCCGCAACGGCGGTCTCCAACCGCGTCCGGGTCTCGCCGGCCAACCGCAACCCCCGTGGTCTGGGAGTAATGCGGCCCGAGCCGATGCCCAACTCCTCCAACACCGCCGCCAGATCAGCCAGCGGACTTGCTTCCTGATGACCAGTATCCATTTTTCGAATCGCCCTGTCCCGGATAGTACCGCCCGTGCAACCTCACGATAACCCCAGGCGCTCCTATTAGGATAACATCCCGGCGACCCCGCAGCTTAGCCCCGGCGTTTTATTAGAAGAACGTCCGCCGCCCCCTTACAATTAGGTGAAGAACGTCCGCCGCCGTCCTACAATTGGGGTTAGAATGCAAACGCCGGACGCTCGGGTCCACACGCCATGGACCTTACTGAGTCCGCCAAGTTGGAATAGGGGTAAACAAGTGCCTGAATCGAACACTCCAAAAGTTGGAATAGGGGTAAACAAGTGCCTGAATCGAACACTCCATCGGTGACTCTCTACACCCACCCCGATTGCGCCTTCTCCGCCGCGGCCAAGATGGACTACCGGAAGCGAAAGGTGCCGTACGTCGACGTCGACCTCTCCAAACAGACCGATCAGATTCCGGCGCTGCTGGAGTTGACCGGCGGAGAGCGGGTCACACCGGTAATCGTGGAAGACGGAACGGTAACCATCGGCTTCAAAGGCGGGACTTGAGAATTTTAGGCCGGGCCAGTTGGTCCGGAATTACGTCCCCCATCGGCATAAGTTTCCCGACATACCCCAGCCCCGCCGCACGCCGCGATTATTCACCAGCGACAACGGACTGACAACGCCGGGAAAACGCCGCGACAACGGACTGACAGTTGTTGGTTGTTGGCCCTATAACCCTATGTTAGGATGCGCCAAAAGCGGATTGAGGATGGGTGAGGTTGGAAAGCATGGACACAGCAAAGCAAACAGCACTGGACATCGCTCTTAGCTCCATCGAGAAGGACCACGGCAAGGGCGCCGTCATGCGCCTGGGAGAGATGTCCGCCAGCCTGGTCTCCGAAGCCATTTCCACCGGTTCCCTGTCGGTGGACATGGCCTTGGGCATCGGCGGGATTCCCAGGGGGCGGGTCACTGAAATCTTCGGGGCCGAGTCCGCCGGCAAGTCCACGCTCGCCATCCACATCATGTCGGAAACCCAGAAAGCCGGGGGGGTTGCCGCCTACATCGACGTCGAGCACGCTTTGGACCCAGTCTACGCCGGCAATTGCGGACTCGACCTGCAGGAACTACTCATCGCCCAACCGGACAGCGCCGAGCAGGCCCTGGACATCACCGAGCAGTTGGTTCGTAGCGGCGCGGTGGACTCGGTAGTCATCGACAGCGTCGCGGCATTGGTGCCTCAAGCTGAAATAGAAGGCGACATGGGGGACACCCACGTTGGGCTGCAAGCCCGGCTGATGTCCCAGGCGCTCCGCAAGCTGACCGCCACCATCCACAAGTCCAAGACGGCCGTATTGTTCATCAATCAGCTTCGGGAGAAGATCGGAGTGACCTACGGCAGTCCGGAGGTCACACCCGGAGGCCGGGCGCTCAAGTTTTACAGCTCGGTGCGAATCGACCTGCGCCGGGTCGAATCCATCAAGCAGGGAACGGAGATCACCGGGAACCGGGTCAGGGCCCGCATCGTCAAGAACAAGGTCGCCGCACCCTTCAGAGTTGCTGAGTTCGACATCATGTTCAACCAGGGCATCAGCAAGATGGGCGACCTGCTGGAAATCGGCGCCGCCCAAGGAATCGTCAAGAAGTCGGGGGCTTTCTACTCATACGGGGAAACGCGGTTGGGCCAGGGACGAGAGAACGCCAAAGAGTTCCTGCAGCAGCACCCCGAGATCGCGGAATCGGTGGAAGGCCGGATTCGCGGTCTAGCGAAATCCCCTGGATCGCCCGGCGGCTCCGACACACCGGCAGACCAACTGGAAGAGTCCGGCTTCGGCTCAGACTCGGGAGCGCCCTCAGTAGCCGCATCCTCCCAGGATCTACCAAAAGGGGCTGTAGACGGAACTGGCCCAAGAAACACTGTGACTTAAACCCAGGACAACTCGATTGAGCCAACTTGCGCCAGGGCAGGAGTCCTGCCCTGGCAATGCCGGCTCCTGCCGACGGCCCGGCTGTTCCAGTTGACACCCCTCAGCCGACCATCCCGCCGGGCTACTTGACCTTCAATACGGCAATGTAGACGGCTACTCCGAGGCAGATCAAGCCTAGGAAGCCGACGCCAAAGGGGTTCGTAACAAGGCTTATCAGGTAGGCCCCCGCCACCGCCGCGGCGGCGATCCAGGCCAGCCCGGGGCTGCGTTTGCGGTTTACCGACGCGCTGATCAACTCCCCGGCCCCATAACCGACGGCCATCGCCGCCAACGCCGAAACGTAGGGAACGCCGCCCACCAGCCAATTGAACAGCAACCAGACCAACCCGCCGCCGACGGAGATGGCGACGCCCACTCCCACCGCGCGAGCGTAGTAGGTCGGTTGCACGTCGAAGGTCGGCATCTTCTCCGGCCTGCCGCATTCACGGCAACGGATGCCCACGGGAGCCTGCACCAGGCATTGGGTGCAGATGCTCTTGCCGCAGTGGCTGCAGGACAGCCGCGTTTCCACGGCGGGATGCCAAGCGCAATGGCCGACGCCATGAGTGTCATCCACCTGTTGAGACTGTTCCATGACGCCCTCGCTCGCGTCGCCCCGGTGTTAAAACCACACCTGCGCTATGTATTCTACACCGTCGCAATATTCTACGGCGCGGCGCCCGGCATGCGGTTGACCCATTGGGTGCGGTCGTCCACGTCCCGGTCCCGCACCAGCCGGTTGAACAGTACCTTCTTGCGCGGCAGGCCCTCGGGTAACGGCGCCCAGTTGGAGGACAACCGCTTCAAACTCACGATGCCCAGCACCCCCAAACCGTACCAGACCACCGGGAGATCGCCACCGAACCAAACCACCGAGAGGCCGCCGGGGAAGAACAATGCTCCCACCGGCAATAACGCCAGCGCGATCAAGACCCAGATCCCGGAGCTTTTAGTCAGCGCCCAGCCTCCGATAGCGATGAATGCGGCAATCGCCAGCAACGGCGGTGAAAAGGCCAACAGTGCTCCCGCTGTCACCGCTATGCCGCGTCCTCCTTGCATTCGGAGGAACGGAGACCAGTTGTTGCCCGCCAGGGCAAGAAGAGGCGCCCCGATCAGCAGCGCCGAGGACCGTTCGAGGTCCAACAGGTACATCCCGGCCCAGACGGGCCCGCCGCCCTTCACGACCGCTTCCGAGAAGAACATCGGAACGACCCACCGCTTCCCGACGTGCTCGAAGACGTTGGACCCGCCGACGTTGCCGCTTCCGAAACGCCGGATGTCCACGCCCTTCGCCAACCTGCCGATCAGGTACGCGGTGGGAATCGAACCGACGATGTAGAACGCGACGTACAGGGCAGCGATTTCCATGGCTTTTAGCGGCGCTCCCCAGTTCCCCCATCAAAGGTTCCCGAGAGGGTTCCCGGGAAGATTCCCGAAGTGAACTCAATCATGAGTTCAACTGGCGACGGCTCTCCACCGCAGCGGCGGCCAGCAACTCAACCGAGTCCATTGATGGCCCGTTCACTCCGGGCAGAGGCTCACCGGCGTTGCCCAGGCCATGATAGTCGCTTCCGCCGCACGGTATCAGGCGGTATTCCCGGGCCAGGCGGTCCAACTGCCGGATGGTGTCGTCGTTGTATTGGGCGTAGTGGACCTCCATACCGGAGAGCCCGCACTTGGAAAGGTTTGCGACGCCGGCCTCCATGTCGTTCATGTAAGCCGGGTGGGCCAGAACGGCCACGCCGCCCACCGCCCGGATCATTCCCACCGCCTCTGCGGGGCTCAACTTCGGCCGCTCCACGTAGGCCAGGCCGTTGCGTCCCAAGTATTCCGGGAAGGCCTCCCTGGGCTCGCTGCAGTAACCGGCCTCCACCATGGCCAACGCGACGTGGGGACGACCGACCGCCCCGTCGCCGGCCATCGCCTGCACCCGCTCCCATTCCAGGTGAACACCCAGGGTGTCCAGCTTCTCGACCATCAACTTGGCGCGGTCTACGCGGCCGATCCTGAACTGCCGGAGTTGCTCCTGGAAGTCAGGGTCGCCGTAGTCCAGGTAATAACCCAGGACGTGGACTTCGTCACCGGGGATATCGGCGCTGAGCTCGATACCCGGAATGATGGTAAGGTCCGGGAAGTCCCCGGCAGCCTCGTAGGCTTCGGCCAGGCCTTCGGTGGTGTCGTGGTCCGTGATGGCGACGCACTTCAGTCCCTGTCCGGCGGCCAGACGCACCAGTTCGGTGGGGGTGAGCCGGCCGTCGGAGGCCAGGGTGTGCAGATGCAGGTCAACGTCTACGGCCATGTCAATGAGCCATCCTGTCGATACGTTCCAGCGACCTGGCCGTGCCAGTCTCGTCGTCGACGTCCACCAGAACCGAGTTCAGGGAGCAGGGGCCGCTGGCGACGGCCAATCGTTGGGGCATGGAGGTCAAGAACCGCTCCAAGACCGAGTTCTTGTCGCTGCCGATCACCGAGTCCACCGGACCGGTCATACCCACGTCGGTCAGGTAGGCAGTGCCCCTGGGCAGGATTCTGGCGTCCACCGTGCCCACGTGAGTGTGGGTGCCGAACACGCCGCTGACCCGGCCGTCCAGGTACCAGCCCATAGCCTGCTTTTCCGAGGTGGCCTCGGCGTGAAAGTCGACAATGATCATGTTGCCGGAGTCCTCCCGGCCCAACTCTGCAAGCAACCGGTCGGCGGTGCGGAAGGGGCAGTCTACCGCAGGCATAAAGACCCGTCCCATGAGGTTGATAACAGTCACTCCCTTGCGCCGGAGCAGCCCGATCCCCGGAGCTTCGGGATAATTGGCCGGGCGAAGAATCGGCAGACCTTCGTCCTGGGCATCATCCAGATACGGGATGATCTCTTTCTTGTCCCAAATGTGGTTGCCGGAGGTCAGCACGTCCACGCCGGAGTCCAGCAAGTCAGAGGCGGTCTCCATGGTGAGACCGAACCCTCCGGCCGTGTTCTCCCCGTTGGCGATCACGAGGTCTATGGCCTGTTCGGAGCGAAGGTCCGGCACGATACGCCGGACGGCGTCCCGTCCCGGCCTGCCGATCACGTCCCCTATCATCAATATTCGCACGAAGCGCCGTTCCTTATCATGCCGTTCGTTATCATGCCGTCCCCTGTCCTTGTGACGGCAGCGCTGTTGGGTCGTCCTGCGGGTGGACCCGGATATTAGAAGGGACCCAGCAGCCGGGTTTATGCCCGCTCCTGGGTCCCCATCGATCCCTCTGGGACCGGCGTCGCCGGGCGGAGCGGCTCGCCGGAACGTCGAGATGTCTATTCGTCAGACCGTTGGCCAGGCCGAAAGGCCGGCTGGGTACTCTCTTCCCCCGATCCTAACGCGCGTATTCGATATTTCGGGTCTCCCGGATTACAGTAACCTTGATCTGTCCCGGGAACACCAGGTCTTGTTCGACCTTCCTGGCTATATTCCGGGCCAACGTCGCCGACGTGATGTCGTCGATGTCGTCCGGTTTGACCATTACCCGGACTTCCCGGCCAGCCTGAATGGCGAAGGCGCGCTCCACGCCGGTAAAGCTGGTGGCCACCTCTTCCAACTCCCTCAGCCGCTTCACGTAGAGTTCCATGGACTCTTTGCGGGCGCCGGGACGGGCCGCGCTGATGGCATCGGCGGAAGCGACCAGGAACGACTCGATGGTCTCGTGTTCGTCCCAGTGGTGCTCCAGGATTCCCCGGTAAGAGCTATGACCGATGCCGTGCCGTTTGGCGATTTCAGCGCCGATCTCGGCGTGGGGGCCGGCGATCTCGTGGGTCAACGCCTTGCCGATGTCGTGCAACAGACCGCCCACCTTGGCGACCTGCACGTTGGCTCCGGATTCGGCGGCCAACATGCCGGCGAGCAACGCCACTTCCACGGAGTGTTGAAGGACGTTCTCCCCATAGCTGTACCGGTACTTGAGTTGACCGAGCAGCCGGACCAACTCCGAGTCAAGGCCGCTGACACCCACGTCAAAGGTGGCCTGCTCACCGGCCTTCATGATTGTATTGTCGATTTCGACCTGGGCCCGGTTCACCATGTCTTCGATACGGGCCGGTTGAATGCGTCCGTCGGAAACCAGCTTCTCCAAGGCGAGCCGCGCAATTTCGCGCCTCACCGGGTCGAAGCAGGAAACCGTTACGGCTTCCGGGGTATCGTCGATAATAACGTCGACCCCGGTCAAAGCCTCCAGGGTCCTGATGTTGCGCCCTTCGCGGCCGATGAGACGACCTTTCATCTCATCGTTGGGCAGGGAAACTATGGAAGTGGTGGTTTCTGCAACTACGTCGGAAGCAAGACGATTGATGGCGATGGTAATGATCCGGCGGGCGTTCTCATCGGCCCTTTCTTTTTGTTCCCTCTCCAACTCGTAGTAGCGTCGGGCCAAATCGTGCTGGGCTTCATCCTCACCCCGCTTTACGATCAGCTCCCGGGCTTCGTCTACGCTGAGTCCGGCTATTCTTTCCAGTGTCTTGTGTTGCTCTGCCTTTTGCCCTTCGACATCCCGGAGAGCTTCGGCCACCTCGGCCTCTCTACCGTTCAAGTCCAGTTGCCGTTGCTCTTGGGTCTCGATCTTGCGTTCCAGTTGCTCCTCCCGCTGCGAGTGCCTTCGTTCTATGCGGGTGAGTTCCTGGCGTTGTTCCTTGATTTCCGTCTCTGCCGTGCTTCGTAGTTTCAGGACCTCTTCCTGTGCCGTCAGGAGGACTTTTCTGCTGTCCTCCTCGGCCTGAGTCATTACACCTGCGGCGCTCTCATTCGCGTTTTGTAGCCGCGAGTCGTTGCTTTTGGATTTGAGAACCGACCAGGCTGAAACCCCTATCCCTGCGGCCGCCAGGACGGCTAGGATTACGATGATATATTCCACGGTATCACCTTTCCTTTTCCGCCTAGTATGCCCAGTGTGGGAGACTGATCTCCTTGAATCATCCTAACCAGGCAGCCAATTGGTGTCAAGGAGATTGAGCCCCGGCCGCCCTCACCCCCCGGCCGGGAAATTGCGGTCAACGGCCCGTTTCACGTTCACGCTATTGAGGGCTCTGGCGGGCTGGACTATAATAAGCGACGTATGCGTTCCACGGACCGTCCGGTCCGTTACCAACCCGGACCAGCGGCCCGGACCAGCGGCCAATCCAAGTCGTTGACCGACAGAGCGGCATCTTGAAGAGTGATCGATAATGCCAGACCAGGACTACTACTCCGTCCTCGGCGTAGCCAGAAACGTTAACGACGAGGAGATTCGAAAGGCCTTTCGGAAAAAGGCCATGGAATTTCATCCCGACCGCAACAAAAGCCCCGACGCCGAAGAAAAATTCAAGGGGATCAACGAAGCATATCAAGTCCTGTCGGACACCAAAAAACGCGCCCAGTACGACCGGTTCGGCAAAACCGGAGTCGGCGCCAACTCCGGTGGGGACCGTCCTTTCGATGGATTCGACGGTTTCGGCGGCTTTGGCGACATTTTCGACTCCTTCTTTGGAGACGCCTCGGGCCGGGCCCGCCAGGCCCAGCGAGGCGGAGACCTGCAACAGCGCGTGGTGTTGGCATTCGAAGAGGCTGTATTCGGTGTCGAGAAAGAAATTGAAATCAACCGCCTTGAGAGATGTGACCGCTGCTCGGGCGCGGGCAACGAGCCGGGCACGTCCATAGACACCTGCGCCACTTGCCGGGGCCACGGACAGGTCCGGCGGGCCCAGCGCAGCGTTTTCGGCCAGTTCACCCAGGTCGTGGCCTGCACCAGTTGCCAGGGCCGCGGCCGCACCGTCAGCACGCCATGTTCCGCCTGCCGCGGCTTCGGCCGGGAGCGCCGGAAACGCAAAATCGCCGTCAATATTCCCGGCGGAGTCGAGAGCGGAATGCAAGTACGGCTCACCGCCGAAGGTGACGCCGGGAGCGAGGGCGGGGGGTTGGGCAATCTCTACGTGCACGTCGATGTATTGGAGCATCCCTTGTTCCTTCGCGAAGATTCCGACCTGCTCTACGAGCTTCCCGTCAACATGGCCGAGGCGGCGCTCGGAGTGGAGAAGTTCGTCCCTACCCTGGACGGGGAAGACGAAAAGTTGAAACTGCCCCAAGGGACCCAGCCCGGGACCGAGTTCAGGATCCGGGGCAAGGGCGTTCCCCGCATCAATGGCAACCGTCGGGGCGACCTGAGGGTGGTGGTGGACGTGCGGGTGCCCGGTTCCCTCGACGGTCGCCAGAAGAAGCTTTTGGAAGAACTGGCTAGGTCGTTCAACGGGGACAAACAGTCCCGAAACGGGCGTGGGCCCGACGACGATGATGATGAAGAACGAGACAAGGGTCTCTTCGACCGCATAAAAGAGGCACTGTAGCCTGCCGCCCCCAAACCTGGCGCCGCCCTGGCCGGCCTGGAGGGGCAATCCCATGCTCCCGCCCGAGATGTACCACCTGAAATGCACCACCTGAGATGCACCAATTAAAATGCACTGAATGGATAGGGTCGTCGCACCGTTTTTCCAGTGAATATGGCTTGGGAATATGGCTTGGAACGAACTTAGCCTCATAGTCCCCCACGAGTTCGTGGAACCCGTTTCCTACCTGTTCGGCCGATACGGAAAGGGTCTGAGCACCGAGCCGCAGGGCGGGGGCCGGGTGATGCTGCGCACCTATCTTGAGACTGGTTCCCGGCAGCGGCTGGCACGCATTGAGGTCGGCGTCAAGCTGATCAGCGCGGTGCAGGAACTGGACGAATTGGCGATCCGCGAGCTGCCCGACGACGAGGACTGGGCCAACACCTGGAAGTCGCACTTCGGCATTCTCCCCGTGGGCCGCCGGCTGGTAATCAAACCTTCATGGCTGGAACTGGACCCGACGCCGGAAGGTACGGAAGCCCGCACCGTCATCGAATTGGACCCCGGCATCGCCTTTGGCACCGGTTACCACCCCACGACCTACACCTGCCTGGAAGCCCTGGAGGAGTTGGTGACCCCGGACATGGCCGTTCTGGACCTGGGTACCGGGTCCGGAATCCTGAGTATCGCCGCCGTCAAACTTGGGGCCGGGCGTGTGGCCGCCCTGGACATCGACTCCCAAGCCGTCACCGCCGCCCGCGGGAACATCCGAAGGCTTGGCCTGCAGAAGCAGGTCAGCCTGGCCAAGGGATCGGTCCCTCACCCAACAGCCCCCGGCGGGACCTTCGACCTGGCGGTGGCCAACATATCGGCACGCGGCGTGTGCGACCGCGCCCCCTTCATACTGGCGGCGCTCAAGCCCGAAGGCCTGTTCGTCGCCTCGGGCCTGCTGCAGTCACAGCAGCCAGAGGTCGACGAAACACTGGGGCCCCTGGGGTTTTCGTTAATCCGCAGTTGGCGGCGGGAAGACTGGGTGAGCCTGCTCTACCGGGCGCCGGCGAGCAGGGCGGAGGGTTAGGAAATCAGACCACGGCGACGGTCCCGAACGGCCGGCAGTCCGGTTGCAATTTGTGAGTCCAAGGCTTATTTTCGGTGCGGAACAAGCCTGCTTGGGAGCGAGTCTTGGTTGATCAGGTAGACCTCAGCCGGTATGAATTGACGGGCAGACTGGGCACCGGCGCCGACTACGATGTCAGATCGGGCATCGACCGCGAGACCGGACAACAGGTTGCCATCAAACGGCCTATGCCCCAAGCCATCAGCCGTGGACAACACGAAAACATCGAAGCGCGCACCGCCCGGATCGTCAAAGTCTATGAGGAAATAGGCCGGCAGACTGAATTGGTCCCGCCGATCCTGGGATACACGGAAAGGGCCGCCCACGACAGCTTTTTCGGCGACGAGCTTGGTGAGACGTACACGGTGTTAGCGCAGGGCCGGGCCGCCGGCATACCGCTCCTCGGGGACATGATGTCCCGGATTACCGGGGTGCCGATTGCGGCAGGCCAGAACCTCTTCGCTCTTTTCCCCCTCGTCGAAAACCGGTCGGCGCCGAAGTTCCCGGTTCACAATCAGCTGTTGGAACTGCAACAGGTACACCTGGAAGCGGGGTATGTCCTCCTGGACCTGCGGCCTCAGAATATCTTCTTCCAGCCGGGGTCCGCCAAGATCACCGTCATCGACACCGGAACCTTGGCCGGACCAGGATCCGAAGCGCCCAGGGGCCGGCCGCCGTATGACGTGAACGACGCATGCCTGGAGTTGGTCAAGTTCTATACCACGCCGGAGGAACCACCCCGCGAGGCCCACGGCTACCGGGACGCCCGGGGAATCCGTCCCATCGTCAGTTGGAGGGAGGAGGTCCAGGACTTGGACCGCAACTTGTCCCAAGCCGGCGGCGGGGTCGAGGCGTCGGGGCGAGTCATCCTGGAAAGGCTGAAGGACCGGTCTTACAGCGACTGCGATCAATTCAAGCAAGACGTCAACACTTATCTCGAAGAGGTGCTGTCGCGGGACCGGTCGCTCACCGGCTTCGCCTCGGCCCAGCAGGCCTGGACCGAGGCTCTGGGCTGGTTGAAGGAAGAATACTGGACCCGCTTTCTGTTCGACCCGGAAGCCGAGTTGAGCGCGTATGCCGCATGAATGGCGGCGCTCCGGCGCCCCGGACAATCCGGCGGCAAGAGCGTCGCCGGGCCACGGCCCATACACAAGTTCGGGCTTACAGCAATCCAGACATAGTAATCCAGAAATGATGAAGGGGGGTTTGAGAGTTCACCATGGCCTCGAGTAGATTTTCAACCCTGAGGGACAATTCGGCACACGGGGAGGACAACCTCCTTACCCGTGATTTGGGGAACGACGAATTCCTGGACGTGGTGATGGACGGCGTGACCGGCCACGGCGGGAGCGAAGCCAGCCGTGAGTTGGGTGAGGCGCTGGAGCAAGGGGATGTCCACTCCGCGGACGACGTCGTTACCATCCTGACCGACGTCAACGATGAGTTTTTCCAGGTTGGCAACGGCCGGTTTCTCCTGACCACGGTATCGGCAGCACTGTACCGGGACGGCCGGCTCAGCGTGGTGGCAGCCGGCGACAGCCCGATATTCCTGGTGACGCAAGACTCCCACCAGCGCCTCTGCGGCCGCGCCGGCGGCTTCCTGCACGTTGGGGTGGCCCGGGCGATTGGAGCCGTCGCCGAACTGGGAGACCTGGCGCGGGTCGAAATCAGCGTAAACCCCGGAGAACGCCTGGTCCTGGCCACCGACGGCGTTACCGACAATATGCAGGCCGAAGAGTTGGCGGAAATCGTGCGGAGTTCCGCCACCCCGGAAGAGGCGACCCAGCGCATCGAAGAGATCATTAGCGAGCGGCTGGTGGAAGGCCGGGTCCCCGAGACCCTGGGAGTGCGTTTCCGCTACGACGACCGCACCGCCATCATCCGGTTCTTCGACTAATTTTGTGAAGCAAAATCCCCGGACATCGCTGATATCGCCGCAATCCGCCGGTCGCACGCTTGAGACACCGAAGGCTAATTGTTAGAATCAGGCATCCTGGACCGTAGTCCGGTCAGTCTACGCCACGTTTAAAGGAGCCCATAGAGTGGGGAAGATTAAGGTTGCCATTATAGGCGTAGGGAACTGCGCCTCCTCCCTGATCCAGGGAATCCACAAATACGTGGAAATTCCCGATAACGAAGAAGTCTCCGGGGTAATGCACAACAGGATCGGCGACTACCGGATCGAAGACATCGAGGTGGTCGCGGCGTTCGACATCGACGAAAACAAGGTCGGGAAAGACCTCTCCGAAGCGATCTTCACCGCTCCCAACAATACTTTGAAGTTCGCCGAAGTCCCTCACCTCGGGGTCGCCGTGGAACGGGGGATGACCCACGATGGCGTGGGCCGGTACGTGTCCCATCTGGTGAAAAAATCTCCCCATTCCACCTCCGACATCACCGGCATTCTCCAGGAACGGGAAGTCGACGTCGTTATCAACTACCTTCCTGTCGGCAGCGAACAGGCGACCAAATGGTATGTGGAGCAGATATTGAACGCCCGGTGCGGAATGGTGAACTGCATCCCGGTGTTCCTGGCCCGTGAGGAATACTGGCGCCGGCGCTTCGAGGAGCGGGGCGTTCCCATCATCGGCGACGACATCAAGTCCCAGCTCGGCGCAACCATCACCCACCGGGTTTTGACCCGCCTGTTCGAAGACCGCGGCGTAACAATGGACAACACCTACCAGTTGAACTTCGGCGGCAACACCGACTTTCTCAATATGCTGGAACGCGAGCGCCTCACCTCCAAGAAGATCTCCAAGACCGGGGCCGTGACCTCCCAACTGGACGAGGAGATAGACCCGGACAACATCCACATCGGCCCAAGCGACCACGTGCCCTGGCTGAAGGACCGCAAGTGGTGTTACATACGCATGGAGGGCCGGGTGTTCGGCGGCGCCCCCATCAACCTGGAAGTGAAGCTGGAGGTCTGGGACAGCCCGAATTCCGCCGGCGTGGTGGTCGACGCGATACGATGCGCCAAGCTCGCCATGGACCGCGGCCAGTCCGGGGCCGTCTACGGGCCCAGCGCCTACTTCATGAAGTCGCCGCCCAAACAGTACACCGACAATGTCGCGCGGGACATGGTGGACGCATTTATAACAGCCCAAGAAGATACGGCCCAAGAAGATACGGCCCAAAAACAAACGGCCGGGGAACAAGCGGGCCCGGAATAGGAGGCGGCGCATATCAATTCGTTTTATAGGCCGTCGTACAGGAAATTAACTTGAAGATCGCCATGGTGTCGCCATACGACTTCACTTGGCCAGGCGGGGTAACCGCCCACGTCTCCCAGCTTTCCCGGGAACTGGGCCGGTTGGGACATGAAGTCCAGGTATTGGCTCCACATTCCCCCTCCCGGGAATGCCAGGATGCGGACCTTCTGGTTCCGCTGGGCAGGTCGGTGCCCCTCCCCAGCGGCGGGTCCATTGCGAGGGTCTCCCTTTCCTGGTGGCTCTACCGGAAGGTGCGGGCCCTGCTGGGAAGAGAGCAGTTCGACATCATCCACCTCCACGAACCGATGGCGCCCATCCTGCCGCTGTGCGTGCTGGAGCTTTCCCAGGCCGTCAACATCGGCACCTTCCACGCCTCCTACAGCCACGCGCACCTGTACCACATCGCCCATCCGCTCATCAAACGCTGGCACCAGCGCCTTCACGGAAACATCGCGGTATCACCGGCGGCCCGGCGTTACGTCAACTCATCCTTCCCGGGCGACTACGAGATTATTCCCAACGGTGTGGACGTTGAGCACTTCTCCCAGAAGGCGGCTCCTTGGCCGGAGTACCAGGACGGCAAGACCAACATCCTCTTCGTGGGCCGGTTGGAGCGGCGCAAGGGCCTTCGTTACCTGCTGGAAGCATTCAGCCTCCTGAAGTGGGAAATACCCGATATTCGCCTCTTGGTGGTGGGGCCGGGCAACCCCGACAAAGATAGCGAGCGGGTGCTCAGTTCCCGCAACCTTCAGGACGTGGTGTTTGTCGGTAGAGTCCCGTACGACGATTTGCCCCGCTACTACGCCTCGGCCGACATCTTCTGCTCTCCGGCCACCGGCGCCGAGAGCTTCGGCATTGTATTGCTGGAAGCCATGGCCGCCGGCAAGCCCGTCGTCGCTTCCGGCATCGAGGGCTACCGCGGCCTGATGACCGAGGGCCATGAGGGCCTGTTCTTCCCCAAGAATGACATTGAGGCCCTTTCCCTGGCATTGGAGACGCTGGTCAGGGACCCGGAGATGCGGAGGCGGATGGGCCGGAATGGCAGGGAGACTGCCCAGGAATACCGTTGGGAAGTCGTTGCCCGCCGTGTCGAGAAGTATTACGAGTTGTGCCACCAGGCGACCAATGGCCATTCCGGGCAGAGAGCAGCTTAGGGGGGCCGTCCTCCGGTATTTCGAGGTCCCGGGAGCCAAGCTCTTCCGGTCCCTCGGCTTCAGTCCCAACGGGATCACCATCCTGGGGTTTCTCATCGCTGTAGCTTCGGCCTGCCTGGTGGGCTCCGGATGGTTGCTGGCCGGGGGGATAGTGTTCCTCGCCGGCGGAGCTCTGGACCTCATGGACGGCGCGTTGGCCCGCTTGACCGGGCGGGTCAGCCCTTTTGGGGCGCTGCTGGACTCGGTGTTCGACCGGCTCAGCGAGGCCGCCCTGTTCGTCGGTCTTGCGGTATACGTCCTGCGCGCCGACATGACCGACAACTACCGCGTCTTCTTCATCACCGTATTGTTGCTGGCGCTGATATTTTCCCAGGGCGTCAGCTACCTCAGGGCCCGGGGGGAAGGACTCGGGGTGTTCACCCGCGCCGGCATCATGACCCGCCCGGAGCGGGTGGTCCTGCTGGGTGCGGGGCTCTTGGTCAACCAGATAGAATGGTTCCTCTTGGCGATAGCCGCAGTCTCCTGCGTCACTCTTTTCCAGCGCATGTTCACGATTCGCGGCATGTTGGACAAGGGTGGATAACACCACGGTTCCCGTGTAAACTGAAATCCGTTCGCCAACAGGGTCCATTCACACCCTCCGAACTCCAACCCGGCGAGCGGCCTGCCAGGAGTCCCAATGGTGCAACAGGCGCTGATCCCCAACGTTGAAAGGGCCAGGCTCAAACGGACCTTCCGCAAGGACCTGAAAGCCGCGGTCGGCCTGCGCGTCTTCACTCAAAAGGTGTCCCTCCTATCCATCCCCGGCCGGGAATGCCGGTACTGTCCGCAGGCCCAGCAGCTCATGGAAGAACTGGCGGCCCTCTCCCCCAAGCTCAACCTGGAAATCGTGGACTTCTACGCCGATCAAGCGGCGGCCAAGGAGCAGGGGATCGCTCAAATTCCGGCCATCGTCCTGGGCACGGAATCGGGCTCGCGGGTGCGTTTCTTCGGCATGCCCATCGGCTACGGACTGGGGACAATCATCGAAGACATCATGACCATTTCCCGGAAGACCAGTCCTCTTTCCATGGACACCCGCAAGCGGCTGCGGTCCCTCGATCAACCGGTGCACATCCAGGTTTTCGTCACACCGGGCTCATTGAATTGCGCGCCCATGGCCCGGTTGGCCCACGCCCTGGCCATAGAAAGCCGGCATATCGCCGCCGACGTCATTGAAAGCGAGGAATTCCCCGGCCTGACCCGAAAATACAACATCAGATCGGTGCCCTTCACGGTCATCAACGAGTTCATCCACGTCCCCGGCGCCGTGCCGGAACCGGAAGTGGTGGACAGAGTAGTTTGGGCCGGCGTGCGGAAAGAAGAGGGCAGCCAGCAGCCAGGCAACTGACGGCCTCAGACCCTGTTCCCGGTCCGGTCCGCCATACCGGCAATAATCTCACCCAATAATCCTATCCAGGAGCGACCGCAGTGCCCAACGAAGTTAAGGGCGACATGAACGGACACGGGCTGAGGATTGCCATCGCCGTAGCCCGGTTCAACGAAGTCGTCACCCAACGGTTGTTGGACGGGGCCCTTGGCGCCTTGGAGCGTCATGGCGTCCGCGACTCGGACATCACCGTGGCCTGGGTGCCCGGTTCCTTCGAACTGCCGGTGGTTGCCAAAGGGTTCGCCAAGACCGGCCGCTACGACGCGGTTATCTGCCTGGGGGCTGTGATTCGAGGCGAGACCTCCCACTACGACATGGTTGCCGGGCAGGCTGCCGGAGGCGCGGGGTCCGTGAGCATGGATACGGGGGTACCCACCATTTTCGGTGTATTGACGACAGAGAACATGGACCAGGCCCTGAACCGCGCCGGGGGGAAATCGGGCAACATGGGCGCCAGCTCGGCCGCCGCCGCGATCGAGACGGCCCGAGTGATCCAGGCCATTACCACCGCCTAGCCAGCCGCAAGGGGGATCCGGTGCAATTCGGAGTTACGATTCCCAACAACTGGGGCGTGGAGGAACCGCAGGAGGTCCTGGCCCTGGGGCCGTTGGCCGAGTCCCTGGGCTATGACTCGGTGTGGACGATGGACCACCTTTTCAACACCGGTTTCATCCTGGAGCGGTTGGAAGACCGTCCGTACTACCACCCACTGGCCACTCTTTCGTACCTTGCGGCTACCACCAGCCGTGTATCTCTGGCCACCTCGGTGCTCGTCCTCCCGTACCACAACCCAGTGGAGTTGGCCAAGTATGCCGCCACCCTGGACCAGATGTCGGGCGGGAGAGTCATCCTGGGAGTGGGCGTCGGGGCCATGGCCGAAGAGTTTGAGGCGCTGGGAATTCCCCTGCGCCAGCGGGGTTCCCTGACCGATGAATCGATAGCAATCATGAAGGAGTTGTGGACTAACCACAGCCCCAGCTACAGCAGCAACCGCTGGCAATTCTCCGGCCTTCGTTTCTCACCGAAACCGGTCCAGAAGCCCCACATACCGCTCTGGATTGGCGGTTCCAGCCCCGGCGCCCTGCGACGGACGGCCACGGCAGGAGACGGCTGGCACCCAACGGGCCTCTCAGCCGAGGACTTCGCCTTGGGCCGCCAGGAGATCACCAGAATCGCCGGTGATTCGGGGCGCGACCCGGCTTCCATCGCCATGTCGGCCCGGGTGGAGGTCGAGGTGCACGGCGGACCTTCCAGCGACCGCGCCGGTATTCCCGGCGACGATCCGGAAGCCATGCGCGCCGGCATCGAAGCCTACCGGGTTGCGGGGGTCGACCACATCCTGCTGGCGCTGAACTCCGGCGATACCGGCCGGCTGCGGGAGTTGATGGACACTATCGCCGCGCACGTAATTCCCCACTTCCGTTAGGCGCGCGACCGCCGGAAGCGGCGATGCGTCAATTGACAAGCGCCGCGCCGCCTCAGGAAGCAACCTTCTGTTCCCGCAAGAAGGTATTCAACTCCCTCCAGGCTTCGCTCAACCGTTCCACTGCCCCGGGCTCCAAGTCCCAGTTGCCGTAATGGTAGGCTTGGAAATCGTCGACAATGCGGCCCACCGGG
Organism: Dehalococcoidia bacterium; assembly: GCA_034428795.1. GTDB lineage: Bacteria > Chloroflexota > Dehalococcoidia > Lucifugimonadales > UBA3495 > VXOI01. Next base: position 19,872 of record DAOUHF010000044.1, read on the forward strand.
TCGGCGGGCAAAAGTCCAACCAACCGACGCTGGTGCTCTCTGGGGGTCTGCCATTCCTCACGGGGTTGTCCCACCCGCTCCGCCAGCCGCAGGAGGCCGTGGTAGAACTCACGGGGATTGCCGGGGTCGCCTCGCCTCCTTCCGGCACCCGGCCTCACTGCCCAGAGATTTTCCCACCAGTCGCCCAAGAACCCGGTCATGTCGTCGTTCACCTGCTTCCAGCTAAAAGACGACTCACGGGTCTCGGTCACGTCTCCTGACCGGGCCAGCAAACGCCGGGCCCGGAACAACTTGTACAGCAGCCAGGCTGCCACCGTGGCGGTTACGAAGAAGGCCAGCCACTTGAGGGCGGTGACCAACGCCACGGGCGGACCGCCGTCCTGGGCCTCTTCCTGAAGGCTTTGGTGGAACTCGGCCAATCGTTGTTGCGCCTCGACCAGTCCATCCAGGTTCCCCCCGCCAAAGAAGCCGGCCAACCAGTTGCCGACGCTGACCAACGCACTGGCGAACACGCCCAACAGCAGGAACACCGGTTTGAGGAGCCACAGCCCCGCCTCTCCAATTGCGCTCACCAATTGTCTGGTTAAGTCGCCCAATCCGCCGACCCCCGCGGCGCTAACTGCCACCGCCAAAGCCAGCACGCCTCCTACGGAGACGAAGACGGTTATGAACCAATCGGTGGACATGCCGGACGCATCTCCGCTTTCGAAGGAGAAACGGGCCAATGCCAGGCCAACCAGACCCACGGCAAAATAGCCGACGACCAAGAAGCCGCTGACCACGGCCACCGGGCTCAGACTGTCCACAACCACCGCAACGAACAGTACGATCAGCCCTATCAAAAACGCGGACCGGACCGATTCCAGAGATGCCTCGTCTCGCGAAACTTCCACGGCCCGCCACCAGACCGCCAGCAGGAAGAGGACCGAGGCACCGAAGACCAGGGCGGTCTCCAGTCCACCCCAGGACAGGGCGCCAGCGGGGATCAGGCCGAGACCGGTGTTGAATGCCGCTAAAACCAGTATCGAGGGGATGCCGGCGGCGATGCCGATGAGTCCCCGGATCCGAGGGGTCACTTTCACCGTGAGCAGGTAAGAGGACAATGCGAACCCCCAGACCAAGGCCAGCAGCACCAGCCAGAAGGGGAGTTTGACGGCGGGCGCCTGGGTCGCGGCGCTGATGGCGGCGAAGGCCAGGTACAACGCGCACCCCTCCAGGAAGAGGACCGACGCGGTGATCGCGCCACTTCGCCAGTTACGGCTCATTGTTTCCTGCGGCCGGGGTCCGGGGGAGGCCCGGAGGCCGTTTCCGGGCTATCCGCGGCATCAAGTTCCCGGGCCACGGAAACCACCGGGGCGCCCGCCAGGGTTGAGGGCGGCGAACCGTCGCCGGAATACAATATCGAAACCTGAAAACCCCGGGACCGGATGTCGGCTATGGAGTCCGGCAGCGAGTCGGTTATGACACTGGTAACCAGCAGTACCGAGGACCCGGCAGGCAGCGATTCGCGCTCGCCCTGGAAGACGTCGATGAGGGACGCGGCCACGTAAGGGGCGGCCATGGCCAGCCCCTCCAACACCAGGGTCATCTGCTTCGATGCCCCTCCGACGGGCACGTTCAACCATTTGCCGGAATAGCTGGCCACGGCGTTGCTGATCAGGCCGAAGCTGTACCCTCGCCGGTCGGCCAAGCCCGCCGCCGAAGCCGCCGCGGTGATGGCCCGTTCGAAGAGCCGCCGGTTGCTCCCCTGCCACACGTGGTCGCTGGTGGAGCCGTTGACGGCAATCAACACGTTCATGGAGACCGCCGGTTCGAACACCCTGGTCTGCAACTGCCCGGACCGCGCCGTGGCTTTCCAATCGATGTGCTTGAGGGGATCATCGGGCCGGTAGTCCCTTTGTCCCATGACGCGGTTGGGGTCGTGATACAGCGGGCGCCGGCCCCGGGCCACGCCGAAAGGATGCTCGGGCGGAAACAGCACGTGTTCCAGGTCAAGCGCCCTCGGGTAGACCAGAACGTGGTCGACGGCTTCGAACCGTGCTTCACCGGAGGTGAATCCGAAAATATCGCCGCTGCGAATTCGCACCGGGCCGATGCGGTGATAGCCGCGCTCGCGGCATTCCAGCGTGTAGCTCCAGGAAGCGCGCTGGTAGGGGAGCAGGGACGTGGAGATAGTGTGCTGCCGGTTGTCTTCCAACCCCGAGCCCCTCAGGACTCCGCCGGGAAGCCCGAGGCCGCCCGGGAACGAGTCTTGGATATCGACCCAGATCAGCGGCAGCACCTTGTTGTTGCTCAGAGTTACAGTGTAATCAAAGGAGTCTCCGATGAAAGCGCGGCGGTTGGCTATAGACCGGGTGTGGGTCACGGCCCTGAAGCCGTAACGGTCCCAGATGCGGACGACGACCCAGACGACGGTTACCAGGGAGCCCACCACCAACAGGAGCCCATCGCTGGCCAGCAGCCCGACAAAGAGCAACAGGCCGCTGACCAAGAGCCAAAGTTCGTTCAGCAAAGTTCGTTCAGCAGAGTTCGTTCGGCATGGTATTTCCCCGCGCCGCCGCCGGTCTCTTTTGACCGGCAAGCGGCGTGCGCCCCCAAGCCGGGGGTTCTCGGTGTTCTTAGACCGGCACCCCCACTTGAGACAAGAGATCGGCGACTACGTGTTCGCTTCGGCGCTCCCGCAAGCGGGCCTGAGACTTCAGGATTATCCGGTGGGACAGGGTGTAAGGAGCCAGGAGCTTTACGTCGTCGGGCGTTACGAACGCCCGACCGCGGATGGCGGCGAGGGCCTGAGAGCACCGAAACAGTCCCAACGTGGCCCGAGGGCTGGCGCCGAGTTCGACGTCGTCGTGACGCCGGGTCGCCTGGACCAGTTGCACCATGTAGCTGCTGAGCACCGGGTCGACGTACACCCCCCGCACCTGGTTCTGCAGTTCGACGATTTCAGCGCCGTCCGCCACCGGCCGGAGTTCAGCCATGGGGTTCGAGCCGTTGAACCGGGCCAGCATCTCGCCTTCCTCTGACTCGTCGGGGTAGCCCATTCGCAGGCGCAGCAGAAACCGGTCCAACTGGGCTTCAGGCAAGGGGAAGGTGCCCTCCAATTCGACGGGGTTCTGGGTGGCAATTACCAGGAAGGGGACCGGCAGCGCCATAGTCCGGTCATCCACCGTAAGCTGCCCTTCTCCCATCGCCTCCAGCAGGGCCGACTGGGTGCGGGGGGTAGCCCGGTTGATTTCATCGGCCAGCACGATCTGGGCCAGGATGGGCCCTGGCCGAAACTCGAACTCGCCGGACTTCTGGTTGTAGTAATGCACTCCGGTGATGTCGGAGGGCATCAGGTCGGGTGTGCATTGGATCCTTCGGAAGGAACACTTGAGGGACTCGGCCAGGCTGCGGGCCAAGGTAGTCTTGCCGATGCCGGGTACGTCTTCCACCAGGACGTGGCCCCCGCTGAGCACCGCCGCCAGGGTCAACTCGATCACCTCGCCCTTGCCCACGAGCACCTTTTCGACGTTGGCCTTGATGCGGCCGGCCACCCGGGCCAAAGGGGATGCGGCCAGAGAGTCTCGAGCCTCGCTGAGGGCCATGTTCGTCTGCCGGGGTGTCAATGTTCTCTCAGGCGGCCTGGGGGCGGCTCATGTGCTCCTCTGCTTCCCGAAGGTCTTTGAAGGAATCGATGCTGGTCCAAAAGGCCCTGGTCTTGAACGCGGCGATTCTACCCTCCTGGGCCAACCGCGGAAAGGTCTCCACCTCGTGATCGCCCAAATCGGGGAAGCCGGAGAAAATGGCCCGGTCGAATACGTAGACACCGCCGTTGATCCAATGAGGCAGTTCCACCTTTTCCCGGAAACCGGTTACCTCATCGGCGGCGTCGGTATCGACCAGTCCGTAAGGACTGACCATCGGCACAACCAGCAGGGTCGCAAGGAGAGAGGCATCCCGAGATTTCCGCTCCCGGTGCCGGGCTAGAATCGAGTCCAGCCTTTCGTCGGTGACGATGTCGCCGTTCAACACCACTACGGTCTCTTCGTCAGGGGGAACAAATGGGTAGCCTTTCTTGATGGCGCCGCCCCGGCCCAAGGGCGAGTCCTCCACGCTGTAGGTAGCGTTGAAGCCGAAACCGGAGCCGTCGCCGAAGTAATCTTGAATCGAGTCCCAGAGATAACCGGCCAGGAAAACGACGTCGGTAACGCCGCCTTCCTTTAGCCAATCGATCTGGTGTTCCAGGATTGGCTTCCCGCACAGGGGCACCATGGGCTTGGGGGCGTTGCCAGTCAGCGGCCTGAGCCGCTCTCCCTTGCCCCCGGCCAGAATCATCGCGTACATGAAGCCGGCCCCGCCTCCAATTGACTAATTCCCGGTTGGACTAGTTCCGGGTTGGACTAATCCCCAGTTGGACTAATCCCCAGTCTCGCTAGTTTAGAACGGCGGCGCAGGCGTGTCCACAGCTTACTCCCTCGAGTTGGCGGCCAGAGGGTAGACAAAACGGCCGGACCCGCCGCCCGGCGACGCTCCGCAAACCGCCGCCGGGAAACAAACTTGGAAAAGCCGGCGGCGTACCGTCATAACGGCAATGCTCAGTTCAGGCGCGACCAGCTTGGCCGCCGCGCCTATTCAGGCTGCGGCTCCGCGTACGGGACCGGTTCTGCCCGGCGGCTGCGGAACAGGCTGGGGATGCTTACGTGAAACAGGTAGTAGACAATGGGAACGACTATCAGCGTGAGTCCGGTCGAACTGATCAGGCCGCCGATTACGACCGTGGCCAACTCGGCGCTGATGATGCCGCCTTCGCTGCCCGAAAAAGCCGCCAGGGGCAGCAGGGCGAAGCTGGTGGTCAGAGCGGTCATGAGGATGGGGCGCAAGCGCACCCGCCCCCCGGTCATCAGCGCTTCGGAGACCGACATTCCCCGTTCCCTCAGTTGCTCTACGAAGGCGATCAGCACGATGGCGTTGGTCACGACGATCCCGATAAGCAGCAGGATTCCCATCATGGACGGAAGCCCCAGGCTGCGGCCGGTAACGGCCAAGGCCACGAGCACCCCGATCAGGGCCAGGGGCAGGCTGGTTACGATGACAATCGGGTTCCGCAGGGAGCCAAGGCTGGCCACCATTACGAGGTACATCAGGACTATCCCGATTGCCATCGAGAGAAAGATGGCCTGGAAGCCTTCCGCGATATCGGCGAAGATTCCGCCGCTCGTAACGCTGACGCCCGGCGGCAGGGAAAGCGCGGCAATCTTCAGGTCGATCTCGCGGCCGACCGCCTGGGTGTCCTCAGCGGTGATGTCACCCGTGATGCTCGCGGAGCGTTGGCGGTCGGTGCGGCTAATAGTGACCGGACCCTCTTTGGTGACCACTTCGGCAAGCTCGTTCAGTGGAGCGGCGCCTCCTGGGCCGGCGATTACCAGATTGCTTATTTTTTCGAGGCTGCTGACGGATTCGGGGGCGCCGGACAGGACCACGTCGGTGGACTCGCCGTCGATGTTGATAGTCGTCACGGTCCGGCCGACAAGGAACTGGCTCAACTGGAACCCGACCTGACGGGTGGTCAGGCCGATGGCCGCGGCAGCCGCCGGGTCGACTTCGACGGCGACCTCCTCCCTGACCTGGGCCGCGTCGGTTTCCAGGTTGATCACGCCGTCCAGCGACGTCAAGGACGCCATGAGTTCCTGGGTCACCTTGGCGATGCCATCATAGTTGGACCCCGAAATGCTAATCTCTATGCCGGCTGTTGGCGGCCCTTCGGCCAACTCGGTTACCCGGACGAGCCGCTCCGGCTTCGCCAGGTCTTCCCTGAGAGTACCGGCGAAGTCTTCAGGGGCGCCGGGCGCCAGAATCACCAATATGCTCGCCTGGTTGAAACCGCCGGGCGCGCCGCCGAAACCGAGGCCGGTGACCCCGACCGTAGCGGTATATATGTCCGCAACGCCGCGGATATTACCCTCGATTTCCACGACCTCTTCCAATGTGCGGTCGGCGGGCGTCCCCGGCGGCATGGTCAATTCGATCTCGATCATACGCTCGCCGCCGGATGGGAAAAGGGTCACCGGGATCAGGGTCAGCAGGACCAGGCTGACCGCGGTGACCGCCACCGCTCCTCCTAAAGTGACCGCCTTGTGGCCCAGCGTCCACCGGAGCACGGGGGTGTAGGCCCGCTGCATCCAGGTCTCATGCACGAACGTTATGTCGTCGTCGTCGCTTGCTGCTTCCGGTAAATCGCCTGGGCGGAGCAGGTACGCGCCGAGCACCGGCACCGCGGTCAGCGCCACCACCAGGGACGCAACCAGCGCGAAGCAGACCGTCAGCGCGAAGGGCAGGAAAAATGCCCCAACGAGGCCCTCGATGAACCCCAGCGGAATAAACACCACGATGGTGGTCAGCGTCGACGCGAAAATGGCCGGCCCCACTTCCACAGTGGCGTCCAGCGCCGCCCGCCAGCGTTCACGCCCTGCCTGAATGTGGCGGTAGACGTTTTCCAGCACCACAATCGCGTCGTCCACCACCCGGCCCACGGAAATCGCCAAGCCGCCAAGGGTCATGAAATTCAGCGTCATATCCTGCCAGGCCATGAGCAGCACACCGGTGAGAACGCTCAACGGAATGGTCAACGCAATCACGGCGGTCGGGCGAAGGGTATTGAACATTCCGCGTATCGCTGTGGGCCGGAAGCTCAACATGAATACGAAGACCACACCCACGGCGAACAGGAACCCGTAGGCCGCTTCGCTCAACAGGGTGTTTATCTGTCCCTGTATTTCCGGGCCCTGGTCGGAAATGGTGACGATTTCAACGGAAGGGGGAAGCTCGGTGAGGCCGTCCAGCGCCTCCCGCACGCTGTCGGTCACTTCGATGGTGTTGGCCTCGGCGTCCTTTATCACGGATACGCCGATGGCCGGCTTGCCGTTAGTGCGGGAGATGCTGGTCGGCGTTCCTTCTCCGAGGACGATTCGGGCAACGTCGGCCAGCATCACCGGCCCGGAAGGCGAAGAGCCCACAACCAGGCCCCGGAGGTCTTCAACCGAATCGAAGGTGTTGGTGGTCTTGACCGGGACCGACTGGCCTGCGCTGAAAATCAGGCCGGACGGAACGGTGAGGTTGTTCTCGCTGAGAGCGGCGGCCATTTGGGGAAGTGAGACCCCTTCAGCCCGGAGGCGGGCTGCGTCCACCGTCACCTCGACCTGCCGCCGGACCTCTCCCGTGACCAGCACCCGCAGGATGCCGTCGGTGTCGAAGAGCGCGGGGAGGACCTGCGACTCCACCACCGGCCACGCTACGTCGAGACCCTCCTCCGAGACCACGCTAAACTGTATGACCGGAATCTGGTCCGGGCCGAAAAACCGCCCGACCTCGGGTTCTTCAACGCCGCTGGGAAAAGAGACGCCGTTGATCGCGGTTTCCATGGAGTTCTGGGCTTTGGCCATGTCGGTGCCGAACTTGAAGGTTGCCAGCACGATGGAATTGCCCTCGAAGGAAGTGGACTGAACGGTCTCCAAGCCCTCCGTGCCCGAGATCGCCCGCTCAATCGGGGCGGTCACGACCTGTACCACGCCTTCCGGGTCGACGGAGGGGTAGGAAGTGGTCACGGTCACCAAGGGAAACTCGATGTCGGGGAACAACTCGACTTGCAACGAGTTGTACGCAAAAACTCCCCCCGCCAAAAGGATGACCACTGCCAGCATGGTTACCGTACGCCGGCTGATCGCGGCGGCGGTGATAAAGTGCATTTTCGCTCCGGGCTACTTGGTCTTCGACAGAAAAATAGCTCCCGGCGCACCGGCCAAGGAGCGTATTGTGGCTACCCCGCCTGGGTTCGAACCAGGGATTTCAGCTCCAAAGGCTGACGTGTTGCCACTACACTACGGGGCATTTGTTATTTAATTGTGATGTTCCCCCGGTTGGGCGTCAAGGCCCCGGAAGGCTCCGTAACGGCGTCCGTGTCTTCGGACCGTGCCGGCGGCGGCGGGAGGAACAGCCGGGAACTCCCGGATTGTCCGGGATTTTCCCGAATTTTCAATGATATAATCCCAAAAATAGTCCTCGAGCATCTTCCCCAAGTGTTTTTTAACTGCTCGAATGGGCCGCTCGAATCAGCCGCGAATGGGGCAATGATTTGCGAATTTCTTTTCTTCACCTGGCGCCGATAACCGGCGACGTCGACCACAACCGCAAACTGGTGGAGCAAGGGGTGCAAGCGGCGGCCGAGGCCGGGGCCAGGTGGGCCATCACCCCGGAGTTGTGCATACCAGGCTACCTGTTTTTGGACCGGATCGGCACAGACTGGATACTGCCCCAACCCGATGATTGGATGCTGCGGTTCTGCTGGCAGGTCAAAGAATTGGCAATAACGGTGTTCCTGTCCCACCCGGAGCGCGATCCGGTGTCGGGCCGAATGTACAACACCGTCTTCGTTGTAGACTCCTCCGGGCGCATCGCCGGCAAGCACCGGAAAGTAAAGGCCCTGGGCGGCGCAGAACGGTGGTCCACCGGCGGCTGGAAGATCAACCCTATCGAATGCGACGGCATCAAAGCCGGGGTCCTGATCTGCGCCGACGGGTACAAAAACGACATCGCCGAAGTGTTGAAGGGAAAGGGCGCCCAAGTGCTGGTTTCGCCGGTATCGTGGGGCCCGGGAGGATGCGGCCCCGACGGCGAGTGGGAAGCCCGCTCCTCAGATACGGGGCTGCCCATCATGGTCTGCAACCGCAGCGGGTTGGAACACGGGGAGATGGACTACAGCCGCGCCGAAAGCGTGGTGGCCCAGCATGGTCGAAGATTGTTGGCGGCTACCTGCGAACGTTCCGTCGTGCTGACCTTCGACTGGGACATGGACACCATGCGCCTGGTCTCGGAGGACTTCCAGAGGACTTACCTGGACTAAGGAACATCTGAACAAGTCCCTTCCCCCTCGACGGGGGAAGGTTAGGATGGAGGCGCCGGCGCTCACAAATCCCTTCCCCCCGTTGGGGAAAGGTTAGGATGGGGGCGCCGGCGCTCATTTGAACAAGTCCCTTCCCCCCGATGGGGGAAGGTGGCTTTGCATCAGAAGTGCCTGTTGCTCCAAAAGTGGGCAAGTTGCATCAAAAGTCCACCTAATCGACCGTACCAGGACAGATGCGGGATTGCAACGCGGAAAAATGAAGGGACTCACACACGCTACCTTATGGCGGCGCGAATCCCAAGCAAGACCGCGCAGATGAAAAGGAACACCCTCCCCAAACCAACCACGGATTATTCATTGGCTCCCGCCCTGCCGCAACCGTTCCAGAGCGTCCAGCAGGGCCTTTACCACTATCGGGCCGGTATCAGGGCCACAGACCCCCTGCGTCCGGTCGCCAAACTGCACCACAATCGGGCCACCGGATTCCGGCACCCTCTATGCTGGCCGACGCAATGAAATAGATATTTTCCCGTCTGGACGACGTGTGGCGTTCCATTCCCAATCTTTCGTCAGTTCCAGCAACCATTCAGCCGCTACCTTGGCGTCAAAATCAGATGCTCCACACTCCGGCCAATTCGGGCGAAAACTGGCGTTCATAACGACGCCTTCCGGGGACGCTATTAGCCATACGGATTTGTCCATATCCTCGGTCGTATCGTCCCGTCCCCACTCAGCGTAGGCTGAAAACGGTGATACGTGCTGAATTGTAGGCCAAACAAAGTCTTCCGGTAAGAATCGCAGGAGTTCAGTCATTGCCCCTGCCAGCTTATTCAAGCTGTCCACTACGCCGAACATTGAACCATTGCTGTTAGTACTTTCAATAACCATCTTTGCTCCTAGCTTTATGAGTTGTCGTCCTCAAAGAGCATATCGTCGGCTCCCATATTGCCCGGGAGCATAGAGAAGGAATTGACGGGCTGCATTTCAGGCTTTCCGCGCCCAGAATCCAAGTCCGGCAAGAGGTGAATCAGGTTGGCAACAAACTCGGCGTCCGCGCCGGTGATGCCGAAATACTCCGGTTGCGCACTGGCCCTGTCGCGCACGATTTCCAAGCCGTATCGTGCTGGTTGCACCGAGACTATCTTGTTCAAGGGAATTCGGAAAGAACGTTCGCCGCTGAAGAACACGTGCTTGGTGGAAACGGCGAAGGTTCCGCTGCCCCTGGGAGTGAGTACATCAGTCTCCACGGGAGTCCCTTTGGATGCTCCGGTGCGTACTGAGACGCCTTTCATCACCCGAACACTCACGCCTGCCGACCGTCCCACAACTTCCCGCTTGACCCGCATCTCAGCATAGGCCACGTTATTCACAGCCAGTATCCATTTCTCGTTTTTCTGCAACTTGAACGGAACTGAGACGTTCAGCCCCAGGTCAGGAACCTTCCCTTCCCTAAGAATGGCAAGCATCTTGTTTTGGATCTCTATTTTTTCACGAGCTTCCTCTAACCTGCGCTGTTCGGACAAACGCCTCAGACGTTCAGCTTCTTGACGTGCCTGTTCCCGACTCTCTTTGCCTTCTTGTAATTTCCGTTTGATGCCGCGAAGCATAGTCTTGCTCCCTAATTAAAAGTGAGGCACGATTATAGCAGGACTGGCGACGTGTCTAGTTTGGCTCCCGCCTTGTTGCCCCATAAAAGAAGAAGCCGGAGCGTTAACGCTCCGGCCCTGCTTTGCCTCGATAACTCTATTCTATTACACTTGCATCACGGTCTGCTTGGGTAGCTGAAGCACGTTGCCCCTTTCGGCATCAGGGGCAGTGTTAAGGAAGTCCACGGCAATGCCTAGTTCATACATTTCGTGAATCAGCACGACAATGTTGCGGCACGGGAACCGGAGTGGAGTCCTATGACACTGTACCCTCAATCATAGGCATTTTCCCCCTCGCTGGATTTTTGCATCAAAAGTCCTGAGTTTTAGGGGCTTTTGATGCAAAGTTGGGGGAAGGTTAGGATGGGGGAGCCGGCGCTCATCTGAACAAGTCCCTTCCCCCCTCGACGGGGGAAGGTTAGGATGGAGGCGCCGGCGCTCATTTGAACAAGTCCCTTCCCCCTCGACGGGGGAAGGTTAGGATGGGGGCGCCGGCGCTCATTGCATAGCTGACCTCCCTAATCTGCCCTCCGGGATTCCGGCTTTCGCCGCCATGTCGCTGACTTGTTCAGACGTTCCCTAAATCTCTGTATGCTCCGTGTTCTCCGGGCTTTCCGGCGTTAAACCTCCGGCTTTCTCCCAGAACCTGAGCAGTATCAGGACCGCGGCCGCCTCGTCTATTGCGCCCTTGTTCCTCGAAGGTTCGAGGCCGGCTTCCCGCAACAACGCCTCCGCTTCGAGGCTGGTGAAAGCCTCGTCTACTTCGTAGACCGGCAGAGGAACGTCCTTCTTCGCGGCTTGCTTCAGGGCTTGCTTCAGGGCTCGGATAAAGCCTTGGGCCATTCGGGCTTGGTGTCCTGCCTCACCGGACGGCAAGTAGGGCACCCCCACGACGAATCCTTCGGCCTCGCGCTGTCGCGCCGCCTCGCGCACGAGTTGCAGGTCGGCACGCAGCTTGGTGCGTTGCAGGCGCCCGGCGGGGAACGCAGTCCCCAATGAGGAGTCGCCCACCGCCAGGCCGATGCGGCGGTCTCCCAAGTCCAAAGCCAGCAAACGCATGGGGAATTTAGGGAACATCTGAACTAGTCCCTTCCCCCATCCTAACCTTCCCCCATCGGGGGGAAGGGACTTGTGAGCGCCAGCTCCCCCATCCTAACCTTCCCCCATCGGGGGGAAGGGACTTGTTCAGAGGTTCCCTAATTCTCAATTCGTAATTCCGCGCGGACCAGAGCAGGCACACTCGCCAGGGCATCGTCCAGCTTTTCGGGCTGGCGTCCGCCGGCTTGGGCCATGTCAGGCCTCCCGCCGCCGCCGCCGCCCATCAATTTAGCGGCGTCGCGGGCCAGGCTGCCGGAATTGATGCCACGCTCCACCAGGTCGGGGGTCGCCATCGCCACCAGGATTGGGCCGCCCTCGCCCAGCGTCCCCAGCACCACCACGGCACTGCGGAGCTTGTCGCGCAGGAAGTCGCCCATCTCGCGCATCCCGTCCGGATTACCCGCCGAAGTCCGCCCAACGACAACATTGACGCCTTCCACGTCGGTCACGCGTTGCAGCAGCGCCTCGGCCTCGGCGCGCAGAGTGGCGCGTTCCATCGAGGCCAGCCTGCGCCGCAGTTCCTCGGTCTCTTCCATGAAACTGTCGAGGCGGGTCTCCAAGTCCAACACGGGCGTCTGCAGCCGCCGGGACAGCCTCTCCAGACGGCCGGCCTGCTCGACGAACAGTTGCTCGGCCGCACGTCCGGTCAGGGCCTCAATGCGGCGCATCCCACCGCCGATGCTGGACTCGCCCAGCACCAACAAAGTGCCCACCTGTCCGGTGGCCCCAACGTGGGTGCCGCCGCAGACCTCCATGCTGAAGGCGCCGGCGCCGCCATCCTCGGCCATAGTCACCACCCGCACGACGTCTCCGTAGCGGTCGCCGAAGAAGGCCAGGGCTCCTTCCCTAACCGCTTCGGAATAGGTGGTCTCGTGGGCGGTGACCGCCAGGTTGGCCCTGACCCTGTCGTTGGCCAGAGACTGCACGTCCGTAAGCTCGTCCCGGGTGAGTTGACTGACGTGGCTGAAGTCGAAGCGCAAGCGCTCCGGGGCCACCAACGACCCGGCCTGCCGCACGTGTGGTCCCAGTACGGAACGAAGGGCGGCGTGCAGAATGTGGGTGCCGCTGTGGTTGCGAGACGCGTCCGACCGCCGTTCCGGGTCCACCGCCGCCCGGACCGGGTCGCCCACGGCAATTTCGCCCTGTTCGACCAAGCCCCGCTGGACGATCAATCCGGCGATGGGGCTCTGCGTGTCTTCCACCCGCACGGCCCCGTTGGGGCCGCGGATGTAGCCCTGATCGCCCAACTGGCCGCCCCCCTCGGCGTAGAAGGGGGCACGGTTCAGGACCACCTCGGCCTGCTGGCCCAGGGTCGCATGGCCCACCGAAACGCCGTCTACCAGCAGGGCGGCCACCACCGACTCCTGCTCGGTCAAGCCGTAGCCGGTGAACTCGCCGCGGCCCGCGCCCAGGTTCTCGTAGGCGGTGAGCATCTCCATGCTGCCGGTAAAGGCCTGGGCGGCGCGGGACTGTTGCCGTTGCGCTTCCATCTCCCGCTCGAAGCCGTCCATGTCGACGTCCAAGCCGTGCTCCCGGGCGATTTCGGCCGTCAACTCCGGCGGGAACCCGTAGGTGTCGTAGAGGATGAAGGTGTCCCGTCCCGAAATAGCGCCGGTATCGGAAACTTGGCTCGGACCATTCTCCCTGGCGGTGATCATGTCGAGGAGAATTTCGTTGCCGCGGCTGTAGGCCTCGGCGAAACGCTCCTCCTCCAACCTGACCACCCGCAGAATGAAATCGCGGTTTTCCGAAAGCTCCCGGTACACCGCCTGAAAGTGGGAGATAACCTCGCCGGCGACGTCAGCGAAAAACGCCGAGGTCAACCCCAACTGGCGCCCGTAGCGGATGCCCCGGCGGATGACCCGGCGCAGCACGTAGCCCCGGCCTTCGTTGCCGGGCACGACGCCGTCGCCGATGAGGAACGACGCGGCCCGGGCGTGTTCCGCAACCACCCGCATGGCGAAGTCGGTGTCCGCGTCCTGACCGTAAGTCCGGCCGGACAGCTTCGAGACGCTGGCGATGATGGGCTCGAACAGGTCGGTCTCGTAGATGTTGTTCTTGTTCTGCAGGATGACCGCCGCCCGCTCCAACCCCATGCCGGTGTCGACGCTTGGGGCGGGCAGGGGCGTGCGGTTCCGTTCCGAGTCCTGGTAGAACTGCATGAAAACCAGGTTCCAAAGCTCCACGAAACGCTCGCAGTCGCAGTTGGGATGGCAGCCGGGCACCGGCCGGGGCGCCGCGCCGTCCCGTTCCTCCCGAAGCTGGGCAGTAAGAACGTCCACCGCCACCATCGGGCCGCAGCCTTTCTCCGCGCCGCCGTCGTAGTGGATTTCGGAACAGGGGCCGGTGGGTCCCTCGGTCCCGGCGGGGCCCCACCAGTTGTCTTTATCGCCGTAGCGATAGATGCGGTCTTCGGGTACTCCCACCCGGTCGCGCCAAATGCCGTACGCCTCGTCGTCGTCCAGGTGGATGGTCACGAACAACCGGTCTGGGGCCAGCCCGAACTGCTTGGTAACCAGCTCCCAAGCGAAATCCACCGCGCCTTCTTTGAAATAGTCGCCGATGCTGAAATTCCCCAGCATCTCGAAGAAGGTCAGGTGCTTGTGATCGCCCACTTCGTCGATGTCGGTGGTCCGGAAACTCTTCTGGCTGCTGGTCAGGCGGCGTGATGGCGGCGTCTGCTCGCCCATGAAGAAGGGCTTGAAGGGCACCATCCCGGCGCTGGTGAACAGCAGGGTGGGATCGCCGGCCGGGATGAGGGAGGCCGAGGGCATATGCTGGTGCCCCTTGCTCTCGAAAAACTTGATGAATGAGTCCCTGATCTGGTCGCCGTTCATGGCCATCGACTCGATTTTGGCCCAGACTTCGCCGGGCCGCAGTGGAATTGTGGAAACCGCCCATCCCGCGGCAATAGCGGGCAGACCGGGTTGAAGACGATTTTATTTTACCCCGGAATGGCAGTCAACGACCGGGCAAAGGGCCCAGGGCAATCGCGTCTTAACCGAGGAGGACTTTGAGAAGGTAGTCCTCGCGCCAGCCGGCTTGCAGGCGTTTGCCTTGGATGCCGACTTTGAGGCTGGTCTCCTTCTTGAGCAAGTTGTGGGAAA
>DAOUHF010000045.1:0-4392 GCA_034428795.1 Dehalococcoidia bacterium
GGCAATTCTGACCGCGCTCAGGTATTCGGTGGCGGCGGTTTCGGCCTCGGCTACCAGGGAGGCGATGTCGGTCAAGGACTCGGTGCGGTCCGGGTGAAGGAACAGGAACGCCACTTCCTTCACCGGCCTTCCCGTAGCGCCCTGGACCGCCAGGGCGTAGGCTCCGCCCTGCATCCGGTATCGCATCATGGCATCATCCAGGCCTCCGTCGTCCACGGCGTCGGTCTTGTAGTCAACCAGGACCAGGCCCTGCTCCTCCTCGAACATCAGGTCGATGAAACCCTCCAGCACCCCGTCGCCTACCGGGACGGCCACCGGCGCTTCCCGCCAGAACCGGGACGCCGTAGCCCTTCGCACCACCGCGCTGTTGACGGCGACTCTTGCCAACCTGGCCACTTCGGTCCATCTTTGGGGGATGCCCTCCGCCGCCGCCTGAGCGCGAGCGGTAGCTTCAATGCCGTCGCCGGTGGCCAGGTCGATGGTCTGGAGGACCGCGTGGACCGCCCGACCCAGGGAGGTCCCGCCCCGGCCGCGCCGCCAGGGCTCGTCGGTCTGTGGCTCCTCCTTGAATACCTTGGCCAGCCCGGTGGCGGCAACGGACACCGGCCGGCCTTGCCGCGACAGCAATTCACCGCGGCGGCGTTTCCAGTCCCGCCGTTCTGCCAAAGAATGACCTTCGAGCGTGTCACCGCTCGGGTTTTCGCTTTCGGAAAGGGGGACGCGGCCGATGGTCGCAGGGACTTCCTCCCAAAGACCTTCCCTGCCCTCGAGAATCCCGGCGATCTTTCCCGCGTCGGTCCCGTCTCCACGAGCGGCGCTCCGGTACATACTCAACACCAGGTGGTCCCGAGCCCGGGTGGCGGCGACATACAACAGCCGGGTGGCCTCGTCCTCCGCCAATTGCTTCTCCCGGTCCAGCAGGATTTCATAGCCGGCCGTCTCGAAACGCATCTGGGCCGATCCGACCCTGACTTCGGCCGATCCGCCGTCCCGGTCGAATAGTACGGGAGGCCCGACCGACCGGGGAGTGGTGTTAAGCCCGGTGAGGATCACGATGGGGAATTCCAATCCCTTGGCCCCGTGGACGGTCATGATGCGGACGGAGTCTTCGTCGGATTCCGGCGCGGGGGTCTCGTTGACCCGCGCCCCCTCAGCAGCCTGGCGGTCCACCCACTGCAAGAAGACTCGCAGAGAGTCGCCCCCGGCTTCGGCAAAGGCGCGGGCCTGCTCCACCATGAAGCGGTACCTCCGCCACTGTTCCCGCGTCCTGGGATGGTCAATCGCGGTTTCCATCAACAACCGCTCCCGGATGAAGTGGTCGATCAGCGTGGCCAGAGAGACCCACATCCGACTCTGGTGAAAGTCTCGCAGGACGCCCAGCGCCCGGGAGACGGGGCTGGTCTCCTGGTCCGGTTGAGGTGGCGTCTCGGCCAGGTAATTGAATTCCCCCCCGGCCTCGGAGAACTGTAAAAGCTCAACGTCGTTGCAGGCGAAGGCCGGGGACCGCAGGGCCGCCACCGTGGCTACCTGGTCCGCTGGGTCGTCGACGGCCTTCAGGCAGTTGACCAAGTCCCTGATCTCCTGGGTGTCGAAGATGAGGGAGGCGCCCTCCAGCCGATAGGGGATGGCGGCGTCTTCGATGGCTAATTCCAGGGTTCTCAGGGCGGTACGCCGGCTCATGAGGATGCAAACGTCGGAGTAAGCGGCGTCCCGGTACTGCTCGGCGCCCGACTCGGCGGTCGCCGCCTGGTCCAAGACCTGCCAATGGCCGTTGACTATGGTATGCAGCAGGTCGGCGATGGCTCCCGACTCTTCCTTTCTCGCCACTTCGATGTTGCCGTCGATGGGACCTCCCATCGACCAGACCCGGGGCTTCGACGGGTGGTCCGTCGCCACCTCCCAGCGGTGGGCGACAGGCACGTAGTTGGCTTGCTCGAACCCTTCCGCCATCCAGGACTCGAACACGCTGTTGACCCATTCCAGCACCGGCCGCTGGGAGCGAAAGTTCTGCACGAGGTGCAGGGTGGCGGCGCCCATCAGGCGCTGGAGCCGGACCATCTGGGTCACGTCGGCCCGGCGGAAGCGATAGATGGATTGCTTGGGGTCTCCGACGACGAACATCTTACCCGGCTCGGGGGTTACATCCTGCCAGGAAGTGGGTCGAGAATTCGCCGAAGCGCCAGCGCCGTGCTCCGTGTCATGCTCTTCGGCGATGAACATGGCAATCTCGGCCTGAATGGGGTCGGTGTCCTGGGCCTCGTCGATCAACAGGTGGGAGAAGCGGCGGCGAAAATGGTCCCGGACGCCGATGTCGTCGCGGAGCAGGTTCCTGGCCCAGACCAGCAGGTCGTGAAAACCGGCCTTGCCCTGGCCCTTGCGTTCCTGGGCAAAGCCCAGGGCGAACTGCTGCAGCGCGTTCAGGATCCCCGTTAAGGCGGACTGGCGTATTTGTGTCAGCTCTTCAGTGACCAGCGCGTCGAGGTCGTTGAGCCGGTCCTTAAGGCGCTTGCAGGCATTCACCGAGCTATTTGGGTCGGTATCCCAGTCTCCTTGCCTCCCACCGCTTTGTTTGATAGGTAGCGTCCGCTGCAACAGGCGGTAGGCGGAGGAGGAACCGGGTTCCAACTCTTCAAACCGGTTGATCCCCCGCAGCAAACCCTGAACATGGTCGTAGAGCCGGTCCCCATCGCCGATTCGGGAGTACTGGCACAGCCGGGCCAGCTCCCCGGCCTCATCGACCACCTCGGAGACGGCGGTGACCGGCGGCTTGGGAACGTCGGGGAAGGCCACGCCTTCCAGCAGGTCGTAATTTTCATGGAATGCCAGGGCAACCTCTCGAAGATGGCCTGGAGTGAGCCCGACGGAGAAGGCAAGTTCCAGGTCGGGCCGGAGCTCCGGCGCTTCCAGCGCCCAGTCAACCCAATCGGTCCAGGTTTCCTCGAAGGCCAGATCGCTCTGAATGGCGTCCATCGTCTCGAACGCCGGGGGCAGGTTGGCTTCCAGGGGACGCTCGCCCAGGATGGTGCGGGCGAAGCTGTGCAGCGTCTGAATGACCGACCGGTCCAGGTCTGCCAGGGCGCGCTGGACCCGGCCCCGTTCCGCTTCGCTAAGCGCGGCGTCGGAAGCGAATTGCTCCAACCGCTCCCGGATCCGGTCCCGCAACTCGGCCGCCGCGGCTTCGGTGAAGGTGATGACGGCGGTCCGGTCCAGGGTGGTCTTGCCGGAGGCCGCCAGGGTCAGCACCCGGTCCACCAGGCTGGTGGTCTTACCGGTTCCGGCTCCGGCCTCAACGAACAGGGACTCGTCCAGCGATTCCCGGATACGCTGCCGGTCTGCTTCGTCCCGGGGCATGAAAGTCACGGTCATGGCGTCGTCTCTCCCGACAACTCAAGATATCCAGCCAGCTGGGGGTGGCCCTTCTTCCTGGTCCAGAGGGTGTCCTTTCTGGAGGGGCACACCGGTTTGAAATCGCAGAAGCGGCAATTCTGAAAGTCTCCTCGGTCAGCCGGGCCGGGGTTGGCCGGAAACAGGCCGCTTTTGATGCCCGAAACAATCACCGATACGGCTTCTTTGAACCGCTCCTGCACATCCTTATCCGAGATGTCCACCGGCGCCCCGGGCATCAGGGCGAATCCGCCCCGGCTGGAAATGAACCAGTAGGCGGCTTGGACGCTTGCGTCCTCTCCAAGCGCGTTTCGGGCGGCCAGGGAATAGACCGCCAACTGGAGATGCTTGCCCCGGTCTATCGGGTCGTCTTTCAAACCCGAATAGGCGGTCGAACCGCCCGTCTTGTAATCCATAACCAACACTTTCCCGGCGGGGTTGGTGTCAACCCGGTCGATGATTCCTCGGAACCGGATGGAAGCTGAGCCGTCGAGTTCCAGTTCCGGCGCAGGCCAGGAATCGTCACCCATGCCGAACCGCGCTTCCGAGTAGGTGGGGGAAACGCCAAACCGTTCCCGCAGGTCAGTGTCCGCCTCCAGGAAACTATGCAGGTCGTTCAGGATGTCCTCCTGTTCCAGGCGCCACATCAAGGCCCGTCCGGTCTTGCCCTCCTCCTCCGCCTGCTGAAAGCCGGCCCTGGCGATGCGGTCCAGGGTTTCCCGGTGGTGGGCGCTCCACGGCTCACCGGGCCGGGGCAGTGAGCCCTCATCTTGGACGGCAGTGATGAACTCATCCAGGATTCGGTGCACCAGCGAACCCTTGTCCAGGGGGGAGATCGAGAAGACTTCCTCCGGGTCCTCCAGCGCGCCGATTCGCAGTACCTGGCCCATGAAGTAGCGGAAGGGGCAGCCGGCCCACTGCTCCAGGCTGGTGGGGGACAGCGCCGACTCCTCCAGTCGTTTCGTAAACCCCGTCCCCTGGACCGCGCCGGATACGTTTCCATCCCAT
>DAOUHF010000046.1:0-4031 GCA_034428795.1 Dehalococcoidia bacterium
AACTGCATCAACGGGTGCACCGTCATGTCGTTATGGGCAGCGATATCAGCCCATCGTACCGGGGTGTCGTCTGATTCGGAGTAAGCGGGGTGTAGGATACGAGCGTAAGCGGGATAGCCTTCCGGGACAATAGACCAAAGATGTACTCCGTCACCTCGACCTACCGGGCGGATGCGCTCTGCCAGCCATCGCGTAGGGGTAAGGTCGGCAAGAGGTTGAACCGATGTAGGGAATTTTTGGCCGCGGAAGCTGGCCTTATTGGGGTCATTGCCTCGCCCCAGGAACGAAAATGACATATCGATCGAACCTCCTTTGGCGGTAATAATAACACGGGTGCCAACCAAAAATTAGACATATTCCCAGGCTTTGCCTCGACCGACCGGGTGCCCCCGCTCCAAGGGTACGTCCTGGAAGGGGTCGGGTTCGATGTAACGGCGCCGACGGCTTCGGTCAAGGCTCCCTTGCGGTTGGTATTTGAACTCCAAACGCTGGAGAGTGCGGTGGAACTCGCTGTATTCCAGAACGGAGTTCAGACGCGAGATTGCAGCGGCCAGCCGGGTGAGGCGACACCAGGCCCCTGCGTCGTTAGCTGCGAGGCGGTCAACGGTACCGTGGTAGTAACGGTCCTGGCAACGCAGTCGGCTGTTTGGGGGTTCGGGGTTGCCCAACCCGAACCCACGTTACCGGGGAACCCCAAAGCTCAATCGCCGATCATGGCGGTTCGGGATGGTGCTTCGTTCCGTCTCGGGATGGTGCAAACCGCGCGCAACAAGCTAACCGACCTGCCAGGCCTGCCGGGGTTCGCAGGGAGGCTCCCAACCTGGCTAATTATTGCGCTGGCGGCGTTGGGAGTCCTGATCGTCGGCCGGATTGCGCTGTCAGTGGTGCGGCGATAACCCCAGGACTAGCCGGAAAGCTTTTGGAGACGCCAGCCCGCTTTCCGTTCCTCGGGGGCGAATGGCAGGCGGCGAGAAGTGAGGAGGGGGTCCGCTTGACGGACCCCCTCCTCTGGATTGGCGGCGAGCGGGACTAGGAGCCGTTCAGCCGCAGCAAGGCCATTTGGCCGCCCTGAACCAGTTCGGTGGCAGCGTTTTCCCCTCCTATCAGGTCACCCCGCATGCTGTGGGCCTGCACGTTAATCAACAAAGTGGTGGAGCTGGCCCCAAAGAGGCCGGCCACGTCAATGACGCCGCTGGTCTCCCAATCGCCGAGGTCCGTGGGGTCGATGTCCACGGCGCCGACGGGGATGGCGCGGCGGTTTACTTCGGCGATGCGCATGAGCTGGCCGGTGGCCGAGTCCAATGCCAGATCGAGGCCTCGCGTGCCAGATCGAGGCCTCGCGGCCGCTGGCCCCGCCGAACTCGCCGTTGGAGGTTGAGCGGTCTTCCTGGACGTAGATGTACCCTTCCGAGGCCCACTCGATGTTGTCGGGGAACTGGTCGTTCCCGGCGTCGTCGCCGGAATAGACGATGTAGATGTTGGCGGTCATCTGAGAAAGGTCGAAGTCAATGATGTAAACCGTTCCCCAGTCGTCGCTCGGATAGAGACCACCGCGGCCGTTGGAGTTGAGGACGATCTGGCTCCCGTTGGTGGGGTTCACGGCCAGGTCCTCTGGGCGGGAGAAGTGGAAGGCGCCCACGCCGGTGACGCCCAACTCCTCAGAGCCGAAGGAAAGCGCGTTTTGGATCTCTTGCGAGACGTAGCCCATGCTGTCGTGATTCTCCGTTCCGGCGGCGCTTGAGTTGTGGACATCGATCTCCACAAGGCGGCCGGTGCGAGACTCGTCGGTATTGCTGAAGTCCTCAGGAGTGGAGTCGCCATTATCGGCGACCCAGGTGTAGAGCTTACCCTGGGCCAGGCCGTTGTGGTCCAGGAAGGAACCGTCGCCGAGCGCGTTCTTCTGGCCTAGGTAGAAGAGGAGCGGAGCGCCCTGACGGTCGTCGCCGATGACTATTCCAATGGTGTTGGGGTTGCCGGTGTCGATGAGGGTCACGCTCTCGTAGCCGGCCCGACCCGCCTGGGGGACCGCGTAGAGGTCGTTGTTGGCGACGTCCAGTGCAAAGAGCTGACCGCCGGTCGTCTCCTCGCCGGTGAAGTAGATATCATCGACGAGGCCATAGCTGCCGGCTGGCACGAAGACAGAAGCGCAGAAGCGGCGGAGGTCGCCGGTGTCACCGTCGTCCATGATGGCGCTGGTAAGGGAACGTCCCTCCCGGTTGACGATGTTGTCGTAGGCGAGGCCGGAAGCTTTTACTTCCAGCGTCCGCTTGTCAATGTCAAAGTAAGAGGTCCTTGCGCCGCTGAGGGTGGTGCCGTTGGCCAGTGTGTAGGGAAAGCCCTGTCCTGGCCGGAGCTCATGGTTGGTGAGGACCCGCACGGTTTCCCGGTCCAATTCGAAGGCGCCGGCTCTGTCAAGAACGCCGGGGGGACGGTAGTCGCCAACGCGGTCGCCGACGGTGAAGAGGGGCACGACCTCCCAGGAGGGGGCGCTGGGTGAGATCATCGCCGGGGCGCCTTGGGTCATGAGCGGCGGCGCGGCGGGGAGTGGGGCGAGGCCACGCCAAGTGTCGGCGCCCTCTCCCGCGTAACGCCAGGAGAGTGTACCGTTCACGGTGTTGAACTCAACCTCACGGGCGTCAGTACCCGGGGCGCTGACGGCGCCTGCCGGTCCCATCTGCCCGGGGCTGCCGGTCGTGCCGGTCGTGCCGGTCGGCCCCTGAGTTCCGGCTGGCCCTTGCGGTCCGGCCGGGCCCATCGCGCCTGCAACGCTGGCCGCCACCGTGGCGCCGCGTGAACTAGCCAGTCCCTCGCTGCTACAAGCCACGGCCAAGGCGGCCAGCGCCATTGCCACCAGCAGCAGGACTGAAAGGAGCCGTTTCTCGAGACTGTCCATCTTGAACATTTTTCCTCCCAAACATAAGATTCCCTGGTCCGGCACACAAGGGTCCATGAAGGTTTGAGGGTGTGCCTTGGGAATTGTATGTGAGGGCGAGGAGGCGCAGGTTAATCGCCGCTTAAGGGTCGCTTAAGCGGCGATTAACCTGCCTTATGGTTCCGCGATCGGACGCTGGCCGCATCCGGTTCTAATACCGACGCCGCGTTCGCCGATGATTCAACCACACGATCCCGTACCGGAAAACTCAGCCCCTTACGCCAGCATAGGAGACGCGGTTGCGGCAACCGACTCTGATAATGACACGCTGACCTACACGCTGGGCGGGACGGACGCCTCCTCCTTCGGCATGGTGGCGGGCCAAGGCGACCTGCTCCGGGGTGTAACGGGACTTCTTCATGGGGCGGTCTTCCTTATCCTTTCCGTTTCCCTATCCTTTCAGTATAGATCATCCCACAAAACTCGCATTTCAGTTGGGTCAGTTTTCGGGGAGCAGATCACCCCGGTCGGTCTCGCTTTCCTGTACCGAAAAGCTGTAATATGCGTCGTATTGGTTTGGAACAGCCGTTTAGGCAACCAGAAACCGGGTAATCCCGCCTCATTTCTTATTCAGGAGCGATTATGTTTTCCGACATCCACCACGTCAGCTACCTTGTTCCCGACCTGAATGCGGCCATCAAGTCCTACACTGAAATGTTCGGGGCAGTGGTCACCGGACGGGGAGCAGTGGACAATCTGGGCGAGGTAGCGTTCCTGCAGGTGGGCAGCGTGGAGGTGGAATTCATAGGCCCCGAAGACACAAGAGACCTGGACAGCGCGGATGGGGCCTGGGTGGTCCATCATGTAGCCTACGCGGTTGAGGACTTGGAGCGGGTGGTGGCGCAGCACCGCCAAAGAGGTTATCGTTTTCTTACCGACGAACCGTTTACCAACTTTATGGGCTACCGCATCATCTATTTCGACCCGGCCGACACCGGCGGCTGCCGGATACACCTGACCGACGCAGCCACGCTAAGAAGATGAGCTCACTGAATGAGTCGGTCAGCTACACGCCGAAGAAACCAGGGAATCAGGCCTTAAGAGCTACCGACCGCTTTTTCCGACCCTCCACCATGAGCTGGAGGGTGCCTTAACTCTA
>DAOUHF010000047.1:0-1814 GCA_034428795.1 Dehalococcoidia bacterium
CGCTCAGGGCAGGGCACCGACAGCAAGATGACCTTGGCATCCCTCTTTGGCACCTGGCGGGCCAGAGGTCTCAATCCCCTCCTGGAATGCCGCCGGTTGCTCACTTCCCCTCAACTCTGAACAGTTTCAGGGGAAGCCGCCGGACTTCGTCCTGGAGATAGCCTCCCGGAGCACCAGGTAGCACGACGTGGCGGACAAAAGGACAGCCTCCGCCGGGCTGGCGGTTCGACGAGACCGGGGAGTTCCATGAGACCCGTCTGTCGGGCGACCGGCTGGTGGATGGCAGGTATGAACCGGTCCTCATAGAGAGAGTCGAGGACGGGGTCCTGCAGGGATACAGCGCCGTGCTCAACCTACTCATCCGGTGGGACCACGGACAATTGGGCTGGCACGACCCTGAGACCGGGCAACACATCGTCCGATACGAGGACCTCGAGGCCCGCGCCGATGCCGCCGAGACCCGGGTCCGTGAACTGGAGGCGGAGCTGGAGCGGCGCCGGCAGGGCTGACCATTCCAGACCCAGATCATCCCCCCGAAAGCTGTGGTGCCGCCGTGAAGGTGGAGCATCCCCGACCCCCGCGCTGACACGCACTCCGGCGGCAAGGAAGCGGCGGGTTGTTGAAGCAACAGTCCCTGAACGGGAACTCCACCCCGGGCCCTCTTGCTCCAGGCCGGAGGCCCGCAGTCCCCGCCCCAGACGGGGGCATTCCCGGAAGAAACAGACACCAAGCCCCCAACACTTACCCGGAAGGGCATTCACGTCCCTCATCCGGGAATCTGAAGCAATTATCGGGGCCCTTCCCGGAGGATCCACCGGGCAAACGCAACGCCGATCTCCAGACAAACGAACCCCGCAAACAAGCAAAACCCTGACCCCACTCGCGCCTGATAGTCTGGGCCCAGAACGGCCGAGCAGGACCCCCCCCGCAATAATTCCGTGAGCTCTCGGCCGACTGGAGAGCCATGAGAACCATGATCCTGATCGCCGCCAGCATCCTCGTGCTGGCGACAGCCTGCTCTGCACTCACCGGAACCCCCACGCCGAGACCGATCTACACCCCATACCCCACGTACACGCCAGTCCCGGAAATTCCACTGGAGCTGAACAGCAACCGTCCGACGCCCCACGCGGAGGGGGGCGGTCAGCCCCCGGTATCCGGGGACATCTGCCAACGGAGCCCAGCCGTTCAGAATGCTCTCATCGAAAAGCTGCAACTGCCCTCGTGCCAGATAATCAACGAGCGGGAGCTCCTGCGAGTCACGGCGCTCAAGATCAGCAGCGGAAGGGAACTGTGGGCGGGGGACCTAGACGGCCTGTACAATCTGGAGGGTCTGAGCCTGTCCATGCCAGCACTTCCTCCTCCCGGAATATTGACCGACCTGCACAATCTAAAGGGTCTGAAACTGTCCATGCCGGCACCTCCTCCCCCCGGAATGTTGGCCGACCTGGGAAATCTCTCCCGCATAGAAATGTCCTTCCATGCAGGGAAGAGCCATGGAGGGTAGAAGGATATTTCCCGGAGCTGCCCGATCTGGGCAGTCTCAAGTTGAACGCGCACTCGGTCGAAAATGCCGAGTCCGAGGGGATGATCGTCAGGGACGGCAATCTCGCTGGAATGCCCAGCCTGAAGCAGCTTGGTCCTGTACGGGGTGAGAGAACTCCAGGAAGAAGCGTTGTCCGGATTACCTGATCGGGCGTCTTGTAGGGCCGCTGCGCTACAGGGGATACCGGGGCGGCGTGTGCTCTATCAACCGAGAAAAGGCGGGGGAACTCTGGATGCAGATGGAGGCCATAGTTGAGGCCAGCGACCTG
>DAOUHF010000048.1:0-2798 GCA_034428795.1 Dehalococcoidia bacterium
TGTCGGTGTTGGTGGCCCGCGATGAGGGCCTTTTCGAGGATGAAGGCCTGGACGTTGAGGTGGTGGAGACCGCCGGCACCGCCCGGGCCAACCCGGTCGGAGACGCGCTACAGTCGAAGGTGTTTGACCGCACGTTGGAGACACTTTACAACAACCGTGGTCTGGACCAGTACCGTATGTGTGAGTGGGGAGTCATGAAGCGTGCGGTAGAGGCGACCCGGTCGGGTCAACGCCCGGCCCGGATCGTTGCGTTGGGCGCTGCCATGACCCGGATGGCCATTGTCACTTTTCCCGACGGCGGCATCTATGAACCCGAACAGCTCAAGGATAAACCGGTGGCGGTCAGCCCCTTCAATGGTTCCCATTTTACCACTCTCAAGATGTTGGAGGGGTTTATTGAGCGGTCCCACATCCAGGCGGTCCACGCCGGCACGATGTTGGAACGTATTGAAGCGGTGCGAAAGGGAGAAGTGGCCGCGGCCAACGTCATGGAGCCCTGGATCAGTGTGGTGGAGAAACAGGGGTTCCGGGTGATAATGGAAAGCAACTCCACCCGAGCCGAAGCGGCCAGCGACGACCTGGATGGTCCCACCCTGGCCGCGATGTTTCGCGCCCAAGCGCGCGCCGCCGGCATGATTAACGACCAACCCGCCAAGTATGCCCATTACTTCGTCAACGAAGCGCAGGGTTTGTTGGAAGCCCACGAACTGAACACGAGCCGGCTAATCTACGCTCCGCCTGCGCCTTATACGCGTGAGCGATTTGAGGACACCTACGGGTGGATGCAAAATTACCCGGACCTGGTCACCGCCGGAGCTTCCTTCGAAGAAGTGGTGGACGGCCGAGCCTGGAACTGAGTCGGTACGGAACCGGATATATTGGAGCGAAGGAAGGCCCCAGTGTACCTGTTCCTTTATTGTAAGCAGCCCGCTATTGGACGGAGCCTGCCGCCGCCGAGGTCACCGGCTGCCTAAGCGTCGGGCAGCACCGAATTTACGAACCACCGCTCGGTCTTGGCAATGTATTGGGCTGGGTCGGGATCCAACGACGCGCGCTCTGGAGAACCATAGTAGGCGGCTTGCTTGGCGTCCCAGTCCTCGTCGCCGTCGTAGGAAACTTCCCACACGAACTCATTGCGCTCCGGAATGACGCCGGCCCGCTCTATCTTGTAGCCGTGTTCCAGGTGAAGCGGATAGACCCCGGCTAACCATCCCTTGACGAACTCGTCCATCTTGCCCTTGTTAATAGTGTAAATGCGCAGTTGTCTGATCATGCTTTTCCTTTCCATTGAATTTGCCCGGAAATAGCCGGATTGGCTTACCTAACCGGCGGTAAAACCCTGCTCCGGTTGGCGGCGGTCTGGGGGCTTAAATCTCCAAAGGCGACCTCCCCGGTTCCCACTCGATAGGTTGGACTCCCTATCGTGGTGTGCCATGTTTGCCCCTTCCGCGCCCAACGGACGTTACCCGATTATACTCCAAAAATCTGCAGTGCCCCTAGTATTACAACGTCAGTTCAAGGGGGATGTGCGGGGAGGCGCGAAGGGCAGCGCGCCGCCTGGCGTGGGAGAGTCTGGCCCGTTCGTTGCATTCTTGCGTCTCCTCCAGCCAGCGTAGCAACTCATTCGGTCCGAACCGTTGCCGGGGCAGCATCTCCCGCACCACCCGGTACACCTGAGGGCGAGTGATCCGGGGCATCTTTTCCCCCCAAGCCTGCTGCAGACTCAGGAGAAAAGCTCCGCCCAGCAGGCACATCGCCACGTGGTGATGCCAGCCCGCCCAGGTGCGAGTCTCGTACTCGTCCAGGCCCACGTCGCTCTTCTCCGTCTCGAACTCGGTCTCAATCCGCCACCTTGACCCTCCCACGTACGCCAAAGTCTCCAAAGTCGTGTCTTCGGGAGCGTTGGACCAGTAGTAGCGGGGTTCGCTGCCGTCCAGGTTCCGGCGCCAGATGGCCCAGTGGATGTCGCCGGGCTTCCGCCGGCTGGTTGGACGCACCCGCTGAGCGCTGAACCGGTAGCTGCGGGGCCCCTGGCTTCCCTGGGCCACCGTTATCTCCCGCCAGGCCTCCTCCGGCAACTCATCACTGCGCTGCTCCATGGTCCGCCGCTGCCCGCCCACCAGCCTGGGTTTGCGGGGGCGCCCGATCCCCTGATATTCCGGACTGGCCCAAGCCGGCTCCAAGGGCCAGACCGTAGTGCCGCCCGGCACGTCCAGGACGTATAGTATCCCCAAGGCCGCCAGTCCCTCCCGAAAGGACGGCGACATGCCGAAGGCATCATCCGCAGCGACCCAGCCGGCCTTCAAATGGCCCAGTTCCAAGGCCCGCTCCAGCATCTCCAACGCCAATTGGGTCTTTGACCGGTAGCCCTGCCTCTGCTCCGGCACTCCCGCCGCCGCGCACCGGTCTTTATCCGAGGTCCAGCTCTCCGGCAGATAAAGCCCCTTGTCCACCAGGGCCCGCCCCCAAGGGACTGACGTAGGCCAGGAACATCCCAGCCTGGCAGTTGGCCACCTTGCCCAGTCTGCCGCAGTACTGCCTTGCCACTCCTACCGACTTCCTGCCCTGCTTGGGGAAGTCGCTGCCGTCCAGCACCCACACCGCCTCCGGATGCCCCAGCCGGGGTCCCAAGTACTCTTGAAGGCGTCCTATAATCGCGTCATCGTCCCAGAGAGAATCGGTGAGAAACCGCTGCATCCCCCTGGCTGACGCCGGAACCGTCTCCGATAGATTCTCGGCATTGCGCCGCTCCCCGGACTGCACCAGCAGGGCCTGGAGATAATGGCGGCTGTGGTCCC
>DAOUHF010000049.1:0-3759 GCA_034428795.1 Dehalococcoidia bacterium
GGGCGCCCCCATCCTAACCTTCCCCCGTCGGGGGGAAGGGACTTGGGCGCCCCCATCCTAACCTTCCCCCGTCGGGGGGAAGGGACTTGGGCACCCCCATCCTAACCTTCCCCCGTCGGGGGGAAGGGACTTGGGCACCCCCATCCTAACCTTCCCCCGTCGGGGGGAAGGGACTTGTTCAGATATCAGGGAGAACATCCGGGGTCTGCTCGACCTGTTTTACTAACCCAACAAAAAATTCAGCACGTGAGATGTGTACTCCTCGGGCTTCTCGAAGGGGACCCAGTGGCCGCAGTTGTTGAGGAGCACCAATCGGGAGTCGGCGATGTTATTGAGGGCCGCGATGCCGATCTCGAAGACGCACATACGGTCGTAACGGCCCCAGATGACCAGGCTGGGCGCGGTGATGTTGGGCAGGTCTACGCCGTGGTCGTAGGGCACGCTCACCGATTTCGCGTCGGCTTCGATGTGGCCGGGGTTCCCGGTGTAGTTGTTATAGATATAGTCCACCAGCTCGTCGGTTACCAGCGCATGGTCGTCGATATGCGTCCGCAGGTAGCGGCGGACGTTTTCCCGCGTGGGGTTGTCCCGCACTTCGCTGGTAACCAGGCTGCCCTCGGAGGGCCGGTTACCCATCAGGTAGAGGTCGCCGCCGGTGCGCAGGTGGCACGCGCCGAAAACCAGCTTGTTCACCCGCTCCGGCTCCTTCATCGCCAGCACCATCGCGCTCTGCCCGCCTTGGGAGTTGCCCAGCAGGTGGGCCTTGTTGATGCCTAATTCGTCCATCAGTCCCAAGGCGGTGCGGGCCTGCAGGTTGTGGAGCGGCTCTTCGTAGACCACCGGCCCGGTGCGGCCGAAGTTGGGCAGGTCCATCACGATGCAACGGAAATGCCCGGCGAACGCGGGCAGCACCTTATGAAAAGTAATCCAGCCGGTGGTGCCGGGCCCGTACGAGTGGAGCATCACCAGCGGGTAGCCTGAGCCGACCTCGTGATAGTGGACGTTCATCCCGTCCACTTGGACCGTTTTGCTGGTCGAGGCCTCCGTGAACGAGTCCGTCATGGGATTCCCTCCGGTCATCTGTCGCCAGACATCCAGGGCAACCACAAGGGTTGCCCCTGCGTTCTACGCTCCAATTGTGCAGGGGCGCCCCTTGCGGGCGCCCGCTAAACGACGGGCGCCTCTTTGAAGTGGGGCATGACCTCGGTGGCGAAGAGTTCAAGGGAGCGCATCATCTTCGCGTGGGGCAGGCCGGCGAAGCCGAAGCTGCCGAACACGTGGTTGATCCCCGCCTCCTGCGTCTGCTTCAACTGCTCGACCACCACTTCGGGCGTGCCCCGCAAAGGAGGCAGTCCGGCGTGGCCGACGTCGTCCCGGCGGTCCCGGTCCTGCTGGCGGCTGGCCCAATGCTCGTAACCCTTGGCAATATTGCCGTGCTTGTCCACCGGCATTCCGATGGGCGCGCCGTTGCTTCCTATCGACCGCAGGATGCGGGAGGAGAAGTCTTCAAGACCGACGGGGTCCCGCTCGGCTTCTTCCATGGTCGGGGCCACGTAGATGGACTTGGACATCGGCGGGTCGAGGTGGGCATGAGGGTGGCCGTACTCGTCCATCTTGTCCCGCCACGACCGAATGACCTGGGGGGCTTGACCGAGGATGTCGGTGGGACCGCCGGCGATTACCTGGATCTGTCTGCTGGCGGCGAAGTCGATGCTGGCCGGGCTGGTGCTGACGGCTTGGAACAAGGGTGGATATGGCTTCTGCACCGGTTTGGGCAGCACCCACACGTCGTCGACGTTGGTGAACTTGCCGTGATAGGTGAGTCTCTCTTCAGTCCAGGCTTTTATGATGACGTCGACACCCTCCTCGAACCGTTCGCGGCTGGTGTCGATGTCAACCCCCACGCCTTCGAACTCCTGGCGCTGGTAACCGGCGCCGATGCCGAAGTTGATGCGGCCGCCGCTAATTACGTCCAGCATGGCGACTTCCTCGGCCACCAGTACCGGGTTATGTAAAGGCAGCACAATGACGGCCGTTCCAATGCGTATATTCTTCGTGCGCCCGGCAACGGCGCCCAGGAAGGACCAGATTCCCGACAGCAGGCCGTGGCGGGAGAAGCGGTGCTCCCCCAGCCAGACTTCCTCTATCCCCAACCGGTCGGCGTATTCGATCTGCTCCAAGGCGTTGTTCAGAGCCTGCGATTGAGTGAAGTCTTCGTGGTAAGGGACGATGGTAAAGATTCCGAATTTCATGAGGCCTCCCTCGCCTGCGCTATGGCATTTCCGGCGCGGCAACTTTACTACATGATTGGACAGGATGGACAGGATGATTGCATACTATTCATCATTCAAACGGGTAGGATATCGCGGTGGCTGTCGTGAAAAAGAAGCACCAGGTTATCGACCTCGATACGGGCCAACTTGACCGAAGTATTTTCGCCGATCCGGAGGTCTACGCAGAGGAGCAGGAGAAAGTATTTGGCCGGGCCTGGCTGATGATAGGCCACGAGTCGCTGGTCCCCAAGCCCAACGACTTCTTCCACACCTACACGGGGGAGGACCCGGTGATCCTCAACCGGGACAGCGGGGGAATGCTGCACGCCTTTCTGAACATGTGCCGTCACCGGGGCAATCGCATCGTCCGCACCGATCTGGGCAACTCCCGGAATTTCGCCTGTTCCTACCACGGCTGGACCTATTCCAGCGACGGCCGCCTGGAATACCTGCCCGGTGAGGAGGAGGCCTACTACGGGGCGCTGGACCGGGAATGCCTGGGCTTGGTCGAAGCCCGGACCGACACCTACGCCGGGATCGTATTCGCCACTTGGGACACAAGCGGCCCGACCCTCGAGGAGTACCTGGGCGACGCCCGGTGGTGCCTGGACGTGCTCTTCAACCGGCTGGACAACGGCACGGAGGCCATCGGTCCGATCAAGTGGATCGAGCCGCTGAATTGGAAAGCGGCGGTGGATAACTGCTCCGACAACTATCATGTGCCCACGACCCACCTCTCCGGAATAATCGTGGCCAACCGCCACATGGGAGTGCCCCGGCTGACCCACGAGCAGCAGTTCGAGTCCCCCAACCGGCACCTGTTCGTCAACGGCCACTCCCTGACCATGCGGTTCCTGGAGCGGCCCGACCAAGCCCGCCAGACCCACGGCATCACTGCGGAGAACCGTGAGTTGTTTGAGGATTACTACAGGAGCACGCTGGAAGAAGCCGAAAGACGGTTGGGCGCCCTCCGCGCCCGGAAACTCCACTTGGGCAACCACAGCCTGTTCCCCAACGGCGTGTTGGGATTCCGGTTGGCCCACCCGAGGGGTCCGCTGGAAACCGAGTTCTGGCATTTCGTGGTCTTGGAAAAAGACATGCCGAAGGAGCTCAAGACCGCCCTGCGCCGGGGCAGCGGCAACTATAACGGGGTTACCGGCATCTTCGAGCAGGACGACATGGACAACTGGCGAGGAGTTACCCGCTCCGCCTTGAGTCCCATAGGCAGGAAGTACACGCAAGACCTTTCGATGGGCGTCGGCCGTTCCGGGCCCAGTCCCGACCTGCCCGGGGAGGTCTCCGAGCGGTACACCTCGGAGAGCAATCAGCGCCGCTTCTACCACCGCTGGCAGCAGTTCATGAACGCCGATAGCTGGGCCGACATTCCGCTGGAACCCTCTATTATGGAATACCAAGGCACCGCGACCCTGAGGGGCTAGCCCCCGGACCCCCTGGACCGAGAACATGAGCGCCGAAACGCGACCGG
>DAOUHF010000050.1:0-1804 GCA_034428795.1 Dehalococcoidia bacterium
CTTTCGGCTGGCTGGAGAAGTGCCGCCGCCTCTGGAAGAACTGCGAGAGAAAGCTCAATACCAGTCTGCAAATGGTGGTTCTCGCCTTCGCGGTGCTAATCCTGAAGAGATTGTAAACAGGCTCTTAGAGAAATCGGAATGAGTGTGAGCGCTGCCGAGGGGTACGGCAACGTCCCGTTCCACCGCACCGAGTACACTGCCGGACGCATCTCCGCCTACTTCAACCTGGACCTGGCGCAAATCAGGGCCTACGGCCTGGGCGATAGTGCCGAGAGGTTTCTGGTCACGCTGGCCCTCTGGAAGGTCCGCAGGTTCCTGGATACCGGCCTGCGGCTGCGCACCGCCTGTGATCTCGGTGTGGTTGGAGATTTGGAGGTCACGCGCCCCAGGGATGGCTTCACCGTGCCGTCCGCCCCGGAACTGGAGTCGGAACTTCCTGCACTGATTGCGGCCTGTACCGCCGGGGGCCTGTTCGCCGACCCGCCCGTAACCGAACTCACCTTCCAGCGGAAATAGAACCGGCCCACGGGAAGGAGCGGATATGCTCGCCATAAAGTTCACGTTCACCGCCAACCGCTACCACGCCACTCAATGGGGGCGGCATGTCAATGAAGGCGTCCCAGAGTGGCCACCCTCCCCGTGGCGGATACTCCGGGGTATAGTCGCCACTTGGCGGCGCACCCTGCCTGACCTCGCGCCGGAGCGCGTGGCGCCCGTACTGGAGGCAATGGCGTCGGAACTCCCGAAGTTCCGGCTGCCCACGGCGTCGACGGGTCATACCCGGCACTATATGCCATTCCACGAGGGCGTGAGAGAACGGACCACTCTGGTCATAGACTCCTTTGTGGCCATCAAGCCCGGCGACCCGGTATTCGCAATATGGCCTAACGTGGAATTGACCCCGCTCCAGCAGGACGACCTGAACAGTATCCTCCGCAACCTTCCCCACCTGGGCCGGGCCGAATCGTGGGTCGAGGCCAGCCTGGTTGCAGACTGCCCCAGGGAAGCAAATTCCCTCCCCATACAAACCGGCGCGATTCCGGAAGGCGACTGGGAGATTGTTCGTGTACTGACGCCTCGCTCCCCGACCAGCCTGAAAGACCTGGAGGTGGAGACATCCGATCTCCGGCGCCACGGGCGCATCGACCCCGAGGGCGCTCAGTGGTGGACCTACGTACGCAGGCCGGACTGTTTCACCGCGTTCCGCGCCAGTCCCCCAAGGATGACCGAGCAGGGGGAGGGCGCACAGGTTGTCCGTTTCGCCCTGTCCGGCAAGGCCCTGCCCATGGCCTTCGACACCCTCAGGTGGGGCGAACTGGCCCGGCAGTGCGCGATGTCCCAGTACGGCAGGAGCAACCGGGGCGCAGCGTCCCAGGCCCTGTCCGGCAAAGACGCCTCCGGGAAACCCCTGACGGGGCATGGTCATGCCTTCTACCTGCCCACCGACGAGGATGGCGACGGGCGCCTCGACCACCTCACGGTCTGGGCGCCCGGAGGGCTCACCGCCGGGGATTTTCAAGCCGTGGCGTCGGTGAATACCCTCAACCCCGGCGGACAGCGGGACCCGGTGCAACTGGCCTACCTGGCCCACGGCGCGGACAGCGACTTCAACGGCGTGTCCTCGTTGTTCAGCGTTTCCAAGTCCTGGCGGTCGCTTACTCCCTATGTTCTCCCCCTGGACTTTACGCATTTTAAGCGGCATAAGCGAGGGAATCTGCAATACGATGGTACAGAGTGGCGGGGAGTTTCTGTACATCGGAGTTGGCGGTCGATGGTGAAAAACCCTCCGACACCAACCACCAGT
>DAOUHF010000051.1:0-10576 GCA_034428795.1 Dehalococcoidia bacterium
CTGACTGCACAGCCGCTCGTACTCTTCCACGGCGAGCACCACCACGGCAGGCTTACCCCTCCGGGTCACCCGCTGCGGGACGCCGGCGAGGGCGGCGTCGACCACGGCGCTGAAGCGATTCTTGGCGTCCTGCAAGGGCCAGTCGGTCATGGCAATCTCCTGGCTAGACTATCTGGCTAGATTGTACCACCAGCCGAAGCGCCCGGGGTAAGCGCTCGCAGGGCTCACGGCCCGACGCCAAACCCCAGCCGCGCCAGGTTCGCCTCAATTTCGGCGTCCAGCCGCTGCGCCTCGGCCTGCTGCTCCCGCCACTGGGCAGCGAGGCGGGCCATCTTTTCCTCGAAGGGTTCGCCGTCGTCCTCCTGCGGCGGCGCTCCGACGTAGCGGCCGGGGGTGAGGACGTGGCCGTGCTTGCGGATTTCTTCCAACGACGCGCTCTTGCAGAAGCCGGGAACGTCAGCGTATTTGTCCAAGCGCTGCTCCCCACGTCAACCATTCCAGCGGCCGCTTCGGGTGCGGTTATGTCGTGGATTGTTCCCGCTATGGGTGCGCCGGTGAGCCGCAAGTTTGTCAGCTTCCCAGCGTTGGGCGGCCGATCGAGACGTGGGCCGGGTCTCTACCTTCATCGAGCCACGTTTGCCGTCTCGCTTGTGTTCCCCGGCCCGGCGGGTAGGGCTGTTGGTAACTCCGACGTAATTGACGCGTCCGTTTCGACCCCGGAGTGTGTATCCCCGCACCCCACCGCGGTTTCCGCCTGACGGCCTGTTGCCGCTGCTTCTTGGCATGATCGGTTCTTTCCTCCTTTGGGATGGCCCTCCAAGCTAAATCTGGGCTGAAACCGTAATCCAAAACCAGCTTTTTGCTTGGGAACGGTTAATCTTTCTCAAACTGCCTTCGTACTTCTCCGGTGCCCACGAATTGAGAGAGAAGACGGTAGTTGCTTAATTCATAGCGGACACGGCCGGCTATGATTGCCGGGTGGACCTGGGCTTGGGACGCCATTTGCAGCACTGCCATGGGCCCCGGGTTTTCCAGGATGATGCCGTTGTTCCAGATTTCCGACGGTATCAGGGCGTCCTGAGCCAGATCGTCCGCCTCCTGTTCGGTGGTATCGCCTCCGCCGGATTCAACACCGCGAAGGCTGAGGTCATCCACGAAGCCGGCCTCGTCGCTGTTGGCGCCCAAGTGGCGCCCAACGTGGCCCAGCTCGTGCAACAGAGTGAACCAGAAGTTATCTATCCGGTCATGGCGCAAAGTCAGGCCGATTACCGGCCTGCCGTCGGGAAGCCGCAGGGCTGCCCCGTCAAGGTGAGTCCTGGGCAGATGGTCCACATATTCCAGCCCTACGCCATGCTGGGCCAGGAATTCCCTGGCTTGCACCGGCCCGTCTTCCAATACACTCATCCGCCCGACCTCGCGGAGGAGTTGAGGGCTAACGGCGTCGGCCCGGTATTCGACAACCGGCTGCGCGTTCCTTGCTTGAGCCAGCACCTGCCAGCACCACGCCCGGAGAGCGTAGTCGTCGGTCTTGGCGTTGATTCTCCGGCCATCGTTCTTGCGGTACAAAGGAGTGGCGGCGAATGCTCGCCCGCCTGCCCGGTCCATCAGGGCCGTTACCAACTCCTCCGCCTGGTCCTTGGGGTCGTTGGTCGATGGAATCCAACCCGCCTTGGCCATAGCTCCGAGAGGGAATCGTCTGTATTCAAGGTCCGGGAGCGCGTACGGCATACTGGCTCCCGGCTCCTGTAAGAGAACATCGGCGGGTATCCCCAGGTGCTGGTGAAGTGCTCTCGCCATGGACATCGTGATGGCCCGTTTTCCCGAAAGCACCTCTGATACCTTGGCTCGGCTCCCAATGAACGGCGCCAAGTCACGGGGAGTGAGGTTGGCCTGGTCCATCCGGAACTCGATAGCGGAAACGGGGTCGGGAAGGCCGATAGAGTGGCGCCGTTCTTCATACAGTTCCACCAGGTCCGTAAGCACGTCGAGTTCGACCCGGAAGGGGTCATCGACATCTTCATCCTGTCCTTCTGGCCCTGACATCTCGTCCATTAGCTGGGTTATCCGGGCCAGCGCAGCATCGTAGTCCTCTTCTGAGCGGATCGCCCGGAACTGCGCCATGATTACACCTCCTCTGCGTTGATACTGTTGTACTCTCATGGGTGCCCACAAAACGTATGTAAACGATTCGCCCTGGGTAAAATATTCTGGCGACGATTCGATAGTCGTTGTGCCGAACTCTGAAAACCACCCGGTCCGGGCCGACAATGCTGGCGTTGGGATAGCGTTGCACGATATGAGCCGGAGTAGGCCAGTCCGCTTGCACTACCTCCCGGTACCATGCCAGCAGAGGTTGCTTGGATTCTGGACGACCCTCCCAGAATTCCCGGAGCGCTCTTTTTGATATGATCCGCACAACAGGATGTTTAACCTCCCAATTAACGATATAGTAATGTGTTCCCTAACTATTGTAAATGACAAGAGAGCCACCAGCAAGGACAACTGCGCCTTGGGGCGGCGGCCAACGTTTGTGGAAGTACGCTGCCCTTTAACCGAACCCTAACTTTGCCAGGTTCGCCTCTATCTCCGCGTCCAGCCGCTGCGCCTCGGCCTGCTGCTCCCGCCATTGAGCGGAGAGCCGGGCCATCTTCTCCTCGAAGGGTTCGCCGTCCTCCTCCTGCGGCGCCGCGCCGACGTAGCGGCCGGGGGTGAGGACGTGGCCGTGCTTGCGGACCTCTTCCAACGACGCGCTCTTGCAGAAGCCGGGAACGTCAGCGTATTCGTCCGCGCCGTCCGAGCCTTCCCCGCCGCGCCAGGCGTGGTAGGCATCGGCGATGCGGGCGATGTCGTCGCCGGTCAGCTCCCGGTGGGTGCGGTCCACCATCCGCCCCAGCTTGCGAGCGTCGATGAACAACACCTCGCCCCGCCTGTCTCGGTGTTTGCCGCCTCTGCGGTCCTTGGACAGGAACCAGAGGCAGACGGGTATCTGCGTCGAGTAGAAGAGCTGACCGGGCATGGCCACCATGCAGTCCACCAAGTCCGCCTCGATGAGGCTCTTCCGGATCTCGCCCTCGCCCGACTGGTTCGACGACATGGAGCCGTTGGCGAGGACGAAGCCGGCAGCGCCGCGCGGCGACAGGTGGTGAGCCATGTGCTGCACCCAGGCGAAGTTGGCGTTGCCCGCGGGAGGGACGCCGTACTCCCATCGCCTGTCGTCCCGCAGCCGCTCGCCGCCCCAGTCGGAGACGTTGAAGGGGGGATTGGCGAGGATGTAGTCGGCGCGCAGATCGGGGTGGCGGTCGTCGTGGAAGCTGTCGCCGTGGGCGATGTTGCCATCTATCCCTCGAAGCGCCAGGTTCATCTTGGCCAGCCGCCAGGTGGTGTAGTTGGACTCCTGGCCTCAGATGGAGATGTCGCCCCGCGCCTTGCCCCCGTTGCCGTTGCCGGTGGCGTGGGCCTGGATGAACTCCATCGACTGGACGAACATGCCGGAGGAGCCGCAGCATGGGTCGTAGACGCGGCCTTGGTAGGGTTCCAGCATCTCCACCAGGAGCTTGACGACGCAACGCGGAGTGTAGAACTCGCCGCCCTTCTTGCCCTCGGCGCTGGCGAACTGGGAGAGGAAGTACTCGTACACCCGGCCCAGCACGTCTTTCGAGCGGGCTTCCGCGTCTCCAACCTGGATGTTGGTGATCAGGTCGATGAGCTGGCCGAGGCGGGTCTTGTCCAGGGCGGGACGGGCGTAGTCCTTGGGCAGCACGTCCTTGAGCGCCGGGTTGTCCCGCTCGATGGCGGCCATGGCGTCGTCCACCATCTGTCCGACGGTCGGCTGCCGCGCCTGGGCCTTCAAGTGAGGCCAACGGGCCTCCGGCGGGACCCAGAAGATGTTCTCGCCCCGGTACTCGTCCATGTCCTCCGGGTCGTACCCCTCTGCCGTCTTCGACTCCAACCAGGCGTGAAGTTCCAGAAAGGCGTCGGAGATGTACTTGAGGAAGATGAGGCCGAGGACGACGTGCTTGTACTCGGCGGCGTCCATGCTGCCCCGCAGGGCGTCGGCCATCCGCCAGAGCTCGGCCTCGTATCCCGTGAGAGCGCCGCTGCCCGACTCGGCGTCCGCGCCAGGGGTCGTCCGTCTCCGACGTGCAGTCGTCATGATGCCTCACCCCTTCGTTTGCCCTTGGAACGCCACCTGTCTACTTCGCGCTGGGCGTTCCTGCCCCCCGGTCCGTAGCCAAGCTTAACCAGGAACCCCGCCGTATCCGACCAAGATCACCGCGGACCCAGCGGTCTCGTCGTGGCCCGTCAGGAAGAACGAGCCGAGAGCCGTCTCCGCGCCGCAACCACGCCAGCACTCGCCGGTCGGCAGCAGGCGTTTGGTTGAAGCCATTCTCATATCTCCCGAAAACAGGCTATTGGCATGGCCTTGAATACTATCCAAGGATACGCTCCCAAGACGCTTCCGAGTCAACGCGCAATAGCGAGTTTGATACCTCGCCTGCTTCCTTATGGCCGTGCCCAGGGGCGTCACAACCCTTCCTCTCGCCGGTCGCAACCACCCCGATCCCAGCTACGGAATCACACAGGATCCAACTTGCCGCACCTTCAGTTTTCCTGTACACGGGTAGCGCACCCCGAACGGCCCCGTGTTCACCGCGCCCTGTGGGGAGGGCCTGTGTGCGAGCCCGGGAAGTCGCCGAGGCGCGGGCGCCCAAGCCACATGAGCATGACGCATCGCGGACTCCCCAGGCTCAAGTCGTCCGGTGACGGCGGGAGACGGTTGACGGCAGTTCCGCCAATGACCCATTATCTCGGTAAGACCCGACAACAAGAGGTGCGTATGCCACGGACGACCAAGACCATCACCTTTTCGTTGCCGCCGGAGATGGCGGACCGGGTGGACCAGGCGATGAAACAGCAGGGACGCTCCAGGAGCGAGTTCCTTCGGGATGCAGTGCTCCAATACATTGAGGAGTGCGAGTGGAGACAGCTGCTCCAGTACGGAGAGGAGAGGGCCAGGGAGAAGGGCATCGGCCCTGAAGACGTGGCTGGTCTGGTGGAGGAGTACCGGGCTGAGGTCATCTCCTCCCGCACGTGAGAGTCGTCCTTGACACCAACGTCGTCGTCTCCGGCCTGAACTTCCCCGGCAACGAGCGCCTCGTCCTTGAACTGGCTCTCAGGGGACGGTTCGAGTTGTTCCTGTCCCCCTTCATCCTGGAGGAGGTTGCCGAGGTGCTTGGGCGCAAGTTCGAT
Source organism: Dehalococcoidia bacterium (assembly GCA_034428795.1). Taxonomy (GTDB): domain Bacteria; phylum Chloroflexota; class Dehalococcoidia; order Lucifugimonadales; family UBA3495; genus VXOI01. The sequence goes on from DAOUHF010000051.1 coordinate 5,251, forward strand.
TGGAGCGAGGAACGCTAGGCTCAGGCTCTCAGGACGCTGGGGGATGCCGCAACCGTCATTGAACCCCGGCGGCTCCCGGAGGTGATCGGGTGCGGCCACGCCGACAACCGAATCTTGGAGTGCGCTGTTGAGGCTACTGCCGACTACCTGGTGACTGGCGACCGGCGGCATCTGCTGCCCATTGGGGAGTATCAGGGCGTCCGGATCTTCAACGCTCCCCGATTCCTATCGGCGCTGGGGGCATAGTCTGGACGCAACGTAACACGCCGCGCCCCTATCCTGACCTTCCCCCATCCTAACCTACGTGGATTCCGGCTTTCGCCGGAATGACGGAGGGGGTGCCGGAATGACAGAGGGAGGGGGGAAGGGACTTGTTCAGATGTTCCCTAGTCCAGCCAGTGGACGAAATTACTCACGGGAGTCCGCGTCGACGGGGGGTCTTCGTCAGGGTAGCCGATGGACAGCATGGTAGCCATCATCCAGCCGTCTTCCGCCCCCAGCGTCTTGCCCAGGTCGGGGTGCCGCGTGGGGCCTCCCGTTTCCCAAGTGACGGCCAGACCCTCGGCTACGCCCGCCAAGGCCATGTTCTGGACGGCGCAGCAGACCGAGGCATAGTTTTCCTTGGTGCCTTCCTCGTCCCGACCGGGGGTGTAGTACAGGTACATGACTACCGGCGTGTCAAGCATCGACTGCCGGGTGGCGTCGGCCCGTTGCTGGTTGCCTTGGGTTTGCATCCTGAAATCATGGGCCAGGCCGGCCGCCTTTTCCAGCGCCTCGCTCCCTTTCTCCAGCACGAACACCCGCCAAGGCTCGGTGAGCCGGTGGTTGGGCGCCCAGACCGCCGTTTCCAGCAGCCGGTCCAACACTTCGCGAGGTACGGCTTCGTCCTTGAAGGACCAGGCCATCCGGCGTTGGTACAGGGCTTCGTAGACGCTTACGTTGGTTTCCGGGACCGTGCATTCCCCAATTGTCAGCTTGGCGTTCATGCGCCCTCCTAGGCCATATTGGCGAAACTAGCGTATTCGTTGGTGTTCGTATCGGCTTCCAGCCAGCCCTCTTTGGTGACCTCGAGGCTCTCTTGGGCCGCCAGGAGATCGCCGAGTCCCTGTTGGGCCCTGGCCATCCAGTAGTTGTCACGCGGCGACTCGCGCCTTGACAGGCGCTCTTGCAGCATTGCCGTCGCCTTGTCGAATTCCTCCGCCCGCAGGCAGGCTTCCAGGAGGGTATCTTCGAACACCAGGCGCTGGGCGTGGCTGCCGCCGACTCTGGTCAATTGCGGAAACACCGGCTCCATCAGCCGCACGGCCTCGGCGTAGTCGCCTTGGCCGAAGGCCCCGATTCCCTTGACCAGAGGGAGTGTGGCTTCCGAGGCGCAGGTATCTCCGTTGTCGGCCATCGCCTGCAGCCCGTCGACCAGCTTGCCGAACGATTCCTCATCACCCGCGGCCGTGAACGCCAAGGCAGCGTGGGCGTCCCGGAAGGACGGCCCAGGCCGGGCGGCGGCCGGCGCGGCCAGGTCGATGAGCTCCTTCCAGGGAGCGTTCGGAGCGTTGCCGCCATAAATGCGCATCCGCCAGATCAATGACGCACTGTCGGCCAAGGCAGCGTACCGGAGGCCCTGGACCGACGGGCGGATGTCGTTCTCGTACCACCCCAGCGCCTGGTTGTAGCGGCCTCTGGCCAATTCGAACAGCGCCTGATGCCAGGAGAGGTGGACGCGGTAGGTCCCGCGGCGGTCGAAGTCGTCGAGCCAGCCGCCAAGGAACGCCGACCCTTCTTCGTCGCGGCTCAACTCGTAGTAGACGTGCGCCACTGAGTGGGCGGCCACGGCGTTGTCCGGCTTCAGGTCGAGGGAGCGTTCGGCCAGCTCCAGACCCTCGGACATCCGGCCCACTTCGTGGTTGGCCCAAGCGTACTGGCCCATGAAGGCCCAGTCATCTCCGTAGAAAGGCTCAACTCCCTTCATGAGTTCGAAGAACCGGGGTGGATAGTCCGATACACCGGTTGCGCCGCAACCCTGAATATACAGGCGTTGCGTCAGGCGCAGCAACATGGCGTCCCCAGGAAACTCCTCGAGGTGTTCCAGCACGGCGTTGGTGGCGGCGTGGTTCTCGCCGTTGACGAACTTGCCGACGATGTCGATATGCTGGCGCTCCCGGATCGAGAGGCCGGGCGCGAGCTCCTGAGCTTTCGCCACACCGGCCTTTGCTTCCGGAACGGCGATGCGAATGAAGTCCATAAAGGCCAGGTCGGCGTGGGCCACGGCGAAACCTTCGTCGGCCTCGGTGGCTTTGGCGAAGGCCTCTTCCGCTCCGTAGTTCTGGGACAGGGCCAAGTCCAACCCCTGCTGGAAATGGGCCAACGCGTCGCCGGAATTTGTCGAAACAGGCATTCCGTAACGGTCGGCATGGTTTGCTTCAGTCGGCATGCGGCCTCCTGGGTCTCGGTGCAACTGTAGCGCTATCGGTGTTCGCCCGCAGCATCATCGATTGTGCCACGACCCGGCCCCTGAAGCAATACGGGACTGCAATACGTATCAGCCAACCGGTGCCGGTCAATGCCGGGCAATGCCGGGCTTTCTATGCACCAGCGCAGCCGGCGTCCCAAAAAAATGCCGGTGAGGCGAGGAGGCCTGGAGTTTGGTATACTGGGCCGGAAAATTTCGGTAACTCCGGTTACTTCACTGAAGGAGTGACGTCTATGGTTACAGAAAACCAACGAAACAGGATTTCAATGCGGCAAATCAGCGGCTCCGCGAGGAACAAGAAAATCAGGGTGGACTTGGGCCCCGAGTCGGATTTCACCGATCTGCCGAAGTTAATAACGGTCGGGACCGCCAATTACTTTCTGGTACGCAGCGGAGAGGGATACCGGTTGCTCTCAACCATGTGCCCCCATCAGGGCGGCGAGGTGGAGGACGTGGACGATGAGGTCTTCGTCTGCGATGGCCACGGCTGGGAGTACAGCAAGACCGACGGCCATTGCGTCAACAACCCCGACTACCGGATGAAGGTGTTTCTGGTCACGTCCCAAGAGGGCCGCTTGGTGGCCTTGGCTCCCGACGAATAGGCGGGTCGTTCTCCCCGGAAGAGTCCGGGAACCCGCACGAGTCGCGCCCTTCACAGTCACTAAAAAAGAGGCCCCGCCTGTCCGGCGGGGCCTCTTTTTACCGGTCCACTGCGACCCGACTACCCAATCTGGTCGTAACTGCGCATCAGCGTACCCGGAAGGGCCCCGGTGCACTCGTTCTCCTGGAAGGTAAGAGCGCCGTTTACCAGGATGTAACGCATGCCCGTGGGCATTTGAACGAGCCTCTTCTCCCCGCCGGGGAAGTCCGTGGCGAACTGGGGCTTGTCGTAGAGAAGTCCCAACTCGTCCATGTTGTAAACCATGATGTCGGCGAAGTCGCCAACCCGGAGGGTGCCCCGGTTCTTCATGTCGGAGAACCAAGCCGGGAGGGCGCTCATCTTTTGGTGGGCCTGCTCCAGGGTCATCAGGTTTTCTTCCCGGATCCAGTGAGCCAGGAAGTATACCGGCCAAATGCTGCTGACCAGGAACCGGGTATGGGCGCCACCGTCGGACACCGAGATATGAGTGTAGGGCTTGGCGATGGCTTCGCCTATCTTGTCGAAGGCGGTGTTTCCGGCCGGGTGGGCGAATTCGGTTTCCAGGTCCTCATCCAACGCCAGGTCCAAGAGGACGTCCAGCCCGTCTTTGCCTTCGGCTTCGGCGATTTCGGCGATGCTGAGGCCTTCATACTTGAGGTTGCGCTCGTGGGCTACCTCGACGACCTGCACCTGCTTCCAGTCGGTCCGCGCGTGGGGGCGCTCCAACACGTCCCGCAACATGCTGACGCGGACGCCGTCCTCCGACAGCTTGGCGATGCGCTCTTCCTTGGTGCCCACCAGCGGCTGTATCCAGTTGGGCATGTAGTCGAAGAGGTTGTACTCCGAGAGCTTGAACTCTGAAATCAGAGGAAGTGCGAGTTCCTGGGCCACGATGGGAAGACCTTCGGCCCGCTTTTCTTCCACCCAGTCGTAGCTGTTGGGGTCGTTGCCGAGGGCCACGTGCAAGGGACGGCCGCTCATCCGGACCATCTCCTCCAGCATGTCGCGCTGGCCGGCCTGGTCGTCGGAGATGCCGATGGTCCAGCCCAAGTGGCCGACGCCGAATTGACCCATCACCTGGGACAGCGCCAGGAACTCTTCCTTGGAAGCGACGTGGCTGGGCAGCCAACTCCCGTCCTCGGGGCGGTCTTCCAGGTTCTTGTCGGCAGACAGCCCGAACGCCCCGGCCTTCATCGAATCGGAGAGGATCTGCTTCATCTGGTTGAGCTCGGCCTCCGTCACCGAGGTCCGCTCCCGCGCCGCGATCATCCCCAGCACGTAGCCCCGGAGCGGGGAGAAGGGGACCAAACAACCCACGTTCACGCCCAAGCCCTGGCGGTCCAGGCTGTCCATGTATTCGGGGAAGGTCTCCCAGTCCCAACGCATGCCCTGGCGCATCGACTCCAGGGGGATTGCCTCGATGCGGTTCATCATCCGCATGTTGAGCTCCCGGTCTTCGGGGCGAGTCGGAGCGAAGCCAAAGCCGCATTGTCCAACCGTCAGTGAAGTCACGCCGAACTGGCCGGACATCGAGGCGTAGGGGTCCCAGTTGAGTTGGGCATCGTAGTGGGTGTGAAGGTCAATCGCGCCAGGCGCGACGATACAACCGCTGGCGTCCAGCTCTTTAGCGCCGGCGCCGTTGATGCGGCCGCTGATCATTGCCACGCGACCGTCTTTGATGCCGAGATCGGCGCGGAACTTGGGGATGCCAGTGCCATCGACAATGGTGCCGCCACGGATGACCATATCGAATTCAGCCATTCTGTTACCTCCCGTGAGATTTTTTTGTTTTCTGGCCGGAAGTTTAGTCCTATCGGCTTTCCAGTGTCAAACGATGCCGTGGCCCGGCATGGCCCCCCTCCGTCTCCCCGGCGAAAGCCGGGGTCCACGTCCCTGGGGGTTGGGGGCCGACGTGGTTTCCGGCTTCCGCCGGAATGACGGGTGGGGGGGCGAAAGCCGGGGTCCACGTCCCCTCCACGTTTCGGCTATCTCAGTGGTTGACCGGCGGCCCAACTCCGTCTCCCCGGCGAAAGCCGGGGTCCACGTCCCTGGGGGGTGGGGGCTAACCACTGTCCACTAACCACTGTCCACTAGCAGCCCGTCCGAGAAACACGATTGGCGAGTGGTCGAATATATAATGGTCGCAGTTCAGTAGCACGGAGCCCTTGATGAGCAAGACCTATCTTCCCTACGATCCCAACCAGCAGTTGCTGTTGCCG
>DAOUHF010000052.1:0-69473 GCA_034428795.1 Dehalococcoidia bacterium
CCGTTAACGCCAGACGACGGTCAACCACTGAGACAGCCGAAGCGTGGAAGGGACGCGGACCCCGGCTTTCGCCGGGGAGACGGAGTAGGGCCATCGGGGAGACGGAGTAGGGCCACCCGTCACCACGTACCCTCGCCGCCAACCCAACCCAACCACGCACCCCGCACCTCCCCGTCATTCCGGCGAAAGCCGGAAACCACCTACCCCCAACCCCCAAGGACAACCCGTTAACGCCAGACGACGGCCAACCACTGAGACAGCCGAAGCGTGGAAGGGGCGTGGACCCCGGCTTTCGCCGGGGAGACGGGACGGGGTGACGGCATCCTGAGCAAAATTCCGGGATGACTGATGTGGCCAAACCGGCTGGTGACCGCTGCTAACGTCCGATGGCGTAGGCGTCGCGGCGGGGGTCCGCGCCTCCGCTCAAGCCGCCCCGGTCCTGGTCGACCTCAATGGCGCACAGGCAGCCCATGCGAGGGATGAACTCGTCCCAGACTTCGACTTGGTGGCCGAGACGCTTGAGCTCGGCGACTACCGATTGGTCGATGCGTCCCTCGACGCCGACCAGGCCGGGGTTGTAGGCGTGGGGCCAGAAAGAGTTGGGGAAGCTCCAAGTGGAGGCGCGGGGCGCTTCCACCGCCTGTTGAACGTCCATGCCGAACTCGGCCACATTGAGGAATAGCTGTACCATCGACTGGCACTGGACATCGCCGCCCGGCGTGCCGAAGGGCATCCATACCTTGCCGTCACGCATGGCCAGTGCGGGGTTGGGGGTAAGGCGCGGGCGCTTGCCCGGCGCCAGGGACGCGGGGTGTTCCGGGTCCAGCCAGGTCTGCGAGCCACGGGCGGAGACCACGAATCCCAGCCCCTTGGCCACAGGAGCGTTGGCCATGCTATCGCTGGGCGTCGCCGAAAATGCGTTGCCCCACCGGTCGACCACGCAGGCGTAGCTAGTGTCGGCCTGCAGGCTGCCGGCCACGACCGGGGGCCGGGCGGGGCGGCCGTTGGGCGCGGCCCTGCCTTGGTGGGCCCAAGGGTTGCCTGCTTCAGGCATCTCCGGCCAAGCGCGGGCGGGGTCGATGGCCCTGCGCCGCTCTTCGGCGTACCCTTTGGAGAGCAGCCCGTCCATCGGGACGTCCACGAAGTCGGGATCGCCGTAATACCCGTCCCGGTCGGCAAAGGCGAGCTTCAATGCTTCCAGCAAGTGGTGGATGTAGGCGGCGCTGTTGTGGCCCATGCCCTTCAGGTCGATTCCCTCCAGTATCTGCAACGCCTGGATGTTGACCGGACCCTGGCACCAAGGACCGCAGGTGTAGATTTCGATACCCTTGTACGTACCCATCGCCGGGGCCTCGACGCCCACACTGAAGGCGGCCAGGTCGTCCATGGTGAGCATACCGCCCTGAGACTGGACCCAGTCCGCGATTTCCTGCCCGACGTCGCCCTTGTAGAAGAATTCCCGGGCGGCCTGCAACGCGTCCTCCCGGCCCCGGGAGGCGTGGTCCCGTTCGACGTCGATGAGCCGCCGGAAGGTGCGGGCCAAGTCTCTCTGGACCAGAATGTCGCCGGTCTGCAAGGGCTGACCGTCGCGGTAGAATACCTCGGCGGTGGAGGGCCACCGGGCGTCGCCGGTGGAGTCTGCGGCAAGCAGGTCGCCAGAGCGGGCCAGCGCCGAATGCAGGCTGGCGGGCACCGGGAAGCCTTGATCGGCAATCTCGAGGGCGGGCGTAACCACCTGCTCGAAACTCATGGTGCCGTAAAGGCGCAGCGCCGTCAGCCAGGCGTCGGCCGCCGCCGGCGTCACCGTGCGGAGCACGCCCGGAGGCAGGTCGCCGCCGTGGCGCTGCTTGAAGTAGTCGATGCTGGCGGCGGCGGGCCATCGTCCCAGGCCGCTGATCGACACCGTCTCCTTGCGGCCGGCGTCGTGGATGATGATGGGGGCGACGCCGCCGAAGCTGGTCCACTGGGGCAGCACCACGTTGATGGTGATGCCGGCGGCTACGCCAGCGTCGGTGGCGTTGCCGCCCTGTTCCAGGATTCGAAAGCCGGCGGCTGCCGCCAGGTAATGCCCGGCTGACACCATGTGAGTGTTTCCCGCCACCGCCGGACGGTAGCTCCTGACACCTATTGCCATGACGCACCTCGCTGATGTGCTTTGATGTGCTTTTGCCGGGCCAACCGAATGGTCGTTTTGCGGCTACCAAGACGCGGCGGCCTCCCGCCGAAGCCCGCCGACGAGTCCCAAGTTGGCGACGGCTACGGAGCGGTGGTACCCGCGCCCCAGCCGTAGGGTATGTTGACGAGGCCGGGCTCGAGGGCGTTGACGTCGGTCTGGCCGCAAAATCCCAAGGCGCGGTCCACTTCTTCGCGCAGGAGTTCCAGCACGCCGTGAACGCCGTCCGCGCCGTCGACCGCGAGGCCCCAGAACAGCGGGCGGCCGATGGCCACGGCCTTCGCGCCCAAGGCCAGCGCCTTGATGACGTCGCTGCCCCGCCGCACTCCCGAGTCTACGTACACCTCGGCCTGTCCCCGGGCGGCGGCGACAATTTCGGGGACCATTTCAATGGCCCCCATTGTCATGTCCAACTGGCGTCCGCCGTGGGTGGAGACCAGCATCCCGTCGACGCCGTTCTCGACCGCCTGATGAGCGTCCTCGGCGGTGCGTATTCCCTTGAGCACCAGCGGCAGGGAAGTCAGCCCGCGCAGCCACTCCAACTCTCGCCAGGTCAACGGCGCGGCGTAGGAGACGTCCCAACCGGGAGTCTCATCGGTGCCGCTGATAGCGCTCCGGTCGGCGTCTATGCCCCTGAAGTTGCCCAGTTCGAACTCCCGCTGGAAGCGGTTGTGCAGATCGCGCTCCTTGGGGCTGGGGAGAGGGGTATCGACGGTGAGCACGATGGCCTTGAAGCCCGCCTCCTCCGCCCGGTGCACCAGCATCTCGGTAAAGTGATAACCCCGGTGGTAAAGCTGGAACCACATCGGACCGGTGGCCGCTTCCGCCACTTCCTCCATGCTGTAGTTGGAGGAGGTGCTGAGCATCATCAGCGTGTCAGACCGGCCGGTCCCTTGGGCGGTGGCCACTTCGCCACCCGGGTGGGCCAGCATGTGGCTACCGGCCGGCGCGACCATCACCGGCATGCTGATCTTTTGGCCCAAGACGGTGGTGGAGATATTTCGCTCGGTTATGTCGCGCAGGAACCGGGGCCGCAGGGTCAGTTGCTCGAAAGCGCTCCGGTTGCGGCGGCTGGTGAACTCGTCCATCGAACCCGCTTCGATGAAATCCCAAGTATTGTGCGTCAGGGTCAGCTTGGCCCTGGCCTCGTAGTCGAAGAGATTAACCGGGTCCATGGTCATGGGTGAGCCTCCAGAAGTTCCGGCTGCGGAGCCGTTCCATACTGTATCAGCGACTGTTGACCGGTGGCTAGTGGTCAGCGCCGGCCATCAGTAACTAACCACTAACCACTGGCTACTGGCTGGTGGCTGGTGGCTACTGGCTACTCGTAGCGGAGAGCTTCGGCGGGATAGATGCGGGAGGCTTGGCGGGCCGGGAGGAAGGTGGTGATCAGGGAAAACACGTAGGCTATCCCGATGATTATCAGTATCTGGACCCAAGGGATGGCGAAACGGACTGTCTCCAAGTCTTCCTGAATCTCATTGACGATGTTATAGGAGATTACAGTGCCCAGACCCACGCCGATGGCGACGCCCAACAGGACGACGAAGGACGACTCTATCAGGAAGCCAAGCTGGACCATGCCACGCCGGTAGCCAATGGCCCGAAGGACTCCGATCTGCTGCCTCCGCTCCACCACCGCCCGCAGGCTGACCACTCCCAAGGCGGCCACGCCGACCAACAGCCCCAAGCCCATGAACCCGGTGAACAGATAGTTGAAAGCCCGGTTGGCCGATGCCGTTTCGTCCACCAGCTCCTGAAGCACCCGGCTTTCCATACCGTTGTCCCGGAAGGCGGCACCCAAGGCTCGGGATACCGCAGCCGGATCGGCGCTTTCAGCCAGTTTGAAGCGGTAGTTAGTGACGGGAACGTCGAAAGCGACTGCGTCGTCCAGCCCTGATTTGGAAACGAGCATGCCATCCCCGAGTTCGCCGAAGAGGTCGGCAGCCGCGTCCAGGACGCCGATGACCTTCAGCGAGACGATGCCGCCGGCCCGTGGTTCCCGCACCTCGATGTCAATGGCGGTCATCGACTCGTCTTCGTAGAACAGTCCTTCCAGCTTGAACCCGAACCGTTCCTCCCCGAATCCCCCGCGCGTGGGCACGACGAAGGAGTCAACCGCGACCAGCGTGGGGTCCTGCCGCATGGCCTCCCAGACGTCGCCGGGAGTTTCCCCGTAGCCGTCGGCGATCAGTTTGAAATCGACGTCGTTGTTGGCCAGGAACTCTTCGTCGGCGGCGCGGACGGCGTAACCGCGCCACCCCTGCTCTTCGCCCTCCAGTTGCCTGGCCTGCACCGGAATGTAGGTATAACCGCCGATGGCTTCAAAGTCGGCAGGGTCCAGCCCCGGGTCGGCGGCGATAGAATCGTGGATATCGTCGATGGGGGAGTTTATGTTGACGTTCGCACGAATGTCCCAACCTCCGGCGGCCGTCTCCGCATCGCCGACCGCGCCGAAAGCCTCGGTGAGGATGGACATTACGATCAGCGTGAATATAACCAGAGCGAACATGGCCAGGGTCAGTCCGGTGCGGAACTTGGCGCTCATCGGGTAGGCCACGGCGGTGACCAGCACCGGCCTGAGCCGGCCGAACCTGCCGGTGAGCGCGGTGAGGCCCCGGAGCAGCAGGTCGGCGTTGTACATCACCGTCCAGACCGCCGCAGCCACCATTGCCACGCCGGACACGAAGAACATCTCTATTCCGCCCTGCAGTTCGCCGAACACGGCCTGCAGCCAGTTGAAGGGAATGATCCAGAAGACCACGCCCACCACGCCCATCAGGGTATAGCCGACCCGGTCGGCGAAATCCGGGCGGGCCCCGGCGCGGCGCATCAGCCAGCGGACCATCAGGCCGGCGCCCACGATGACCAGGGACATCCCGATCCGCATGGGAGCGGCCGAATCGCCGGCCATGCCGGCCCAGGTCAGCAGCGCGCCAACGACCACGGCCAACCAACCCTGGCTGAAGGGGCCCCACAACAATTGCGTTACAGCGGCAGCCAGTCCCGCCGGCACAGTGACAGCGGCCCATACCGATTGAAGCAACAGGCTGAGCGCCCTTCCGGGATGCAGGGAGACCAGCGCCACGACGCTCCGTCCGAAGAATCGGCCGGGACGCAACAACACCCGTACCGGCTCCATCAACTGTCCCCGTACAGCCTGTCGGCCTGCGTCCGGAGGCGGCGGCAGGCCGCGGACGGCGGCCACGATGTTAAGGCGGCTGACCCGGAAGGCGGAAATGCCTACGGTGAGGAAGGTTATAACCATACCCAGGCAGTAGGCCACCACGGCGCTGCGCGCCTCGAAGTGCCGGGTCAACTGGAAGTCTTCCTCTCCGCCGCCGGCGAAGATGCGGTTGGCGATGGAGACTATCGCAATGCTGGCAACCAGGCCCAGACCCACCCCAACGGCGCCAGCCAGAATGGAATAGGCCGTGCCCTCGAAAACAAACATCTGCACCAGGTGGCTGCGCCTGGCCCCAATGGCCCGGGCCATTCCCATCTCCGACCGGCGGGCGGCCGCCAGCATCACGAAGATGAGGAATATCAGCAGAACGCCGACCATGATGGAGAAGAGGCCCATCACGATGAAGAACCCGGTGACGGCGCTTCCGATACCGTCGGCCAAGTCCAGAATCTGCCGCTTGATTTCGATGACCCGGAATTCGGCCAGGTTCTCAATGGAGGTGAAGAATTGCCGGGCAAACTCCGTATCGCCGGTCGCTTCGACCGCGCCGAAAATCTCCTCGCGGACCTCGTCGCCGGCCAAGACCGAGATGAACTCGTCGCTGAGTCCCGGCTCCCGCAACTCCCGCACAAGGAGCTGAATATCCTTTCGCAGGTCCTCCGGGGCTGTTAGCTGGCGCCCTTCCAAGTCTTGCAGCACGTCGTCCCGGGCCAGCAGGGACTTCAGACCGGCCGCGACTTCCCGGTCGGTGAACAGGACCCTGAGGGTGGTGGTGACCTCGTCGTTGAGGTCGACTCCACTATACTCGTCGCCTCGATTGGAGACGACGATTGAGTTGATCGACCCTTCCCTTCCGAAGATCTCCTGGGCGCGGTCGAGACGCACCAGGAGGTTGGCGTCGTCCCCGGCCAGGCCTCCGCCTCTCACGACGCCCTTGACCTGGAAGGATACCTGCTCTCCGCGAATTATCGAGATCACCTCGTCGCCCGGTACCACTTCCAACTCTTCCGCGGCGTTCTCGTTGATGAACGCTTCGCCGGGGCCGAGGTCTTCCACTCTGACTTCGTCGCCGTTCAGCAGGAAGAACCCGCCGAAGCCGTCCAGATACTCGGGGGCCACCCCGGCGATGCGCATCCGGCCTTCGCTGAGGGAGGTCCGAGGATTGAAGGTTGGGGCGATTTCGCCGATCCCGGGGGCCAAGCCGTCGATTTCGTCGATATCCGCCAATTCCTCCCGCAACCGGTCGAACCGCTCCATCGGCAGGTAGGTGGCGGTCCCCAACTGGTCCCCGGACCCCGCCCTAGCGGAAAGAATGATTTCGTCGATAGTTCCAAGGGCGTCGATCGACGCCTTGCGGATGGAAAAAGTGATGGTGTCGCCGGTGCCAAAAGCGGCGGCCATGATCAACGTGGAGATCATAATGCCGACGATGATGAGAATGGTCTGCGCCCGCCGCCTGGGGATGTTGCGCAGCCCGAGTTTCAGCATCACGGGGTTGCGCCAGCCCATGACGGCGACGACGGCCAACGCGGGCAGGAACACCGCCAGCAGGCCGTACATTATGAAGTCCATCGGGACTCCGAAGAGTTCTTCCATAGCTGTTCCGGTGTTCTTCCGGTTAGAGGGCGGCCTGCCGCGCGTTCCTCTGGCCGTCGGCGAGGCCGTCGTCGACGATTTCGCCGTCGCGCATGCGTACAATGCGGTGGGCGCTGTTGCCCACCTCGATGGCGTGGGTCACCAAGACGAAGCTCTGGCCGTTGCTGTTGTTGAGGCCGGTCATCAGATCAATAATTTCGGCGGCGGTCTCGCTGTCCAGGTCACCGGTCGGCTCGTCGGCCCAGACTATGGACGGCTGGTTGATCAGCGCCCGGGCGATGGTGACCCGCTGGCGCTGTCCTCCCGAAAGCTCGGCGGGCAGGTGCCGGGCGCGGTCGGCCAGACCCACTTGGTCCAGCACTTCCATCGAACGCCGCCGGGCGTTGGAGGCGTTCACGCCGGAGAGCAGCAGGGGCATCTCAACGTTCTCGACCGCCGACAGCACGGGCAGCAGGTTGTAGAGCTGGAAAACGAAGCCCATGCTGCGGGAGCGGTAGTCGCTGCGCTCGTCGTCGGGCAGGTCGTGAAGCACGACGCCGTCGATAACCACCTCGCCGGCGTCGATGTCGTCCAGTCCCGAGAGGCAGTTGAGCATAGTGGTCTTGCCGCAGCCGCTGGGGCCCATGATTGCCACCATCTCGCCGCGGGCCACGGCCAGATCCACGCCCCGGAGGGCATTCACTTTGACAGTGCCGGTGTCGTAGGTCTTTTCTATGCCCGTGGCGCGGACGATGAGATCAGGCATCAATCCCCCTGGGGAGGTTTCGGGGTTGGACTGGGGGGAATCCAACCTCGTCCGTTCATCATATCCCAGGGTGATGGACTTATCAACGCCAACGTATGAACGGAATCATATATCCGGGGCGATAGTTATGACGAAAGCCTTATGCCGGCTACTGGTTTTCTTCTACGGTCCCGGCTTTGACTTGCTCCAGAATCCACCAAAGCCGACGCCAGACCAGACGCCTTTCCTGATCGGTCAATGGCCGGCCCAACTCGTGGCGAGTCGCCGTCACTCCCTGGCCGGCAAGGTAACCCCAAGCGCCGGGTTCATTCGCGACCCACGAAATGACCTTTCCCCGGTTTTCGTTCACCACCCGCGCCAGCACCGGGTCCAGTTGCTCCAATTCCAAGTGCGCTAGCCGCCGCCCACAGGCCGCACTATTTCCAGAATATCGCCGTCCTGCAGAGTGACCCCCTGGAATTCGTCGCGTTTGATCACCTCACCGTTGTAACCCACGGCGATGTGCTGCAGATCCAGTCCAAAGGAGTCCAGGTAGCTCTCGAGGTTCAAGCTGGCCTCAATGGGCCGGGGTTTGCCGTTCACCATCAGGTTGATCATCTTCTCTCCACCCTCTGGAGGTTTGGACGCGGCTTTGCCAGGCCTCCGACAGCGATTCCTTCAGAGTACGGGCGGCCCGCTCCGGGTCTTCGGCTCCGAGGATACTGCGGATTACCGCCACGCCCGACGCTCCGGCGCGGACCACCATTGCCAGATTGTCTGGCGTGATGCCCCCGATGCCCAGCAGCGGCGCCCGGCAGGAAGCGGCTGTTTCGCGCATCAACTCCGGTCCCGCCGCGACCGCTCCGGGATGGGAACCGGTCGCGAACATGGTCCCGACCACCAAGAAGTCCGCGCCGGCTTTTTCGGCGTCAATGGCTCCATCGACCGAGTGCACGGACCGGCCGACGCAGGAGCCCGGCGGCAGGATCTTCCGGGCCTCCGTCACCGAGAGCGCATCCTCCCCCAATTGCACCCCTTGGGCGCCGGCGGCGACGGCCACGTCGACCCGCTCGTTTATCACCAGTGGCGCCCGGCCTTCCAATGCTCGAAGAAGCTCACGAGCCAAGGCCAGCAACTCGCCGCCGGGCAGGTCCTTGTCTCGAAGCTGCACCAAGTCCACACCACCTTCCACCGCCCGCGCCACCCGGCGCACCATGTCTCTCCCCGCCCCCGAGCGTATAGTCACCCGGCGGTCCGTCACCAGGCAGAGGCAGGGTTCGGGCAATCGGGCCCTCATTACGGTTAGTTGCGGGCCGGCACCGGCTGAGGCACGTCGGCGGTCGGGCTGCTGGCGGCGGCGTAGGCGCGTTGGGCGATTCTTCCGGCCAGGTAGGCCTTGCGCCCGGCCTCGACGCCCTGCTTGAACGCCTCGGCCATCAGTGCCGGGTCGTTGGCTTGGGCGATGGCGGTGTTGACCAGCACCGCGTCGGCTCCCATCTCCAACGCCTCGGCCGCATCCGATGGTACGGCCAGGCCGGCGTCGACCACCACCGGCACGTTGGCCTGCTCGATGATGATTCGCACCTCTTCGCCGGTGTGGATGCCCTGGCCCGAGCCAATGGCCGAACCCAGGGGCATCACCGTGGCGCAGCCGACGTCTTCCAGGTTCTTGGCCAGCACCGGGTCCGCGTGGATGTAGGGCAGAACGACAAAACCCTCATCCACCAGCCGCCGGGCCGCCTCCAGAGTCGCCGCGCCGTCGGGGAACAGGTACTTGGCGTCAGGAATCACTTCAAGCTTCACGAAATTGGTCTGCCCCACTTCGCGGCCCAGACGGGCGACGAAGAGCGCCTCTTCCACGGTGGCGCAGCCGGCGGTGTTGGGCAGCATCTGGTAGCGGCCCCAATCGATATAGTCCAGCAGCGTCTTGGCGGTTGGGTCTTCCAAGTCCAGCCGGCGTATCGCCACGGTGATCATTTCCGTCCCCGAAGCCTCTACCGCGGCGACCATTTCTTCCATGGTGCGGTAACGCCCGGTGCCGACGATCAATCGGGAATTGAAAGTCTTGCCGCCTATGACCAGTTCGTCGGACATCTCGCCCATTCTCCTCTTGGCGGTTACACAGCCTGCGATGGTGGACCGGAGGGTCTACAAACCAAAGAGCCGCCCGGAAAACCAAAGAGCCGCCCGGATTGATCCTGGCGGCTTGATAAGGGAAGCCATCTGTAGCGTCTTATCCCTGCGCCAGTATTACCTGGGTCAGGTACAGACGGTCGGCGGCGATAATGGCCGCCCTCTCAGCCTGGTTTACCCAAGCTCCCGCCAAACAATTGGCCTGACAATTGCTATGTATCGTGCCCGGAAGCTTAACATCGGCCCGAATGGCAAGTCAAACGCGCGGCTATACGGTTCCCTGAACTGCTGGACGGTGACCGCGCTTGCGAGTGTGAAACTATTTCGACCATGCGCTGAACGAATCATGCGGGTAACCAAAGCACATCGCAACCTTGTTGCAAATCGTGATCATCTGGTTCTGGCCGTGATTCGTAGCCACAAAGTAGCCTGAATCACCTATTGGCTTCGGCCCCTTTAGATCGCTTTCAGAACGAGAAAAATACGAATACTTATTGCCTTTGACATCCAACACTCTTTCAAAGTCTTGGGGATGACGGTCACGGATCAACTCACAAAACTCGATTAAAGCAGACCTCCAGTTCCTGGACTCCGCGGATTCGCCGCCGAATGCCCAAGACACGCGATTTCCCCCCCTGCTCGGAGCTACCGAAAGAGGGCTGGCGTGGGCCGGTGGAGCTGAAGATGCTTTGATCTTGGAGCCTTGCTGCTGAAAGAACTTCTTAACCGACGGCAGGCTTGGATTGACCCCGCAAACCTCGTTGGTCTTCTTGGTCAACAGCTTGATCAATTCATCATCCGGCGAAGAAACAATATTATTCCAAGCCTCAATCATCCCTTTGTCGGCTTTGGTCCTCTCTTCCCTTTCGTCGATGCGGCTCTGGCCAAGGGCCACTGCCTCTCCGCTTGTCACTTTGTCTTTGTCCAAAAAGTCCAGGAAGGCTTTCTGCACGTCTCTTGGTCGTTGCCCAACAATATCGACTTCGGCGAACCGTTTTTCCAGCCACGTCAGGCCCCCGCTTTCCGGTGGGCCGTCGTATCTGGGCAGAAAAAGCCACCAGAACCGGCCGTCGGTCAGGATGCCCAAATTGACGTTCTGCTGAGCGCAGTAGATCAGTAGTCGCCTAAAATTCTTCTCCAGATTCACTCCGGGCCGTTTCGTCTCGACGAAAACGGCATCTGGCGTGCCTGGGCAGAGGGCGTAGCCAACGATGGCATTGCCGACTTTGTATTCGGGCTGCACTTCCTGAGGGCTAAAAAGATTCCAGCCGAGGCTGGTCAGCAGCCGGTCTATTACGAACTGCCTGGTCTGACTTTCGTTGAAACTTTGCAAATCCAGTTGCTTGATGTCAGCAATTGCTTGGGAAATTGGTTCCGCCATGGTTTTCTCCTGTTTATAGCTCGAACTCTTTTATGCCGGGGTCGAGGGCCAGCCGGGCCCCGGTGAGCTGCTGGATTTCTTCGGGCGTCCAGCCGGGCGCAAATTCTTTCAGAACGAGGCCGTCTTTGGTGCACTCGATTACTGCCAGGTCGGTGACGATCAGGTAGACGCAGCCCTTGCCGGTTACCGGGAAGGTGCATTCTTCGACGATCTTGGGATTGTTCTGGCGGTCGGTGTGTTCCATGGCGATGATGACGCCGCGCGCGCCTGCGGCGAGGTCCATCGCGCCGCCGACGTTGCCGACGCCGCGCTGGGGCAGCATCCAGTTGGCCAGATCGCCCTTGGCCGAGACTTGATGGGAACCCAGGACGGTCACGTCGACGTGTCCGCCGCGGATCATGGCGAAAGCTTGGGCGGAATCGAAAAAAGACATGCCGGGCACCGCTTCCAGGAACTGGCCGCCGGCGTTAATCAAGTCGATGTCTTCATCGGCTTCTTCTGCAAGGGGGCCGCAGTTGAGAATGCCGCTTTCGCTGTGGTAGAAGACCGTCCTGCCTTCGGGAACGAAGCTGGATACCAAAGTCGGGATACCGATACCTAGGTTTACGTATCCGCCGTCTGGCAACTCCCTGGCCACCCGCATGGCGATGATTTCCCGGGGCAAGCGTTCTTTGTCTTCGAACATCATTCTTCACCGCAGAGCGCGCGGAGTTTAGAGTTTACAGATAGGGTGAAAAGTCGCCGGGCCGCTTGACTATGCGGTCCACGAATATGCCGGGGGTTACTATTGCCTCCGGGTCCAGCTCACCGGGCTCGACGATTTCGTCCACTTCGACGACCGTCACCCGTGCCGCGGTAGCCATCACCGGGTTGAAATTGCGAGAGGTGCCCTTGTAGACGACGTTGCCAAGGGTATCCGCTTTGTGGCCGCGGATGAGGCAGAAATCGGCACGGATGCCGTGTTCCAGGACGTATTCCCTGCCGCCTATCTCGCGGATTTCCTTGCCTTCGCCGAGCAGCGTGCCTACGGCCGTAGGGGTGTAGAAGGCGGCTACGCCGGCGCCGCCGGCTCGCAGACGCTCGGCCAGTGTGCCTTGGGGCACCACTTCCAGGGTGGCCTCGCCACTGTTGTAGGCTTCTTCAAAGGCGCTGGGGCGGGAGACCGAAGGGGATACCGGATACGAAGCGATGGCCCGGGCGATCTGACCGTTCTCCACGAGGATGCTGTGGTCTATGGGAACGACGCCCGCCGGAGTACCGAAGTTAACGATCCTGGCAATGCCGGCGGTGTTGCTGATCATGGTAAGTCCCTTCGCGCCCTGGTCGCGCAGTCCCGTGAGCAGGTAGTGGGCCATGCCGCCGGGTCCGGCGAACCCGTCAACATTCACCACCGCGCCGCCGGGCACGTCGTGCAACGCGTCGAGCGCGGTTGGGTAGACCTTGTTGAGCGGGGACAACACAGGGACGTCAAACGACATCTCTTTCAGGCTAGGCGACACTGTCAGCGGAGCGCCGGTAAGAGTAACGACTTCATCGGCAGTCCAGCCGGGAGCCAGTTCGGTCAATACCAGGCCACCGTCCCGTACTGCAAATACCCCGAGGTCGGTGATTATCAGGGAGATGCACCGGACGCCGTCGACCGGCAGGTCGCACTCGGCGACGATGTTCGGGGAGCCGTCCGGGCCGTTGTGAGCCAGCAGGGCGATCACGCGGCCCGCGCCGGAGGCCAGGTCCACCGCGGAGCCCGGCGCAGCCAGGCCGGGTATTGCGGCGGTGGTCCAGTGAACGAAATCACCCGCAGCGCTGATTTGGGCGGCCTGAATTACCGCCAGGGCGACGTGCCCGCCTCGGAGCATTCCCGCTACGTCCACCACGCCGCAGAACGATCCTCCCGGAGCAATCCGCACGCTGTCCCCGCTGGCATCGACGGCAGGATGCGCCCCGGCCAGCGCCCCCGCCGCCGCTTGATACCCCATGACGCCGTTGTCACTCAAGAACCAAACGGCGTTGGAGGCAGATGCCTGCGCCGGGAGGAGGCCCGGAAGACCCGGACCGAGGGCAACGGCTTCTCCCGCGCGAAGCTCGGCCGCAGCCCTCCTGACCATGTTTGAATGGTCGAGCCGCTCTGTGGTCATGCTGTGTTCACGATTCGGTCGGTGTTCACGATACGGTCAATAAATATGGCTTGAGTGATTACCAATTCCGGGTCAAGGCCCCCTGGCTCATATATCTCGTCGACTTCGACTATGGTTGTGGAAGCGGCCATCGCCATGGTGGGGTTCCAGTTACGCTGCGTCCCCTGGTAGACCAGGTTGCCCAGGGTATCGGCGGCCCGGGCGCGCAGCAAGGCGAAACCGGCCTTGAGGGCAGGGTAGAATACGTGGTCACGCCCGGCGATGCTCCGCACCTCCCGGCCTTCGGCGAACCTGGTGCCGACTCCGGTGGGCAGGAAGACGCCGCCGAGCCCCGCCCCGCCGGCCCGGAGCCGTTCCGCAAGGATTCCCGCGGGAACGACCTCTATTTCGAGATGCCCGGATTCCCAGCGCTTCTTGATTGAGTCTTCGCACCCCGGCCCTTTGTACCCTTCTTCGTGCCCCGGCCCTTCAGGGAAAGGCATCGGAGATATCAGGCGCGCGACGAGTCCCGCTTCGATCAGGTCGGCGATACCGACGCCTCCCTCGCGATGGGGCCATGCGCCCTGGCAGATGCAGGTCAAGCCTTTAGGTCCGCACGCCAACAGGGCCCGGACCAATGATTCTGGAACGCCGGCACCGGCATAGCCCCCGATGGCGACCACCGCGCCGTCGGGGAGGTCGGCCAAGGCCGCTTCGGCGGAGGGAAATATTCTGGCCATGCCTGTCATTTAACCACAGAGAGCGCGGAGAGCACAGAGGGAAACGAAAGAGCCGTCCCGATGAAGTCGGGACGGCTCCGATTGCCTTGGTTGCGGCGACGCCGGAAGGGACTAGAAGTCCATTCCGCCACCAGGAGGCATGGCCGGCATGGCTGGCCTGTCCTGGGGGATTTCGCTGATCATGGACTCGGTTGTGAGAACCATGGCGGCGACGCTTGCCGCGTTTTGCAGCGCCGAGCGGGTGACCTTTGCCGGGTCCACGATGCCCCGCTCCAGCATGGGGCCGTATTCACCGACCTCGGCGTCGTAGCCGTAGTCGTCGGCCTGCTGCTTCACCTGGTTCAGCACCACCGCGCCTTCGAATCCGGCGTTTTCTACGATGAGCTTGAGGGGCTGTTCGAGGGAGCGGCGGATTATGTCGACCCCCACCTTCTCGTCGGCAGGCATGTCGCTGAGGTTCTCCAAGGCGCGTTGGGCGCGTACCAAGGCCACTCCGCCTCCGGGCACGATACCTTCTTCAACGGCCGAGCGGGTGGCGGAGAGGGCGTCCTCGACGCGGGCCTTCCGCTCCTTCAACTCAATCTCGGTGGCCGCGCCGACCTTGATCACGGCGACGCCGCCGGACAGCTTGGCCATCCGTTCCTGCAGCTTTTCGCGGTCGAACTCCGAAGTGGTGTCTTCGATCTGGGCCTTGATCTGGGTGATCCGGGCCTGGATGGCGTCCTCGGAGCCGCGGCCCTCCACGATTGTGGTCTCGTCCTTGGTGGCCGACACCCGGCGGGCTTGCCCGAAGTCCTCGAGAGTTGCGGAGTCCAGCTTGCGGCCCGTTTCTTCGCTGATCACTGTACCGCCGGTCAGGATCGCTATGTCTTCCAACATCGCCTTCCGGCGATCGCCAAACCCCGGGGCCTTGACCGCGAGGGCATTGAGGGTGCCGCGGAGCTTGTTGACCACGATGGTTGCTAAGGCTTCGCCGTCAACGTCCTCGGAGACGATCACCACGTTCTTCCGGCCTACCTGGAGCAGCTTTTCCAAGGCCGGCAGCATGTCGGCTACGGCGGAGATCTTCTTGTCGGTGATGATGATGGTGGGGTCTTCCAGCACCGACTCCATGCGGTCGGGGTTGGTGATGAAGTAGGGAGAGATGTAGCCGCGGTCGACCTGCATGCCTTCCACGTACTCAATCTCGTCCGACAGACCTTTGGACTCTTCCACGGTGATGACGCCGTCTTTGCCGACCTTCTCCATCGCCTCCGCGATGGTCTCGCCGATGGCTTCTTCGTGGGCCGAGAGGCTGGCCACCTGGCCGATGCGCTCCCTGGTCTCCACGGACTGCGCCATGCCCTGCACTTCCGCCACCACGGCGTTGACGGCGCGCTCGATACCTCGTTTGATGGCCATGGGGTTCGTGCCGGCTGTCACGTTCTTGAACCCGTCGGTGATGATCGCCTGGGCCAACACCACCGAGGTGGTGGTGCCGTCGCCGGCGGCGTCATTGGTCTTGGTGGCTGCTTCCTTAAGCAACTGTGCGCCCATGTTCTCGAAAGAGTCGGGCAACTCGATTTCTTTGGCGATAGTAACGCCGTCGCTGCACACTTGGGGCGGCCCAAAGGACTTGTCGAGAACCACGTTGCGGCCCTTGGGGCCCAGTGTGATCTTGACGGCATCGGCCAGAATGTCGATCCCGGTACGGAGGGACTTGCGCGCGTCCTCAGAGTAAGTTAATTTCTTGGCTGGCATCCATTCCTCCTTAAACTAATTGCGGCTAATTAACGGTTTGATCTGGTTGGCGATTCGGGGGTGTTCCCTCACTGGCGGCGCCCTTAAGAGATTTTTGCCAGGACGTCGCTCTCGCGAAGAATCAGAAAGTCCTCGTCGCCATCTTTGTACTCGGTCCCGGCGAACTTCGAGTAGATTACCCGGTCGCCGGCGCTCAACTCCATTGCAATCCTGGAGCCATCATCCGCCACCCTTCCGGGTCCCACCGCCACGACCTCCCCTTCCTGGGGCTTTTCTTTGGCGGTGTCAGGCAGGTATATGCCTCCCTTGGTGGTCTGTTCACCCTCACTGGGCTTCACTACCACGCGCTCTCCTAACGGAACAAAATTCGCCACCGTTGCCTCCTTCAATTCGCCGGGGACTCTGGAATGACCCCCGCAATCTTACCCAAATTTAGCACTCTGCAGCCGAGAGTGCTAACCTATGTTAATCAAGCCCCTTTGCCCTTGTCAAGGTTGGCCTGACAGTCCTAATATTCCTCTATTCGAACCTGTTTGCCGGGACTTGCCGGGACAGGCCAGGCCTGTCGAAGGCCGGCGTTAGAAGGCGAAAACATCAGATTTGCGTCGTTGAATTTGCGGCGGGACGGGGCAATGGCCACCGTCACTCTGGACCGTCCCGCCGCCCGTAACCGGATCGGTCCACAGATGGCCGCAGAGCTGAAGGCCTGCTTTGAGACGCTTTCTGAGGACGACGGGCTGCGTCTGGTAGTATTGACCGCGAACGGCGACGATTTCTCCGCCGGACGCGAGGAGATGCCGCCTGGGTTGACCCAACCGGCCGCCGCCCGGTGGATCTCGGAAATGCAGGTCGCCTCGGCAGTGGCGGACCTCCCGGCGCCGGTGTTGGTGGCGCTGAATGGCGACGCCCTGGCGCATGGGACGGAGTTGGCCTTGGCCGGAGACATTCGGATCGCCGCCGCCGGCGTCCGTCTTGGGTTCGGCGCGTTGTCTTCGACCATGTTTCCTTGGGACGGCGGCACCCAGAGGCTCCCCAGGCTGGTGGGTCCAGGCTGGGCACGGGAACTGCTCCTGACCGGACGGGACATCGGCGCCGCCGACGCCTGCTCCATTGGGCTGGTCAACCGCGTGGTGGACGGTCCGGAGCAACTGGCCGAGACCGCCCGGGAACTGGCGGAAACGCTCTGTTCCGGAAGCCCACTGGGCGCGCGCTACGTTAAGGAAGCTATTGCGAAGGGGATGGACCTGCCTTTGGATGCGGGACTGCGTCTGGAAGCGGACCTCAACGTGATCTTACAGAGCACTGCGGACCGCGAGGAGGGCATCAAGTCCTTTCTGGAAAAGCGGTCTCCAAAATTCACGGGGGAATAGTCCGCATCAGGATATACAGGATTATTGGATTCGCGGGACTCCCAATCTTCACAAATCCCGAATTCCGACAAATCCCGATTCCGGCAAATCCTGATTCAAAAAGAGAGAGTGTTTGAAGCTGAAACTCGACCTGCATACCCACGTTTGGGAAGCTTTCAATTTCGCGCCTCCGTCCGTCGAGATCGCCGAAAAGGTGGTGGCGCAGATCAAGTCCCGGGGCATCGACGGCATCGCCATCACCGACCACCATAATAAAGAATGGTCCTTCGAGTTCAGGGAGCTGGTGGAACGGCGCTTCCCCGGGGAGGCGCTTATCATTCCCGGCTGGGAGATCGAAATACGCCCGGAGCGGAACCCCTTCGCCGAGTACCAGGTCGCCGAGCTGTTCCTTCCGGAAGGCGGCGTTTTTCGCAGCTACTGTCACCCAGGCTATTACTCTCCGGAGATAATCATCGAACCCGACGTCCACGCCATCGAAATCGACAACTACATCCACAATTGGCACATCCGCAAGGCCCAGGTGGAAGAGGTGGCCCGCGCTCACGGGTTGTTGCTCTTCGAGGTGAGCGACGCCCACAACCTGGAGAACATCGGCCTTCGCCACACCGAAGTCGACTTGGACGACCTATACTCCCGGGCTGTTCCGGCGTCTTGAACCCGTTCCCAAAGAACCGGATCCGGGTGCGCCCAGACCGGGTCCGGCGCCCACACCGGGTCCGGTGTTGATGTCCCCGTTCCCGACGCTCATTTACGAGAAGAAGGGGCCGGTGGCCAGGGTTTCGCTGGACCGTCCCCGGGTGTTGAACGCCTACAATATCCAGATGAGGGACGATTTCTCCGAGGCATTGGCGGCGGTGGCGGATGACCCGGAGGTGCGGGCCCTGCTGGTTACCGGAGAGGGACGCGGCTTCTGCGCCGGCGCAGACCTGACCGAATTCGGCGCGGCGCCGTCGCTGGCGATTGCCCGCCGCGTGCGGTGGCAACGCGATGTCTGGGGACAGATGTTAAACTTGGATAAACCGGTTGTCGCCGCAGTGCATGGATTTTGCATCGGGTCCGGGGTGGAGATCGCGCTTCTGTGTGATTTGCGCATTGCCGCCGAAGACACCGTGTTCGCCATGCCGGAGGTGCTTCTGGGGATGATACCGGCCGCAGGCGGTTCCCAAACGCTGCCGCGGGCGACCGGTCCCGCCCGGGCATTGGAGGTGTTGCTCACCGGCCGGCGCTTCGGGGCCGGTGAAGCGAAGTCGATGGGCCTGCTGACCAGGGTAGTCACCAGGGATGGCCTGCTGGCTGAGGGTTGGCTGGCAGCCCGCGAGCTGGCCCAACTGGAACCCGGAGCAGTCGCTGCGATGAAAGAGGCGCTCCGCGGCGGCGACGGGTTGGACTTGACCCGCGGCCTGGAGTTGGAAGCGCGGCTGGCGGCCCGGATGTCAGCCGGCCGTTGATTCCGGCTTCGCAATCCCGGTAGGCCTCACGGGCGGTTGCCGCAACAATCGCTTGGGGCCGCCCGCCGTACCGAAACAGGGGAGCAACCAGATGAACACATCCGAATTCCTGACCATCGCCGGGGCCATCGTTCCGGACCGGACGGCCATCATTTTCGACGGCCAAGAATACTCTTTTGATACTCTGGCTGACCGGGTGAACCGCTTGGCCAATGTCCTCTCGGATATGGGTGTCGGCGCCGGAGACCGGGTCGCCATCATGCAGGTCAATACCAATCAGTCAATCGAGGCCTATTTCGCCGCGGCCCAACTGGACGCTATCTATGTGCCCGTGAACTTCCGGGCCAAATCAGACGAACTGGAAACTATGTTGTCCATCGCCCGTCCCTCCTGTCTCTTCATCGGGGACCGATACCTGCCTCTGGTGGAGCGACTGCCGGAACAGACCGGCCTCGAACGAGAACGGATTATCGTGTTGGACGCCGCCGGCGGCGGCGCGGACTACGAAGGCCTGTTGGCCGGGGCGATACCCGATCAAATGCACTTCCCGGAAGCAGACGATGCCGACACCACGGTCATCATGTTCACTGCCGGGACGACGGGTGTCCCCAAGGGGGTGATGCTCACCCACGACAGCTTCGCGTCGTACCTGCTGTCCACGGTTGCCCCGGCCGACCCGGACGTGGAGGAGACCAACCTGATCACGGTGCCCTTCTACCACATCGCCGGCCTTCAGGCGGCCTTGGCCGCGGTTTACGGCGGCCGCACCCTGGCGGTGATGCGGCAGTTCGACGCCGTGGAGTGGATGGAGCAAGTGGAACGCCACCGGGCCAACCGGGCCATGCTGGTGCCCACCATGCTGAAACAACTGATCGACCATCCCCGGTTTGGGGAATTCGACCTGTCTTCCCTTGACGTCATCACCTACGGCGCGGCTCCCATGCCCGTGGAAGTGATACGGCGGGCCATCGGGGCGTTTCCGGGGGCCAGGTTCATCAACGCCTTCGGCCAGACCGAGACTGCCTCCACGATTACGATGCTGCCCCCGGAGGACCACGTGCTGGAGGGTGACCCGGCGGAGATCGAGGTCAAGCTGCGCCGGCTCACGTCCATCGGGAAACCATTGGAGGACGTGGAGGTGGCGATCGTCGACGATGACGGCAACCCGGTGGGCGTTGGAGAGACGGGGGAAATCGTGGCGCGGGGTCCCCGCATGATGGCCGGCTACTGGCGGGAGGAAACGGCCACCCGGGACGCGCTGCGTTCGGGTTGGGTCTACACCGGCGACCTGGGATATAAGGACGAAGACGATTACATTTACCTTGCCGGCCGGGGCAAGGACTTCATCAAACGCGGGGGCGAAATGGTCTCCCCCGAAGAGGTGGAGCAGGTGCTCCGCTCTCACCCGGGTGTCGACGACGCGGCCGTGATCGGAGTCCCGGACGTGGAGTGGGGGGAGGAGGTGCGGGCGGTGGTAGTCGGGTTGCCCGGCGGCGTGACCGAACAAGAGATCATCCAATTCTGTCATGACAAATTGGCCGGATTCAAAAGGCCCCGGTCCGTTATCTTCGTAGACGAATTGCCCAGGAACGCCATGGGAAAGGTGCTGAAACGGGACCTGCGGGCGGAATTCGGCCACCCGGCGGCGTCGAACGGATGAGGGCTTCCCATCCGGACAGTTCGACTCCGCACGGCCGGAACCTTGTATCCTGCGGACTCATTCCCCAGCAAATCACTCTTAAGGAGCCAGGTATCAAATGAAAGTCGCAGTAGTGGGCGCCGGGGGTGTTGGGGGGTATTTCGGCGGACTGCTGGCCCGTGGCGGCCATGAGGTAACATTCGTGGCCCGAGGGAAACACCTGGAGGCCATACAACAGCAGCAGGGCCTGAGGGTGGAAAGCCAGCTCGACGGCAACTTCACGGCCCCAGGCCGGGGATTGCAGGATACGGCCCTGGCAGGTGTCCAGGACCTGGTCCTATTCGCCGTGAAGATGTACCACAACGGCCAGGCGATTCCGGCAACGACCCCCTTGGTGGGGCCCAGCACGGTGGTGCTGACCCTCCAGAACGGCATCGACAACGGCGCGCAACTCGCCAGCGTTCTGGGCGAATCAAGGGTGATGATCGGATCGGCCTACATGGAAGGCCGAATCATCGAACCCGGCGCGGTCTTCCAGGGCGGCCCCGGCACGGCGACCTTTGGCGAGATGCAAGTGGCCGTTACCCGCCGCGGCGAGGACCTGATGCAACAGTTCCAGGAATCCGGCTGGCGGGTGAACCTCCACGAGAACATGCCGGGCATGCTGTGGAAGAAGTTTGCTTACATCGCCGGCTCGGCAGCCGTGTGCGCCGCCGCGAACTGCGTATACGAAGAGATGCGCACCATCGCCGCGACCCGCAAACTGATCCAGGAGGCCATCCAGGAAGCCTTGGCGGTGGGGCGGGCGCACGGGGCCCCCATCATGGCCGACTCCCTGCAGTGGGCCATGGACGCCCTGGACCGTTTCCCGGGGCAGGGGAGGGCATCCATGGCCAAAGACTTCATTGAGAACCAGCCGGTGGAACTGGAAGGGCTGACGGGCACGGTGATTCGCTTGGGCCGGGAGGTGGACGTTCCGACCCCGGTGAACAATTTCCTCTATGCCATTCTGAAACCGGCCGCCGCCCGTATCGAATCTCTCCGAAATTCCCGCAGCGGTTGACCGGTCTGGCTGGTTCGACCCCACCCCAGCCAGGGGGGAGTTCAGGGCGGCGAACACCGGCCGTTGGATGACTTTTCTCGCTGGCAGCCGCCGGTATTGTCATGCCGGGCCGCCGGTAATGTTATGTCGGGACGATGTTATACTCAGGCATCAATTAGCCGGACCCGCGGCAGGAGGCAAGCTGGTGAAAACAGTCGATGCGATCACTGAGATACTGAAACGGGAGGGCGTGGAGTACCTCCCGTGTTTCCCCACCACGCCGGTTATCGAGTCGGCGGCCGACGGGGGAATACGCCCGATAATCTGCCGCCAGGAACGGGTCGGAGTCGGCATCGCCGACGGGTTCAGCAGAGCGACCAACGGCGACCGCATGGGGGTATTCGCCATGCAGTACGGCCCCGGCGCCGAAAACGCGTACTCCGGCGTGGCAACCGCCTATTCGGACTCGGTCCCCATGCTCGTGCTGCCCTTGGGACACGGCCGGGAACGGAGCGGTATTTCACCCCACTACAGCTCGGTGCAGAGCTATGCCTCGATCACCAAGAGCATCGAACAGATCAACGCTCCGGACCGCACGTCGGAAATCATGAGGCGGGCCTTCGCCTCCCTTCGCCAGGGCCGCCCCGGCCCGGTGGCTGTCGAGATCCCCTCGGACATAGCCAACGAGGAGGTATCCGAAGAGTCGTTCTACTACGTGCCCAGCCGGCCGGTGGCTTCCCAGGCCGACCCGAGAGACGTGGAAGCTGCCGCCCGCGCCCTCTGTTCCGCCCGCTACCCTGTCATCATGGCGGGTCAGGGAGTGCTGTACGGCAAGGCTACCGATGAACTCATCGAGTTGGCGGAGTTGTTGCAGGTCCCGGTGACGACCACCCTGCTGGGCAAGAGCGCCTTCCCGGAGGTCCATCCCCTGGCGTTGGGCAGCGCGGCCCTCACCCTCTCCGGTACCGTTTTCCAGTTCGTCCGCCGGGCCGACCTCATTTTCGGCGTCGGCACCAGCTTCACCCGGCACAACATGTGCATGACGCTGCCCCCTGGAAAGACTTTGGTCCAGGCGACCAACGACCCGGCCGACATTAACAAAGACTACAACATCGACTTTCCGATTGTCGGCGACGCCAAACTGGTGCTCCGCCAGATGATAGAGGCGTGCCGGGAAATCGTCGGAGACAGCCGCAGGAACAACGACGCCATCGCCAGAGAGGTCACCTCGGAGCGGGACGGCTGGCTGACCGGCTGGCTGCCCAAGCTGACGGACAACTCCCGGCCGATCAACCCCTACCGGGTGATCTGGGACTTCATGCGCGCCATCCCGCCGGAAGACGCCATAGTGACCCACGACTCCGGCAGCCCCAGGGACCAGATCATCCCGTTCTACCGCTCCAACGGTCCCCGCACCTACCTGGGCTGGGGCAAGTCCCACGGCTTGGGCACCGGCCTGGGCCTTACGATAGGGGCCAAGCTGGCCCAACCCAGCAAAGTGTGCGTCAATTTTATGGGCGACGCCGCCTTTGGGATGGTGGGGCTCGACTTCGAGACCGCGGTGCGCTCGAACCTGCCAATCATCACCGTTGTCCTGAACAACTCCACCATGGCGGCGGAGACCTCCGCGATGGCCGACTCCCACCGGCTGTACAACAGCCGTGACCTGGGAGGCAACTATGCCGACATGGGGACCGCCATGGGTGGTTACGCAGAGCGGATCGATGACCCGGGAGATGTGGCCGCCGCTTTCGTCCGCGCCCGCAAGGTTACTGAGGAAAGGGGCCGCGCCGTACTCCTGGAGTTCATCACCAGTTCGGAGACGGAGGCTTCCCACCGCAGAGCATTTTGATTCGCCCCTGAGAGCGCAGAGCACGCCGAGATATTTTTGGGAGTTAGCAGGGTATGGCAGAGCGATCCAAGTATCTGTTTATCGCCAGTATGGACGTAGACGTGGCCAAAGAGGCCCTCTTTCACGAGGTCTACGACACCGAGCATTGTCCGGAATTGAGCAAGGTGTCGGGAGTGGGACCCATTACCAGGTTCGAGACCCGGCAGTTCCAGGTGCTCATTGGCGGCGAGACCAGGACGGTTGTCCCGGAAGGAGAGCCGCGATTCCACGCCATGTACGAGATCGAGAGCCCCGAAATACTGACGTCGTCCGGTTGGGGAGATGCGGTGGAACTGGGCCGTTGGCCGGAGCAGGTCCGGCCCTACACCAAGAACCGCCGCCACACCCTGCTTCGCCTGATCTCCCCGGAGTAACCTACGGGGACTGCTGACCGGTCGGCGGGGAGGACTGGTGGCCACCTCATCCGGCAATAGCTCCACTGGCGCCTTGGACGGCGTAATCGTGGTGGACCTTACCCATCGCATTGCCGGTCCCTATTGCACCAAGCTGCTTGCGGATTTCGGGGCCGACGTGGTGAAAATCGAGCGGCCCGGCGGCGACCCGGGCCGGCTTACAGGTCCTTTCCTCAACGACGACGCCCACCCGGAAAAGAGCCTTCCCTTTTCCTGCCTCAACACCAATAAACGAAGCGTTACCCTCAACCTCAAACACCCCGAGGGAATCGAAATCGTCCGGTCGCTGGTCCGTGAGTGCGACATACTGGTGGAGAACTTCGCTCCACGGGTGATGCCCTCTTTGGGACTGGACTACGACTCGTTGAGGCGGGAAAACCCCCGTCTGGTCATGGTGTCGATTTCTAACTTTGGACAGACCGGGCCCTACCGCGATTTCAAGGCGGACGACATCGTGGAGTACGCCTTGGGCGGCCTGATGTATATCTTCGGCGCCTATGACCGGGAGCCGCTGAAGCATGCTTTCAACCAAGCCCAGTTCAAGGCCGGAACGGATGCCGCATCGGCCGCGGTGATGGCCTTGTACCACCAGCGTATAATCGGCGAGGGGCAGCACGTGGACGTCTCGATACAGGAGGCAGTGGCTTCGGGGCTCAGGGACGTGGTGAACAACTTCACCTACACCGGAGCCGTCCGCCGGCGCCAACCCAACCACAGCGGCGACCTGAACCGCCTTCGGGCCACGGCCGACGGCCACATGCTGCCCAGCCCCGGGCTGTCCGCGAGCTTCGAATGGAAGACGGTGGTCGATTTCCTGGGCCTTCCCGAGCTTGACGACGACAGGTTCGCCACTCCGTCGGCACGGCTGGCCAACGCAGAGGAGTTGGGCCGGATCTTCGACGAATATTTCATCAGGCAAAACAAGTACGATATGTTCTACGCCTCCCACCAACACCGGTTCATTTACGGCGTCATCCAGTCGCCGGAAGAGGTGTTGGCCGACCCTCAGTTCGAGTCCAGAGGCTATTTTGTAGACATCGAACACCCGGTGACAGGACGGCTGAAATACCCCGGAGCGCCCTTCAACATGGAGGCCACTCCCTGGCGTGCGGCCCCGGCCCCCACGTTGGGCCAGCACAACCAGGAGGTGCTGGCCGGCCGGCTGGGTTTCTCCGGCGGCCGGATAGCCCGATTGCAGTCCGAGGGAGTTGTCTGATGGCCAACGGCGGTCCTCTGGCCGGTGTACGCGTGGTCGAGATGGGCCAGCTTATCGCCATTCCCTTCGCCATGAAACTGCTGGCGGACATGGGAGCCCAGGTAATACGGCTCGAGTCCACCCGGCGGCTGGAGAGTTACCGCAGCGACTCCGTATACCTCAATGAGGTGGACGGGGCGTTCTGGGACCGCGGCGCGAATTTCTACGAGCAAAACCGCAACAAGCTGGGCATCACCCTGGAGCTCAACGATCCCGGAGGAATGGAAGTTCTACGACGGTTGATATCAATATCGGATGTCTTTGCGGAGAATTTCACCCCGCGGGTTATCAAGAATTTCAGACTGGAGTACAACGACCTGCGGCGCGTCAAACCGGACATCATCATGGTGTCGTCGACCGGCTACGGTTTTTCGGGGCCTTGGGCCAATTTCGGCGCCACCGGCCCGGCCACCGAAGGCGCCGCCGGGCTGGCCTACACCACCGGCTATGCGGACGGCCCTCCTGTCATGGCCGAAATCCCCTATACCGACTACACCGCCGGCGAGCACACGGTGTTCGCGGTAATGACGGCGTTGATGCACCGCCTGCGCACCGGGCAGGGACAATTCATCGACGTTTCCCAAGCGCAAACATCGAGCTCGACCATCCCCGAAGCCCTGATGGACTTTTCGGCCAACCGGCGTTTGCCAACCCGCATCGGCAACCAGGACCCGGTAATGGCGCCTCACGGTTGCTATCCCTGTAGCGGTGAAGACCGCTGGATCGCCGTCGCGGTGTCTAACGACGACGAATGGCGCAGCCTTTGCCGGGTGTTGGGCAGACCGGAATGGGAGAATGACCCGCGGTTCGCTGGCCGTCTCGACCGTTGGAACAACAGGACGGAATTGGACCGCCGGCTGGGGGAGGTCACGCCCCGTTGGGACGCCCATGAATTGATGCACCGGCTCCAGGCTGACGGCGTCGCCGCCGGCGCGGTGCTGGACAGTAAGGACCTGCTCTTCGACCCGCATCTGGGAGACAGAGGGTTCTTTGAGGTGGTCCGGCACCATGACAGCACCGGGATGCCGCCGCTACCCTACGCCGGACGCCCGTGGAAGTTCTCGGGGACTCCGGCGGTCGAGCCTCACGCGGCGCCGATAATGGGGGAGCACAACCACCTGGTGTTGACGGAGTTACTGGGGATGACCGCCCTGGAAGTCTCCGCGCTGGAGGAGAATGGCGTGATCGGATACGCCCCCGCCGACCCCCGGCCGGTGCGCCGCCCGTCGCTGGACGAGCAGGTGCGCCAAGGCCGCATGCAGCGTTACGAGACCGATTTCCAAGAGCAAGTGGCCGCGGCCTTCCCGCCGCCGGATGAAGTGGAAACCGGGCCGGCGCCACCGCCCTAGGGACCGATTGCCCCCCCGGCTCCGGGACTTTCGGCCCGTTGGCCCCTTACGGACCTTGAGCCCGTTAAAGCCCGCGGCTGGCCTCATAGGCGGCGATTTTGTCTTCGAACTGCAGGGTAAGGCCGATGTCATCCAGCCCGTTGAGCAGGTTATGCCGGCGGGCCGGGTCGACCTTGAAGGAGATCGAAATCTCCTCGTCTTCGTCCCAGACCCGTTGCCCTTCCAGGTCCACCGTTAGTTGCACGCCGGGGTTCTCCTTGGCCTTCTCCATGATGAGCCGGACCTCTTCTTCGGAAAGCCGTAGGGGGAGCAGGCCGTTCTTGAAGCAGTTGTTGTAGAAGATATCGGCGAAACTGGGCGCAATGATGCACTTGATGCCGTAGTCGCGCAGCGCCCAGGGGGCATGCTCCCGGGAGGAACCGCAGCCGAAGTTGTGGCCGGCGACCAAGACGTTGGCGTTACGGTAGTCCGGTTGATTGAGCACGAAATCGGCGTTGGGACTACCGTCCTCGTTGTATCGCCAAGGGGTGAACAGGACGTCCTCATACCCGGAACTCTCAATGCTCTTGAGGTAGACCGCCGGAATAATGATGTCGGTGTCGATATTCACCCGGTCCAGGGGCGCCACGACGCCGGTGAGTTTGATGAACGGGTCCATAATCGTCCTCTCGGTTACCAAATCTCTTGGAGATTGAGGTCAAAGCCCGGCAGCACCGCTTCGCCGGACACCGTCGCCGGGTCGTCCAGGACTTGGGGGGCCGCACCTGGGCGGTAAACGTAAACCGCCTTGTCGTCGGGGTCGATGAGCCATCCCAGCCGGACGCCGTTGTCCATGTACTCTGCCATCTTCCGCTGCAATTCCGGAAGGGTGTCGGAAGGAGAACGCAGCTCTACCACGAAATCGGGAACCAAATCAGGGATGCGCCTTCTCGCGCTTCTTGGTACGGCTTCCCACCGGTCCCGGGTCATCCAAGAGGCGTCGGGCGCCCTCACTGCGCCATTGGGGAGTCTGAATAAGCTTGAAGAATCGAAACTCACGCCCGTGCCATCTTGTTTCGACCAGTTGTAAACCAGTGCGGTCAGCCCGCTGTTTTGAGAGCCGGATTCAGGATTACCGGGCGGCATTATGACCAGTTCCCGCTCTGCTGAAATTTCAAGTTTGAGGTATTCATTATCGGCACAGAACCGCAGGAATTGATCGTCGGTCATCGGCAGAGCACTGAAATCCAAGACCAAACGATACGGCGCGAACAGGCCGCGTTCGCCGGCCGTTTCCCCCGGCCCCTCGGCTTGGCCTGTTTCGACGGCCGTTCTTTCAACCATGGCGTAACCCTCTACAGGTCTCTGACATCGACGAAGTGGCCGGCGATGGCCGCCGCCGCCGCCATCGCCGGGCTGACCAGATGGGTGCGGCCGCCCTTTCCCTGCCGGTTTTCGAAGTTTCGGTTGGAGGTGGCGGCGCAGCGCTGGCCTGGTTCGAGTATGTCGGGGTTCATTCCCAGACACATCGAGCAGCCGGCTACCCGCCAGTCGAGACCGGCCTCGGTAAAGATGCGGTCCAGGCCCTCTTCCTCGGCTTCTTTCTTGATCTTGGCCGAGCCGGGGACCACCATAGCGTAAACGTCGGGGTGCACCTTGCGGCCACGGACCACGTCGGCGGCGGCCCGGAGGTCCTCCAGCCGGGCGTTGGTGCAAGCGCCGACGAATATGCGGTCGATCTTGATGTCCTGTATCGGGGTGCCTGCCTCCAGGCCCATGTAGGCCAGGGCGCGGCCGGCCGCTTCCCGGTCGGCCTCTTGGTCGAACGACGCCGGGTCAGGGACGCTGCCGCTGATCGGCGCCACCATATCGGGTTTCGTCCCCCAGGTCACGAACGGCTCCAGTTCGGCGGCGTTGATCACCACGGTCTTGTCGTAGGTCGCGCCGGGGTCGGTCGCCAATTGCCGCCACTGTTCGACGGCGGCGTCGAAGTCAGCGCCTTGGGGAGCAAATTGACGGCCCCGAACGTACTCGAAGGTGGTCTCGTCGGGCGCGATCATCCCGGCCCGGGCGCCACCCTCGATGCTCATGTTGCAGACGGTCATGCGCCCGTCCATGGACATGGACCGGATGGCCTCGCCGGTGTATTCAATGACGTGGCCGGTGCCTCCGTTCACGCCGATGCGTCCGATGATGCCCAGAATAACGTCCTTGGGACTGACGCCCGGAGGCAGAGCGCCATCGACCCGGATTTCCATAGTCAAGGGCTTGAACTGGCGCAGGGTTTGGGTGGCCAGCACGTGCTCTACTTCCGAGGTGCCGATCCCCACGGCCAGGGCGCCCAGCGCGCCGTGGGTGGAGGTGTGGCTGTCGCCGCAGACCACGGTCTTGCCCGGCTGGGTGTAGCCAAGGTCGGGGCCGATGATGTGGACGATGCCCTGAAACGGGCTGAACCTGTCGTACAGGGTGACTCCGAATTCCTCGCAGTTGCGAGTCAAGGCATTGAGTTGGTTCATGGAAATCTCGTCGATGACCGGGAGGGAAAGGTCCCACGTGGGCGTATTGTGGTCGGCGGTGGCGACCGTAAGATCAGTGCGCCGGACCTTGCGTCCAGCCGTGCGAAGCCCATCGAACGCCTGCGGGGAAGTGACTTCGTGGACCAAGTGCAAATCGATGTAGATGAGGCCCGGTTCGCCAGGTTCTTCCCGAACTACGTGGGCGTCCCAAATCTTCTCAAATATAGTCTGTGGGGGCATGTTAATCTCTCTCCTGAACGCGCGGAAGGCGTGGATGGGACAGGGGGAACACCGATACATATTATACAGGCAACACCCAACTCCGTCAGCCGGGCGGACGGCCGGCGTTCGGCCAGTGCGGAAGCGCTTGGCCTGGCGGAAATCAGTGCCAAGCCCTTCCCGCAACTCGTGGTAAAATCCTATCCAGCACTGTTCTCCACTACCTTCCGCAAGGGGATTGTCTTATGCCGTCTACCGACGCTGTCACATTGCCGCAGAACGTGACGCCCCGGAAGTACCGGCTGCGATTGCAGCCGGACCTCGACTCTTTCACGTTCTCCGGGGACCAGGCGGTGGAAATCGAGATACTGGAGCCCACGTCCAGCATCACGCTGAACGCCATGGACCTTGGGATCCGTGGCGCATCGGTCGACGTCGACGGCACGGCAATCGCCGCCGGAACGATTTCCCTGGACTCCGCCAACGAGACGGCAACCCTGGAATTTCCGCAGGAACTCCCGACGGGACCCGCCCGGCTGGACATGTCGTTCACCGGAGTCCTGAACGACAAGCTGCTGGGGTTCTACCGGTCGGAATACATTTCCCAGGACGGGCAGGCCCGCTATCTGGCCACTACCCAGTTCGAAGCCACGGACGCCCGCCGGGCGTTTCCTTGCTGGGACGAGCCGGCCCGGAAGGCCATCTTCGACGTGACCCTGGTGTTCGCCGAAGGTTTGCGGGCGGTAGCCAACACTCCCGTGGTGGAGGAGACCAGCCCCGGCCCCGGCCTGAAGTCGGTGCGGTTTGCCGAGACCCCTGTTATGTCAACCTACTTGCTTGCCTTCATCGTGGGGGACCTGGTCTCGATTGAAGCCGACGCCGCCAACGGCACCAGGATGGGCATATGGACCACCCCCGGCAAGGAGGACCAAGCCCAGTTCGCGCTGGATACTTCGGTCAAGCTGCTCGGCTACTTCAACGATTACTTCGGGATACCCTACCCCCTGCCCAAGCTCGACCACATAGCCATCCCCGACTTTGCCGCCGGAGCAATGGAAAACTGGGGAGCGATTACCTATCGTGAGACCGCCTTGCTGGTAGACCCGGTCAACTCCTCCGCCGGCACCCGGCAGCGAGTCGCCGAGGTGGTGGCCCACGAGATGGCCCATATGTGGTTCGGCGACCTGGTCACCATGGAGTGGTGGGACGACCTCTGGTTGAACGAGAGCTTCGCGTCCTGGATGGGCACCAAGGCCGTGGACTGGCTGTTCCCCGATTGGGAGATGTGGACCCAGTTCGTCAACATGGACACCAACCGGGCCCTCAGCCTGGACGGCCTCAAGAATTCCCACCCCATCGAGCAGGAAGTCAAGAACCCCGCCGAGGTCAGCCAGCTATTCGACGCCATCAGCTACAGCAAGGGCGCATCGGTCATCCGGATGTTGGAGCAGTTCCTGGGCCCGGAGACTTTCCGCAAAGGACTGAACCGCTATTTGTCCAACAATATGTACGCCAACGCGCGCACCCAAGACCTGTGGTCGGCTTTGGAGGAAGAGTCAGGCCAGCCGGTGACTTCGATCATGGATTCCTGGGTGAAGCAGATCGGTTACCCGGTGCTGCAAGTCGACTCGGAGCGGGCCGAAGAGCACCTTGAACTGTCCATGTCGCAGGAGCGGTTCGTCTACGACCGGCCGCTGGGCCCCGGTTCCGCGGAAGACGGCGGCTCCGACCCGGAGGTCTGGCAGGTCCCGGTCACCGTCAACTCCGGCGGAGAGGCGTCGGCGGCCACGGTCATGGAAGGGCGGGAAACACGGCTGGAGATGCCGGCCGTCGGCGGCTGGTTCAAGGTGAACACCGGCCAGACCGGCTTCTACCGGGTGAATTACAGCAATGACGACTGGCAGCGTTTGGTCCCGGCGGTGAGTTCGCTGGAGCTTTCGGCCACCGACCGGCTGGGAGTCCAAAACGACGCCTACGCCCTATCGAAAGCCGGGCTCTTGCCCATCTCCCAGTTTTTGGAATTGGCCCGCGCTTACGTGAACGAGACCGACGCCTCGGTGTGGAGCGATCTGGCATCCAACCTGCGGGACATCGAGCAACTGATCGCCGGGGAGCCGGTGCATCCATCGTACCAGGAGTTCGCCCGCGGGTTGTTCGGGCCCGCCGCCCGCCGGGCCGGTTGGGAACCCCGTCCGGGAGACGGCCATCTCGACGCGCTGCTCCGCACCACGGTGCTGGGCCAAGCGGGGAGCTACGAAGACCGGGCAGTGCTGCAAGAAGCCACCGGCCAGTTCCAGCGGTATCTGTCCGACCATGATTCCGTACACCCCGACTTGCGCGGCGTGGTCTGCAGCCTGGCCGCACAGGCCGGCGACCGTTCCACCTATGACCGGCTCTGGGAATTGGAAGGACAAGCCAGCCTGCAGGAGGAGAAGATACGGTTGCTGCTGGCCTTGACCCGCTTCCAGGACACCGGACTGTTGAATGAGACCCTGGAACGGGCGTTGTCGTCGCGGGTGCGCTCCCAAGACACCATCACCGTGGTGGGCGGAGTGGCGGCGAACATCCGGGGCCGGGAACCGGCCTGGGAGTTCGTCAAGTCCAACTGGGCCGAATTCGACCGGCGCTACGGCTCCGGCGGGTTCGGGCTGATGCGCCTGGTTTCCATCTGCAGCAGCTTCAATACCGAAGAAAAGATGGCCGACGTCGAGCGGTTCTTCACCGACCATCCCACCCCCGCCGCCGAGCGCACGATCCGCCAGGCCCTGGAGCGGATGCGCCTCAACATCAACTGGTTGGAGCGGAACCGCCACGACCTCAACGCCTGGTTCGGGGCATAAGAAGCGCGGGATGGCCTTCATCGACGCCCTGCAAGCCTTGAACCGTCTAAAGCAACATCTGAACATGTCCCTTCCCCCCGATGGGGGAAGGTTAGGATGGGGGTGACCATAACTTGTTCAGAGGATTGCTAGGGCTGCTGGCTAACCGTGAACAGGACCATTTTCGCATTCGCCGTCTTTTGAGGCACGTGCACTTGGAGCGCATCGGCGCTTTGCTCGAAAGGTATGATGATGAAGAAAATACCCTTGCCGCCAGACTCGAAGACCTACGGGGAACTAGCGTTCCGCGAGAAGGAGAAATGGCATCGCCGCTAAGAGCGGATGAGCTTTAAGCGCAAGCTGGAGGCCCTTGACCGGTTGAGGGAAATGACCCGATTGATGAAGTCGGCCCGGTTCGTCGACTAAACACATGGATTCCCGGAACTACGGACGGAATTTGTTATGAGTGAATCAGAACGCATAAACGCCCTGAAATCCGCGCTGCGCCAGCGCATCCTGGTGCTGGACGGCGCGATGGGCACGGCGATACAAGCCCGCGACCTGGGACCGGACGACTTCGGCGGCCCCATGTACGAGGGCTGCAACGAGTACCTCGTCATCACCCGGCCCGACGTCATCACTGACATACACCGTGGGCACCTGGAGGCCGGGGCCGACATACTGGAAACCGACACCTTCGGCGCGACCGCCGTGGTCTTGGCCGAGTACGATTTGGCCCACGAGGCCCGCCGCCTCAACACCGTAGCGGCGTCCTTGGCCCGGCAAGCGGCGGACGCCGCCGCTACGCCTGAAAAGCCCCGGTTCGTCGCCGGTTCGATGGGGCCGACCACCAAGACCATCTCGGTCACGGGCGGAATCACCTTCGAAGAACTGGCCGACAACTACCACGTTCAGGCCGCCGGTCTAATCGAGGGCGGCGTCGACATGCTGCTCCTGGAAACCGGCCAGGACACGCTGAACATCAAGGCCGGCCTGGAAGGCATCGACCGCGCCTTCGCCGAACTGGAGCGCGAGGCGCCGGTGGCCGTTCAAGGCACCGTGGAGCCCATGGGCACCCTGCTGGCGGGGCAGGACGTGGAAGCGCTGTACATCTCCCTGGCCCACCGCGACCTGCTGTGGATCGGCGTCAACTGCGCCACGGGGCCGCAATTCATGACCGACCACGTGCGCACCCTGGCGGGGATTTCGAGGTTCCCGGTGGCCTCGGTGCCCAACGCCGGCATGCCCGACGAAGACGGCCGCTACAACGAGTCTCCCGAGGCCATGGCCGAGACCCTGGGCCGGTTTGTAAGCGCCGGGTGGGTCAACGTCATCGGTGGCTGCTGCGGCACCGTCAACGGGCACATAGAGCTGCTGGCCCGGCTGGCCGAGGGCAAAACGCCTCGCCCCCTCGTGGAGTCTGCGGAGACCCGGGTTTCGGGCATCGAGGCGTTGTTGGTAGACGACCAGGTGCGGCCGGCCATCGTCGGCGAACGCACCAACGTGCTGGGCAGCCGCCGGTTCCGCCGTTTGATCAACGACGGGGCGTTCGAGGAGGCCGCCGAAATCGGGAGGCGTCAGGCCCGGAACGGGGCCCACGTGCTGGACGTCTGCCTGCAGGACCCGGACCGGGATGAAGCCGCCGACGTGGCCATGTTCTTGGACCTGGTAACCAAGAAGGTCAAAACGCCCATAATGGTCGACTCCACCGATTCCAACGTCATCGAATTGGCGTTGAAACGGCTGCAGGGCAAGTCCATCATCAACTCGGTGAACCTGGAAGACGGCGAGGCCCGCTTCCAGGCCGTGGCGCCCCTGGCCCGGCGCTACGGCGCCGCCTTGGTGGTCGGTTGCATCGACGACGACAAGGAGCAGGCTCAAGCCGTCACCCGCGAACGCAAGCTGGAAGTGGCCCTGCGCTCGGCAAAGCTTCTCACCGAGAAGTACGGCATCCCTGAGGAAGACCTGATCTTCGACCCGCTGGTGTTTCCGGTGGGGACCGGAGACGTGAACTACATCGGCTCCGGCGCGGAGACGGTGGAGGGAGTCCGGCTGCTCAAAGAAGCGCTGCCCCGGGCCAAGACCATCCTGGGCATCTCCAACGTCTCCTTCGGCCTCCCTGTTGCCGGCCGCGAAGTCCTCAACTCGGTGTTCCTGTACCACTGCGTGCAGGCGGGGTTGGACATGGCCATCGTAAACTCCGAGGCCATGATGCGTTACGCCTCCATCCCGGAGGAAGAACGCAAGTTGTCCGAAGACCTGATTTGGTACCGGTCGGCCCCTGATGGAGAAATGGACCCGGTGGCCGCCTTCGCCGCCCATTTTCGGGATAAGGCGCCTGCCGCCACCAACGAAGAGCGCCGTAACCTGCCCTTGGACGAACGATTGGCCTTGGCCATCATCGAAGGCACCAAAGAGGGCTTGGCCGAGGACCTGGACGAAGCCCTGCTGGGCCGGACGCCGCTGGAGATAATCAACGGGCCGCTGATGAACGGCATGACCGAGGTCGGGCGCCAGTTCAACGCCAACCAGTTGATTGTGGCCGAAGTGCTCCAGTCGGCGGAGTCCATGAAATTCTCGGTGAGCCGGTTGGAGCCCCACATGGAGCAGGTGGAAAGCTCAATAAAAGGGCGGGTGCTACTGGCTACGGTCAAGGGCGACGTCCACGATATCGGCAAAAACCTGGTCGAAATCATTCTTTCCAACAATGGTTACCGGGTAATCAACCTGGGCATCAAAATCCCTCCCCAAGAACTTATCGACGCCTTCCGTCTGCACCAGCCGGACATCATCGGTCTTTCAGGCCTGCTGGTGAAATCGGCCCAGATGATGGTCGAGACGGTACGGGACTTCAACCACGACGGGGTGGCCGTCCCTGTCCTGGTGGGAGGGGCCGCGCTTTCCAACCGCTTCACCCGGCTGCGCATCGCGCCGGAATATGGCGGGCTGGTGGCCTATGCGTCCGATGCCATGACCGGCCTGGCCTTGGCCAACACCATCCAGGAGGCGGACGAACGGGCGCAATTGGTGGCTTCCCTGGAGGCCGAGACTGAGGAGATGCTGAACGACAATGCGGCCCGCGCCAGCAGCGAGGAGGCCCGCGAGGATGTTCCTTCGGCCCAACTGCGTCACGATTTCCCGATACCCAACCCGCCGGACCTGCGGCTGCACGTAATCACCAACTACGATATGGAAGAAATCTTCGACTACATCAACCCCCAGATGCTGTACGTACGGCACTTGGGCTACAAGGGCCGGTTCGCCGAGGACCTGGCTGCCGGCCCCGGCTCTGAAAAGGGAAAGGCGGCCATTGCCTTACGGGACTCGGTGCGGCGGGTCGAAGACCTGGTCCTGGCCCGCAGCGACATCACCGCCGACGCTGTGTTCAAGTTCTTCCCATGCCGGTCCGACGGGCAGCAATTGCTGATTTATTCCCCCGACGGCGCCACGGTGCTGGAGCGGTTCTACTTCGGACGCCAGTCACAGCGGGACGGGCTGTGCCTTTCCGACTACGTTCTTCCCCTCTCTCCCAGTGGGAGCGAGGCAGAAGCGAGGGTCGGGAGCGGACTGGACGGGATGGACTATGTGGGGATGTTCGTTACCACCGTCGGCGCCGGCGTACGCCGGCTCGCCGAACAGTGGATGGCGGAGGGCCAATTCCTCAACGCCCACATTCTGCAGGCCCTGGCCTTGGAAAGCGCCGAAGGCTTCGCCGAATTGCTGCACCAGCAACTCCGCCAGATGTGGGGCATCGGCGACCCCGCCAGCATCACCCCCTACGACCTGTTTCGGACCCAGTACCGGGGCCAGCGCTTCTCCTTCGGTTACCCGGCATGCCCCAGGCTGGAGGACCAGGAGCAACTGTTCCGCCTGCTGGAAGTCTCCAGCCACTTGGACGTAGAACTGACCGAAGGTTATATGATGGACCCGGAATCATCGGTGTCGGCCCTTGTCATGCATCATCCCGACGCCAAATACTTCAACCTGAGCGAGCACGACATAGACCGCCTGGAGCGGGAATTGGCGGCGGGCTAGGACTGACAGCCTGGCCGGCAGGAACCAAGGGGCGAGGGTAACAAATGCAGTTCATCACCAAGATTGCCGATGACCTCGGAATCGACAGCGAGCACGTCCTTCCCTACGGCCGCTACAAGGCCAAAATATCCCTGGACGCTCTGCGCGACGCCAAGGACCGGCAGGGAAAGCTGGTCGTAGTCACCGGCATCACGCCGACCCCCGCCGGCGAGGGCAAGACCACCACCGCCATCGGTCTGACGCAAGGAATGGGCCGTTTGGGGCATAAAGTGGTCGTGAACCTGCGCGAGCCCACCTTGGGCC
The DNA here is from genome assembly GCA_034428795.1 of Dehalococcoidia bacterium. GTDB lineage: Bacteria > Chloroflexota > Dehalococcoidia > Lucifugimonadales > UBA3495 > VXOI01. The sequence continues at coordinate 36,067 of DAOUHF010000052.1, forward strand.
CTATCTTCGGCATCAAGGGAGGCGGGACCGGCGGCGGCAAGGCGCGGATAGTCCCTGAGGACGAGATCAATATCCATTTCACCGGCGACGCCCATGCCGTGGCCTCGGCCCACAATCTCCTGGCGGCTTTGGTGGACAACGCGGTGTTCCGGAACGCCGTCCCCGACTTCGAAGCCACTGGCATCCACTGGACCCGCGTGACCGACGCCTCCGACCGCGGGTTGCGCCAAGTGGTCGCCGGGGTGGGCGGCACTGGCTACGGGCCTCTGCGTGAGGCCCGGTTCGACATCGTCTCAGCCTCCGAGATTATGGCCATCTTGGCCTTGACCGACGGGCCTCAGGACTTGCGGGAACGAATCTCCCGCATCGTCGTCGGAGTTACCAGGGGCGGAGAACCGGTCAGCGTGGGCCGGTTGGGGGTCGAGGGCTCCCTGATGACTCTCCTGCACCAGACGGTCATGCCCAATCTCGTGCAGACCATGGAAGGCCAGCCCGCCGTGGTTCACGCCGGGCCCTTCGGCAACATCGCCCACGGCTGCAGTTCCATACTGGCCGACAAGCTGGCCGTGGGATACGCTGATTATGTCGTTACCGAGGCCGGGTTCGCCTCCGACCTCGGATTCGAGAAGTTCATGCACATCAAGACCCGGCCCGGCCCTGGATACGGAGGCGGCCTTTTGCCCAGCGCGGCAGTGCTGGTCGCCTCGGCCCGGGCGCTGAAGTGGCACGGGGGCGCCCGGCGGCGCGATCTGGACCAGCCCAACGTCGAGAGCCTGTTCGCGGGCGGGCCGAACCTGGCGCACCACGTGGGCATCGTCAAGGGCTTCGGCCTCCCCGTGGTGGTCGCCATCAACCGTTTCGGCTCCGACACCGCCGAGGAACTGGACGCCGTGCGGCAGATTGCGATGAACGCCGGGGCCACGTCGGCTGTGGAGTGCGACGGCTTCGCCCGGGGCGGCGCGGGTTCGGAAGAACTGGCCCAAGCGGTGGTGGAGGCCACGCAGACCGGCAGCGAGATCACCTACGCCTACCCCCTGGAGGCGTCAGCTCAAGACAAGGTGCTGGCGTTGGCTCAAAAGGTGTACGGCGCGGCCGACGTGACCTGGTCCGCCGACGCCCGCCGGCAATTGCAATACTTCGAGAGCCAGGGATGGGGAAACCTGCCGGTCTGCATGGCCAAGACTCACTTGTCCATATCCCATGACCCCAGCCTGCGCAACCGTCCCCAGGGTTACACTTTCCCGGTAAACGAAATCCGGGCCTCGGTGGGCGCGGGGTTCCTCTACGCCCTCGCCGGCCGCATCGAGACCCTGCCCGGCCTCCCCACCCGGCCCCGCGCCTTGGACATGGACGTTACGGCCGACGGCGAGGTCGTCGGAATCTTGAACTGATTTTCTTAGCACAGAGAACACGGAGGGCCCAGAGGAAAATATAAAAATCTCTGTCGCCTCTGTGCTCTCCGCAGTGAATCAAACCCGGGAGAATCGTATGCGAGTGGTCATGATTCACGCAGTGGCCGAGTCCATCCCGCCAGTGCGGTTAGCTTTTCAGGACGAGTTTCCCGAGGCCGAGGTGGTGAACCTCCTGGACGAGGGATTGCTGCTGGATTTCGACGATGAGGTCACCCCGAAACTGCGCCGCCGCATGAGCGAGCTGATCTGCTACTCTCAAGACCACAACGCCGACGCCGTCGGCCTGGCCTGCTCCGTCTACGCGCCGGTGGTGGACAGCGCCCGAGATTTGGTGGACGTACCGTTGGTGTCGTCCTATGGGCCCGTGATGCGGGAGGCGGTGGACGCCGGCGCCAGAGTCGGAGTCATCGCTTCCAACTCGGCCACCATGCGAGACGCGGAATATTACCTGCATCTGGCGGCGCGAGAGGCCGGAAAAGAAGTCACCTTCGTGCCCCGCCTGGCCGAGGACTTGCTCACGGTGCTGCGGGTCGAGGGCCAACAGGCATTCGAGCGGCGGCTGGAAGAGGAAGTTATGGCCTTGGCGCCGGAGGTTGACGTGGTGCTGCTCAGCCAGTTCTCCTTTGCCTCGGCGCTGGACCACCTGCGGGGAGTGTCAACGGCGCCGGTGTTGTCGGCGCCCCACAGCAGCGCCCGGACGCTCAAGCGTATGTTGGAAAAATAAGATATGCTGGCCCAAGGCGGCGAATTCATCAAGAGGCGATCCGGAGGATAACGGCGCAGTGTCGTTGGTACCGTCAGAGTCCGCGCCCCGCACAAGCGTCCGTGCCTCGAACCAATGTCGGAAATCTACGCCTGCAAGTGAGTGATCGGCTCCCGGTTATCACACCCAACACAATCAGGAGGAAAAATGGCCAAATCACCGGAACTCGAGTCTGCGATCAAACAATTCGCTGAGTTTGGCAACTTCGATGAGTCGCAAGGGGCGATCGAAGGAATGCGCCGCAACTATGAACGCATAGCTGGCGGCTTCAAGGCTGAGGAAGGTGTCTCCTTCGAAAGGCTTAACGCCGGAGGGGTTGCCGCCGAGATGCTCTCCCGGCCCGATTCCGATCCCGGCCGGGTCACCATCTATGTGCACGGCGGCGGCTACGTTATCGGGTCGGTGCAGACCCATAGAATGATAATGGGCAGCCTGGTTGGATCGTCGGGAGGCAAGGTGCTGGGACTGGAATACCGGTTGGCCCCGGAGTACCTTTTCCCCGCTCCGGTCGAAGATACCATACACGCCTACCGTTGGTTGCTGGCCCAAGGCTACGAGCCTTCCAACATCGCCTTGGCCGGAGACTCCGCCGGCGGAGGGTTGGTGGTGGCGGCGTTGGTGGCGCTACGCTACCTGGGAGAGCCCATGGCCGGAGCCGGGTTTTGTATATCTGCCTGGGTGGACATGGAGGGCACCGGCGCTTCGATGATTTCCAATGCGGAAGTCGATCCCGTTGTGCAGAAAGAGGGGCTGGAGTTCATGGCCGGCGTGTATCTTGGAGACCATGACCGGCGGGCTCCCTTGGCCGCTCCGCTGTACGCTGACCTACGGGGACTGCCTCCGATGTTGCTACAGGTTGGTGGCGATGAAACGCTTCTGGACGACTCGACCCGGCTGGCCGAACTGCTCAAGGAAGCGAAAGTGCCGGTGGAGCTTGAGGTGTGGGATGACATGTTCCATGTTTGGCACGCCTTTGCGCCGGTGCTGCCCGAAGGCCGGCGAGCCCTCGACAAAGCCGGCGAGTTCATCAAGAAGCATACCGGGGGCTAACGAACATCTGAACAAGTCCCTTCCCCCGAACAAGTCCCTTCCCCCCGACGGGGGAAGGTTAGGATGGGGGCGCCGGTGCTCATTTGATAGCTAATACCGTTAAGCTCTCTTCCGAGATTTCGGCTTTCGCCTCAATGACCATAACTTGTTCAGAGGTTCCCTAACGTGTCGTAGACATGCAATCGTATCTTGCAGGACTCACTGCTTTCGCGGAAGCCGATACTCGAAACCGTCAAGGCGATTGATATGCCCATCCAGCAATATTCGGTAAATCAGTACCCCATCGAAACCCTGGTCACTTGGATCAAATCCGGTGAAATTGCCATCCCAGAGATACAGCGCCCGAGTGAGTGTGGAAGACTACGATGCATTTTTACAAAAACGTCGACACTTGATGGCCGCGAAGATTCGGGGCTACTATCACGCGCTGTAACAGGGTAAATTGACAGGATGGCGGCCGCTCATATTGACCGGCTTGGCGAAAAAGGATAACAGCTATGATTTACGACTTCAGGATGTACACACTCAAGCCCGGCGCGACTCCTGACTACCGGGCGGGGGCCAAAGAGTTGGGACTGCCCATTCGCCAGCGCCACGGGGTCGCCCTCTCCGGCTGGTACTGGAGCGACATAGGGGCGCTGAACCAAGTGGTGCACATCTGGGGATACGAAAGCCTGGAGCACCTGAACGAGGCCAAGGCGGCGGTGTACGCCGACCCCGACTGGACCGGCAAGTACGTGCCGCGGGCCCGGCCCCTAGTGGAATCCCAGAAGACCTGGCTGATGAACTCCCCGGCCTTCGCGCCAAACTACCCGGTGGTGGGCAACGTTCCCGAAGAAGGGACTCCTGAGTTCAAAGCCAAGAACGACATGGTCTTTGACTTCCGGCAGTATACCCTGAAGCCCGGCGCCACCGGCGAATACCGGTCAGCGGCGGAAGAGGTGGGCCTGCCCATCCGCCACCGGCACGGAGTCAAGCTGGCGGGCTGGTTCTTCAGCGACTTGGGCGACCTGAACCAAGTGGTGCACATCTGGGCCTTCGATAACGTGAAGCACATGGAAGAGGCCAAGGCCGCCGTAGCCGCCGACCCCGAATGGGGCGGGGTGTACATCCCACGCGTCCGCAGCCTGCTAGCTGCTCAGAACACCTACCTAATGAAAACCAGCGAGTTCGGCCCGGTGCCGGAATAGGGCGGGGTGGGCATTCCCTTTGCTGGTCTATCATGGTATTTGATCGCCGTCGCAAATCCTCATAATTGAATTCACCAAGGATTTCAATTCTGGACAGCGTTCAATCGCCAAGGATAAATCTTGGTTTTGCAAGATTTTGGCGAAATCTCGCGTTTTCACGTAGTCACGAGCACCGCCGCGGCGGAATATTTCTGTGATGCGCCTAGCCGGAGGGTTGTTGTGGTTGATGCTCCCAGGCTCGCCGCTCGGTGCCGCCTGATTGTGGCGAGCGAGACCTTGGATTCGAGGCCAGTATGGCAGCAACCAGGCCTCAATCTCAAATTGGGCCGCGTGCGGGTGAAACCTTGGCTCGTTCCCAACCCATCGGTGCATCTTCGACTTGGCGTCAGCCGCGTCGGTGAAGCGGGGAGGTCTGTCGCCAGTGTAAATATCTGTTAAGGCTACCACGTGGTCCGAAGGTTCACGTAATAGTTCTCTTACTCTCCTTTTCAGTTTTTCGTCGGTGGGAATGTGACCGTCATATCTGCTGACGGCCCGAGTTGGCATTCTACCTGCTAGGCGTGGCTCCAAAAATGTTCTCAGATGACGTACAAACTCCCGTTCTGTCTTCCCTTCCACGATTAACGTAATTTTCACGCCCGGCCACCCATGACCCCCATCTGCCAAACTTCATCCAGGCTGTAATCCGCTAACCACCCGTCCAGGTCCAAGGTATCCCCCCAAGCCATCGAAGCCCCGCCGTCTTCTCCAACGTCCATGACGACAACCTCACTTGGTTCGAGGAAACGGACCAGCCTGTCCGAGTGTGTGGCAACAACTATTTGAGTCCTGGCGGAGGCTTCACGCATCAGGTCAGCGAGAAGGGCCAGCAACTCCGGGTGCAGACTCACTTCCGGTTCGTCTATCATGGTAATCGTCGATAGGCCCGGACTTTGCAGCAAGGAAACCAACCATAAAAAGCGCAGTGTGCCCTCAGAGAGTTGGTGCATGTAGAGCGGGTTGCCGAATGACCTCTCTTTCCAGGTAGTTGATATCATCCCTGCGGCGACAATGGGGAAGCTAAGGGACTCGAAGCCAGGGAATGCCACTCTTAAAGCGTCTTCTATCGCCTCGTATTTCTCCGGGCTAGATTCTCGAAGGTTGTAGAGATACGGCGCCAAGTCTTCTCCATTCTCTCCTGGGAGGACTGCCGGCCTCAACTGTTGCGGAAGCTTGACCGGAGCACGTTGGCCTACATCCAGGACATGGTATTGTGTCACTGAACTTAGAGTCCGTCTCAAGTCCTCGGGCTGTTGGAACATCCGAGGCACTTGGGACAGCGCTGTTTCCAGCGAATCATGTTCCCAATTCGGCCTGACGAGCCCACGTCTGTCAGTATCGTAGTAATGAACGGCGCCATACAGTGATTCGATGTATTTGAATGGCTCAGCAAACCCCTCTCTAGCCTGAGTAAGCATCTCCTCCGGGATCGCGTACCCTTGGCCTTGAGGCGCAACATGGAGATTGTATTTAAGAGGCTCATAATACTGAACATCCATCTCGACACTCAGCATAATCTTTTCTGACCGGGCACGAGTAATCACATCAGCGACACCCCCAAAATCGCTTAGACGCTGATTCAATGAACCCTTTGCAGAGGCTGCCAACAAGGATAATGCGTCCATGAATGAGGTTTTACCGACACCATTCGCGCCAATCAACACCATCACGGGGCGCATTTCAATGCTAACGCCCTTCAGGCGTCGGAAACCCTCGATACCAACCCGTCTAATCCGAGCCATGTCTGACTCCTCTTCAGCTATGGCATCCCCGCGCTTGTATGTCCCAGACGGCTTCCACTTTGCCGTCGCGGATGCCGACGAAGCGGTCCCAGCGGCTTACCATGGCGTCTTGCTGGGCGGGGACTAACAGCAGTTGGTCGCCCACCCGGAGGGACGCGCCGTCGGTCAGCTTGAAAACGGCGTGGTCGCTGTCCATGGACTCTACGGTCACCCCGGGGCGGTCCCAGACCTCTGGCATTCCGCGCAGAGAGCCAACGCAGCGCACCCCGGCGTCGCCGATGGCCACCCCTGGGCGCGGGGCGCTGATGATGGTGGTCAGCACCTTGGCGGCATAATTGAACTCGGTCATGTAGCTGTAGTGGGTTTCCATCAACAGGTAGCTGCCGCCCTGGACCTCGGTCACGCCGGGAATCTCCCCGGCAACGTCGTAGCTCCAGGTCTCGCCGGTCGAGACCACCTCCACCGGGATGCCAGCTTCGACGATGGCGTCTTTCAAGTCGATCACGCCTTTGATGACCCGGTTGCCCTCGGTCACGCGATCTTCCCGGTCAGGCATGTCGGGAATTACCTGATGGCTCATGATGCCCCGGAAGCTCAGCCCCGGCATGCCGCTGATCTCTTGGGCGAGAGTCACCCCGTCCTCAATGTCCTGGACGCCGCAACGCTTCAATCCGGTCTCCAACTCAATCACCACGCCGAGGTCCACGCCACGGTCTTGCGCGCCCCTGGAGAGGGCCCTGGCGTTGTCGGCGCTGTCGCAGGCGACCATCACCTCAGCTTGTCCCGCCAAGGCGCAAAGCCGCTGAATCTTCAGGTCGCCGACGACCTCGCTGGTGATGAATACGCTGGGAACGCCGCCATGCACCATAACTTCGGCCTCGGAGACCTTGGCGGAGCAGACTCCGCCCACCGTGCCGCCGCGGCGGATCTGCCGCAACGCAATTGCGGGAGTCTTGTGGTTCTTGCTGTGCCCCCGAAGCTTGCTGGGCCGGTCCCGGTAGTAGTCGGCGACCACGTCCATGTTGTGGTCCAGCGCGTCCAGGTCTAAGACCAGGCAGGGCGTATCCAATTCCTCCATGGGAGTTCCTGGCACGGGGCGGTAATGCTCGTCCATCGCGGTCTCCTTTGTAGCCGTAGAATGGTCTGTACCGGGAGCAACTAGGCGAACCGTCCGCGGGCGGACAAGGGCCAGAAGCCTTCCAGCTCGCCGCCCCTGACGGCCCTGATGTAGTCGTACTGGTTGATACAGGCCCCCAACTCGTAGGGATAGAGCCTGGCCTTGTCTCCAGGGCTATAGGCGCGGTTGGCGTCACCCTCCAACTCGACGATTCCGTGCTCCGCGCTGAAACGCGCGGCCTTCGCCCCTGCCGGGCCCATCAGCACCGGCAAACCCTGGTCGGGGCCGGTGGCCTTGTGACCGGCGTCGAGCACGGCCAACCCGTCTACCGGGTGGCTGACGACGGTGGTCAGGACCGACGCCGCCAGGGAGAGATCAGGCAGGTAGTCCCGCAGGCGGACGTCCATCAACGGATAGCGGCCCGCGCGCACCTCGGTGACTCCGGCGATCTCACCGGCCACCGAGTAGCAATGGGCGCCGCCGACGCTGACGGTCGAAACGCTAACGCCCGCGCTCTCCAGCAGGTCTTTGGCCTCCACGGCTGCGGCAAGGTTTTGCCGGTTCTGCTCTTTGTGTTGCTCCGGGTCACCGCCCTTGGGCCCTGGGACCGTAGCCATGATCCCTTCGAAGCGCAGACCGGGCGCGCCATCGACCTGTCTGGCCAAGGCCACGGCATCTGCTCCGGGAGCCACGCCGCAACGGCCCATGCCGGCCTCGATTTCCACCAAGACGCCGAACTCCACGCCGCTGGCTTGGGCCGCTTGGGAAAGCTGCACGACGTTTTCGGGGTTGTCCACAACCATCGCAATTCTGGCTTGGGCGGCGAGCGCACACAAACGCCTGATCTTGGAAACGGTCACTACCTGGTTGGATAACAGGATGTCGTCGAACCCGGCGTTGGCGAAAACTTCGGACTCGCCGACGGTGGTCACGGCGACCCCGCCCACAGTCGCTCCTGCAGCCAACTGGCGGCGGGCTATCTGCGGGCAGAGATGACTGGTAACGACCGGCCGCACCCTGACGTTCGTGCCCTGAAAATACCCCTGGTAGGTACGGATATTCTGCTCCATCAGGTCCAGATCGACCACGAGGGCCGGGGTGTCCAACTCGTTCACCGGGGTGCCTACGGGCTGGAAAACAGGGCGTTCCATCGGCGAAAACTCCAAGCAAAAAGTGAGCACAAGAAACGCGGCGTTTCAGCAGAAGAATAACACAGAACCGTCGCATCAATGGCGTGCGTTCACCGGCGTGCGTTCACCGGCGTGCGTTCACCGGCGTGCGTTCACCGGCGTGCGTTCACCGGCGTGCGTTCACCAAGCCCCGGTTTGCAATCGCCGTTCGCCGATGCCACAATCCAACCGGGTCGAGCCAACCGGGTCGAGCCAACCGGGTCGAGCCAACCGGGTCGAGACGTAATTTCGGAGCCTTGCCATGCCGGGTCTGCCATGACTGGTCTCTTGGAAGGAGTCAGGGTATTGGATCTGACCCATTTTATCGCCGGGCCGTATTGCACCAAGTTGATGGCCGGGTTGGGCGCGGATGTCGTGAAGGTGGAGCGTCCGGGTGGAGACCCTGTACGTGCGTTGGGGCCGTTCGCGTCGGGCGCCGCAACGTCGCCTGCGTCGACGCTCCCGGAAGACGGTGCTTGGCACCTGTACTTGAACACCGGCAAACGCAGCATCGTCCTCGACCTTAAAACCGACGGCGGGAGGTTGATGCTGCTGCAACTGGCGGCCAAGGCCGACATTCTGGTCGAGAATTTCACTCCCGGCACTATGGACCGGATGGGGCTGGGTTACCAAATGTTGCGCGAGGCCAACCCGGCGCTGGTAACGACCTCCATCTCGAATTTCGGCCAGACGGGGCCGTACCGCGATTGGAGAGCGGCCGAGGTTAACCTCTACGCCATGGGCGGGCTGATGAACATCACCGGCGAACCCGATCAGGAGCCGCTGAAGGAGGGCGTGCCCTTGGCCCAGCTTGGCGCCGGGCAGAACGCCTTCGTTGCCGCCATGGCGGCCTTGATGTACGCGGAAGAGACCGGCGAGGGACAGCAGATCGACGTTTCTATCGCCGAATACGCTACGAACATCCTGGAAAACGCCCTGATGCAGTACAGCTATTCGGGCCAGGAGTACACCCGCGTTGGTAACCGGGGCTACGGCCGGGCCGCTTGGGGGATATACCCCTGCCGGGACGGACACGTCGGGATCATCGCCGGACCCGACCACCGTTGGCCGGAGGTTGCCCGCATCATGGAGCGGGAGGAGTTGGCCGACCCGCGCTTTGCCTCCCGGCGGGGACGTCAGGACAACGCCGATGAGATCGACGCCCTGATGCTGCCCTGGCTCATAGACCACGACAAGGTCGAGATCTTCAAGGCCGGGCAGGAAAGCGGCCTGGGGTTCGGCTTCGTCGCAACTATGCAGGACATCCTGGAGATGGAGCAGCTCCTGGACCGGGGCTATTTCGTGCGGCTGGACCATCCAGCGGCAGGTGAATTCGCCTACCCCGGCGCGCCTATCTCCTGCGAGCCCGGCGCCGAGGCCTGGCTGTTCCGGCGAGCCCCGCTCTTGGGCGAACACACGGCGGAGGTCTTGGCTGAATGGCCAAACAGCCGTTGAGGGACTACCGGGTGCTCGACCTTTCCCGCATCTGGGCCGGTCCATACTGCACCAAGCTGATGGCCGATTTGGGCGCTGAAGTCATAAAGATGGAGTCTCTCAGCGTCTACGACTCCCACCGGGGGCCCGTCAACCCAGCCCGTGGAATAGCCGCCTACCCCGACGGCGAACCCGGCGACGAACCTTGGAACCGCAACGGGTGGTTCAACTGCCTCCACATGTCCAAGTACGGGATCACGCTGGAATTGACCAGTGAAGAGGGACGACGGATCTTCGAACGGCTGGTGTCCGTCAGCGACGTTTTGATCGAGAATTTCCGGCAGGGCAGCCTGGAACGTCTGGGCTATGACTACCGGGCGTTGCGCCGGCACCGCCCCGACCTGATTTACGTGTCGATGCCGGCTTTCGGCAACACCGGCCCATGGAAAGGATACCTGGGTTACGGAATCGGGCAGGAGCAGCTATCGGGGATGGCCCACCTGACCGGCTACCCCGGCGACGGGCCGATGAAGTCGGGCATCAACCACGGCGACCCGATCACCGGCTCCCACGCGGCGGGAGTGCTGCTGGCCGCCCTGCGCCGCCGCCGCCGTACCGGCAAAGGGATGTACATCGACGTGTCCCAGCAGGAATCGTCGGTGGCCCTGATGGGGGCCGAGTTGCTGGCCTACCAGATGTCCGGCCGGGAAACCGAACGCCGTGGGAACCGTTCCCCTTGGTACGCGCCCTGCAACACCTACCGTTGCGCCGGGGAAGACCGGTGGATAACGATTGCCGCCACCAGCGAGCAAGAATGGGCCGCCTTGGCCAAAGAGATCGGCGCACCGGGCTTGGCGGACGATTCCCGCTTCACCAGCGCCGCCAACCGTATGGCCAATCAAAACGCTCTGGACACCATCATCGGCGAGTGGACGAGCGGCCAGGACGCTTTTCAGCTTGCCGAGGTTCTTCAGGCCGCGGGAGTGCCCGCCGGGCCGGTATTGCGAGGGCCGGACCTGCTGGAAGACCCACACTACCAGGAAAGAGGCACCTTCGTGACGGTGGACCACCCACAGGTGGGGCAGCGGCAGTACCCCGGCCTGGCTTGGAAGATGAGCGCCACGCCCGGCGAGGTGCGCTGGCCATCCCCCACCCTGGGCCAGCACAACCGCGAGGTCTTCGCCGGGCTGTTGGGTCTCACCTCCGACGACGTGAAAGCATTGGAAGAAACCGGCGTGATCGGCACCAAGCCCACCGGGTCCAGGATTATCTGATTGGAGGACCGAACTTGACTGACAGGGAAGTCATATACGAGATCAAAGAGGGCATCGCCTTCATCACGCTCAATCGCCCGGAAAAGCTGAACGCCATCAATCCCGAGATGCGTCAAATGCTCTGGGACGCTTTTCAGGACGTGAAAGACAACCCCGTCGTGCGCTGCGCCATAGTAACCGGCAGCGGACGAGCCTTCTCGACAGGGCATGACCTCGTGGCCATGGCCAACGCCAGGGCCAACGAGGGCCCCAGCACCGGCGACCTGTACGTGGTGCAGTCCAACATCTGGAAGCCGATCATTGCCGCCATCAACGGCATCTGCCTGGCCCAGGGTTGCGGCATCGCTCTGGGCAGCGACATTCGCATTGCCTCTGTCGAGGCCCAGTTCGGCTGGCCCCAGGCCAAGCGGGGGATCTCGTCGGTCAGCGGCCCGGCCCTGCTCTCCCAGGTAGTCCCGAGGAACGTGGCCTTTGAGTTCCTGTTCACCGGTGATTTCGTTGACGCCCACAAGGCGCTGGAACTGATGCTGGTAAACTACGTGGTGGCCCCCGAGGAAGTGATGCCCCGGGCTGAAGAGATGGCTCGCAAAATAACCGCCAACGCCCCACTTGCCCTCGCCGCCATCAAGGAGGCGTCCATCAAGGGCTCGGAAATGGGGCTGGAAGAACGGGTCTCCTTCGCCCAAGCCAAGCGCGACGAGGTACTGGCCACCGAAGACGCCAAGGAGGGCGTCGCTGCCTTCGCCGAAAAGCGGGCCCCGGTCTGGAAGAGGCGCTAGCACAGGGTTGCAATTGTCCACCACCTAACCTTGCAATTGGAAAGCCTCAAACATTTCAATTATCCACCTCCTAACATTTCAATTAGCCACCAAATAACCTTGCAATTGGCTAGACCAAAAGTTACAATTAGCCCATGGTTGAGCAGGTATTTTATCCCCGGTTTGCCGAGTGGAGGCTCATCGAAGCCCTCGAAGATTCTCCGGCTGTTCTGGTCCAGGGTCCGCGCCAGTGCGGGAAGACCACCTTGGCGCAGATGGCCTGTGCGCCGGCCTACCTGCCGGGCCGCGGCCAGCCGTCCGCGAGCCTCGACTATGGCTACTTCAGCTTTGACGACGGTGTCATTCGCGCCGCCGCCGAAACCGACCCCATGGGGTTTGTCGCGGACCTCCCGGAACGGGCCGTCCTGGACGAAGTGCAGCGGGTGCCGTCGCTCTTCACCGCGCTGAAACTGGACATCGACCGCCGGCGCCTGCCAGGCCGGTTCGTCCTGACCGGATCGACCAACGTGCTTGCGGTGCCCACGGTGCAGGATTCCTTGGCCGGGCGCCTGGAGACGGTCCGGCTCCACCCGCTGGCGCAGTGCGAAATGCACCTGAGTCGCCCGGCCGAAAAGGGTTTTATCGACGCGCTGTTCGGCGGCAGCTTCATGCTACGGCGGACCGAGAGGCTGGGAGCCGGGCTGGCCGAGCGAATCGTATCGGGCGGGTATCCTGCCGCCTTGGCCCGACCCACTGGCCGGCGCAGGGCGAATTGGTACGCCAGCTATATCGAAGCACAGGTGCAGCGCGACGTCGGCGACCTGGCCCGCATCAGCGGGTTGGACGTCCTGCCGAGGCTCATGGCGCTGGCGGCGACGCAGACGGCCCACCTGTTCAACATGAGCAACCTCGCCTCGCAGTTCCAGTTGAGCCGTCCGACCATCGGCGACTACGTCGGCCTGCTGGAACGGGTGTACCTGCTGGAGAGGCTGCCGCCTTGGTACAGAAACCGGGGAAAGCGCTTCGTCAAGACGCCGAAGCTGCACATCGGCGACACCGGCCTGGCCTGTGCGCTGATGGGCGTGGACACACGGACCCTTGCGGCAGACCGCCCATTGCTGGGGCAGCTTCTCGAGACCTTCGTGTTCCAGGAGTTGCGCCGGCAGGGGTCATGGCATGACGGCCCGGTGAATTTCTTTCACTATCGCGACAAGGACCAGGTCGAAGTCGACATCGTCCTAGAACATGGCCGGCAGGTGGCCGGGGTCGAAGTCAAGGCGGGCGCAACTGTCACTGCTTCGGACTTTCGCGGCCTGCGGCGGCTTAAGGAGGCAACCGGGGACAGCTTCGCCGCCGGGGTAGTGCTGTACGACGGGGAGTCCCTCGTGGGCTTCGGCGAAAGCCTGTACGCCGTGCCCGTCCGTCTGTTATGGGAAATGCCATGCTAGAATACCCCCTGCTTTGACCGGCAATTTACTACGCACAAGTCGGGCTGATTAAAACTAGTCTGGAGGACTGAAATGGCTACGCTGACCACACCCGCGTCGGTATCCATGGACTCGCAGAAGCTGGAACAAGTAACTGAGCTTTTCCATCGCCAGATTGGCGCCGGGCTGCATCCGGGCGCCGGACTCGCGGTGTACCGTTACGGGAGCCTGGTGTTGGACATCTACGGCGGAGCGGCCGACGCCAAGACCGGCAGGCCGGTGGACGACAACACCATGTTCGTCCTGTTCTCTTCCACCAAGCCCCTGGCGGCCTCCTGCATCTATATGCTGAAAGAGCGCGGCCGGTTGGAGTGGGATGACCCCGTTGCCAAGTTCTGGCCCGAGTTTGCCGCCCACGGGAAAGACAAGGTCACGGTACGTCATCTTCTGAGCCACCAGGGGGGCTTCCCGGAAACCCCGGCGTCCCTTCCGTGGACGGACTGGGCCGACTGGAGCAAGGTCTGTGCGGCCATGGAGCAGGCCATCCCCAAATACGCCGCGGGCGAGGTGATGTCCTACCACCCCATCAACTACGGCTGGGTGATCGCCGAGTTGGTGCGACGGATCGACGGACGAAGCTTTGACCGGTTCCTTGCGGAAGACCTCGCCGCACCGCTCCAGATGCAAAATACTTATGTCAACCTGCCCCCGGAGCACGACGGCCGGGTTTCCAGAATCCACCTTCTTGAGGACGACGCCGACCCCAACGGTTACGCGGGTGTCTTCGACAAGCCGGAAGTGCATCACACCATCACACCGGGCGCCAATGGCATTGCCTCGGCCGGGGACCTCGCCCGTTTCTACGCCATGATGGAACGAAGGGGTACGCTCGACCGCGCCCAGGTGCTGCGTCCCGAAACCATCTCGGAAGGGGTCACCCTGCAAGTGGAAGGCACCGACCTTTCCTTAGACCTGTTCGCCCGGCGCTCCTTGGGTCTGGCCCTGGCGGACGAGCGGACGGGCACGCCTTCGGGTGATCCGCTGCATACCTTTGGTCACGGCGGCGCCGGCACCTCTATTGGCTGGGCTGACTTCGACTCCGGCTTGGCCGTTGGGTACATCACCAACGGCTTCCGCGGCCCAGACAAAAACAACCCGCGCTTGGCCGAAATCTCCCAGGCCGTCAGGGATGCCTGCGCGTAGCAACACTGGCGTTTCTCCCAGAGTATCGGACGGGCTGCTGCTGACAGCAGCCCGTTGTTTTGCTCCCAGTGTCTCGTTAAGATTTGGTGTCTCGTTAGGATTTGGCCGTGCTTGAACTGCTGAAGACTCACTTCGGCTACGACAGCTTCCTGCCTCACCAGGAGGAGATAGTTTCCTCCGTAATGGCGGGCAACGATTGCTTCGTCCTGTTGCCCACCGGCGGGGGCAAGTCGCTCTGCTACCAGTTGCCCGCGCTGGCTCTTGAGGGCCTCACGCTGGTGGTCTCGCCGCTGATCGCGCTGATGAAAGACCAGGTGGACGGCCTCCGCGCCAACGGTATCTCCGCTGGCTTCATCAACAGCACCCTCACCCAATCGCAGATTTCCGCGGCGCAGGAACGGGTACGGCAGGGCGGCATCAAGATACTGTATGTGGCCCCGGAGCGAGCAACCCTCCCTGATTTCAAGCGCTTCCTGGTCAGCCTGAAGGTCGGCCTCATCGCCATCGACGAGGCCCACTGTGTCTCCGAGTGGGGCCACGAGTTCCGGCCGGCCTACCGCGAATTGCAAGACCTGCGCCAAGCCTGCCCCGACGTGCCGATAATCGCCCTGACCGCCACGGCCACCGGCCGGGTGCGGGACGACATCCTGTCGCAGCTGGCGCTGCGGCAACCCAGGTCTTTCGTGTCGAGCTTCGACCGGCCCAACCTCACCTACGCTATTGAGCCCAAAAAGAATTCGCTGCCTGTCTTGCTGTCATTGCTGGAACGCCACCATGGAGAATCGGCAATCATCTATTGCCTCTCCCGCAGGGGGACGGAAGAACTGGCTCAAACCCTTTCCGAGCGAGGAGTGAAAGCGGCCGCGTACCACGCCGGGATGGGACCGGAACTCCGCCGGGACACCCAGGACCGGTTTGTCCGGGACGAAATCCAAGTGGTGGCGGCCACCATCGCCTTCGGAATGGGCATCGACAAACCGGACATTCGTCTGGTGGTCCACTACGACTTGCCCAAGAGCATCGAAGGCTACTACCAGGAGACCGGGCGGGCGGGCCGCGACGGCCTTCCCAGCGAGTGCGTCCTGTTCTACTCCTACGGTGACAAGGTCAAGCACGACTATTTCATTAACGATACCGAGGATCCTGAGGAAAAGGAACGCGCCCGCTGGCGGCTGGAGCAGGTCGTCAAACTATGCGCCCAGCACGCTTGCAGGCGTAAATTTGTCTTGGAATACCTGGGCGAGGAACGACCTGACGAAAACTGTGGCGGTTGTGACGTTTGCTTGGCGCCCCGGGAAAGTTTCGACGCCACAGAGATCGCCCAGAAGATTCTTTCGGCCGTGGCCCGTACCGGTGAGCGGTTTGGCGTTGGGCACGTTACAAATGTTCTTCTTGGCGCCGCGGCCAAGCAGGTGGTCGACCGGGGCCATGACAAGCTTACGGTGTTCGGCATCGCCAGCGATCAATCAAAGGACGGGCTACGCGGACTCATAGAGGACATGGTTAGCGAGGGCCTTCTCGCGTCGTCCGGCGGCCAGTACCCGACGCTAAACATCACACCCAAAGGGTGGTCCTTCCTGAAGGACCGGGATACCCTGGTGTTGGCGCGGCCCGTCAATCAGGCCGCAGACTCGGTGGTCCCGGCCAACCGCTCAAGCGATGACGCGAGGCTGTTCAACGAGCTCTCCGCCCTCCGCAAACGCTTGGCTGACGAACGTGGCGTCCCCGCCTTCGTCATATTCGGCGACAAGACTCTGGAGGACATGGCCCGCAAGGCGCCGCGCACCGCGGAAGAGTTCGCCCGAGTCTCGGGCGTCGGCGATGCCAAGCTCCGGGAGTATGCCGAGCCGTTTCTGAAATCGATCGTTGGCTACGTGGAACAACACGGCTTGCCGGTTGCCGCGGAAGTCCCTCCCCTGATTAGTGGAAAACCTCCGCCGGAAATCATCGGCGACTCCATCCGCGAGTCGGGCCGGTTGGTATCATCAGGGATGTCCTTGGCTGAGGTCGCGAAGCACAAGGGTCTGAAGGGGACGACGGTCTTGGGTCACCTCGAACGCTTGGCCCGCGGCAGTGTCCCCATGACTCTGCACTCCGTTATGCCTCCTCAGGACCGGGTCCGGCGCATTGAGGAAGCCTTCGCCAACCTGGGCAGGGAGTTGCTTCGACCGGTCTGGGAGGAACTGGACGAGGAATTCTCGTACGAGGAACTCAGGCTGGTGCGCGTCGGCGTCATCGCCGCAGAAACTGCCGCGGATGCACGACCCACCGGCAAGCAGTGGGCGTCGGGACCGAACGGCTGAGGGCCTCTACAACCCCAGGGCCTCGGCCAGTTGGCGGCGGTGGAACCTGGGATCGCCCAGGTAGTGGTAGAGTGTGCGGGAGGCGGTGGTGTGCAGGGTCAGGCCGTATTCGGTCATGCTGCCCACACCGGCGTGGACTTCGTGGGCGTAGTTGCAGGCCTGGTAGTAGCCTTCGCTGCCGACCGCTTTGGCCAGATGGATGCTATCGGAGGCTTCGCGGCCGGTGTCCAGCTTCCACAGCGCCTCGTATGCCGTCCAGCGCGCCGCGTCCAGGTGGTTGACCAGATTGATCACTTGGTCCTGCACCCGTTGGAACCGGCCGATCGGAGTGCCGAACTGTATTCGAGTGCGGCTGTAATCGACCGATAGCTCATACACGGCCTGGCAGCCGCCAACCTGAAAGGCGCAAACGACCGGTATAGCCCGTTCCACGGCCCGCGACCATGCGGTCCAACCCCCCGCCAGGCTGCCTCCCAGAACGCTTCCCGCGTCTGCGGCGACATCATCGAGGCGCACCTCCGCGAGATTCCAGGCGAAACCGGCCAGACCCCGGATCCGCACGCCCGTAGCATCGGAAGGGACCACCGCCAAGCCCACCTCGCCGTTTTCCGCCGAGCGGACGGCACAGAGGAAATGGCTGGACGACTGGCCGTCGAACACGTAAGCCTTGACGCCGTTGAGCCGCAGGCCGTCGCCGTCGCCAGAGGCGGCCGTCTGCACGTCGCGTTCGTCCCAGCCATAGTCGGCCTCGGTTATCGCGGGCGCCAAGCGCATCTCGCCGCTGGCGATCCGGGGCAGCCAATCCTGCTTCTGCCGCTCAGTGCCGCCTTCCAGGACCGTGAGGGCCGCCAGGACGCTGGAACTCAGGTGAGGCCCGGGTACCGGACCGCGGCCCAATTCCTCGAACAAGACCCCGGCATCCGTGAAAAACCCGCCCTCCCCGCCGTATCGTTCGGGTATCAGGATGCCCATCCAGCCCGTGCCGGCCAACCGGCCCCACGGCTCCAAGGGGGTTGTTTCGTCGGGCGAGGCAATTTGTAGCAGCGTTTCCTTGGGGTATTCTTGCTGGACGAAACGGCGTGCCGCCGTCTTCAGCATTTCCTGTTCCGGAGTGAGGGACAGGTCCATGTTGCTCCCGTAGCGTGGTGGAGTTATGGGGCTGGGGCCGGGAATCAGGACAGAGCGCCGGCCTTCTCCCTGACCTCGCGGCCGATGCCGATGCGCCGCGCCATGATGACTTTCTGAATGTCGGTGGTGCCGCCGGGGTGGATGGCGACGATTCCGGCCCGAGCGTGGGCTTCCATATGGCCGTCGGCGGCGCCCAACTCCGGGTCGTGGGTGAGCGCGGCTGGGCCAAGTATGTCGAGCATGGCCCCGGCCATTCGCAGACCGGAGGTCTTGCGCATGTAGGACGCCTGTGGGCCTTCGTAGGTAATATCTGCGCCGCTGTGGCGCATCCAGTAGTTCCGAAGGTTGAGCAGCCGGACGATCTCGGCCTCCACGTATACGTCGACCAGCCGGTCGCGGACGTCCGGGTCATTGGTCATGGGCTCGCCGCGGCGGGTGTTGTTACGGCAATGCTCGAAGAGACGGTCCACCAGCCAGTTGCGGCCGATGCGGCCCCCGGTGCCGTGCTCCAGTTCCAAATGGGTGGTGGCTACCTTCCAGCCTTGGTTCTCGCCGCCGATCAGGTTGAAGGCGGGCAAGCGAACGTTGTCGAAGAAAACGGTGTTCTTGACGCCGGAGCCCGCCCCCGATTCACCGCCGGAAATGAGCAGGTCCATCGGTTGCACCGTGATTCCGGGCAGGCCGGAGGGAATCATAAACCACCCCAGGTTCTCGTGGCGCTTGGCCTCCGGGTCGGTGACCGTAATGGTCCACATGTAGTCGCAGCCCAAGGAGCTGCCGACGAAGATTTTCTGGCCGTTGATGACGTATTCGTCGCCGTCCCGGATGGCCGTGGTCTTGACGTTGGCCAAGTCGGACCCGGCTTCGGGCTCGGAAAGGAGCTGCCAAGTGCGGACCGCGCCGGTAAAGATCGGGGGCAGGAAGGACTCCTTCTGTTCTTGGGAACCCCAGACCAGGATGGACGCGCCGCCCAGACGGCCGCCGGAATCGTAGTAGGGCGGGTTGGTGAGACCGTAGGCGTCGATCTCTTCCTCGATGACCACGGCGTGATCGACGTCCAGCCCGCCGCCGCCGAATTCGGCGGGCGCGGTGGGCCAGAGCCAGCCCTGGGCCCCCAGCCTGCGGCCCAGGTCGCGCCGCAGTTGGTATTGCTCCCAAGTGAGGTCGATGGGGTCCGCCGGGTGTACGATGCCCTCGGGAACGTTGTCCCTTAGCCAGGCCTTGACTTCGCGGCGGAACTCTTCCTGTTCAGGGGTGTAGCGTGGTTCAAAGTCCATGGGGCCTCCGGGTCAGTCGGTGTAGAAGTCTCTTCGAAGTTCCTCTTCCGGTATGTAGCGGATTGCCGGCCGGTAGATCGCTAGAACCGAACAAGTCCCTTCCCCCCGATGGGGGAAGGTTAGAATGGGGGCGCCGGCGCAAGACTGAGAAGTGTGTTTTGCAGTCCAAGACCCACGGTAATGGGTAATGGGGGCCTTTCGTCCGGTTCGTAGCGTGGCGAGGGAGATGCAGGATTAACAGGCATCTGTACCGTCCAGCAGGGACTTTGTAAAAGGGCGGATCCGGCAGATTCCGCCTCGACGCAGGCCCTTTGGTTGGGGCCAGACAAGGGCTATTGAGATCTCAGGGCGCGGCCGGGCAGCGCGCCCGTGTGCGTGCCGTCATCTATGACTATCTGTCCATTGACCAGCACGTATTCGACGCCGTCGGGGTACTGTTTGGGCTCTTCGAAGGTAGCGTTGGCCCTGACCCGCTCCGGATCGAAGACCACCACGTCGGCTTTCATGCCGTCGCGGAGTATACCACGGTCAGGCAGGCCCAACCGCTGTGCCGGCATCGAGGTCATCTTGCGTACCGCGTCCTCCAGCCGGAGAAGCCCCTCTTCCCGGACGAACTGGCCCAGAACGTAGGGGAAGGTGCCGTAGGTGCGCGGATTGGGCATGTCGCCCGTCATCAACCCGTCGGAGCCGACCATCTGGGCGGGATGCCGCGCGATGGCGCGAATGTTGTCGGGGTTGCCGGTGCGTGCCACGAATGCAACCTCCAGGTCCTCCTCAATCAATAAGTCGCAGATAGCGTCAACCATGCGCTTGCCCTGATGGCGGGCCAGGTCGGTGAGGGAACGGCCCTCCCATTCCTTGTTTTTGGCCGAGCCGATGTTGCTGAAGATGTAGCTGTCCAGGGTCAGGCCCCACATTGGCTCCACGGAATCGCCAATCTCGTCGCGAATAACGGGGTCCTTGATGCGGGTCAGCAGGGCATCCGGGCCGCCGGCATGCGCCCAATAGGGCAGCAGTGAGTGCAGAACGGTGGAAGCGGCGGCGTAAGGGTACTGGTCGAAGGTTACGTCAACTCCACTGTTCCGCCCTTCGTCCACTAGGTCGATCATCTGCTGGCCCATACCGTCGACGGGATTGTGGAAGTGGGATATATGTGCCGGCACGCCGGCCCGGCGGCCGATGGTCACCGCCTCGCGGAAGGGGTCCAGGAGCCGGTCTCCCAAGGAATAGCGCGCATGGGTCATGTAAAACCCGCCCAGATCGGCGACGGCTTCGGCAACCGCCACCAACTCGGCGGTGTCGCTGAAGGCCCCTGGCGGGTAGGTAAGGCCGGTGGCGAAACCGAACGCGCCGTCCCGCATCCCCTGCCGGGCGAGATCCCTCATTCGCGCCAGTTCCGGTTCCGTGGGCAGGCGGTCGTCCCAGCCCATCGCCTCGACGCGGATGGCGGCGTGGGGCACCATGAAGGCGACGTTGCAGGAGGTGCGGCCGTCGAACAGGTCCAGGAACTCCCGCACCGAGCCCCACCTCACGCCGGGGGGCGGCGTGCCGTTCACGGCGGCCAGATAGTACAGCAAATGCTCCAGGGTCTGGGGGGACGCGGGAGCGTAGGAGAGGCCGTCCATTCCCAGCAACTCCGTGGTCACACCCTGGCGCAGCTTGACCTCGTGCTGGGGCTCCGATAGCAGGACCAGGTCGGAATGTGTGTGCATGTCTATGAATCCGGGGCAGATGACCGAGTCGGCCACGTCGATTATTCTACCGGCGTCCACTTGGGAAGTGTCCCCTCGCACGATCGTAACGGTATCGCCCTCGATGCCCACGGCGGCGCGAAACCAAGTCTGTCCGGTCCCGTCAATCACCCGCCCGTTGCGAAGCAATAAGTCGAACATATCTCCTCCAGGTCTGGCTCGAACGGACAGCTCTGACGCCGGGCCTCATGTCTGCCGGCCGTCATCTCGATGAGCGATGCCCCAGTATACCGTAACCGTCCCGCTGATCTTCCGTTGATCTTCGTTGCAGCGTTCGCCGGGGGCTGTCGTTCGGGCCTTGCCAGGCGTGAGTGTTGTGCTAAGATTGGGGCAATTCCTGTCCGGGCCGCGCGAAAAAACGCTCGGGCTTCTCCCCTGTTGCCGCCGGTTGGGAATCACTCTGGTTATGCACTCGGGTTATGGAGTATGAATCGTGGGTACTGTCGGCATTGACCATCTGGCCATGCCCACCGCCAACGCGGAGCGGCTGATCGAGTTCTACAAGCGGCTGGGGTTCGCGATTAACGACGAAGAGGAATGGCGGGCCGGGAAGGCCAACATCTTCTCCATCCAGGTTGGCGAGTCCAAAATCAACGTACATCCTGAAGGTTACACCGCCCATCTGAGAGGGCCCACAGCCACGCCAGGCTGCGGCGACATCTGTTTCGTGTGGGACGGCGCCGTTCAGGAGTGCCAAGACTGGCTGGTTGCCGCCGGCGTGGAAGTGATTCACGGGCCGGGGCCGCGCAAGGGGGCCCGGGCCTTCGGCAAGTTGCCGGCGGAGAGCCTCTACGCCCGCGACCCAGACGACAACTTGCTGGAATGGATGTTCTATCTCTAGTCCTCTATCTCTAGCGCAGTGAGGACAGGGCAGGTGGCGGCATGGCGAATATGACCGGTAAAGAAGCCTTGGTGCGGATGTTGATCGCCGAGGGCGTCGAATACATCTTCGGCAATCCGGGAACCAGCGAAACCCCACTAATGGACGCCCTGCAGGACTACCCGCAGGTGAAGTACGTACAGGCCTTGCAGGAAGGCACAGCCGTGGGCATGGCCGACGGCTACGCTCGCGCCTCCGGCCGGCCGGCCTTCGCCAACATCCACATTGCGGGCGGCCTGGCCAACGGTATCAGCGCACTCTATAACGCGTACCGGGGCGGCGCTCCCGTCGTGCTGACCGCCGGAAATTCCGACACCAGAATGCTCCTGGCCGAGCCGACGCTGTCGGGCGATCTGGTACAGATGACCCGCCAGTACACCAAGTGGAGCCATGAAGTCCACCATCCGGGGGACGTTGCCGGTGCGGTGCGGCGGGCATTCAAGGAAGCCAAAACGCCTCCCACGGGACCGGTCTTCCTCTCCTTCCCCTGGAACACGATGGACGAACGGGCCGACGTGGATGTCATTGCCTCCGGGCCGGGCTACTACAAGCTCCGCCCGGACCGGGACGCGCTGGCCCAGGCATCGGCTTTGTTGTCCCAGGCGGAGAACCCGGTAATTGTCATCGGCGACCGCATCGCCCAATCGGGCGGCGTGGAACAGATGGTGCAGGTGGCCGAGCGCTTGGGCGCCCAGGTTTTCGCCTCGTCTTTCTCAGAAGTAAATTTCCCCACCAGTCATCCATTGTGGTCCGGTCTGCTGAACACCAGCAGTCCCGCGACCCGCCGGTTGCTGTCCGGCGCCGACGTGGTGCTGGCCGTCGGGGCTAACGTCTTCTCCTCATTCCTGTACGTCGACGTTCCGCTGCTGGACCCCGCCAGCAAGCTGGTCCATTTGGACAGCAGCGCCCAGGAGGTGGAGAAGGTCTACCCTACCGCAGTGGGTGTGTTGGCCGACCCCGCCACGGGGCTTGCCGAACTGGCCGACGCTTTGGACCAAGACATGTCGGCCTCGGCCAAGGAGACCGCGGCCACCCGGATGGCCGAGTTGAACGGCCGCAGGCAACGGGCCAACGAGGAGTACCAGGAACGGCTGCGGCAACGTTGGGACAACAGTCCGATGGCCGTCGAGCGAATGATGCACGAATTGGCCGCCGCCGCGCCACCGAATACCATCGTCGCCGACGAGGCGGTGACTTCGAGGCCCGCCATGATGCAGGCGTTCAACTTCGACGACCCCGGCAGCTTCTACGGCATTCAGGGCGGGGCGCTGGGATGGGCTATGCCCGGCGCTTTGGGACTGAAGCTGGCCCAACCCGACCGGCCTGTCTTGGCGGTGGTGGGCGACGGGGCGTCCATGTACACGGTCCAGGCCCTGTGGACCGCTGCCCGGTTCAACATTCCTGTGGTTTACGCCATTTGCAACAACCGGGCCTACCGCATCCTCAAGGTCAACATGGACATCTACCTGAAGCGAATGCTTAACGACGAGGAACGCCGCAGCGATTACATGGGGATGGATTTCGCCAACCCCCTGGACTTGGCCGCAGTGGCCCAAGGCATGGGGGTGGCCAGCGAGAAAGTGGAAGACCCGGCGCTGTTAGCCCCGGCGGTGCGGCGGGCGTTCGAGAGCGGCAGACCGGCGCTGATCGACGTGAGCATTGATGGGTCGCTCTAGGCGACCGGGTTACCCGCGGCCTATCGGCGGCAATCGGTAACCGGTAACATCGGCCGTGGCGCCTCGACCGTCAAATCTTACGTCAACTACGGCGGTCAGGTTATGTCCTCACGAGATCAGCAAACCTATATAGCGGGAACGACGGCGTTGCGTAGGCGTGTTTGCGGCAATTGACAAACAGCCCATTCCCGTGAAAAATAACCGTACCGTATCACTTTCGAGGTGCGGCCCGGTCACAACACGAACAAGGGGGCGTTATGGTCAGCTCACGTTTCAGGAACGCGGCCCTGCCCAGGATCGGCTCCGACAAAACGGCGCAGAGGGTGGCATCTCCGGCCGTGGTCATTGGATTGGGGTCGACGAGTTGCCAGATTGTGAAGAGACTGGAGGACATCGCTGACGGTTGGAGTTACACCGACCGGAAGAACTTGGGATTCCTCTACATGGATACCCGAGAGGCGACCCGGGGAGAGATTTCCAGGTCTTCCCGTTTCATCGCACTCACTCTGCCGCACTTTTCGAATCTGCGGGACTCGCGCCCTTGGATTACCGAGTGTGTGCCGGGGCTGAAGTTCCTCAGTCTCTCTCGAGAAGGAGCGTTGGGTACCCTGGCCAACGCCGGGGTGGCGGCCCGGTTCAACTACTCGACGATTCAAGGACACATCGATTCGCTTTTGGAACAGGTATGCCCCTACTACGAGGGGACTACTTACCTTCGTGTCCACGTGGTCAGCTTCCTTGGCGGGGGGACCTCCGGGGCGTTGCCGGTACTTCTGGCGGCCTTGGCGGAGGCCCGGGGAACATCCTATAATTTCAGCGTTGTGCTGCACCTGCTCCTACCGCAGAGGGGAATGTCCCGGGACCCGGAGAGCACCTACCCACTGCAACTCCGCAACACCTATTCCACTTTGCAGTTTCTGCGGTCGACCACCGGGAAGGTCGCCGGCAAGGGCCAGTTCACCGGAAAAGACTCCTTCACGTTGACGGTGTACCCGGATAAGAAAGTGGAGGCCATGGGGCCCCACTTCGACGTTTCAATTCTCCACCGGTCACCCAAAGACTCGCTGCCGGTCCAGCGCACCCACGTGGCCCGGATTCTTGAAGACCTGGTCGCGGATGCTTACGGGACCGGCCAAGACTGGTGGGCGCGGTTCCACGAGACGATGCGGGAAGCCAACAACAAAGAGGATGCCCGTTTCGGCTCCATAAGTTCCCGGGAAGTCGGTCTCCTGGACAGCTTCTTCGTTCAAACGGCGAAGCAATATCTTCAACAACAATGGCGCGGCCAGTAGGATTAGTGAAGATGGCTATTTTTAAATTCAATCGAAGGGCTTTGTCGTTCCAAGCTATGTCCAACCGGTTGCCCGCGATGACAGACCCCTTGGAATTCCTCAACTCCGCGGGCAACGTCCCTATACGCGACGCGTATCAGCAGATACATGGCGCTATCCACGCCTCTCTCAGCGACGTAGAGCGCTCGATTCAAGCTGTCTTCGAACGGCTGGGCCCCGAGTCAAGCATCACCGAACGGATGGTGCAGGACGCCAACGACGATATTCGTACCGATCTCGCCCTCGCCAGCACCTTCGCCGACGTGAAACGAGACGAGCTGGTCTTGGAGACAGTTGCCCGGGTGGAGCGGCTCTACATACAACGGCTGATCGTATCTTCCAGCCAAGAACCGCCGGTGCGGCGCTGGAACGACCTGGCCGACAGGGCTATTCGCCGTGACCTGCCCCCGGTGTCGGAACCGGGCCATAGGCACCTTGACGTTCCATCGAGCGAACGGCGCAAAAGGCTGTCCCGGTGGCGGGCTGAAATCGACGAATGGTTGGAAACCATGTGCCTGAACCACGTGGGAGAAGTCATACGGACTCTTCTGGTGGAGGTCACCGAATATACCGCAACCTGGAACGAGTCGGTCTACGAGTTAAGACGCCACTCCACTGCGGGAGGGCAGCTATTCCGGCAGGTAACGGACGCCGAATATTGGACCTTTCAGAGCGACGACCCAACGGTCAAGAACCTTCTCGTCGGGGAACAGGCCCAAGACATCTCGGCCCGTATCTTGAACCGGTTCCAAATGGGCAACAAGGACCTGGCCGATATCAGCCGGTCCGTGCGCGACGGCCTGGAAGGCAAACGGATTTACGGGCCCAGCCGGGTCGACACCCAGGAATTGGAAGAGTTACTCGCGGTGGCCATCGCGCAGAAGATCCGGGAGACGGTCTCGGTCGACACCGGCTTCCTGTCACTGGTGTCCTCCGGCACCAGATTTGGTGAGGAATTGGGAGAGTTGCTCGCCGACATGCACATGGGGACCATCGCCATGGAAGAGAAGATGTGGCGCATCGGCGAGGTCCGGGTGGGCCACGTAGACTCCGCGGCGGGAGTGGGCATCACCTCCTCCAACCTTCACGATTCGGTAATCCGGGGTCTCGGCGGCGGCCGCAAATTCGCCGCCGTTGAAGGGCATCCGGGAGACAACCACCGGTTCGAAGTCCAGATGTCCACCGTCGGCGCTCCCATTTCGGACCTGAGCATCTACAGGGAAATGGTGAGTGCCTGGTACGCTTGGCATTTCGACGATTCCCGTGGGGCCAACGGCCGAAACTCCGACTGGATGGATACGTTGAAGAAAGAGTCGTGGAAGCTCTATCCGGATATCGGTCAGGACACCGGCGTGCGCAACGCCATCGTCGAATTGATCGACGATGACCTCAAAGGCATCTGGAACGGGCGGGAGGACATCGCAACCCGTCTGGCAAACGCCGAGCTAAGCGACGAAGACCAGGATCTCATCAAGGGTTTGAGCAACGCCGCCCGACGGGTCGGCTCCATGAACTTGAACCCAAATTACGACGGGAACGAATAGCCGACCCGGACATTTCACCGGTTCCGACGGATAACGAAAAGCGCCGCGATCATGCGGCGCTTTTCTGTTAGGGAACCTCTGAACAAGTCCCTTCCCCCCGATGGGGGAAGGTTAGGATGGGGGCCGTTAAGCTCTCCTCCGAGATTTCGGCTTTCGCCTCAATGACCATAACTTGTTCAGATGTTAGCTAGGCCTCGGGATGGGTGGTGATGAACCGGGCCGCCTTGGCGGCGTCGACCCCGGACGCCCGTACTTCCACGCCGGACCGTTCTTCCTGCAGCCTGAAAGTGACCGAGCTGTCCATTTCTCCCCAGCCCCGGTTCATTGCCTCAATGGCGATCTGTTCGGCCAGATTGGCCACCGGCATGGGAACGTCGAATTCCCGCCCCAGGTCCGTGGCCAACCCGATGTCCTTTCGCGCAAGGTTCAAAGCGAAGTTCGCGGGTTCGAATTCGCCCCGGAACACTGGTCCGGCAACGCCTTCGTGCAGAACGCTCATGCGGCCCAGAGCGCCGCGGCGCACGCATTCCCACAGCGACTCGGCGTCCACCCCCGCCTTGACGCCCAGGGTCAGACCTTCCGCGATGGCCTGACGTACCCCGTGCCCGATCATATTGTGCACCAGCTTGGCCACCGAGCCCGCGCCGATGCTCCCGGCGTAGTACACTTTGTCGCCGAACGCGTCCAGCAAGGGTTTGACCCGGTCGAAGACCTCACGCTCTCCGCCCACCATGACGGCCAGGTTTCGGCTCTGCGCCCCTGATTTCCCGCCGCTGACCGGCGCGTCCAGCACGTGGACGCCCCTGGCCCTGAATTGGGGCTCCATTTCCCGGATCAGGGTGGGCCTGCTGGTCGACAGGTCGATGTAAACGGACCCGGCGGTCATCCCCTGCAATATGCCCTCGGGGCCCGTGGCCACCATCTCCACTTCCCGGGGACCCGGCAACGAAGTGAGAATGATTTCGCTGCGGGCCGCCACGTCGGCCGGGGAGTTGCCCAGCCGGGCGCCGCCTTCCAGGAAGGGAAGGGTTGCCGCTTCCCGCAGGTCGTAGACGACCATTGGATATCCGGCCTTCTGTATGTTGCCGGCCATACCGCCGCCCATGTTGCCCAACCCGATGAACCCTATCGTTTCCATTTCAAATACTCCCTATGAGAATCATATCTGGGATAATATACCTTGGCCTGCCGCCATGTCCCGTCCGGCCCATTAAATTGCCGAGGTGCGAGATGCTATTCCCCACTGAGTCCACCGACCGCCTGTTGGCCAACCTCAAGAGCGGTCAGCCTTCGCTGTGCGCCTACGTTTTCAGCCACCCCAACATGGTGGAGGTGGCCGGAATCGCGGGGATCGATTGTTTCATGGCCGACATGATGTTTACGGCGCATGACTGGGACAACATCGCCCACCTCGTGCGGGCGGCGCGGGGCACCGGAATCTCGCCCATGATCCGGGTCCAGGCGTTCCCTTGGGCCACCGGGTCCGACCGCCGCACCGTCTCCGATGCCGCCCGCGCCCTTGCCTTGGGAGCCACCGCCGTAACGGTGTCGGTGGGCTCCAAGGAGGAGGTGCGGGAACTGGTGGGCCTCAGGGACGACTGGCACCGGCTGATTCACCTGCGCCGTTTCTCCACCGCCGAGGATTTCCCCGAATACAACGACCGGACCCGGGAGGGCACCCTGGTGGTGCCGACGGTGGAGAGCGAAGGAGGCCTGAGGGACCTGGACGAGATTCTAGCGATAGACGGCGTCCGCCTGGTATGGCTGGCCGCAGGCGACATCACCAAGATCCTGGGCGTCCCATTCAAGTACGAAGACCCCAAGGTCATGCGGCTGTTGGAGGGCGCGGTCAAGACCGGGGAGCGTTACGGCGCGTCTATCATGTACAACATGGGTCTGGACTCGCCGGACTTCGACGCAATGGCGGCGTCGGCCCGACGCTACTTCGAGGTGGGCGTGAAGGTCGTGGGGCTGGGCGCCATGGAATGGCACATGCAGATGGCATTGCAGCACATCAGGAAGCTGGCCATCGGGTGAATCGGAAATTGAGAATGTAAAATAAACCGGAGCCCAACTTCGCGTTCGAAATTCTTGATTTCAAATTCACGTGATTTCAAATTCAATCGTACAGCCAGTCGGGGACCGGCTTTCGTCCTCCTCCCGCTCCCCGGGCCAAGGAGTCCTTGAGCATTCCGATCCGCGACCGGAAGGGGGTAACCCGGTTTGGACTGGCCGTATTCCCCAGGCCTACCAGGAACATCAGACTCTTGCCCGCCGCGTGGGGCGAAAAGAAGGCGGTGACCGCGTCGTCGAAGAAGGTCATCCCGGTGGCGCCCAGCCCCATCCCGTGGCTGGCCAGGTACATCCTTCCGCCGATGACCCCGGCTTCAAGTTGGGCCAGCCGGTACCCCCGGTTACCCAACCGGCCCAACACGGCTTCCAGGTCGGTCATGAAGAAGGCGACGGCGCCGGCGTCGGCCCCCAACGCCTGTTCGAAGCACAGGTGCCCGGCCTCCTCCCGGAACCCTCCGGACTTCAGTAATTCCAGGCCCGATTCGCCGTAGAAGTACGCGCCCGGCTCCAGGTCCTGCACCGCGTTCACGATCAAGTAGGTGTCGATGAGGCCGGGGGGCCGGGAGGGACTCCGGTAATCGGTGGAATACGGACGGGTTGAGGCGGCAAGAATAGCCGATAGCTGCTCCGGGGCGATTGGCTCCCGGGCGAACCGGCGCGTGGACCCCCGCTGGGCGATGACGCTGCCCAAAGCCTCCGATTCCGGCAGGCCGGCGTTCAACAGGGACGTCGGAGAGGGGCCCAGGGAACCCCGCCACGCCAGGACACTCGGGCTATCGGCCAGGCAGGAAGCCTGTTGCAGCCGGTGGGACTCCGGGTAAGTCACCAGATGCTCGTCGCCCAGATCGCCTGGGACCAAGGCGGTGAGTTCCGGGAAGCCAGCGGGCGCCTCCGGGCCGCGGCCCAACGGGATGAGGCAAGTTGACGCCTCCCGTTCCGAGTCGACTCCCAGCAGGCCGTCCACCTGGCTGTCGGCGAACCCGGCGACCACGCCGGAGGGAAGGCCAAGGCTGTGGGAGACCGCCATTATGTTGGCGAGTATCGTCCCGTTGTCCCAGAAACAGTAACGGTAACCTCGGGTACGGTACTTCCAGGCGCTGCGCCAGAACACCGCCGTGCACACAATGGTGGCCGGCGCCCTGGCGACCGTCTCTTCGTTGGCGGCGGCTTCAGCCAGATTGCGGCGATAGTCGCCGGTCCGCAGCCGCACCAGCGACGCCTGGTCCGGCGCGAAATGGTATACGCCGGCCGGCAAGCCCGGCAAATCTCCGCACACAACGTAGAGCTCGACCGGGTAAAGCGCGCCGGCGGAAGCAGCAGCCCGGTAATGGACCTCCCCCGCCGCGGGCAGATTGCTTCTGCGGATCAGTCCCGCCGAGTAGTGAAGCAATTGTCCCAGGGAATGGAGGTCCAGCTCACCGTCGGGGAGGAGGCCGGCTGCCGCTACGGCCTCCAGCGCCGGCATCTCGGGCGGCGCGAGCTCGGCTGGCAGTGGGACCTGTGTGAGGCCGGAATAAGATTTGTAGAGGCCCGGTTTGGTTTTGAGATTGATGTAGCCAAGCTTGGTCGCTTGGTGAAACTCCCAGGCCTCGCCGGCCTCGTCAATCCGATCGTTGGGCACCGCTAACCGCCCAGTTCCACGATTTCTTCGAACTCCTCGTGTGTCACGGGCTGGATGGAGAGGCGCATTCCCTTCCGGATGAGTGGCATCTCCTGCAGCCGCGGGTTGTCCTTGATCTCGGCTAAGGTCACCGGGCGAGGAAGTCCCTTGTCGGCTTTTATGTCAACGACAACCCAGACGGTCTCTCCCGGTGCGCTCTTGGGGTCGTAGTAATGGGCGTTGGGGTCCCAGGCGGTGGCGTCGGGATAACCTTCTTTGACCACGGTGGCCGTCCCCACGACCGCCAGGGGTTTGGAGCTGCTGTGGTAGAACAGCACCCGGTCGCCCACTTTCATGTCGTCCCGCATGAAATTCCGAGCCTGGAAATTGCGTACGCCGTCCCACTCCGCAGTCTGGTCAGGTTCGTTCTGCAGGTCCTTAAAGGAATAGGCGGACGGTTCCGACTTGAACAACCAGTATCGCCTCTCTGCCATCGCTCGCTCCTGGCGGTCCGGACCGCCGAAACATCGGGGCTCCGGAATGTTTGCGGCCGCGTCCCGGTTACCTCTCCCGGCCGCGTCCCGGTTACCTCCCTCGGCTACCTGAGAGAGATACCGGCTGCCTCCCGGTCGAAGCAACCGGCGATAAGGTCTTCCCGTTCCCGGCGCAGCACGTCCTTCCGCACCCGGAGGCTGGGTGTACGGGGCAACTCTTCCCGAATTTCGAGGTAACGCGGCACCTTGAAGTAAGCGAGATGCTCGGCGCACCAGTAGATCACGGCTTCAGGGTCGACCTTTGCTCCGGGACGCGGCGTCACGTAGGCTTTCAGCTCGTCTTCACCCAGCTCGGAGGGCACCGCCAAAACCGCGCAATCCAGAACGTCCGGGTTGCGCTTGATCACGTTCTCCACTTCCTGGGACGAAATGTTCTCTCCGCGGCGGCGGATGATGTCCTTCTTCCGGTCCACGAAATACAGGAAGCCGTCTTGGTCCACCCAGCCCAGGTCGCCGGTATAGAGCCAGCCGTCGCGCAGCGTCTCCCTGGTCTGCTCCTCGTTGCGCCAATAACCGGGCATGATAGCCGGGTTCTTGATGGTGATTTCGCCAACTGTGTCCACGCCTATGTGCTGGCCGGTCTCCGGGTCGGCGATGCGCACCTGATTGTCGAAGCCGGGGCCGGGGTGCTGACGGGGGAGGCCGGAAGAACCGGCCCGGCGCTCGCCACCGATGCCTTCGATAGTCCCGTAGCAGGTCTCGGTCATGCCGAAGCCCACGATAATGTCGGTCCCGAACCGTTCCTGGAACTCTGACAGGAACTCCGGCGAGAACGACGGCGACCCGTAGAAAAGGCGAACGGTGTTGTCGCGGTCGTCGGGGGCTTCGGGGTTCTTGGCCAAGACCGGCATCATCATGCCGATAAAATTCACCACCGTCGCCTCCGCCTCACGCACCTGGCCCCAGAAGCGGGAGGCGCTGAAGCGGTCGACCACCACCAGCGTGGCCCCTGCCGCCAAGGCCCCCATGGTGGAGTAGTACTGGATGTTGGCGTGGTAGAAGGGCAGGCAGGTGAAAAACCGGTCCTCGGGGGTGGATTGGGTCCAGTGGGCGAACCCCTGTCCGGCCGCCACGTACATCTGGTGGGTCACCTGCACTCCCTTGGGATTGCCGGTGGTTCCGGAGGTGTAGACCAGCATGGACAGGTCCTGCGGGGACACTTCCGGCAGCGACTGCAACGGCGCGGCGGCAGCGAACAACCCGGAGAAGCCGGCCCAACCCGAAGGCGCGGCATCGGGCCCGCACAAAAGCCGGTGACGGATACTCGGGGCCAAATCGGCGGCGGGTCCAGCCACGCCGGCCAGCGTCGGGTCGGTAACCAAGCCGACGGCCTCGGCGTCGTTGAGGATATAGGCCGTTTCGTCCCGTTTGTAGGCTGTGTTTATCGGGACTGAAATCGCGCCGATTAAGGACAGTCCGAACCAGCAGTAGAGGTATTCGATGCAGTTGGGCATGAAAAGGCAGACGCGGTCGCCGTGGCCTACGCCCATACGCTGGAACATGGAGGCTGTCTTCGAGACGCCGGAAAAGAATTCGGAATATGTTGGCCGGTGTCCCGAGATTTCCACAAACACTTTGTCCGGGTTGCGGTCAACCGCCCCTCGGAGAAACTCTCCCAAGGACATCTCCCAGGGCATGGCGTCCTGTGGGCCGTTAGTTGCTGCTGAACTCATGCAAACTCGCCAACGAGGTAGGCTTGACGCAAAACCTACCACGCCGCCTGTGACTGGTCAATGGCCGCAGATTGACAGGCTCGCAGATTGACAGGTTAGCGTTGGTGTCGTTGACTACAGACATCTGGAACAGTTGAATAGGGGAATATGACCGTGAGGACGTTGAGACAGATAATGGACGGGTTGCCCGAGGAGCGCCGCGTTGAAATAGAAAAACGTGCCCAAGAACTTATCACAGAAGAGATGACCCGCCGGGACCTGCGTTTAGCCCGGCAAAAAACCCAGTCCCACGTGGCGAAAGAACTAGGAATCAACCAAGAAAATGTGTCGCGTATCGAGAAGCGCGCCGATTTGCTAATATCCACACTGGCAAGTTACGTGGAGGCTATGGGCGGCAAGCTGCGCCTGGTGGCGGAGTTCCCCGACCGTCCGCCCGTCGTTATCACCGGAATCGCCGCCTTGGACGACGACGGAGTCCGCACCAGGTAGTATATCAATGGCAGAGTCAGTCGACCCCACACGTTTGAGAATCAACGGCGAGGCCGGCGCTGACGCCACGCTTGTCGGCTTCCGGTGCCGTGAGTGCGGCGTCAGCGTCTTCGGACCGGCGACATTCTGCCAGGCCTGCGCCTCCATGGACCTGGAAGAGGTGGACCTGGGTCAGCGGGGGACCCTGTACAGCTACACTATCGTTCGAATTCCGCCTGCCGGGTGGCCGGGGGAAGTGCCCTACGTTTTGGGGCAGGTTGAGCTTCCGGCAGGCCCCCAGGTGCTGGCCGAGGTGGTGGACTGCGGATACGATGAATTGGAAATCGGGATGGCCGTAGAGCTGGCGGTTCACGCCGTTTCCAGCCACAATGGCGGCCCCGATAAGCTGGTATACAAGTGGAGGCCCGCGGCGGGGTGATGTGGCCTAGCAGCCCGTCCGAGAAACACGATTGGCGAGTGGTCGAATATATAATGGTCGCAGTTCAGCAGCACGGAGCCCTTGATGAGCAAGACCTATCTTCCCTACGATCCCAACCAGCAGTTGCTGTTG
>DAOUHF010000053.1:0-20561 GCA_034428795.1 Dehalococcoidia bacterium
TACCCTGGGCGCCGAGCGCGGCCGAGAACCGGCATCTCTGACCATTTCGGTTTTCGGCCAGCCCACGGAGACCACCAGGGAAGAGGTCGATTCATTCTTGAGCGCGGGAGCAGTGGAGGTGTCTGTCTGGCCGCCCCACTGCGATACGGAAGAGCAGATGAGCAACGAACTGGAGCGGATGGCCGAAGCGCTGCTGCGTTAGCAAGCATCCAACATGAGTCATCCCTCCCCCCGTCATTCCGGCGAAAGCCGGAAACCACGCCGCCCCCCTACCAGTGGACAGTGGTTAGTGGTTAGCCCCAACCCCCGGGGACGTGGACCCCGGCTTTCGCCGGGGAGACGGTGTGGGGCCGCCCCCCCCCGTCATTCCGGCGAAAGCCGGAAACCACGTCGCCTCAACAGGGCCGGAATGACGGTAGGGAAGAAAGGGCCCCGGTCGGCCGGGGCCCTTTCTTCGGGGTGGTTTCCCTGGCGGTAAACCCATCTACCCGTCAGCTTGTTGAGCCTCCCCCGATGCCCAGCGCCGAATAGAGCACGGCGAGTATGACGGCAACTATGATGAAGCCTATGAGGACCACAAAGAAAGCTCTCCAGGTAGAGGTGTAGTCCAGGCTCTGGCGGACGGCGACTACCATCGCCGCCAATTGCCAAACTAATAAAATGAGCCCAATCAGCCCCCCAACTCCCGGTATGACGGTCAGGATAGTGAAAATTCCCGGTGTTTGGGCGAATCCGGTGCCGCGGGCCATTTGTCCCCAATCGGCTTGAGTCTCCGGGGTTCTCAGGACTGTGGTCCCTATCACCCAGGTCACGCCGGCCCACACCGCCCAACCTAATACTCCGCGCCCTATGCCGAAAAGCAAACCGACTACGCCGGCATCGGCTGTCAGCAGGCCGCCGATGCCGCTGGAGATGGCCACCAGAACTACTACCAGGGCTGCCTGCAGGGTTGCGCTCCGGTCGTGTTCCACATCCTCAAAAGTGTCCACCTTCAAAAGCGCGGCGCCGACCATTCTCTCCGGCATTGACCTTAGCATTCGATCACCTTTGTCCGGTCCGTCATAAAGTATCCTGTTTCTGAGTCAACCCACAGTCTCGAAAAGAAGCCCCGGCTGACCGGGGCTCCTCTACTACCAGTGGGTTTCGCTCGCGTGGGTTACAGCGGGTCGCCGGAGAAGAGGGTAGATTGCTTGGTGAAGACCTGCAGACGGTGGCGGGCCGTCTCTACCACGAATACCCTGCCCTCGTCGTCCACCTCCACCGCGATTGGGCCCTGGAACGGCCGCTCCCGCTCCTCCAGGTTCAGGGCCTTCTGCCTGCCTCGGGCCGTGATCGGGTCGTAGGTGACCCGCTCCGAAGCCCACTTGGACAAGCCGCCTTCGCCGGCGAGCTGGGTGATGAACTCACCATCGGGGGCGAACACCTGGAGCCGGTCGTTCTTGTAGTCGGCGACATATATGATGCCTTCTTTGTCCACCGCGACGCCGGTGGGCCGGTTGAACTCTCCTTCCCCGGCCCCCGTCGAGCCAATCTTCATCAGGAAGGCGCCGTCAGGCCCGAACTTCTGGATGCGGTCGTTTCGCCAGTCGGCAACATACACGTCGCCGTTCTGGTCGATGTCGATGCCCCAGGGGATGTTGAGTTGGCCGTCGCCATCACCCTTCTCGCCCCACTTGCGGAGGAACTTGCCGTCTTTGGTGAACACCTGCACCCGGCAGTTCATGCTGTCGACCAGGTAGAGGTTGTCATCCTTGTCGAAGGCGAGGCCGGAGGGCCGGTTGATCTCGCCGTCACCGGAGCCGGGGGTCCCCCACATGCCGGTCCAGGCGCCGTTCTTGTAAATGGAGACGCGGTTCAACCACTCATCGGCTACGTAGACCGCACCTTCGCTGTCCAGGGTTACCGACGTCGGCCACATGAAGGACCCGTTGGGGGCCGAGGCGTCGGCCTCTTCCGGCGGTATCTTCTGGCCGAAGTCGGTAATGAACTCCTCGTCCAGATTGAACACCGTAACCCGCTTGCAGGGAAAAAACACCGGGGTCTCCGTGCCGCGGCTGAGCACGTACAGCAGTCCCTCCGGGTCCCGGGCGATGGCGACAGGCTGGAAGAACCCATCGCCGCTCCGGACTTCTTGCCGGCCGATGGTATGGCTGTAGTGAAAACTTATTGGCGCAACTTGAGTTACCATTGCCCCTCACAAAGGATTCCGAATTGCCGGCTGGCGGGAGCCATTTATTTTATGAAGTCGAACTGCTCGTACTTCCCGCCAAGGATATCCTGATCGTCCAGACCGAGCCACTTGTCAAGGATGGTGGCGTAAGTGTTGCGGAAGTCGTTGTTCCACCGCAGGTCGCCCTCGTCCAGCTTGTTGGGCTCGATCGACGGGTATTCGCCGTAGAGGCCGCCCTTCACCGCGTCGCCCAACACGAATGCCACGCTGCCCGAACCGTGGTCGGTCCCGGAGCCGTTCTCCTGCACCCGGCGGCCGAACTCGGAGAACATGAAGATCACGACTTCCTGATTGGAGTCGTGTTCCTTCAGGTCGTGGTAGAGGTCGCTCGCCGCGTTGGATACCTCGGCCCACAGCTTGGGGAAGGCGGTGTTCTGGTTGGCGTGGGTGTCGAATGCTCCCGGATTCAAGCCAGTGTAGAGGACCCGGGTCCCGAACTCCGCCAGATGCACCTGGGCGATGTTCTTCACCCATTGGGAGAAGGGACTGCCGCCGTACTCTATGGACGAAGAGTACATCTGGGGGGCGCTGGTCAGGATATCGGCGCCCTTCAGGGCGTCGAGGCCGGTCTGCGAAACGTAGTCGTTGGCCGGGCCGGTCCCGATGAGGGGCGAATACATCCGGGCGAAAATGTCCAGGGCTTCCATCCGCTGGTCTTCGCCGTCGATCCCGGTCAGCACTCCGTAGGTGTCCAGGTCGCCGACTGAGGCCACCGAAACCCCGGGAAGCGCCAGCGCTCGCGGCAGGCCGCGGCCGAAACTCACCGCAGTCAGGACGTTCTCGCTGTTGGGGTCCAAGTCACGGATGGCTTTGCCCAGCCAGCCCTCCGTGGCCATCTTGGCCGGTTCGGCGGTATGCCAGATATCCATCGAGCGGAAGTGGGAACGGATGGGGTTGGGGTAGCCGATACCCTGGATGACCGCCACCTTCCCGTCATCGTACATATCTTTTATCGGAGCCATGGCCGGATGGAAGGCGACCTTGTCATTGATAGGCAGCACCTGGTCCGGAGTTAGCCCCAGTTCCTGGCGGTAGTCCATGTAATGTGGGTCGTTGTAAGGGATGATGGTGTTTACGGCGTCGTAGGCGCCGGACATTTGCAGGACCACCAATACCGGGTCTTTCCTGTTTGAAGTCACGATTTTTCCTCCTTGCCGGTTGACGTTATTGTGGTGGATTGTCGCCGTTTTTCGCCTGCTGTTCCAGTCTTAAGCTAGGCGTAGAGGTACTCTTTGGTAGCCACGATCAACTGGAGCAACTCGCTGACCCGTTGGTCGAATTCCGGGGTACCGGTGCGAATCGTTCCGGCCTTCTCGATGTGGGCGATCATCGCTTGACGGGTGCCGTCGGCCAACTCGTAGTGGCCCAGCAGCCGCAAACAGCCGTCGACCATTGCCTCCTGGGAGATCACTTCACCTTGGGCCGCCAGTTTATCGATTATCTCACGGACGCCGGGCTGGTTGGTATCGCTGATGAAATCGGAGGTGAAGTTGATACGATGCACCAAGGTGCCGCCGTCAATCCACTCCCGGCCGGTGTGCCAACCCTCCACCGAAGGCGGATTCAAGAGTTCCTGGCCCATGTACTTCATCTCGTCGAAGATGAATTCGAACCCCGGCTTGGGCTCGGTCCAGTCGCCGACCATTCTCAGCGTGCCTATCACAGTTTCCACCGGGCTCTTGACCCTGGCGAAGCGGGAGTTCTTAAAGGCGTCCGAGTGAAACAGCACCTGGAGCATGGAGCGGATGTTGTAGCCGGAGCGGAAGTATTCGTCTTCCAGCATCTTGATGGTGTCGGGGTCCTGGGGCGGGGTGTCCATCCAGGCCGGCACCTGGGCCTCGTCGGCCACAAAATAGCTGTAGAGGTGGCGGGATACGAAACGGGCCGCGGCGGGCTGCTTGCAGATGATGTCAATGACATCTTCCCCGTCGAGATTGCCCGTTTCTCCCAGAAAGGTCTTATCGCCTTGGTCATGGTCTTCCTGGTTGAAGACAAACTTGGCGGAGTAGCGGCCGTAGGGTTGACCCGGAATGTTGTTGGCAAGGGTCCAGCCGGTGAAAGCGCGGGAGGCCTCCTTGACGTCGTCCTCCGTATAGTTGAACTCCCCGTCTTTGCCGACGCCCAGGGAGAACAGCTCCAGCAACTCCCGGCCGTAGTTCTCGTTTATCGCGCCTTTGTGGCTCAGGCAGTTGTCCAGGAAGAACACCATTGCCGGATTGCGCGACACTTCAAGCAACAGGTCCCTGAAACTTCCCATGCCATGCTCGCGGAACATCTCAATTTCGAGGTAGGAGGTTGGGTAGCTCTGCACCTTGCTGTCAGCCGTACACATGATTCCGTGCCAGAAGAGGACCATTTTCTCTTCCAACTGGCACCGGGAGTTGATCATGCGAAACGCGATGTACTCCGGAACACCCCTGGTGAAGTGATTCCATTCAATGAAGTAGCGTTCCGCCAGGTCCAGGTCCATACCGTGAGGGTTGTCCTCGGGATGAAGCAATTCCTCGACCGTCGCTTCGTATCCTTTGGCCGCGCGGGCTTCCAACTCATCATACTGGGCACTGAAACCGGCTCGCCGCATGAGGTGGGCCATCAGGCCAATATCGTGATCCTGGTTTGCCCCAATATCGTGATCCTGGTCTGCCATGAATAGTCCTCCTTTATCTAAGGGCGTCGACTAGTACTGTGAATCGTAGCATTAAGATGAATTTCACTCAAGCTTTCCCGCGACTCCGCTATAATAGCGGGGTCGAATTCCGTTCCGAATTTGCCCCAAATTTCGATCCATGGAGTTGATATATGGCCGAACACCTCGTGGACGACGCCAAAAGCATGGTGCCAATGATTCTCTCGAGTCTGGACCGCATCGCCTTTGAGCGTCAGCTTCCTTCCGATTTGGCGTCCGCCATGGCCGAGAAGCAGCTCTTCAGCCTCTATGCCCCCAAGGAACTGGGGGGCCCGGAGGCGGACCCGATCACCGCTTTTCGGGTGGTCGAGGAGATCGCCCAAGCGGACGGTTCCGCGGGGTGGTGCGTTTTCAACGGCAGCGCCGTAACGTCGGCCATGGCCCGCCTGTCCCCTCGGGCGGTCAAGGAGATTTTCGGCGACCCGCCGGTCCTGCTCGGCTCCGGGTCCGCCCGGGCCGGGGGCACCGCCAAACGCACCGAGGGCGGATATAGTGTCACTGGCCGATGGAATTTCCTGAGCGGCATCGACCACTCTATCGCCCTTTTCCTGTCTTGCCGGGTGATCGACGACGACGGCCCCGTGATGGGCGAGGACGGCGCCCCCCTCACCCGCACGGCGGTCGTGCCAGTGGCGGCGGGAGAAGTCCTCGACACCTGGACCACCCTGGGCATGAGGGGAACGGCCAGCAACGACGCGGAGTTTTCCGATGTTTTCGTGCCTGCCGACCACACCTTTGCCCGCGGCGACCCGGCACACTACGACGGCCCCCTGTACACGCCGCCACAATCGGCGATCATTCTCAGTTGGATCCTGTCGGCGGCCAATACCCTCGGCATGGCCCGCGGGGCGATGAATACGTTCGTCGACCTGGCCACTGATTCCGGCTCGACCGATTCCACCACGCTGTTGCGTGACCGGCCCCCCGTGAAGATAGTGGTCGGAGAATGCGAGGCAATGATCGGTAGCGCCAGGAGTTACTTGCTGGACGCCGTGGGATCGATGTGGGACGCACAGGTGAAGAAGAAGCCGGAGCTCGCCGAGCGTTCGATGCGTACAAGGCTGGCCATCACCCACGCCATCCAGCAGTCGGTGGCCGCGGTTGACAAGCTGTTCGACGCCGCCGGCACCAACGCCATTCACGACTCCGTTGGCCTCGAACGCTTTTTCCGGGACCTGCACGTACACTCGCATCACATGTCCGCGCGGCCCCTCAACTTCGAGTTCGGCGGCAGCATACTGATGGGCGCCACGCCGCCCTCTTCTTTGTATACCTGACACGGTACGGTATACCTAAGGAACCTCTGAACAAGTTAATGTCATTGAGCCGAAAGCCGAAATCTCGGAGGAGAGCTTAACGGTATTAGCTATCAAATGAGCGCTGGCGCCCCCATCCTAACCTTCCCCCAGCGGGGGGAAGGGACTTGTTCAGATGTTCCCTGACACGATACGCCTGACGCGGGCCATGCCTTTATCTGGACGTTCTTTGCATTTCGTTTACCGTCCGCACCCGAGGCCGGATTGACAGGTTGGCGTCGGGTTTGTTAGCGTGTTTGGGTTTGGCGGTAACCGGGGTGTTCGAAAGGGACAGCACCGGTTGCCGACTGACTGCTACGGTTGCCACTTTAGGAGAAAGAACCGCAAGGAGGATTGCTCGATGGTTCCCAGGATTTCGAAGGTTCCCACACTACTGTTCCTTACGTTGATAGCGGTGTTCGTCGTGGCTGTCGCGTGCGGCGGGGATGACACGACCGAAAGGGCCGGCGCGACCGCGATGCCGGCGGCGACCGCGATGCCGGCGGCTACCACGGCTGCGGCGGCGCCGACGGCGATGCCGGATGCCCCCGCCACCCCCCGGGCTACGCTGAGTTCCTTCAGGCCGACGGCCACCCCCGAGAGCGGGTCGGCGGCGCCTGCCGCGACGAATACACCGGTGCCCACCGCCACTCCGAGGCCGGAGCCGGTTGGCCAGATCAAGGTGCAGCGCGTCATAGCGGCGATGCCGGTTTTGCAGGAGACCAACCGCATCTGGGAGGGCCCGTGGTCCCTTCTTCAACAGCACGTTCCCTTCGCCGATACTTTGTTGCGGAACGACGCCAAGACCGGAGAAGCCGGACCGGGACTGGCCACGACGTGGTCCTTCAGTGATGACTTCAGGGAATGGAATTTCAACCTTCGCGAGGGCGTCCAGTTCCATTTCGGAAACGGGGAGTTCACCTCCGCCGACGTGGTCTGGATGTACAATCTGCTCTCGTCGGACGATTCGGTTTCGACGATGAGCCCGGTCTGGCGCAAGTCCGGGGCTACGGCCGTCGGCGACTACGAAGTGTCGTTCAAGTTCGAAGACCCCTACCTGGACGGTTTGCGGCTGTTCTCCCGGACCGCCGGCGACCTCTACATTTTGAGCAAGGCCCAGTTTGATGCCGAAGGACAAGACGGGATCGATGACAAGCCTGCCGGCACCGGTCACTACCAATACCTGGAGCGGCGCTCCGGGCTCGGGGTGTCCTACGAGCAGGCCGAAACGGAACACTGGGACGGCCTGACTCCAGACTTCCCGGAGTTCGGGCTGAGTTTCATCACCGAGGACGCCACCCGGATGGCCGTATTGCTGGCCGGTGACGCCCACATCGCCAACTTGAGCCGCGACCTCCAGGCGGAGGCCGCGAACCGCGGTATGCGCGTTATCAGCTCCCAGCAACCGACCATTCAGACAGTTTCCTTTATGTTGGGCCAATACTTCCTGACGGGTGACGAATCGTACCGGGCGGACCAACCCGTTGAGAGCGTCATGGTCCGTGAGGCGATCAACCGGGCCATCAACCGCGCCGACATAATGGAATTCATCTACAAGGGGAGCGCTTCCCCGGTATACGTCTACGGCTGGACTCCGGGCCACGAAGGGTGGGACCCCAGGTTCCAGGCTGAATTCGAAGCCAATTATGGCTACGACCCCGAAAAAGCCCGGCAGCTTATAGCCGATGCGGGCTACGAACCCGGAGAGATCGAGTTCGAATTCCCGACGATGAACTTCTCCGGTAATCCGGAGCTCTCACAGATCGCTGAGGCCATCCAGTTGGACCTCGGTGAAGTCGGGATTACGATTAACCTCCAGGAGATGGAATACACCGCCCTGAGGCCGGACCTGGTCGCCAAGCAGGCTTGGGACAAGATGTGGATGAGCCGGAACCTGCCCATCCGGACCACGCAGGAGGCGGTAAGGGTCTTCTACGCCGACGAGGGGGTCACCCACGCGGCGATGTATGACGAGCTCGAGGCCATGTACAACAAGTTGAAATCGACCGTCGATCTTTCGGAACGGGAGGAAATAGCCCGCCAGATGGGCAACTTCGCGTTCGACAACTACATCAGCATACCCATCGCCCAAATCTTCTATGAGCTCACGGTCGACCCCGAAATCGTGGAGGACTACGTGTTCTCCGGGCAGACCCCAACATCCTTGGACCATATCCATCTCATCAGGGCGGTGCGAGAGTAACAATAAACCAATTGCCCTGAATGCCTGGCAGCCATTTGCCGCCAGCGCTGCGGACAGCGCTGGCGGTCCTGTCTATCCCTGGTTTCTGACGCCACATCCCCGGAGGGGAAATGCAGCGGTACCTCCTGATTCGGGTCTTCCACAGCCTCATCACCCTGCTGGTGGTGAGCTTCTTGGTCTTTGGTATGGGCCGGCTCTCCGGCAATCCATTGGACGTCCTGCTGCCCGAAGATGCGACCCAGGAACAATACGACCGGCTGAACCAACGATGGGGTCTGGACAAGCCAATCGTTTACCAATACTGGAAGTTCATCACGAACGCGGTGCGGGGAGACCTCGGCGACTCGTTGGTGAAGCCTGATACGGCTATGGGGTTGGTGGCTGAGCGGCTGCCGGCCACGTTCCAACTCGCGCTGTTTTCGTTGGCGATAAGCACGGCCATAGCGGTGCCTATAGGGGTGCTGGCCGCGGTCAAGAGAGATACGCCGTTCGACTACTTCGGCAAGATCATCGCTCTCTTGGGACAGTCCGTCCCATCGTTCTGGCTTGGCCTGATGCTGATGTGGGTGTTTGCCGTGCTGTTGGGATGGCTCCCGGCATCCGGGACCGGGTCCTTTAAACACATCATCATGCCGGCTGTTGCCCTTGGTTGGTTCCAGGTTGCGGCGGTAATGCGCCTGTTGCGTTCGTCGATGTTGGACGTCCTGGACTCCGAATACGTGAAATTGGCCAGGATCAAGGGCCTCCCGGAAGGCCGGGTGGTCTGGAAACATTGCTTGCGAAACGCCGCCATCGGCCCGTTGACCTACTATGGCGTCATCGCCGGAATCCTGCTGACGGGGTCGGTAATCACCGAGCAGGTGTTCCAGTGGCCCGGGACCGGTCTGCTGGCCATCGAGGCGGTGCGTAACCGGGACTTCCCGGTCTTACAGGCGGTGATCATTGTCTTCGCCGGCATTTTCATCGCGTGCAATCTCATTGTGGATATCCTCTATGCTTACCTGGACCCTAGAATTCGCTACCAGAGTTAGTGGTAGCCAGGCTGGAGCCTGCTAAAAGAATAGCTCTATATATGGAAGCAATCCTAACCACCAAATCACCATGGTATTCCACCGGCAGGCTGCTGGCGGGGCTGGCCGTCGTACGACGTCTGCCCCTGTTTCCCATCGTGTTGATCCTCGTGTTGCTGGTTATTCCCGCCGTGTTTGCTGACCAGATCGCCCCGCACGGCCCCAAGGAAGGCGGGCTTTCCAACCGTTACAAACCGCCGGTATGGAACGGCGGCACCAGCGAACACATCCTCGGCACTGACCGCTTGGGACGGGACATTCTCAGCAGAATAATTCATGGCTCCCGTGTTTCGGTCAAAGTGTCGCTGATCGGGATCGCTCTCGGTGGGTTCATCGGAATCACGC
Organism: Dehalococcoidia bacterium; assembly: GCA_034428795.1. GTDB lineage: Bacteria > Chloroflexota > Dehalococcoidia > Lucifugimonadales > UBA3495 > VXOI01. Next base: position 9,830 of record DAOUHF010000053.1, read on the forward strand.
TCGGCCTGATGGCCGGTTACCTGGGCGGCAAGCTCGATATGTTGGTGATGCGCCTGGTCGACATCACCCTCTCCATTCCCAGCATCCTGTTCGCGTTGGTCTTGGCCGCCGCCATCGGGGCGAGTTTAACCACCGTTTTGATCGTGATCGGCTATATCCTCTGGGCGTATTACGCGCGGCAGGTGAGGGGAGAGGTGCTGGGCATCCGGGCGCAGGATTACATCTCCCGGGCAAGGGTTACGGGGGCTTCGGACTGGCGCATTATCACCCGGCACGTGCTGCCCAACGTGATCAATACCATCATCGTGTTGGCCACCTTGCAAATCGGCTTCGTGATACTCCTCGAAGCGTCGTTGAGCTTTCTGGGCGTAGGAATTCAGCGCCCGTCCCCGGCGTGGGGCCTGATGATCGCCGACGGCCGGGAGGTGATCGTGACGCATTGGTGGGTTTCCCTGTTTCCGGGTTTGGCCATAATGCTAACGGTGCTATCGTTGAACCTGTTGGGCGACTGGATCCGGGACCGCTTGGACCCCAAGCTGCGACAGATCTAACGCCTGCGTTCAACGGCGCCAAGAACCATGAGTCATCCCGGCCCAGTGGGGATTTCGCCATCCCTTCCGTCATTCCGGCATCCCTTCCGTCATTCCGGCGAAAGCCGGAATCCACGTCGCCTCCCAACCCCTAGGGACGTGGACCCCGGCATTCGCCGGGGAGACGGAGTAGGGCCGCCGGTCAACCGCTGAGATAGCCGAAGCGTGGAGGGGACGTGGACCCCGGCTTTCGCCGGGGAGACGGAGTAGGGCCATGACCGCCCACCCCCCAACCCGCCATCCCCCCCACCACTTCCGTCCTTCCGTCCTTCCGTCCTTCCGGCTTTCGCCGGAATCCACGTGCCGCCCCGTGGTCTGTATGCCGGCGCGCTGGCTCAGTGGGCATTCCGTTTCTGGCGAAGCCTGGCCCGGTGCGTTACACTTGCCGCAACCGGCCCAGGTATCTGCCGGCTGGCCCGGGAAATTAGCGAATAGGAGGTCTGGTTATGGCTGACTACGTGTACGTCGCGGCCCAGGATGACAACAAGGTGTCTGTTTTCACCATCGACGCCGATAGTGGGGCGCTTACTCTCCGGTCCGAGATCCCGATGTCTGGAGGGCCGTCCCCGCTGGCCATATCTCCCGGCCGGGACGTCATGTACGTGGCACACCGGGGGCCGGCCGAAATCACCAGCCACGCCATCGACCCGGAAACCGGCGAACTCACCCCCAACGGGTCTGTGACGCCGGAAGGGCAGCCCGGCTTCCTGGCCACCGACCGCACCGGTAGGTTCCTGCTGTCTTCCTACTACCCGGATGGCTGCGTTGGCGTGCATCCGCTGGGCGAAGACGGTTCCGTGGGCGCTCCGCCCACTGCATGGCTGACCACCGACGTCGGGGCCCACGCGATACAGACGGACCGCTCCAACCGCTTTGCCTTCGTTCCCCACATCGCCAGGTTGCAAGACAACGTGCTGGAGCCGCCCAAGGACCTGCCGGGCCCCAACACCATTTACCAGTTCAAGTTCGATGTGGACACCGGCGCGCTGACGCTCAACTCACCGTCGGAGTTGAAGATGACCGAGGGCTTGGGGCCACGCCATTTCGTTTTCCATCCCAGCCTGGACATCGTTTATTTCTCCGACGAGCAGGGCTGTAGCGTCACCAGCTATCGCATAGACCCGTCGGGCGCCCTGTCGCACCTGCAGACGGCGGCGTCTCTCCCCGAAGGCGTCACCGTGCGGAACACCTGCTCTCAGATCCAGATATCTCCGGACGGCGGCCTCTTGTTCGTCCCCAACCGGGGGCACAACAGTATCGCCGGTTTCGCGGTGGATGCGGACGGCAAGTTGACGCCGGCGGGACACGCGCCGACCGAAGCGGTCCCCAGCGCCTTCAGCCTGGACCCCCACGGACGGTTCGTTTACGCCGTGGGCTCGGCTACCGGAGTCCTGGCCTCGTACCGGATTAACAGGGATACCGGAGAACTCACGTCCTTGGCGACCTATCCGGTGGGCCAGCGTCCCATGTCGGTGCTAACGGCCGCCTTGGGCGGCTAGCCGTTCACGGCCGTCGGCCCAAGGGGCCACAGGGAGGCCCAACGGAACAGTCAGAGACGCACGAGGGTTGCAGATGTTCTTGAGCATCACGCCGCGCAACATTCTGTCCTTTGGGCCGGAAACGGAACCGATAGAACTGCGTCCGCTAAACCTGCTTATCGGTCCTAACGCCAGCGGAAAATCCAACCTGCTGGAAACGATAGCGCTGATGCGGGCCACGGCGAGCGACCCTCGCGCCGTGATACGGTCTGGCGGCGGTGTTGGTGAATGGCTCTGGAAGGGAGATTCCGAAGGGGCGGCGTCGGTCGATCTCGTAGTGAAGAACCCGAAGGGCTGTCAACCCTTGCGTCACGTCTTGGAATTCAACCGTTTGGGCCACGAATTTCATATCATGGACGAACGGATAGAAAACGATCATCCGTATCCGGGACGTCCAGACCCCTATTTCTACTACCGGTATCAAAACGGAGACCCAGTCTTTAATTTGGGAGGCGAACAAAGACGCCCTACCCGCGAAAGGCTGGAACACGATTTGTCCATCCTTTCCCAGAGGCGCGACCCAGAGCAGTACCCCGAAATGTCTCATTTGGCTAATACCTACGAAAAGGCCCGGATATACCGGGAATGGACGTTTGGGCGGGACACCCTGTTCCGACGCCCGCAGCCGGCCGATATGCGCAGTGACCGTCTGGAGGAAGACTTTTCGAACCTTGGGCTCTTTCTGAACCGGTTGCGACGCTTCCCGGATGCAAAAGACAAAATCCTGGACTGTTTGAGAGACCTCTACTCTGACTTTACGGATTTCGACGTCCTCGTAGAAGGCGGCACGGTTCAAGTCTTTTTCACTGAAGGCAGATTCGTCATCCCGGCGACCAGGCTGTCGGACGGAACTCTGCGTTATCTATGTCTCCTTGCGATTTTATGCGATCCCACCCCTCCGCCGCTGGTCTGCATCGAGGAGCCCGAGCTGGGTCTGCACCCGGACCTGCTCCCCAAAATCGCCGGCCTCCTGTCAGAGACATCGGAACACACTCAATTGATCGTTACCACGCATTCGGACATCCTGGTAGACGCCATGACTAACACACCAGAGGCCGTCGTCGTCTGCGAAAAGCAAGATCGGCAGACTGCCATGCGACGACTGGACGCCGATGACCTCGCCGTCTGGCTGGAAAAATACCGCCTTGGCGAATTGTGGACCTCGGGCCAGTTGGGTGCCACGCGATGGTGATAGTCTACGTCGAGGGCGGCGGTGACAGTAAGGATCTTAAAGCCCGATGCAGAGAGGGATTCAGCAAGCTGGCTGAACGGGCGAATCTCCTTGGAAGGGGAAGGGCCTTAGGGAACCTCTGAACAAGTTATGGTCATTGAGGCGAAAGCCGAAATCTCGTAGGAGAGCTTAACGGCCCCCATCCTAACCTTCCCCCATCGGGGGGAAGGGACTTGTTCAGATGTTCCCTATCCTTCCCCCGTCGGTGGGAAGGGCCTTAGAAGGTCGACTTGCGGCCTTCCATGTTGGTGTGGATGTCCAGAAGCACTGTCCGGCCTTCCCGGTTGAGCTGCTGGGCCCGCACCAAGGCCGGCGCCACGTCCGACGGCTGGGTTACGGTTATGCCAACCGCGCCCATCCCCTCGGCGATCTTGGCGTAGTCGCCGCCCATGCGGGTCAGGCCGAATAGCTCGTTGGCCGCCGGGTAACCGCCGGGGTAGGTGGCCATGCCGCCGTTGTTCAGCACGATGGTGGTGATGGGCGTCCCCGACCGCACCGAGGTCTCGATGTCCAACCCCGACATGCCGAAGGCCCCGTCACCCATGAAATTCAGGCAGAACCGGTTTGGGTCGGCGAGCTTGGCCCCGATCATCAACGGTATTCCGTAGCCCAAGTGGGTGGTCTTCCCCCAACCGATGTAGCTGTGGGGAGTGGTAGCGGTGTAGAACGGTATGATCGAGTCTCTAGGCGCCCCGGCGTCGTGGGTGACCACGCTGTTCTCCCGGTCTAAGGTCCGCTCCAACTCGTTGATCACGCGGTAGGTGCCGATGGGCACCTCGTCGGTCTCCAGAAGCGGCGTCCACTCGGCCAGCCAACCCTTGCGTACCTCGGCAATCTCCTCGGCGACACCGTTGGCGGGTCTCCCTCCGGCCCCGATCTGGGCTTTCACTTCGTCGATGACCGCCTGCAAGGTCAATCTGGCGTCGCCGGGCAGGCCAACGTCTATGGAAAAGTCCTTGTTGATGTCCTCGATGCTCTCGACGTTTTGGATTATTACCTTGCCATCGGGGACCGGTTGTCCGTAGCTGGTGCGAGTCATACTTGACCCCACGGCGAACAGCACGTCCGACTCCTGTAGCCACTTCCGGGCGGGAAGGGAAGTCGCGCCGCTGCCCGCGCCCAGGGAGAGGGGATGACGCTCGTCAAAGGAGGACTTGCCTGGGGTGGTGGTGTAGACGGGGATCTGGGTGAGTTCGGCCAATTCCCGCAGCTCGGCGGTGGCCGACGAGAAGAGGACTCCCATTCCCGACCAAATGACCGGCTTTTTGGCGTTCAGCAACAGCCGGGCCGCGTCGGCCACGTCTCCTTTGGAGGGCGACTGGAGCAGGCGTTTCGGCGGTTGATAGTTCAACGCGGATTCGGGAACTTCCTGATCGGCCACGTCGGCGGGGATTTCCACAATCACGGGTCCAGGCCGGCCGTTGCGAAGACGGTGGAACGCCCGGCGCATCACCGCGGCCACTTGGCCGGGCGCGGTGACGACCTCAGCGTGGGTCGACACTGACTGGTAGGAACGGGCCGGGGAAAAGTTGGGCCGGACGGCGTACTGGCCCAAGGCCGGCCCTCCGGCCAAGTACAGTATCGGGACATTGTCGGAGAAGGCTTGGGCTATGCCCCCGTGGGAGTTCTCGGAACCGGGCCCGCCTTGGGTGATGGCCACGCCGAATTTGCGGCGGTCGTTCATCCGGCTGTAGCCGTCGGCGGCCATGAGAGCGCCCCGTTCTTGACGGAACATTATGGTACGAATGCCTTCCTTGGCCACCGACTCGATCAGATTGTTGGAGGGAAAGCAGGCCACCCATTCCACTCCCTCGGTCTTCAAGACCCGGGCCACCGCGTCGTTAACGTTCATAACATCTTCCCCTCGAATACAACATCCAACAGAGCCGTCGTTATTTAACCACCGTCGTTATTTAACCACAGAGAACACGGGGTATGCAGAGATAAAATTCTGTGCTCTCTATCGTATATTGACGCCTCGACGGAATACATAGCTAATCAACCCAAAATGCAACGGTTCGAATATCTATTCCGGCCTTGGATGAAAATTAATTGACACCCCAGGCGTGCTGGCTTAGAATCGCGGACAACTGAAGCAAACGAAATGGAAGGAGCGGTTTATGGCGGACTACGACATTATCATCAAAGGCGGCACCATCGTCGACGGTACACGGACTCCGCGGTTCGTGAGCGACATAGGTATCAAAGACGGCAAGGTCGCGAAGATCGGCGGCCTCAACGGCGGCACTGCCGAACGTGAGTTGAACGCCAAAGGCTTGATCGTCGCCCCCGGTTTCGTCGACCTGCACACCCACTACGACGCCCAGATCTTCTGGGACCCCTACTGCACTCTGTCCGGCTGGCACGGCGTGACTTCGGTGGCGTTGGGCAACTGCGGTTTCGGCTTCGCGCCTTCCCGCGTTGAAGACCAGGAACGGTCGATGCTGAGCATGACCCGCAACGAGGCCATTCCCTACGGCGCGATGAAAGAGGGCATGCCTTGGGACTGGGTGACCTTCCCGGATTTCATCGACAGCCTGGCCAACACCCCCAAGGGCGTCAACTGCCTGACCTACGTGCCCCTGACGCCGCTGTACGCCTGGGTAATGGGCTGGGACGAGGCGAAGGAACGCCGCCCAACCGAAGAAGAATTGAAGGAAATGGTACGGCTGATCAACGAGGCCATGGATCACGGCGCGTGCGGCTGGTCGGCCCAGATACTCGGCTCGACCTCGGTGCAACGCGACTACGACGGGACCCCGATGATCACCGACATGCTGTCGGAGTATGAAGTCCTCACCTTCGCCCAGGTCCTCCGCGACCGCGACGAGGGCTTCATCGAACTGGCTTACCAAGAGACTGGCGAGGAAGGCCGCCCCCTTGGCGAGGAAACCCGGAACTTCTTCGAACGGGTCGCGGAGACCTCCGGCCGCCCGGTCCTCTACCAAGCGGTCACCCCCAACGCGATCCACCCCGAACAGCACCGCGAGCGCATTCGCTGGCTCGAGAGCTGCGCCGAGCGCGGCCTGAGGGTTTACGGTCAGGGCGCCACCCGCCGCGGCGGCTTCGAACTCACCTTCGAGGACTGGAATCTCTTCGACGACACCCCAATGTGGCGGGAAGTCACCCTGGGCAACAAGGCCGTACGCAAGGCCAAAATGCAGGACCCGGAAATGCGCCGGCAGTTGAAAGAAGAATGGGACTCGGGCATCCGTCCCGTTCAGGTAGTCCCCGGCTCCGTGGGCAGCCTGCAGGTATTGACCCGCAAGGTCAAGATCGACATCGGCGCTGAGTCCGACTTCACCCGTATGCCCGCAAAGGTAAACGTCGGTGGAGCCGACTACTTCCTGGTCAACACCCGCGACGGCTACAAGCTGCTGTCTGTGGTCTGCGCGCACCAAGGCGGGACGGTCGACAATGAGGGCGGCCAGTTCGTCTGCGACACCCACGGTTACGAGTACGAACACGACGGCGGGCGGTGCATCACCAATTCCGCCCTGCGCTTGAAGTCCTTTGTCGTCAACGTCGTCGACGGGCGAATGATCGCCTTGGCGCCGGACGAAAACGAGGCCGCCAGCCCCCAGGCCGGACAGACCGTTCAGGACATCGCGGACGAACAGGGCAAGCACGTTGTCGACGCGTTGCTGGATATGTGCGTCGAAGACGACCTCGCCACCGAGTTCTACGGCGACACCCAAGGCCGCGACCAAGCCCAGTACACCGCCGAGGTACTCGACTCCAACCACATCGTCGCCGGTGTGTCCGACGGCGGCGCCCACGTCAAGTTCCTGACCGCCGGTATCTACCCGACGGACATGCTGACCTGGCTGGTGCGCGACGAAAAGGTCATCACCCTGGAAGACGCCCACTTCAAGCTGTCGTACCTGCCAGCCCACTTCGGCGGGTTCCGGGACCGCGGCGCAATCAAGGAAGGCGCCCCGGCCGACGTGATAGTCTACGATCTGCAGAAGCTGGAAATCCTGCCCTCCGAAATCGCCGAGGACCTGCCCGGCGGCGAATGGCGGCGGATCCAGAAGGCCAAGGGCTACCGCTGGACGCTGGTGAACGGCGAGATCACCTTCGAAGACGGCGAGCCCACCGGCGCCTTCCCCGGACGCCTGCTGAGGAACGGCATCGGCTAACCTGCTCATCGTTACCAGTTTCTCCTGATCTGACGCAGGACAGCCAGCACCGAGGCCCCGGCACGAGTCCGGGGCCTCTTTTAATCCTGGACAATGGAAGCTATGGGGGAGTGGTGGGGTAGTCGTTGGCTGCGCCTCCATGCGCTATCAGCTCCTTTCGCAATATTCGCGGTCACGGCGCTGCTGGTATATCTATCAGGCCAGTGGGAAGGTTGGAAGAGTCTAAACCAAGCCGCTGACTTGGTAGACCTCGGTGCGGTGCTGTACGCAATGGTGGCCGTAACGGCAGAGCGAGGTATCGACATGGTGTTCTGGGCGCTTGAACAAAGGCGGAAACGACGGGAAGAACGGGAGCGGCAGATGGCTCAGCGGGAGGCTGAAATTCGCGCAGAAGCTCAGGGTGCGTTGCTGACAGCTTTGCGCACTGAAGCGCGGACCGCGGAGGACCTGGAATTTGAAGCGCGGGTAGAGCATTTCGCACGCGAGAAGGGCATCGCCCTGAAGGAACCACCGCCCAGAGAGGACCTAAAGGATTGAAAGATGGCAGTACCGAAGGCTAATCAGTTTTACCGGGCGGTCTTGGAGGTTACTTCCAAAGGCGCCACCAGCTTGTCCGTCAAGGAAATTGTTGAACAGATAACGGCACGTTTCTCGTTAACCGAAGACGACTTGGCGGAAATGGTGCCCACTGGGACACAAACCCGGGTGGAAAACCGTACTAATTGGGCAATTAGTAAACTGAAAAATGCCGGGTTGCTGGTAAAGCCTGCTCGGGGACAGTCGCAAATTACACCACAGGGGCGGGATTTCCTAGCTAAGCATAAGGGCGACATTGAGAATTCTGAATTACACCAGATGCGGGCAGCAAACCCAATAGATTCTTCCAGAGTCGAACTTACCGACGATGACGTGGAAGGTATTACGCCCGACGAACAGATGGCAAAAAGCAATACGCAACATCAAGAAATGCTGTCCAATGAAATTCTTGATAGCTTAAAGGAAATGCCTCCGGCCAGCTTCGAGCGACTCGTTATTGGACTCTTGGAGAGGATGGGTTACGGCAAAGGCCGACCGGTAGGACGCAGGGGCGACCAAGGGATTGACGGTATCATCAATCAAGATCCGCTGGGGCTGGAGAAGGTCTACGTCCAGGCCAAGCGATGGGATACCGGACAAGTCGGCGAACCAGAAATCCGCAACTTCTCAGGTAGTTTAATCGCTCAAGGAGCCAATAAAGGAGTGTTTATTACCACATCTACTTTCAGTTCAACCGCTCAGCAGGCGGCAAAGGATATATCTATGGGAAACCAGATTGTACGGCTTATTGACGGCCGAGAACTAGCCCAATTGATGATCCTGCACGGCGTCGGGGTAGTTACCGAAATCACGTATGCGGTCAAGAAGCTGGACGCTAACTATTTTGCCGAAGTGTAGAGGCGCCACCCCAAGCGACTAACAATTTGGACGCAACTTGCATTGTTTGACCTGTCCCATACTCCTCGCCTCCCCGTCTCCCCCCTCCGGTTGCCCACTCTCCCGCCGTAGCCGTATCCTAGGACGTGGTTCCTGTCTGTGCCCAATCTGTGAAACAGGTGTGAAGATGAAATACGACGTGATTGTTGTTGGCGCCGGGTCGGCTGGGTGCGCTATGGCCGCCCGGTTGTCGGAGGACCCGGAGCGGTCGGTGCTGTTGCTGGAGGCCGGGCCCGATTATCCCGACATTGAGTATTTGCCCGAGGACCTCAAGAACGGCTACCACTCGGAGGTGGCCTCCCTGCACAACGCTCCCCACAACTGGTCGTTTGTCGGCAAGCCCACCCCGGACCGTCCCAACGACATGTACGCTCCCCGGGGCAAGGTGGTCGGCGGCACCAGCGCCATCAACGGCCAGGTTTTCCTGCGCGGCTTGCCCGAGGACTACGACTCTTGGGCCGCAGAGGGCAACGACGAGTGGGGGTATGTGAAGCTGCTGCCCTTCTTCCGCCGCATGGAGGCCGACCTGGACATTCACGACGACTTCCACGGCAATGACGGCCCCAGAGGGTGCGGCGGCATAAGGAAGAGGCTTGGGAACCGCTGATGTTCGCCTTTCGCGACGCCTGTGTGGCCGAAGGCTATCCCGACGGACAGGACATGAACAACCCCGATTCCACCGGCGTCGCGCCGCTGCCCATGAACAACGTGGGCGGCGTCCGCCTCAGTACCGCCCTGTCCTACATCAATCCGGTGCGCCACCGGCTGAACCTGACCATCCGTCCCAACGCGCTCACCACCCGCGCCCTCTTCGAAGGCAACCGGGCCGTTGGCGTCCAGGTGGAGAGCGGCGGCGAGACCTTCACGGTGGAGGGGGATTTGATCGTTCTGTCCGCCGGCTCTATCGCATCACCGCACCTGTTGATGGTGTCCGGCGTCGGGCCCCGGGACCACCTGTCCAGTATGGGAGTGCCGGTGGCGCACGACCTGCCGGGCGTGGGCCAAAACTACCGCGACCATCCCCAGGTCGGCGTGACGTTCAGCGCCCAAGACGATTTCCCGGTAAACCTGGATGCGCCCAGCACCCAGTTGGGCCTGCGCTACACCGCCACGGGGTCCGACCTGCGCAACGACATGGTGCTTTTCCCGACCACCTTCTCCACCCCGATGGGTGATCTCACCGGCCCCGGAGAAGACTTCCGAATGTCGGTCCTTCTCAACTTGGCCAAGGGTTCGGGTCAGGTGACCCTGGCGTCGTCCGACCCGCACGAGCAGCCCCTCCTGGAATACCATTTCTTGGAGGAACAGGCCGACGTGGACCGGCTGCGCGATGGAATCCGGCTGATAGTCCGGCTGTCGGAGAGCGAACACTACCGGGGCATTACGAAGGAGCGGTTGGACCCTACCGACGCTGACCTGGAAACCGATGACGCGTTGGACGCCTGGCTGCACCGCACGGTCCGAACGTCCCAGCACTTGGTCGGCACCTGTAAGATGGGCCCGGCGTCCGATCCGATGGCCGTGGTCGACCAGTACGGCAAGGTACACGGGATTGATGGTCTGCGGGTAGCCGACGCCTCCGTCATGCCCGATGCCCCCCGGGCCAACACCAACGTGAGCACCATCATGATTGCCGAGCGGATATCGGAGTTTATAAAAGAAGGCAAATAGCCGTCATATACGCCAACTCGTGGGCAAACGGACGCCGGGCGGGTGACGTGGATTCCGGCTTTCGCCGGAAAGACGGGAGGGGTGGCG
>DAOUHF010000054.1:0-1969 GCA_034428795.1 Dehalococcoidia bacterium
TCCGGCACCACCACCGCGCCGGGGATGTGGCCCCGTTGCCAGGCGTCGTTATTGTTGCAATCCAGTACCACCACGTTGGGATCATCCAGGTGGGCGGCTACCCAATCGGGGTCGGTGAGATATTCCGGGTGCGCGTAGGTTTCGGCGGCGGTTGTCATGGCGTGGCTCCTCGGGTCAACCAGAATTTATTATCTGGTGTTTGCCGGCTGGCGTTATCTGGATTGTAGGCGTCGGCGGGTTGGTGGGTCAATCGGGGCCACATCATCACCAGGGTCTTTTCAAAGTTGTGGAAATTAAACACCCGCTCGTCCTGAGCCTGTCGAAGGACGTGGCAATCCCCTCACCCCAACCCTCTCCCTTGATGGGAGAGGGTTGGGGTGAGGGGTGCTGCTCGCAATGACAAAGTGGGTACGCATGACTCCTCGCCGGTCCGGCCGATTCCTGCGCTATAATGCCCGCAGTCCCACCACCCGCAGGAGTCCAGTTGTTATGAAATTTGGGCTGTTCATATTGCCCTCATGGCCTGATCCCGACGCTTCCGAGCAGGCCCGCATCTTTGGCGAAACCATCGAGCAAATCCAGTACGCCGAGGAGCTGGGATTTGATTCGGTGTGGCTGGCCGAACACCACTTCACCCGCTTCGGCATCGTGCCCCAGGCCCTGTCCTTCGCCCACTACGTCGCCGGCAAAACCAAAACCATCCGCATCGGCACCGGGGTCAGCGTACTGACTTTCCACAACCCCATTTTCGTCGCCGAACAAACCGCCATGCTCGATGTGCTGTCCGGTGGCCGGCTGGACTTTGGCGTGGGCCGGGGGCAGGTGGTTTACGAGTACAACAACTTTGGCGTGGACTACGAATCGCGGACCCAGCGGTTCGCCGAGATTGTCGACATCATCCTGGGGTTGTGGTCAACGCCCGGTTTCACCTACCGCGGCCGCTACTACCAGGTCGAGGACATGACCATCACGCCGTCTCCGGTGCAGCGACCCCATCCGCCGCTGTACCTGGCCGTGTCCCGGACGGCAGCCAGCGTGGACGTGGCCGTCTCCCGCGACCTGCCCGTGCTGACCGGCGCCAACACCCCCGACGAGGACGTCCTCGGCATCCGCACCCTGTACCTCGACGCCTGCAAACGGGCTGGCAGAGAGCCGCCCGTGCATGACATGCCTTTCTTCCGTCTGGCCTACGTGGCCGAGGACGCCAAAACCGCCCGCGAAGACCCGCGCGAAGCCCTGTCCTGGGTGCGCGACCTCAACGGATTGCGCCGCACTCTCACCGGCGGCAGCGAAATTTACATGGATCTGGATCATTGGCGTCAGACCCGCGCCACGCCGCCTCCGAGCTACGAGGACGACCTGCAGACCACCGCCTACTTCGGTACTCCGGACGAGATGTGCGGATGGCTGCGCGGCTTGCGGGATCAGTATCAGATGGAGTACTTCGGGCTGGACATGGCGTTCGGCGGCATCGCTCATGACAAGGTGATGCGGGCGATGAAGCTCTTTGCGGAAGAAGTGATCCCCAAGTTCCGTTAGCGGCAAACGGTCGGGTTAGACTCTCACCGGCTCGTAGCGCCCGTCCCGCGGCCTGGGTTATTCCCGTGGTGAGCAGCGCTGCCTCTCTATCCTGACAGCGGCGGCGTTCCGTTGTTTGGTACAGACCCATCGGGATGGCCGCAATCGGTTGCGCTTTCACGCCGGCTCATTTTCATGGAGGGCGCGGACCCTGGTCGTAAATCGAGTTTGGAACGCTGATTAGACGGCGGAATCCTCCGGCACATGGTGTCGGTGATGGCTGTACAATACGTTGGCAAGCAATGACAGGAGGCTTTACACCATGGTTCATCAGGGACAGATCGACCACTTGTTGCAGGAATCCGGCGAGATTCCACCGCCCCCCCATGTGTCGGCTCAGGCGACGCTCACTGACTACGACGCTGTCTACGCCCGTTCCGTCGCCGACCCG
>DAOUHF010000055.1:0-1739 GCA_034428795.1 Dehalococcoidia bacterium
CCGCATAAACTCCGGCACCCGGTCAGGTTGGTCCACGTAGCCGAACCACTTGGAGACCGTCTTCATGCTGGACGCCACGTCGAATTGGCTGTTGCCGGAGCTGCCGATGGGGACACCGTCAGTGATGCAGAGCACCGGAGACCCATCTTCAAAGGCTTGGGCCATGCCGGCGTAGGCGTACTGCATACCCGCGGCGTTGACTCCTCCCTGAAAAGTACAAACCCCGATGCGGTTGCCGGCGGTGACACGAGAGAAGGCGTCGGCTACCGCAACGGCGTAACGGTCATCGCGCATCATCACCATAGGCACACCCTCCCGGCCCAGGGCGTTGTTCACCCGGCAGACCGGAAACGTTGAAACCCATTCGACTCCTTCCTGCTTGAGAATACGGGCAATGCCGGTGGCCACGTCAATAGTCATTGATCAGTCCTCCTATAAGTTGAAGCTGTATTAGGTCCGATTATTCCGAATACAAGGTATATAGGGTCAATAATATTGTAGATTCAAGTCGGCAAGTAATTTTGGGCTGGCCGATTTACTTTAACATTCCCATCGCCCACGGTCATCACTGGCCGTTCGCTCTGCTTGGCGCCCCTTGCACGGGGAGGTTTCAGCGCCAATGCGCAGCCGTCCCCCGCCAGATTTTTCTTCCCCAACCGTCGAATGAACCTGACAATCAGGTCGCCTTCTCTAGGCCGCTTTCTCGATGGTTACTCCGAGACCGAAGGTGCGGATGCGGTCCCGGTAATATTCGGCGGGTTCCAGCGGACAGGTAATCACCACGGCGCGGCCCTGTTCGTGGGCTTCCAACATAATCCGAACAGCATTGGTGGTCCCCAGGCTCGGCACGCTCTTGACCAACGCCGCCACCACATAATCCATGCCGCTGTCGTCGTCGTTGTGCAGTATCACCGAGTAGGGCGGGAGTATTTCGCTCAGAGTGCGTTGTTCCCGGTCTGTTTCGGTGCGCGTGGTTGTCGTCACAGCGTTGGCTATCGTCAGGTCCATTTATTTCAGGTCCACTTATGATTGTTGCTCTGATCGTCGTATTGATCCCATTTCCAACAAGAACCCTTCTATTTCATCCAAAACCAATTGCGGCTGCTCCATTGGCAGAAAATGGGATCCCTGAGCCGCGATCTTAACCTGAGTATTCGGGGCTTCCCGAAGGAACTCCTGAATCCCCGGGTCGTCCAGCGTCTGGGCGCCGGGGTAATTCCCCAGCAAGAACAGGTAGGCGCCCGACAGACCTTTCACATAGGGTGACGTGTTCAATGCGGCCCGCTGTTCATAGAAGACCGCCTCAACCTCGGGAGGGCACTTTAGCTCCACTTGCCCGGAAGGCAGGTCACGGGCGCAGCCGGCAATGTAGTCCGCAAATATTTCTTTCTCCCAAGTCTTGAAAACCCTGCGGCCGGAGTAGGCCTGAAACATGGCATCCCTACTGTCCCATATCGAACGCTTACGGCGGGTTCGAGTTGGCCGGTCCCTCATGTCCGGACGGGAGGACAGGGCGCGGCTGCCCCCAACCCGGGAGTCGATGACCATGGTGGGGCCCAGCAAGCCCGGCGACAGGGCGTTGGCAATAATGGCGGCGGAGCCTCCCGCAGAGTGCCCGACAACGTGGGGACGCTCCAAGCCCAACGCCATAGTCGCTTCTACCAAGTCACGCCCCAACTGCTCAAAGTCATAACCATGACCGGGGTCTTCGGAATCTCCGTGGCCCCGCAAATCGAAGG
>DAOUHF010000056.1:0-2531 GCA_034428795.1 Dehalococcoidia bacterium
ACCGGCAAGGAGCTCTACTCGAAGATGGTCGATGAGGCGGACGACATGATCATGGCGATGGAGGAGGGACGGGAGGTCGACATCCTCCAGGAGGTCATGAAGTACTCCGGCATGGAGGCCGGAGAACACTAGATTTCGGGTCTTTTCCAGTTCGGACCGGGCTATCTCGGTCCCAAGAGGCCAGGAGGCAAAATCCTCCTAGCCTCTTTTTTTGCGGGGTTTTTGGATGCCGCATACGCGCGCGCGTATTTAATAAGAAAGGGGGGTCCGACGTATGTCTTCAGATTCACCCGTGACGATCGGAAATTTCATAGTGGGGGTGTTCGCGACCTTATGTCTTTGATTTCGCGCGCTCGGGGAGAGGGGGCCCGGGGGGGTCCCTGTCTAAGGGATTTATACCTAAATCCTATACGACAGTATGTCCCTGGATTCTCACATGGTGCGCTGGAGTGAAAATGCGGCTCGGTTGCCTGGGGGCCTGGTTTTAGGGTGGTTTGGTCCGGGTCTCCGGGGTATGGTGCTGCCCGGCCTCAGGGCGGCGATATTCCGGGTGAACGGGGGTCGGGGGATCCCGTCCTGAGCTGCCGGGGTTTCTGCCCCGGCGCTGGGGTTCGGGGTCCGGGTTTCTCCCGCACAGGTGGCGCTGGCTTTCCCGAACGATTTTTCCCACACTCATCCCAGGAAGGCTTTTGCCACCGCCATCGCACGCCTCCTGCAGGTCTGGATCCAGCCCGGTGGGGGCGAGGTTCGGTTGGGGCGAAATCCGGGGGACCTGACCGAGGATGCCTGGTCGGGGCCTGAAACCCGGGTTTTGGGCTCAAACCCCGGGAGAACCTTCTCGTCATGCTGCGTTTTAAGGAGCCTAAAAACCCTGGGGTGGTCCCCACTTCGGCTCACCCTGGGGAAACGCCGGTCCTGCCCCTCAGTGCACGAAACTGGGGCGGTCTCCTGCCCGTTCACTGCCGCTGGTGTCGTCGTTGCCGCTGGTGTCGTCGTTGCCGCTGGGTCTGACTGTGATCTCCCACAGGACGTTCTTGCCCGGTTCCAACCGTTCTCGTCGTGGCACTGGTTCACATCCGCCGGGCCTGGCTGCGGCCCTCGCGTCCCGGCGCAGGCGGTCAAAGATGGCATCTTTCCTCCGCCGTCTTCGACGCCATCTCCTACAGCAGACCGTCCGCCTGGGCCAGGAGCTCCACCTCTGCCAGGGCGGCGGCGTCCATCGCCCGGTCGAGGACCTGGACCGGATCCAGCCCTGCGGCCTCGCAGGCCAGTGCTGCGTCCAGCAACCGCTCCAGGTGCCGGCCGGGTCCACGCAGGGCGTCGAAGGCACGCAGGGTGAACTCCCGCGCTAGGTCGGGGCGGATGTACACCTGCCAAGGCGGCACGTCCAGCCGGTCGTGTTCGAACTGCTCGTGTGTGGCGTCGGGCGTCTCCTTCGTGGTCATCCTTGCTCTCCTTAACTTTAATTTTGTTGTTCGCTTGCTATGCCGGGGCCGCGTCAGGGAGGCGCACTGCCTGTGCCACGTGTGCCGGCCGTGTCCGGGGACGACCTGCCCCCATGGATCATTGTGCCCCTGAAACTGTCCGAGCCCCGGCATTCTGGCCTTGGGCCGGCCCTCTCCGATCCGTTATGAGGCCCTGGCATTCCCCGGATGACTCCAGGATCCGTGGTCCGGGAATCCCAGTACCCCCCCCCTCCTCACTGCCGGTCCTGCCGGCGTCGCTGATGGCACGGCGCCGCTGCCTGGGTGAACTCACCGGCAAGAGACTGGGGATGCGCACCGGCAAGAGACTGGGGATGCGCAACCGGCAAGAGACTGGGGATGCGCAACCGGCCAGGTACCGAGGGCCTGGTCGTCGAACTCGAACGGCACTTCCACTACCCGGGGCGGCGGGTCTGGCCTGCGCAGGAGGATGTGTAGATCCCCGACCTGCAGATGCTCGGAACCATCATCCTGCGTCCACGTCTCCCATCCGCCCTCAGTGTGGAAAGCCTGACCGTAAGAGCGGGGGTAAAGCACCGTCCGTCCGCCGGGCAACCCGCCGGGGGCATCCGGGTGCAGGGCCAGCGTGCTCAGTACGATGATGGCGACGCTTGCGCCACGCCAAGTGGACCAGTCTCCCCGCTTGGGCGCACGGGCGGTCTCTTGCTGGTCGGGCTGGTCTTCCTGGTCGGGTCTGGGGTCCGGATGCGGTGCAGTTGTTACCATTCTTGGCTCCTCCTCTCTTGCCGCCCAGCGGCCTTACTGTCCGTTCTACACTGTCTGCCCTTGGTGGTGGCGGTTTCGCCTGGTTCCGGGGTTACTCCTCCCGGGTCAGGGTCTCCGAGGCCGCGCCTTTGCCCTTGCGCTTGCCCCTGACGGCCGAGTGCCATGCGCTCCGTAGTGCATCCTGTGTGTAGCCCCCTGAGCTGGCCTTCTTGTCCATCCGGAGCAAGAGTAGCCGCGCCTCGAGCGCCACCTGGTCGTCGGTCTTGTTCATCGTCCCTCCCCGTTTCTGGTTTATGGTCTGGCCGTTTATGGCTGGGTTTC
>DAOUHF010000057.1:0-3617 GCA_034428795.1 Dehalococcoidia bacterium
AAAACGGCATCCGCCAAATCTCCGAAAGGCTGAGGGAGACGGTCATCAGTCCATCGGTGGAGCAACGCCATCCCGACAAACCAGTTTCAGGAGGCTACCATGCCCGATAATTTGGACCAAATCGTAGAATCCTCCGAGGCGGAGCGGCTGGCCACCGGGTTCGAGTTTACCGAAGGGCCCCTGTGGCACCCTGAAGGCTACTTGTTATTCGTGAACAACCGCATCAACGTCATCTATCGCCTGACGCCCGGCGGCGAACCCGAGGTCATACGGGAAAACAGCGGGGCCGCCAACGGCCTGACCTTCGACCTTGAGGGCAGGCTGATAATGTGCGAAGGGGACAACCGGCAGATGACCCGTTGGGAACCCGACGGCTCTATCACCGTAATCGCCGACCGCTGGGAGGGCAAGCGGATACACCGGCCCAACGATGTGGTGTGCCGCTCCGACGGCAGCATATACTTCACCAGCCCCGGCGGCCGCCTGCCCCCGGAAGAGCGGGAAATCGACTTCCACGGCATCCAGCGCATCGCTCCCGACGGCACAGTGACCGCCGTGGTCACCGACCTGGAATCGCCCAACGGCTTGGCCTTCTCTCCCGACGAATCCATTCTGTACGCCGACAACACCCGCCGCGACAACGAATGTGCGGCGGAGAAGGAACGGGGCGAGGTTTGTACCCACCAGTACATCCGGGCCTACGACGTGGCCCCGGACGGCTCGGTGAGCAACAGTCGCCTGTTCGCCAACATGCACTCGGCGGAGGACGGCGTCCCGGATGGGATGAAGGTTGATACCGACGGGCGGGTGTACTGCACCGGCGCGGGGGGAGTTTGGGTCTTCGAGCCGGACGGTTCCCTGGTTGGGATAATCCGGCTGCCCGAGATTCCGGCCAACTGCGCATGGGGCGACGCCGACTGCCGTACCATGTACTTCACCGCCCGCAGCTCGGTCTACCGGCTTCGGATGAAGACCACCGGAATCAACCCCTGGCGGGGCGGCTGACCGGCCCTCTTGCAGGGGCGCCTGGCGGATGCAAAGGAGGAGCCATCTTATGGCAGGACGCGACCTGATCGGCTACGGCCCCAATTCGCCGGTGGTGGAATGGCCCAATGGCGCCCGGATTGCCGTATCGTTTGTCGTCAACTACGAGGAGGGGTCGGAAAATTCCATCCTGGATGGGGATCCTCACGGCGAGACGGTTGGCGAGTCGCCGTCGCCGGTAGCCAGGGGAGTGAGGGACCTGGCAAACGAGTCTTTCTTCGAGTATGGGAGCCGGGTAGGAGTCTGGCGCATCCTGGACCTGCTGGACGAGTATGACGTCAACTCGACCTTCTTCGCCTGCGCCCTGGCACTGGAGCGCAACCCGGAAGTGGGGCCGGAGGTCGTCCGCCGGGGGCACGAGGTAATGGGTCACGGCAACCGATGGGAAGAATACTACAAGATGGACCGGGAGGCTGAACGGCAGGCCATCCATGAGGCCGTGGCCTCCATCACCCGCACCACCGGGCAGCGGCCGCTGGGGTGGTACGCGCGTTGCGGACCCAGCGTGAACACCCGGGAACTGGTGGTGGCGGAAGGCGGGTTCGTCTACGACTGCAACGCCTACAACGACGACCTGCCCTATTACACTGAGGTCCATGGGAACCCATGGCTGGTGGTGCCCTACTCGTTGGAGGTCAACGACTACGGGTTCTGGCGCGGCCAGTTGTCCACGCCCAACGACTTCTTCGAGTCGGCGCGCAACTGTTTCGACACTCTCTACCGGGAGGGAGCGACCCACCCCAAGATGATGTCGGTGGGACTCCATTGCCGCATCGTCGGCAAGCCGGCCCGGGCTGCGGCGCTGCGCCGGTTCCTGGAATATGTGAAGGGCAAGCCCGGTGTTTGGCTGCCCCGGCGCATCGACATCGCCCGGTGGTGGCTGGACAATTACCCGGCCCAGTAAACGAGGACCAGTTTTGGTTGACCTGATTGCCCGGCCATACTCCTCTCCCTTCTGGTTGCGAATTCCCAAGACCATTAATTCAAAACGGTTGGACTAACAGGACAAATCGACAATTGGGGGGCAACAAAAAGCAGAAGCGAGGCAACAATTTAGACCAGGGAAGTAGAGTGTTACTCTGGGTCAATCGTGCGGGGAGGGGGGCGAGGATGAAACGGTACGAGGTCAGTGCATCCCAGTGGCGGCTGAATTTATCGTGGGTGAATGTATGGAAATGGACGGCGGCCTGGCCGCCTGAGCCATCAAGGTCAGCGTACCCTTTCGGAGGAAAGCAGATGGTGAGTTTGGAGGACATCGAACGCAGGCTTCGGGCCCTGGAAGATGTAGAGGAGATCAAGCGTCTCAAGGCCCGTTACTGCAACTACTGCGACGACAATTATGACGCCGACAAGATCGCCAGCCTGTTTGTCGAAGACGCGATTTGGGACGGCGGCATTCGGGGCAAAGCTGAAGGACGGGATGGAATCCGCAACTTCTTCGTCAACGCTTCGAAGAGGCTGCCCTTCGCCATTCACATGGTGATGAACCCCATCATCGAGGTTAATGGGGACGCTGCCACCGGCATCTGGTACCTGTTCCAAGCGTGCACCTACGCAGACGGCGACCGGGCGGTATGGGGATCGGCAAGGTACGACGAAGAGTACGTCAGGGTAAACGGCGTCTGGATGTTCAAACACCTGAAGCTAACGTCCCACTTCTGGACCCCCTTCAACGAAGGGTGGGTCAAGGCCCAATTCATGTAGGCATGGGGACCATGGGTCAGATGGACGGAATGGTCGCAATCGTTACCGGCGCCAGCCGAGGACTGGGGCAGGCCCTAGTAGTCAGTCAATCTTGGATTCGAAAATAACCTTAGAACAACATAACCCCGGGGCGGTTGTCCAATCGGCTTCGACTCGGGCGACAGCCGATCTCGATAATCGCTCCCCTCGATGACCATCAGCTACCTGGTATCGGCCAACAGGTCCTCGAAGGGATCGCCAACCCTACTCTGCTATCTCAGCACCCAGCTTTTCTACAGGTCCTCCTAAACTATCCTTGACGTCTAGTAATGAGTTACAGTATCGCATTTGGAGGGTCTTACAATTTGAAGGTCTTTTTCCAGATTCCGGGGGAACCGGGGGCGTGGGTCATCAATTGCCGCATTCTGGGGTTTTCCGAATCGATGTCTCGCTGCTCTAGCCACTTTTCCGTCGAGGCCACGTTCTCATTTTCGAACTCGTACACCACGGCATATTGAGGCTCCCCTCGCACGACCTTCCAGCGGCGGCCGCGAATGCACCCAGGCACTTTTTCGTAGTTTGGCACGTAGACGCCGCTGTACCACTTGTTCCATTCGGATTCATGCTCGGGGGTTATGCTCATTCGGCCGATTTGCAGCGCCGGGGCCATGTCTGAGTTGGCGATTTCATCGGTTAGTTCGGTGGGGTAAATCATTTCATAAACGTTGCTGATGCGGTTGGCGCCGACGCCCCGGGGTCCGGCGCGGAGGCTCCTTTCTGTAGGCTGGCGATTTTTGAAGGCGTCGGTTTCAATAACCGCCGGACTTTCCAACTCGTAGCAAGCCAGATGCTTGGGGCCGCTGCTGACCGCCTCGTATCGGGCCGCGTTG
>DAOUHF010000058.1:0-2268 GCA_034428795.1 Dehalococcoidia bacterium
TACAGGGATTGCGCCACCGAATTGCAAAGGGTGTTGGACACAGACAGTCGCATCCTGTTCAGCACCCCCGGTGGACTGGCTGGCCTGCCCTTTGCTCGACAGCGGCAGATGCTCGGCGATTGGGCCGGACGCCCGGTCGCAGAAACCGGGACGCATTCGCGGTTTAGCGACAACCCATGCCCGGAATGGATGGGGCGACTGCGCCCGGATGAAATCGTGGCGAGAATCAACGGCCACTACTCTGACGCTGTGATGGCCTTGGGCCAACGCTGGGAGGGACAGGACACCGAATGGGACGCCATAGCCTCCGCCGTCCGATGGTGGCAGGACCTGCTGGCCGGTGCCCGAGAGGCGCGCGTCTCCCCCGGAGTTACCTCCCTTCTGCGGGAAATGCAGCGGCGGGCGGGAACCGTCCAATGTCTTGACCGGAATCTGGAAGCCGGTATTGGCGCCCTGGGCCAGGCTCTGGACAGCCACCCGGCCAATGTACGCGCGTTGGAATTGGCCCTGGACATGGATAACCGGTTGCGCTTCGGCTCTCCCGTCGGACTGACCGCGTTGCCCTTCGCCGGGCAGCGGGCCATTTTGAGCGACTGGGCCGCAAACCTATCGGAAATTCAAGGCATCATCGGGTTCAACGCCAGTGGGGACGCGGCTGTGGCAGAACGGCTGCGTCCGGTGGCGGTCGCGGCCCAGGATTTACCCGGCGCAGCGGAATCGCTGACCGCGTGGTTTGAGCGGGCCTGGTACGAGAGCATCGCAGAATCCGCCTTGGGCCAAAGGACCGCGCTGCTGGAATTTGACGGCCGGGTCCACGAGGGCCGCATCGAACGGTTCCGGTCCCTTGACCGGCAATCACTGGTACACAACCGCGGCCGCGTCTCGGAAGCCCACCGGAGCGGTCCTTCTCGGGTGAACGAACTGCCAGACCGGCTGCCGCGACTTCGCCCCGATGAGGAGGTGGACTCCGAAAATGCGTTGATTCGGCGACAGCTGGAGCAGCTGCGGGTTTTGCAGCGCGAAATCCAGAAAAGAAACCGCCATAGGCCCATCCGGCAACTGCTGCTGGAAGCTGGGGGAGTTATCCAGGAATTAAAACCCATATTCATGATGAGCCCCCTGTCCATCGCAAACTATCTGGCTCCAGGGAGCGTGAACTTCGACCTGGTGGTGTTCGACGAAGCCAGCCAGGTGCGGCCGGTAGACGCCCTGGGCGCCCTGATGCGGGCGCAGAAGACCGTGGTGGTAGGAGACAGCAGGCAGCTCCCGCCCACCAGCTTCTTCGACCGCGTCGCCCAATCCGGCGAGGACTCAGTCGATGCAGATGAGAGCATAACCTCCGACATCGAAAGCATTCTGGGGTTGTTCAGCGCCCGGGGCGCACCGTCGCGGCAATTGCGATGGCATTACCGCAGCCGGCATGAGTCTCTCATCGCCGTGTCCAACCGTGAATTCTATGATAACCGCCTGGTGGTCTTTCCCAGTCCGGACGCCGGGCGGGAAGCCTCTGGGTTGCGCTTTCATCATCTGCCCGATACCGCATTCGACCGCGGCAGGAGCGCCACCAACCAGCAGGAAGCCGAAGCCGTCGCGCATGCGGTTATGCAGCACGCGGCCCGGACACCGGACCTGTCCTTGGGCGTGGCGGCCTTCAGCATAGGCCAGTCCCAAGCTATTCAGGACCGCTTGGAACTGATCCGGCGGCAGGACGACTCTTGCGAGGAATTTTTCGCGTCCCATCCTGAAGAGCCATTCTTCGTCAAGAATTTGGAGAATGTGCAGGGAGACGAGCGCGACGTCATCTTCATCAGCGTGGGTTACGGGCGCGACATAACCGGACGGGTTGGCATGAATTTCGGTCCCATCAACCGCGACGGCGGGGAGCGCCGTCTGAACGTCCTGATTACCCGGGCTAAACAGCAGTGTCATGTGTTCACCAACCTGCGCGCCGACGACATCGACCTTGACCGCTCCAGGGCTTTCGGCGTGCGTGCCCTGAAGACGTTTCTGGCCTATGCCGAAACGGGCGTGTTGCCCGGGAACGTTCCTTACGAAGGCGATTTCGCCGTGGAGTCGCCTTTCCAGCGAGCGGTGGCGAGGCGGCTGGAGGAGCGTGGGTACGAAGTCCACCAGGGATTGGCCTCCGCCGAACAATTCATCGACATCGGAATCGTAGATCCACAGAGTCCTGGCCGCTACCTCATCGGCATCGAATGCGATGGGGCGTCATACCACAGTTCCCGTTCGGCTCGGGACCGGGACCGCCTG
>DAOUHF010000059.1:0-3142 GCA_034428795.1 Dehalococcoidia bacterium
GTTACATCGGCATCCAAGTCCGCAGCGCTGCGGCCGCACGAACACGCGGATCTTCGTCTCCACGTTGCCACGACACCACAAGACCAACGGTCAGATGCCAGCCGACACCTCGGGACCATGGATTCAGCGCGACGAGGCGACGTGGACACAAGACGATGCGGAACCGGTGCTCCGCAAAAAGGTCGGCCGACGCTAAACTGAGGCCAAGGTGATATCTACATTTTTGGGGCGCTGAGAATTGGCTTGGGTGGAGCGCCGGAGTTCTACCACACGCTCCCGGAGCACGGTGCGACATCGCCGTTTCACTCATCCCGCCGGCTGGACAACTGGGTAAAGAGCTCGCTCACCTTTTCCTGCACCAAGGCTTTGGCGCCCAAGCACAGAGCTTGCCCTGTACTTGATACGGGGTTCACCAAGCGCAAGCGCATCCCGGGAATCGCCAGGTAACCCCGCAGGGTGTCTCCGCGATGCGCCGGGGAAATGTCCCAAATCACGATCAATGGACCAGCGTGCTGCTCTCGCAATTGCTGCAGGAAAGAGGCGGAGCTGGCAGATTTGCTATTGCCCCCAGTTCCTTCCATTCCACCTAGCCGGTTTCCAGACACACCGCCGAATGATAGCTGGCCTTTTCGGCCCAGCTTGCGCTCGTCGGGTCCGCCAAGGCTGACTTACCCTTGAGCACCCATTTGCCCCGCAGAGTATGCCCCGTACCCCGATACTGGGTCAGCATCCGCCCGGAAGTTGGCCTCGTCGACGAAGAAAACCTTGGCTCCCACCTGCTGTGCCTCAGCCCAAGGAGATCTCGGGCAGGTTTCCCTGCCGTCACCGGCCGCCCATGTACGGCCTGACCGACGGTATCGTGAAGAACCACGTCCTCAAGCGCATCTCCGGGGCCACCCGCTGGCGTATCGCCCGCGGCGGCGAGTGCGATGAACTGACCTGATTCATAGTATTTCCTGGACGGTAGGTGTGGCTCAACCGGTACTCCGCTCAGTGACGACACACGGATTCTGAGACTGGTTGGTGCTTCCGGTGGACCCAATACCTTTTAACCCTTTGGCGGCCGTCTCCGGCCCTGCTGCGCAAGAACTGAGGCATTCCCGTGAACGATCGGACACCGGCGTCATCCGGCTGGGCGGCGAGGATACAGGCTCGTTCCTGCATCCCCAGATGATGCGCGAGGACCGCGGGTACGTCATCGCCGGGCTTTATCAAGATGTCCACATGAACGTGGCAAGCGGCATCTACGACCAGGACGGCGCGCTGTTGGACCGATACTGGATCCATTCCGGTCCGCTTACCTCAGTGTCCGCACCGGCCCCGACAGTGGCTACGGCAGCCACGCCGACCTCGCTCGCCTACCCCTGCCCGACGTCAGCGGCCGCATCGTGGTGAGTAGCGACGACATCGACGCCAACCCCCGCGCCGCGGTGCTCCACGTTGGAGGTATTTCCTCTCAGCGACTGCAACGGGCTGCGGTTGCGCTGGCAGCGTCCAGTGGCCGTGGTGATCAAGGCACTCCCCGAACAGCCCTTCACCGACTGGCTCGAAGGCAGCGCGCCGCCGCCACCAACCAGGGCGCCGAACGCCGAGCTCTACGCCGCCGCCGGGCCGGACGACCGATTTGACGTTAGCAAACTGCAGGGCGGGACCTTCAGCACCGTCGCCGGCCACATCGACATACCCGACGCCGAGGATGACAACCACATCGCCTTCACTGTCAGGGCCGACCTGATCCCAAACGGACTCACCGACATACGTCAGACCGGCACGTCCTTCAACGCGCGGCGTCTTTGTCCCCGGTGTCGATTAGCCCGAGGTCGCCCTGAACGTGGACGGAACTTACGACAAACTCTGCGTGTCCCGCCATCCTGGGCGCGCCCAGCTGCTGGGCGGAGAAGGGAGCCTGAGATCATGAAGAAATCACTACGTCTGAAGCAATACTGGGGTGGGCCCCTGATGCTGGGCCTGAACGCGCTTGGCATCATGCTGATTTACTCCGACCGATGGTATGCCCAAGTTGATGTCCCCGAACAAGAACGTTCGGCGTGCTACATCCCCGCCGTCGACGGAGCCGTCATCGATACTACCGCCCTGCTGGGCGACTACTGCAAATCCGCCGCAGCGTCGGGTAACACGCTCACTGTCGTGTCCCAGACCGATACTGATCCCGATGCCGTCACCACGTTCGCAGCGTGCCCTGACCAGGCCTCCATCGACGCCCGCATCACGAACGGCGGCTGGTTGGGCCCAGTCGGGCAACGCCGACCCCATCGACTCAGTCAAGCCGGTCAACACTCCCGACAACTCGGTAACGTCTGCGACACTCTCTGTTACGACGGTGACCTTCAACAAGCCCAACACCGCATTCGACCTGGACCTGTCCCCGCTGCGGACCGGAGGGATCGGGGGACTCGACCAAACGGCGGAGGACGCCCGGGTCAGCGCGGGCGTGGCCGATTGGGATCAGGCAGACAACAACGATCCCATCGACTGCGTCAATCTCGTCAACGCTCCGGACAACTCCGTGACCTCGGCGACTCTGTCCGAAGGCACCGCCACCTTCGCCCTGGACCTGACCGACCTGCAGACCGACAGCAGGTTTGTGGGGATAGCTTACGACCACGCCGAGCATGTTCCTCACCCTCACTACCGAGGGAGGGGACAGCATCGACGTCGACTTGGACAGGGACTACCGGCCACCGCCACCGGTTCCGACACCGGTTCCGCGTTCCGACGCCACGTTGAGCTGGGTAACCATCGGCGGCACCACCCCCAAGTCAGTGAGCCCCACTTCTCGCCCACCACGTACAGCTATGACGTGAGCGTCCCGCACGCCGTCGTCCGCGCCTCCGTAGAACCCCATCCCGCCGACGCTGCGGCCACGTTCGCCGTCTCCGAGAATCACTCGAACGACGACAATGACCCCTGCCCCACCGGTCGCCTGGTGGAATTGCCCACCGGGCCAGCTCGTAACCTACCAAGGGTACCGATGACGCTGATAATCAAGCTGCGCTACTGGCTGGCCTGGCGCATCTGCCGCCGCTACGCCCGCGAGTACCTGCCCGTCGTCGACCGCATGGGCCTGGAGTGGACCCTCGTCCTCATCGATGAGGACGTCGAGCTGTACGGCAACCCGTTC
>DAOUHF010000060.1:0-2107 GCA_034428795.1 Dehalococcoidia bacterium
AGTGATGGGACCCAAGTGGATGCCCTTGGTGGTGTGGCCGGTAGCCAGGAGGACTCCTTCCCACCCGGGGACCGGGCCGATGATGGGTTTGCTGTCGGGACTCAGTGGGCGGGAACCGGCAAGCTGCTGGACCAACTCGGCACGCTCCAGGTCGGGAAAGACATCGATGGCCCGCCGTAGCAGTTCCAACCGGGCAGCCTCGGTGGGCTGGCGGTCAAACTCCTCGCCCCAGAAGAGTTCCTTCTGGTCATAGTCGCGTCCGCCGGTGCTGCCGACGCTGGTGAAACCGTCGGTGCGGCTGATCATGTGACCGCGCTTGGGAGAGCTGATCAGCACCGGAAGGGGTTCGCCGGGGTAGTTGAGCAAAAGGCGCTCTCCCTTCATGGGCCGGACGGGAACGGGAAAGCCCAGCCAGGGAGTGAAGGCCCGGCTCCAGGTGCCGGCGGCCACCACCACCGTGCCGCAGGGTATGTCCCCGGAGGCGGTCTTGACGCCGGAAATCGTGGAGCCACTGGTGACAAGCCCGGTTACTTCCCGGTAGAGGATGTTGGCGCCCTTGAGTTCGGCGCCCCGGGCCAAGGCTAGGTTGAGGCGGTAGCTGTCCAACTGGGCGGACTCGTCCTCATACACGGCGCCAATGATGGAAGGGGAAAGGCGGGGTTCGATAGAGCGGACTTCCCGGGCGTCAATCCAGTGCATCTTGACGTGAGGTTGCTGCCAGGCCATCAGGTTTTTGATCAGATCGGCCTCCTCGTCGTCCAGAGCCAAACGTAGAGAGGGACGACGCTGGTAGAGCAGGTCCATGCCCGTGGCGGCTTCAAGTTCAGGGACGATCTGCGGGAACTCGGCGTAGGAGGCCCGGGCAAGCTCGAAGGACGCGCCGGGGGAGAACTCGGCGCCCAGCAAGCTGAGGGAGCCAGTGGCGTGAGCGGAGGCCCCGCTGCCGATGGCTTCCCGCTCCAGGAGGGTCACCTTGATGCCTTCCCGGGCCAGGTACCAGGCGACCGAGCAACCGACCACACCGGCGCCAATGACAACTACGTCCGCGCTTTCAGGCAAAATTTGCTCTCCAATGGGTGTTGTTGGGATTTTCGCCGTGCGCCGCACGGGTGTCAATTGGGGTATGGCATTCGGCAGCGTTCCGTTTTATATGCCGCTCAAAAACCGGCCGGAATCGATGTTAGAATTCTGGACAACAGCCTTTGCCACCAGTTGGCCCAATATGTAGCAATTCCTTACCCTGGCGGGGGACTGATACGCCGTCTGTAAATCGGCGCCCGCAAGTTGCGATGGAGAGACCATGCCCAGCGTTGGATACAACCCGGCAGCCCTGTTCGACGTCAAAACTACCGATCGGGTCTACTTGGAACACCCGACCGGCAGCCTGGAGGCCACCATCTACCAGCCCCAAGGCGAAGGGCCCTTCCCTGGTCTGCTGGATGTTCACGGCGGCAGATGGTTCCTGGGCGATCGTTCCAGCGACAATCACATGAACTCGGCGCTGGCGGCCAGCGGCATTGTGGTTGTCGCCGTGGACTTCAGGCTGGCCCCGCAACACCCCTACCCAGCCCAGATCGTCGACACTAATTATGCTACCCGCTGGATGAAGGCCCATGCCGGACAGCTCAACATCGACCCGGCATCGGTGGGCGCGATGGGCTGCTCCAGCGGTGGCCATACTGTAGCACTGAACGGGATGCGCCCCAAGGCCCCCCGCTATGCGGCGATTCCGCTCCCCGAAGGAGAAGACGTGGACGCTTCACTACGATATATGCTGTGCTGCTGGCCCGTCCTGGATCCCCACGCGCGCTACATCTGGGCCATCGAAATTGGTGAAGAGAGGTTCATCGGCCCGACGGAAGACTACTTTCCGGAACACGCCAGCCTCCACGAGGGAAACCCGCAGGAGGCCCTGGATCGGGGAGAGGCGGTGGAGCTGCCTCCGGCGATAATCATCCAAGGCACCAATGACTCCAACATCCCCCTGTTCATTCCCCAAAAGTTCGAGGCCGCGTACCGGGCCGCCGGAGGCCACGTAGAGCTGGAATGGTTCCCTGGGATGCCCCACCTCTTCGGCAACACGCCCGGCCCTGAATCCGACCGGGCC
>DAOUHF010000061.1:0-1674 GCA_034428795.1 Dehalococcoidia bacterium
CGTCGTAAATCCGGCCCTGGATTCCGCCCTGGGTGAGATCGCAGACCATCGACCGGACGCTGGCGCAGTTCATGTAGTATTGCAAGTGACGGCCAAAGTCCAGAGTCACGTTTGAGGGCTGGCGGCCCAAAATGTCATAGGAGGCGCAGTCCGACACGCCCTTATCCAGCGCCGCCCGCAGATCCCCGGAAGTGGGTGTCGCCTGGTCCGGGTCTCGACCGGAGGCGGCGATGACTTCCCGTACTGCCTGGCCGATGCCGCAGCGAGACATGGAACTCCATACGGAAGGCGGCGCCACCCGGTAATCCACATTCATCCCCACGTCGGTCAAATAAGCCTGGATGAACTCGGAGATTTGCACCTGTTTGGCTACTCGGGCGAATTGGGTGGTGATGGTTATCGTGTTCTCCGGATTGTACCCGGCGTCAGCCAAGAGGCGCCTGGACTTATTGGGGTCATACTCATAGGGGGCAGTGTTGGCTTCGGTAGCGCCATTGACGCCGGGCCAGATGACGTTGCCGCGGCAGGTGGTTAGTCCGTTATAGAGAAACTCTACCATTTCCTGGCAGTTTACCGCGTGCACCATCGCCTGACGTACCGCTTTCTTCTTCAACTCCGGGTGCCAGATGGTATTGATGCTGAGCGAATAGGTCTCCGCCGCAGAGCCGGCCCGGATCATTTCGGGCGGGAAGAGGCCAACCGCGTTCGCGCCGATGTCCCAGCCGATGTCGGCCTCGCCGGTTCTCACCAAGGCGCCGATAGCCGCCGGCTCCGGGCGCCAGATCCAGGTAACGTTCGGGATAAAGGGCCTCTGGAACTCAAAGTGGTCGCCCGCGGGAACGTAGTCCTCGTAAGCCGTCTGGGTTATCGACACGCCCGGCTTCCATTCCACCTGCCGGTAAGGGCCGAACCCGACGCTCCGGCGCGCCAAATCATCCGCAGTGGCGCCGGCCAGCCAACCCGGAGCCTCAAAGTTGAGGGAAAAGGCTGTGTTGGGGAATATGGGGCAGGGAGCGGCGCAGTTCAGGTCCACCGTGTAATCGTCCACCTTGACCGCTTCAAAGGGGCCGGTGTAGTTGAAACCGGCGCCTTCGGAGGCAATACCGCCCTGGACGGTAAAGCTGGGCAGGGAGTTGTCGGCGTTCCAGTCCTCGCCGTTGTGGAACTTGACCCCTCGGCGCAGTTGGAACCGCCAGGTATCGGCGTCAATTTGCTCCCAACTTTCGGTGGCGCCGGTGGGGACAATCCGCAGGTCGTCGCCCGATTGCCAGGTCAGGGGGTCTTGCAGGTTGCCGCGGGTGACCGTGGCGTTGAGGGTAGAGCCAATGCGGTAGAGGGAATTAACATTTACCGGCTCTTCCGGCATAACCAGGGTAATGGAATCGCGCGCCGAGGTTACTCCGGCGGGCCGGTGAGCGGCCTTCGGGGACGGGTTGGCCGAGGCTTGAGGGACTACCGACGCGGTGGTCTGCGCCGCCGGGGCGGCAACTTCGGGAGCTATGGCCGATTCGGGCGCAGCGGCTCCGCCACACGCCAGCAGCAACAAGGCAACCAGCGCAATTGCCCCGACCGGCCACGTCCCCCGATATTGTGAACCTTTCATTGCCCTCCCGAAGTATAGAAACAAGGGCTTTGCCGGAATTGTCGAGTCTCCTGGCAGATCCAGGTTGGAAA
>DAOUHF010000062.1:0-26929 GCA_034428795.1 Dehalococcoidia bacterium
CCAGCCGCACAGCGTACTTGTCCCTGACCATCACTGCCACCCCCGCCAACAACACTTCCCACAAAGCAGGATAGCCCAATTGTCCGTTTTCTTAAACAATTGCTAAAACGAAGTTGACTGAGTACTAGCACGGCGGCGACGGACATTGCCAGCAACAGGGCCGAACACGCCGTTATAGCTGCTGCTCCAGGTGTCGGAAATCCACCCTCCGACGAAGGCTCGCCGCTATCCTCCCAAAAAATAAACCACCGGCACGGTAATACGGTCTACCGGAGCCGGTGGTCGTCTGGCCTGGTCTTACTGGCCCGCGGACGTTTAGGCGAAGAGCTTCTTCACCGTGGCGATTACCCGGGCTTCATTGGGCAGGTATATGTTTTCCAGGGTTCGGCTGTAAGGTACGGGGGTATGGGGTGAGGTTACCCGCGACGGCGGAGCATCCAGGTAGTCGAAGCCTTCCTCGGCCACACGCGAGCAGATCTCAGAGGCCATGCTGCACACGGGAGTGTCTTCGTCCACCACGACCAGCCGGTGGGTTTTCCGCACCGACTCCAGGACGTGGTCGTAGTCAATCGGGGAGATACTGAGCAGGTCCACCACCTCGGCGTTGATTCCTTCCTTGGCCAATTCCTCGGCGGCGGCGGTACAGACCCAGGTCATTCTGGAAAGTCCAACGAGTGTTACGTCGGTGCCCTGACGCACAGTTCGCGCCTTTCCAATGGGGAACTCATATGGCTCTTCCGGGACGGCGGCGGTCGTGGTGTAGAGGCCCTTGTGCTCGAAGAACACCACCGGGTCGTCATCCCTGATCGCCGCGGTGAGCAGTCCCTTGGCGGTGTAGGCGTCCGACGGAATGACGCCCTTCAGGCCCGGGATGTGGCTGAAGATGGAATAGTATGACTCGGAGTGTTGGGCGGCGCTGCCGAACCCGGCGCCGATCCTCGTCAACATAACAAACGGGATTTTGACCTGGCCGCCGAACATGTAGCGCATCTTGGCAGCGTTGTTCAGCATCTGGTCCATACAGACGCCGATGAAGTCCACGAACATCAGCTCGGCGATGGTGCGCATTCCGGTGGAGGCCGCGCCTATGGCGGCGCCGACAAAAGCGGCTTCCGAAAGCGGGGTGTCCAGCACCCGCTGATTGCCGAACTGTTGGATCAGACCAACGGTTGTGCGGAATGGGCCGCCCCAAGCGTCGACGATACCCAAGTGTTCCCGGCCCGCCCCGCCGGCGATCTCTTCGCCCATGATGATGACGGTCTCGTCCCGCTCCATTTCCTGGCGGATCGCTTCGTTGATCGCTTCACGGTACTGTATCTCTCTGGTTGCGGTTGTGGTCGTCATCCGTTGCTCCTCATGGCCGGGATTTGCCGGGTGGGTGGGAGGCCATGCCTAAGCAGGCATGTTGACGCCTCGTTTCATCATGTCAATGGGGTAGTTAACGTAAACGTCATCGTAGAGTTCGGACGGCTCAGGCAGGGCACTCTCGTCGGCGAATTTCACCGCCTCTTCCATCAACTCGCCGATCTCCTGGTCGATGGCGTCGAGCTCATCGCCAGCGATCTCTCCTTGGGGGATGACCGTCTCCCGGAACAGCTTCAAGGGGTCGCGGCCGCGCCAGTGCTCCTCTTCCTCACGGGTCCTGTAGGAGAGGGGATTGTCGAAAACTGTGTGGCCGTAGTAGCGGTAGGTCCGGCATTCCAACAGGGTCGGTCCGTCACCGGCCCGCGCCCGCGCGACTGCCTGGTAGGCGGCGTCATAAACTGCGAAGACATCCATGCCGTCCACGTGGACACCGGGCATGTTATAACCGGGGGCCCGGTCGGCCACGTTGGACACCGATAGGGCGTATTCGACGGGAGTGGACTCGGCGTAGCCGTTGTTTTCGCAGCAGAAAATAACCGGGAGCTTCCAGACCGAGGCCAAGTTCATGCACTCGTGCAGCACGCCCTGGTTGGCGCCGCCGTCACCGAAAAAGGCAACCGCTACCCTCCCCAGGTTGCGCAGTTTGGAAGTGAGGGCCGCCCCCACAGCCAGGGGAACACTGCCGGCCACGATGCCGTTGGTGCCCAGCATGCCCTTGCTCATGTCGGCGATGTGCATTGAGCCGCCCTTGCCCTTGTTGGGACCGGTGACCTTGCCGAACAGCTCGGCCATCATTCCCCTCGGCTCCACACCCTTGGCGATGCAGTGGCCGTGACCGCGGTGGGTGCTGCCGATGTAGTCGTCGTCGGTCAGGTTGGCGCAGATTCCAGTGGGCACCGCCTCCTGTCCGGCGGAGGAGTGGACGGAGGCCGACATCCCCCGTTGCCCGGTTTCCGGTATGCCCCGCTCCTCGAACTGGCGGATTGTCGTCATGGTCCGGTACAGCTTCAGCAATGTGTTTTTATCGAGTTCCATTTACCCTCCAAGACCGGACTCGCGTGCGCGGGGGGGGTCCGGAGTCAAGTTTCCCCAATAGTAGCATGAACCCCAAGCATATCTCTAGCCGGTCTCCTCTACCAGAAGGGTATGGACATCGGCTCTATCGGCCCGTTCCTGGTCTAGAGGATGGAGGCGATACCCAGCGACGGCCGCCAGGATAACCTCCGGGAATACGGCTCTCAGGGCCGCGGCGGATTGTTCGGCCCGTTCGATGTCGTGCTGGCCGATGTCGTTGGACACTTCGACGGCCACCCAGACTTCGGCCCGGTCAGACTTGCGCTGGGCGTGAAGAATCATGTCCGTCTCGCTGATCCGAGTTTCCTGGGCGTCGGTGATTTTGCTGTCGTCGAGGGCATTTTGAACCGCGTCCAAAAGCTCCAGGCTAGTGTCTTGGACTGGGCTATGCATCATCCGCGGCTGGCGCAGGCCAAGCCGCTGGCTGAGAAGCGGTCTAATCCGGCGGTGGAGCTTTACTTCCAGCATGTCGCCTTTGAGTGCTGCGACGTCGGTTTCCAACCGCCCCGTGCGGACGTTGAGTGCTGCGATGTCGCCTTTGATTGCTGCGACATCGGTTTCCAACCGCCCCGTGTGGACGTTGATTGATGCGATGTCGCCTTCTATTCGCTCCAGGCGTACCGGCATACCCAAGAACTCCTGGGTGAGCAACGCCCGGAGCAATAGAGTCTGAGCTTCGGGGTTAGCTTGGAGCTCGGTGATTATGCGAGCCACCAAGGACTCGGGATCAGCTTGAGGAAAGGCTGTGGTCATGGGCCGATTATATCATCCGTTTGTCGTACCGGCATTTGGCAGACCGGGTTGAGTATGGACCCGTAAAGTCACCACGACCCGCGCTCCCGGCCCGGCGGCCAACAATTCGGCCGCGCTTCCTCCGGGCAGGGCCACTTCCAGGTAACCGTGGCTGCCGACGAGGGCTACTAACCCGCGCACTCCCGGCTGCCCCGCAGGGTCGAAGAAGGTCCGGCTCAACCCGGGTATCGTCTCGCCCTTCACTCTCACCGAGACCTGGGCTCCTCCGGCCAGGGTATCGCCCCGAATATTAGTCGTCAGGTTGCCAAAAACGTCGCCGAACAAAATCTCACCCTCGACGCCCTCGCTGGTCAACCGCGGCTCGGGGAGCGGTAACCACGCCAGGCTGTCGATGGACTCGCCCATCTCGTTGGGGAGTACCCCCAGGGAGAGGTGGGCCGCCACCGGGGCGAAGATGTCGCGGCCGTGGAAGGTATGGCTCACCGGCAGGCGCCAGAAAGCGGAGTTCGTCAGGTGAACAGCGGTTACCTCTGCTGGGAGCGACGCCGTTCCGGGCGCCCCGGGCGCCCTGGGCGCGTCGTCCATCAGGCCGGAAAGCACCTGGCTCAACACGCCGTTGTCGGGGCCGACGAACCGGCCGTGGGGAGTGGAGACCAGGACCGGCCGCCGCCCCGTGCCCACACCGGGGTCGACTACCACGACGTGAATAGCCTCGGGAGGGAAATAGCGGTACGAGTTGCCCAGAACGAAGGATGCTTGGGCCACGTTCTGTGGACTGATCTGATGGGTCAGGTCCATGAGGCGGGCTCGCGGGTTGATGCCGAGGACGACACCGCGCATGATCCCGGCGTAAGGGTCTGCCGTGCCGAAATCGGTGGTGAATACCAGTAGCGGGGCGTCCATGCGGCTGTGGGGCTGTTCCGACAGGTTCCCGGCAGCCGCCATTGGGGTCAGCCTACCCTGACGCTGATGATGGAGAAGAGCACGAAAATGACGGCCAAGCCGATGGTGATCTGGAACAGCGTCTTCTCCAGGCCCCTCCTCGTGCGGACGGTGGACTGGCCGGAGCCAAACAACCCGCCGCCGCCCTCCTTCACCTGGGAGAGAATGACCAGCGCCAAGACCACTGATACCACGATCTGGATGACGTTCATCAATTCGTTCAAAAGTGCATTCCTCTATTGCAGGCGCTCTGGACGGCCCTACGGTTTTAGCCTTCCGATTGTTTCAGGGCCTCCAGAGATTCGGCCACCAGTTGGTTGACCAGGTCGGGCTTGGCTTGGCCGCGGGTCGATTTCATCACTTGCCCCACCAGATACCTGGCCGCCGACTCCTTGCCGTCCAGGTAGTCGTCAACTGCTTTCGGGTTGGACTCCAATACTTCACGAACCGCCGACTCGATGGCGCCTGAGTCGCTTATCTGGGTGTATTGTTTCTCCTCGACGATTCGGGCCGGAGAGTGACCCGATTGGAACGCCTCTTCCAGCACCGTTTTGGCCAAGCTTACGCTGACCGCCCCGGTGTCCACCAACTCTATCAACTCTATCAGATGTTCGGCGGACAAAGGCGATTCGGCTATGTCCAGATTCTGTAAATTGAGCAACCGGCTCAGGTCCCCCAACATCCAGTTACTCACGTCCTTATAGTATTTCCAGCGGGCTGGCCCTTCCGGCCGGCTCCGGCCGGCAGCCGCCTCGTAGAAATCAGCCATGGCCTTCGAACTGGTCAACAGCCGGGCATCGTACTCCGGAAGGGCGAATTCGTCGGCGAAACGCTGCCGCCGCTGGGGCGCCAATTCGGGAACGCGAGAGCGTATGTCGTCGACCCAGGCCCTGTCTATGAACAGGGGCGGCAGGTCGGGTTCCGGGAAGTACCGGTAGTCGTGGGCCTCTTCCTTGCTGCGTTGAGAAACGGTCACTTCCCTGGTTTCCAGCCAACCCCGGGTTTCCTGCACCACCCGGCCTCCCTCGTCCAAGACCCGGCTCTGCCTCTCGACTTCGGTGTTGAGGGCCATGAACACCGACCGGAAGCTGTTCATGTTCTTTATTTCGGTCCGCGTACCGAATTTCTCGCTGCCCACAGGACGCAGGCTGATGTTGGCGTCACAGCGGAAGCTGCCGTCCTGCATGTTGCCTGTGGAAACGTTCAGGTACTGGAGTAGGGAATGGAGAGTCGTCAGGTAAGTGCGGGCCTCTTCCGGCGAACGGAGGTCGGGTGCGCTCACCACCTCCATCAGGGGCACGCCCGAGCGGTTGACGTCTACCAGGCTGTATGACTCACCGTGCGCCGTCCCGTGATGTTGCAGCTTGGCGACGTCCTCTTCCAGGTGGACTCTCTGGATGCCGATCCTCCGTGGGGCGTCTCCGCCGGTCAACTCCAGGTACCCGTCCACTGCCAGAGGCAGGTCATACTGGGAGACCTGGTAGCCCTTCATCAGGTCTGGATACGGGTAGTTTTTGCGGTCGAACTTCGTGGACTCCGGAATGCCGCAGTTGAGGGCCAGGCCGGTCATTATGGTGTATTCAACGGCCTTCCGGTTGATGACCGGCAGGGTCCCCGGAAGCCCGAGGCAGACCGGGCAGACCCGGCTGTTTACGGGGGCGGCCTGGTAGTCGGCTCGGCAGGCGCAGAACATCTTGCTCTGCGTTTGTAGCTGAACGTGGGCCTCTAGACCGATTACGATTTCGTATTCCATGTCTTCGTCACGGCGGCGGTGCGGCCGTTACCCCGTTATAACCTCGCTGTGAGACTCTAAAAACTCTATAATCCACTGCCGCACCCGCTCCGGGGTCTGCTCCTCCACCGGTACGTCGTGGTATACGGAGCCCTCCAGGCATTCTTGGAGATAGCGGGCCGCCGACGTGGCGTGGGCCGCGTCGGCGCCGGGGATGATAACCGATGGCACCCGGAGGGCCAGCAACTCCTCGGGTTCGGGGCCGGTGGCCGTGTCCCTGTCGAACAGGGCCTGCCCCATGAGGGCAACCATCGCCAGATACCGGTTCAGGTTCTGAGCGGCGAAACTCTCGGCGAACGCCGGGTCGGCTACAATGGTCGACGCCCACGGTCCGGCTTGCGGTTCCGCCCAGAACGAGCCTCCTTCCCGGGCCCGGTCCACGACCGCCGCCAGTCCTTTTTCTTTGACGAAGTTCACGTGAGCCTGGAACCGGTCCAAGCCGGTCTGGCGCCAGCGCACTCCGCCCACCGGCCAGTGCAGCAACAAGCCCAGAGTGGCTTCCGGGTAGGCGACGGCGAATGCCGCGGCGGCGGAACAGCCCATGCAGCCGCCCAAGACGAAGGCCCGGGGTATTCCGGCCGCATCCAACAGGCCCTTCGCCTCGTGGGCGTAGGTGGCCCAGGATACCCGCTCCACACGGCCGCCCGACAGACCGGCCTCCCGGCGGTCGTAGGCGATGCAGGTGTAGCGGCTGGTGAGAGTCTCCAACGGGTTCATTCCGGCCCAGATCCCGGAGTTGGTCCACTTTTCTATGGTGGAATCGAAACCGCCCGGAGCCATCATGAGCAGGGGAGGTCCAGCCCCACGGACTTCGTAATGGATGTTTATCCCGTTGATTACAGCGTAGGGCATTTCATACTCCTCTAAATCGGGCAGGGATGCCTTTTGCCGTGAGTCCCTATGCGGAAGGTCCGTAGGCCCGCATCAAGCCTTGGGTAGTGGACCCGATGTCGGCCGGAGTTGGTATGATAGTCACCCCCGCGTCACGCAGGGCCGCAACCTTGGCCTCGGCGGTTGCGCTCTCACCGGTGACGATTGCGCCGGCATGGCCCATCCGCTTTCCCGGAGGCGCCGACGCGCCCACGATGAGGGCGGCGACGGGTTTGGTGAACTCGTTCCTGATATATTCCGCGGCCTCCTGCTCCATGCTGCCGCCGATCTCCCCGATGAACACCACCAGGTCGGTGTCCGGGTCGTCTTGGAACAGCTTCAGCACGCCGACGAAGCTGGTCCCGATAATCGGGTCTCCCCCGATGCCCACGCATGTGGACTGCCCGATACCGAGTGCGGTGAGCTGGCCGACTGCCTCGTAGGTGAGGGTGCCGCTGCGGGACACTACGCCGGCGCGGCCGGGCAAGTGAATCGCGCCGGGCATGATGCCGACCTTGCACCGTGCCCCGGGGTTGATGAGCCCGGGACAGTTGGGACCGATGAGCCGCACCCCCGGCTTCCTCTCCAGATAGCGGGCAACCTTCACCATGTCCAGCGCCGGTATGCCTTCGGTGATGCAGGCGATGAGCGGCACTCCGGCGTCGGCGGATTCCACGATGGCGTCGGGAGCGAATGGCGGGGGAACGAAAATCAGCGACAGGTTGGCGCCTGTCTCGGCCACGGCTTGCTCCACCGAGTCGAAGACCGGCACGGTGTCCTCAAAGGCCTGTCCGCCCCGGCCCGGGGTGACTCCGGCCACGACGTTGGTGCCGTATGCCATGCAGGCGCGGGCGTGAAAGCTGCCCTCGCGCCCGGTGATGCCCTGCACCACGACCCTGGAATGTTCGTTGACCAGTACACCCATGGAGGAATCTCTCCGGTTGATCAAGAGTTCCCGATTGATGGTAACCCTATATGATGGTATCCGGATTGCTGATATCCGATTTTATGGTAACTCTATTGATGGATAGCCGGCCGGATGACTGGACGGTGTTTGCGGTTATCCGGCGCGTTTGATCGCGTCGGCCGCTTCGGTCAGCGTATCGGCGAACACTACCGAAAGGCCGGAATCAGCCAGCACCTGCTTTCCCTCTTCCACGTTGGTGCCCAGCATTCGCACCACCAACGGCAGCGTGGAGCCCGTTTGCCGGTAGGCTCCCACGATTCCCCGGGCGGCTATATCGCAACGCAGGATTCCGCCGAAGATGTTCACCAGCACCCTTCGCACCTTGGGGTCGGAAAGGATGATGCGCACGGCGCTGGCCACCTTTTCGTCGTTGGCCCCGCCGCCCACGTCGAGGAAATTGGCCGGAGCCGCCCCGGCGGCGGTGGTGGCGTCCAGCGTGGCCATGGCCAGACCCGCGCCGTTTACCAGACATCCCACGCCGCCGTCGAGGTTGACGTAAGCAATGTCCAGGTCGGCCGCCTCAGCCTCCAACTCGTCCTCTTGAGATGCGTCGCGCAACCCCCGGAGGTCAGGGTGCCGGAACATAGCGTCGTCGTCCAGGCTGATCTTGGCATCCAAGGCCACCAGGCGCCCATCCCCGGTCACTATCAGAGGGTTGACCTCCACCAGGGTGCAGTCGTTGTCCATGAAAATTTCATAGAGTGCGCTCAGTATCTGGGCGGCGGCGCCGGTCAGGGAAGGGTCCAACCCCAGCCGGGCCGCCAGCCGCCGTGCCTGGTAGGGCATGAAGCCCAGCACAGGGTCGATGGGCTCGGTATGGATGTCCTCGGGGTTGGCGGCTGCCACTCCTTCGATATCCATGCCGCCCGAGGCGCTGGCCAGCATGACCGGGACTCGTTCCACCCGGTCCACGGTGAGGGCCAGGTAAAGCTCTTGGCTGATATCGGCCAACTCTTCCACCAATACCTGGTTGACCGGGGCCCCTTCCGGCCCCGTCTGGCTGGTGACCAGGTTGGTTTCCAGCATCCGCAGGGCCCTGGTTTCGGCGTCTTCCGCCGATCGGACCACCTGCACGCCTCCCGACTTTCCACGGCCGCCGGCGTGAATCTGGGCCTTCAAAACGGCCTGGCCTCCCATGGACTCCACGGCTTGGCGCGCCTCCTCGGCCGAAGAAGCCACGACGCCTCTCGGCACGGGGATACCGTAACGGCCGAATATCTCTTTGGCTTGGAACTCATGGATTTTCATGACAGTCGTTTGGTCACAGTCCTTCAGGCCTGGCGTGAGCCTGCCGGCGGGCGCGGTTGGGCCCGGTACGTTCGTGTAGTGGCAATTAGAATGTAGGGGATTTTCAGCCGGCAGTCAACGCAACTCCCGGCGACGCGCAACTCCTGTGGACAAACGCCCGCGTGTGGACAAACGCTCACGCCCAACGCATAATCCCGTTCGACGTGACCGGCGGCCTTGACCGGCCATGCCGAGGCTGAGCCAGGATAGTCCGAATTAGCAGGAGGCGGCATCATGGCGCGTTACAGCAAGGTGATCGAACTCCTGGAGCAGGACAAGCCGGTCTTTTGCTCCGGGTTGGTCTGGAACGGCAACCTGGACGACCTGGCCTTCGTGGCCGATTCGGACTACGACATGGTCATCATAGAAATGGAGCATCAGGGTTTCGACTTCACCACTCTGCGCACCTCGCTACAGTACCTGCTGTCCCGGAAGAAAATCTCCGAAGGCGGCGGCTTGCAAGCGGACCCTGTTCCCCTGGTTCGCATCCCTCCCAACTTCAGGGAGCGCAACCAATGGGTGCTCAAGCAGACGCTGGATACCGGGGTCTACGGATTGGTGCTGCCCCACCTCAACACTGTGGAAGACGCCCAGGCCGCGGTGGTTGCGGCGCGCTACCCGCAAGTGCCGGGCGCGGCGGATTTCGAACCCGAGGGCGAACGCGGCTGGTGGTACCGCATCGCTCCCCGCTATTGGGGCCTCACCCCGGCAGAATACTACGACGCCGCAGACCTTTGGCCTTTGGACCCCGACGGGAATATGCTGCTGATGGGGATTGTAGAGGAACCCCACGGAGTGCGGAACATCCGGGACATTCTGCGTGAGGTAAAGGGTATCGGGGCCATCTGGGCCGGCCCGGGAGATATGTCGGTGGCCATGGGCCACAAAGGCAACGCGGGCCATCCAGACGTGCAAGCCAACCTGCTGACGATACTCGAGGCCTGCAAAGAGTTCGGGGTCCCGTGCGCTACGGGCGCGACTGCCAGCGAGGTGCCGATGCGATTGGAGCAGGGCTTCCGCATCATAATCACTTCGCCGGAAAAGACTACCCTGGGCTTGGAAGAAGGCCGCCGGCTCGCCGGGCGGTAAGAGCCTCCGGTAACCGGGTTAACGTCCCTTGTCCTAGGGAACCCCTCACACCGGCGGCCCGCCGTACCCGTCTTTCCCGCCCTACCCGTCTTTCCGGCGAAAGCCGGAATCCACGCGCTAGCCTGACGATTGGCAGTCTTTCAGCAGATCTACCGGGCTCCCTTGAGCGCCGGGGCCCCCATCCTAACCTTCCCCCAACCGGGGGGAAGGGACTTGTTCAGATGTTCCCTAAAGGGCACCAACGGCGTCCGGTCTCAATCAACTGACCGGTAACCGGGTTGATGTTCGCCGTCGCCGATCATTGTGGCGGCGGCGAACATTGCAGCGGCGGCGGCGCCCTCTTTGTCGGCTTATGGCGCCGCTGGCCCGCTGGGGCTCTGCAGGAACTTCAGCAGCGGCGAATCGGTCGAGATTATCAAGGTGCTTTGCTGCGGCAGCACACGCCGGTAGGTGTCCAGGCTGCGCCGGAACGAGAAGAAGGCGGGGTCTTGGTTCAAGGCGTCGGCCAGAATCGAAATGGCTTCACCTTCGCCTTCACCGCGGAGGCGGTTGCCATCCCTTTCCGCCCCGGCGATGATCACCTCCACCTCCCGGTCGGCGGCGGCGCGGCGCGTGCGGGACTCCTCCTCGCCCTCGGCCCGTAACCGGCGGGCGATTTTCTCGCGGTCGGACCGCATGCGCTCGAAAATCCGGCCGGCGATCTCCACCGGGAAGTCGGCCCGTTTCATCCGGATGTCGATCATCTCTACCCCGAATGGAGGACTTTCTTGGGCCAGGTTGTTCTGCACTGCAACGAGTACACGTTCCAACAGCTCAGTCCTGGTGTTGGT
This sequence comes from Dehalococcoidia bacterium, assembly GCA_034428795.1. Classification (GTDB taxonomy): domain Bacteria; phylum Chloroflexota; class Dehalococcoidia; order Lucifugimonadales; family UBA3495; genus VXOI01. Next base: position 10,970 of record DAOUHF010000062.1, read on the forward strand.
GGGTCTCACCACCGAGTTTCCTTCCGCGTCGGTGATCGGTTCGCCCGTCTCGTTCAACTCCACGTCGCCGCCGATTACCTCTTCCCGGTTCCGGACGGCCACCTCGTCCCTCAGTGCGGTGTTGATCCTTTGGCCCAATATGCTATTGGCGGTAGTTTCTGTTACCAGTGTCTGAAGGAATGCCCGGGGGTCGGCGATCCGGTAGCGGGCATAGACGTCGATTTGAAGGAAGTTTTGGTCCTTATCCAGGAACCGGGCGGCGTTAGCGTCTATGCGCAGCACCCTGCGGTCGTAGCTCGTGACCCGGTCCACACCGAACGGGGCCTTGACGTATAGCCCCGGATTGGTCCTGATATCCTGGATCTGACCAAAACGGGTGACCACGACCTGTTCGGTTTCGTCCACAACGTAAAGTCCCGTGGTTACCAGGATAATGAGCAGGATAACCGCCACGCCCGCTATGATCAGGTTTCTCATTGAGACCACATTTCCTTGATATTTCCTGGATTTTTCCTTGCTGATTCCGCCAATTCCGGGGGCTATTGCCTTGCCATCAACCGGGGCTAAGGACGGGAATAGTCCCGCCGCTGATCGGGACTAAGGACTGGGACTTGGACCCACCGGGACCGGCAGCACGCCGTCCTGACCGCCCAGAATCAACACCGACTCCGCTTCCGGTGACACGATAACCTTGTTGATCGCAGGGAGTATCTCCTCCATCGCCTCAAGATAGAGACGCTCCTGGGTAACGGCGCTGGTAGCGGGGACCGTAATGTCCTGTTGGTTGAGGTATCGCACCGAGTACAAATCACCGGCTTGCAAGACCGTCCCTGTTTCCGCCCTCAAGGTCAGGATGTTGGTGTACGGATCGAAGCCGGCTACCGCCAGGTCTGCCGGCCCATCCACGACTTCTATGTCCGATGTGGTCACCCCGGTGTTCAAATCTTTGTCCTGGTCCGCGTTATCATGGTCCAGGACCTTGTTGTTCAACCGCACGCTGAAGGGGCCTGAGCCAACAAACTGGGGTATCACCAGGTTTTCGTTACCCAGATAAGCGACCGAGAAACTCTCTCCTACGGTGAGCTCTCCAACGCGCGAGCCGACTGTCACGGAGAAGGTGCAGGTCTGCGTCGCACCGGTGGTCCGCACCTCTCGTTCGGTAAATACGCAGTCGGGCGCGCCGATGACGTTGACCTCGGCTACCAGCAGATTCGACTCGCTGATCACCAGAACGTCCGAGAGGCCGATTCCGGTGGTTGGGTCGTCGTCGCCGTCGCCATTGTCGGTGTCCTGTAAGACACCGGTGAGTTGGACCGAGCGATCATTGAATTGCTCCAGGATCGAAAGGAACTGATCGGATTCACCCTTGGCCCGCTCGATCCTGGCCTGTTTGAACGCCTGGGCCGGTTGAATGATCTGCTCCGCGCGTCCGCGGGCCTCCGGGATAACCTGGTTTTCGTAGGCTTGGGCCTGGTTGACGGCGGTCACCTTGTCTTGCCGGGCGTTCAAAACGTCGTTGAAAGCGGCCCGTACGTCTTCCGGGGCTTCCACCTTTTGAAGCTCGATGGAAACAATGTTGATTCCAGTGTCGTAGCTGTCGATGATTTCCTGCAGCTTGTCTTGGGTGGCAATCTGCAAGCCGACGCGCTGTTCGGCCAAGACCTCAGAGATTGAGCGTTGACCGACCACCAGACGAAGTGCGGCTTCCGTAGCGTCTTTGAGCGTACGACCGTCGGGCCGGCCGGCGGCGATTTCCCGGTCCACCTCACCCGGGTCACCGACCCGGAACAGGAAGCTGTTCAGGTCTTTGATGTTGTATTGCACTACCATTTGGACATCGATGATGTTCAGGTCACCGCTGATCATCTGCGCCTCTACGGGCACGGGGGTGTCGGGCACCACTCCATCGCCGCCTCGGAAACCCAACTCCAAACGGCGGACCAGGTCGGTCCGGACAACGTCCCGCTTGCCGACCGGCGACGGCCACCACCAGTGGAGACCGGTCTCGGATACCGGCGCCGCTTGCGCTGCCCCAAAGAAACGAAGCGCGGCTTGCTCGCCGGGACTGATCGTATAAATTCCGGTCCCGGCCCAAATGACGATGATCAAGCCGACGATAAGGACCACCGCCAACCCGACGCCGCCGCCTCCCAACCGTTGGGAGATACGCCCCACGGTGTTACGGATGTTGCCCAGTATCTGTTCTAAGTCCAGCTCTGGCTGCCTGGGGCCTCCCCCTCCGGGTTGGTACATTCTCACTATCCCTGCGTAAACTTTGGCTGGCGGGCCGGCGTGCGTAGCTCGTCCGAACCGGCGTTAGTAACCGGCGCCGTAGCGAAATACGGCGACAGCAGGATTGATTCTAACACCCGCGGAGCATTCCAACCACCAAAGGCCGAACGGTCACCCAATATTCACCCTCTGCGAGGCTCCGGCGGCCTTGGGGTGAGAGGATACGGCGGCGGCCCGACCTACCCGTCTTTCCCGCGAAAGCGGGAATCCACGCGCTAGCCTGACGATTGGCAGTCTTTCAGCAAATCCACCCCGCCCCACCCGTCTTTCCCGCGAAAGCGGGAATCCACGCGCTGGCCTGACGTCGGGTCTTAAAGAACCTCTCAAAGCGAAAAACCATTTACCGGAGCTGAAGCGAGTTAAGATGCGATTGCCCTGCCTGCCGCCGACGCGATGGGCCGCCGCGCTGCCTACGGTTATAATGGGCTGTGGAAACCCATTGCCTAGAGGCGGGAGGAAGTCATGGCAGCCACAGGGTTGGAGGTAAAGCCGGGCAACGATATGACCCGGATTCAGGCGGTGTGTGAGCACCAGCAGGGGTTGATTTACGTGGTGCCGGCGGAGCGTAGCTGGGTGTGCACCAGCGAATATATGCCCGCCCACGCCTTGGCCGGCTTTTTCCGGGAACTGGTTGCCTTGAAGGACCCCCGGGTCGAATCGCTGATGCGCGAATGGGGCGTCTACTTCCGGCAACTCCCACCGCCCCAAGAGCAAGGGGCTCCACAAGGGGCTCGACCAGAGGTTCCAATCGAGGCCCCGTCGCCGGAAGGCGCCGGGGCAGGGTAGGGGCCCTCGGCTAGCTTTCGCTTTCCGACGACGAAGAGAGGGTTGGAGCCGGAGCCGGTTGTATGGTTGGCTGCGGCTGCGGTGGTGGGTCGTAGGGGGACGGTTCCGGCGGCGCGGCCGGGGTTGCCGGGTCGGCGCCCCGACCGTCCACATTAAAGAGACCGTTCAGGGACGCTCCCGATATCGTCTCGTTTTCGATCAGGTATTCGGCCAGACGCACGAGTTTCGGTTTGTGGGTGACCAGTAGCTCCTCCGCATGGTTATAGGAGTGATTGATCAGGTTTTTGACCTCGTCGTCGATTTCCGCAGCGACCTTGTCGCCGTAGTCTCGCTCCTCGCTGATTTCCCGGCCCAGGAAGATCATCTCCTCCCGTTTGCCGAAAGTCCTGGGACCCAAGCCCTCGCTCATTCCGTAGCGTTTTATCATGCCAAGGGCGATCTTGGTGGCCCGTTCCAGGTCGTTGCTCGCGCCGGTGGTGACCTCGTCGAAGATCAACTCCTCGGCCACGCGCCCGCCCATAGTCACGGTCATCATGTCGGTGAACTGGTTCTTGGTCCACAGGTACCGGTCCTCGTCCGGCAGCAACGAAGTGTGGCCGCCCATAGCTCCGCGGGAGACGATGGAAACCTTGTGGACCCGGTCGGCGTGGGGCAGTAACCAGGCTACCAGGGCGTGTCCCGCCTCGTGGTAGGCGGTCATCTCCTTCTCCCTAGGACTGATGATACGGCTCTTCCGCTCCGGGCCGGCGACGATCCGGTCCACGGCCTCTTCGAACTCGGCCATGTAGATTGACTTCTTGTTGGCCCGCGCCGCCAGGATGGCCGCTTCGTTCACCAGGTTGGAAAGGTCCGCGCCGCTGAAGCCCGGGGTCTCCTTGGCCACCGTGTCGAGGGTGACCTCCGGCGCCAACGGCTTTCCGGCGGCGTGCACTTTCAGAATGGCTTTGCGGCCTTCGATGTCCGGCAGGTCGAGGGTCACCCGGCGGTCGAACCGGCCCGGGCGCAGCAGCGCCGGATCAAGGATGTCAGGCCGGTTGGTGGCGGCGATGACGATGATGTTGGTGTTGGTCTCGAAGCCGTCCATCTCCACCAGGATTTGGTTCAGGGTCTGTTCGCGTTCGTCGTGGCCGCCGCCCAACCCCGCGCCGCGGTGGCGGCCTACGGCGTCGATTTCGTCCACGAACACGATGCAGGGAGCATTGCGCTTGGCTTGGTCGAACAGATCTCGAACCCTGGCCGCGCCCACGCCGACGAACATTTCCACGAATTCGGAGCCGCTGATGTGGAAGAAGGGGACCCCTGCCTCACCGGCGACGGCCCTGGCCAGCAGGGTCTTGCCGGTGCCGGGCTGGCCCACCAGCAGGACTCCCTTGGGGATGCGGGCGCCCAAAGACAGAAACCGCTCCGGGAACTTGAGAAACTCCACGATTTCCTGGAGTTCGGCCTTGGCTTCATCCACTCCCGCCACGTCTGTAAACGTCACGGTGGGCCGGTTGGGAGGCAGCATCCGGGCCCGGCTGCGACCGAAGCTCAGGGTCTGGTTGTTGCTCCCCTGGGCTTGACGCATCATGAACAGGATCAGCCCGCCGAAGAAAATAAGGGGCAGGAAGTTCAGCATCAGGCCGAAGAAGCTGCTGAGGCCGCTGGAGCCTTTGTAGGAGATCTGGACGCCAACGGGCCCGCCGAGTTCCACCCCCTGATCGGCCAGCAGGTTTTCCAGATCGGTGTTATTGCCGACACGGCTGGTGTAACTCTGGGCCCCGGGTTGCGGGGTGACCGTGAGCTTTTTCCCGTCGACCTCTATCTCCCGGATTTGCCCGGCCTTGGCCTGCGCGATGACCGTGGTCAGCGGCTCCTCATCACTGCCTCCGATGCTGGACAATAGCGTGTAGAAGATCACGATCACGCCTATGATGATCATGAGGTACACGAAGCCATTGCGAAGCCACCGGTTACTTCCCATATCTACACCTTGCTATTCGCGGGCATGCGACGCCGCCCCCGCTGTCCCCTTATATTATCGGAGCAGTCTCCAAATTGCAAAACCGCCGCTGCGTGGCCTAATCCCGGCGGGGCTGCGCGGCCCAATCCCGGCGGGGCCTATCCCGGCGGGGCTGCGGGGCCGGATAGTCTATTGTAGAATCACAGGTGCAATCTTACAAAGACTTGATTGACCGAAAGAAAGGATTCAATAACTGAAGAGAGGTAGAGTCATGGCGGATTACGCTCATCCCGAGTCATTGGTCGGCACTGATTGGGTGGCGGAACACGGAAACGACGAAAACGTTCGATTGGTGGAAGTGGACGTTGACACCGCTTCCTACGAGCAAGGACACATCGCAGGCGCGGTGGGTTGGAATTGGCATTCCCAGCTCCAGCAATCGGTGCGGCGCGACCTCATCAGCAAAGACGAAATGGAGTTGTTGCTGGGAGGCTCCGGGATCGGCAACGACACGACGGTCGTTGTTTATGGAGACAACAACAACTGGTTCGCGGCTTGGGCGTTCTGGCAGTTGAAGTATTACGGGCACGGCGACGTACGTATTATGAACGGCGGACGGGCGAAGTGGGGGGCGGAAGGCAGGCCCTTGACCACAGACGTCCCTTCCCATCCTGCCGCGTCCTACACCGCCGGGAGCGGCGACCAGAGCATACGGGCCTACCGGGACCAAGTGCTCAGCCTGGTCAATGCCGGAACGATCTCGTTGGTTGACGTTCGAGCCCCGGCGGAATATAGCGGCGAGCTGCTGGCCCCGGCGAACCTGCCGCAGGAAGGTTCGCAACGCGGCGGCCACATTCCGGGGGCTGCCAACATCCCTTGGGGGCAGGCGGTGGCCGAGGACGGCACGTTCAAGTCTGCCGACGACCTGGGCGAGCTGTACGGCGGGAAGGGCATCGATGGCAACAAAGAGACTATCGCTTACTGCCGGATAGGGGAACGCTCGTCCCACACCTGGTTCGTGCTGACCCAGCTGTTGGGCTTGGAAAACGTGAGGAACTATGATGGTTCCTGGACCGAATGGGGCAGTATCGTGGGCGCGCCCATCGAGCGCTAGGTGAACGTCAGCCGATCGTCAAGCGATTGGCGCACACAAAACGGAGGAAGCAGATTAGAAAAAGCTGAACGGACATAACTGCGGTAATCCGTAATTAATCCACAGTGATTGTACAAAGGCAGGCGATAAGCCTGCCTTTTTTCGTTGCAACTCGTCATACACTCCCTTTGGAACGGATAATTAACCTTTTACAAACTCGAAACAGTTCCGAAACCTGGCGGCAACATTCGGTTTTTACACTCATTGGCGGACTATTTCCAAATTCTTGGCTGGGAGTAGAAAAGGAGGAGTCGATGGCTGCCCTAACGGTCCCGGAAACCCAAGGCGCCCGTGTGCTGCGCCGGGTATTACCATACGCAATTGCCGGCTTATTGGCTGCGGGAATCATGGCGGGGTTCAACATAGCCTTCGCCCAGGAAATCACTTCGGACGCCAAAAAGCTCGATCAGGGAAGCAATCTGATCTGGATGGTCGGCGCCTTTCTCGTCTTCTTTATGCAAGCGGGTTTCGCGTTTTTGGGCGCGGGGCTGATCCGCTCCAAAAACACCACCAACTACATGACCAAGGGCTTCATGGACTTCGGAATCGCGTCGCTGTCCTTCTGGGCCTTTGGTTTCGCGTTGATGTGGGGGACTTCGGCGGCGGGCATCGCCGGCACCACCAACTTCTTCCTCACCGATGGGGCCGACGGGCAGACTTACGTCGACTGGGTCTTCCAGATGGTATTTGCCGCCACCGCCGCCACAATCGTGGCCGGGGCGGTCGCCGAGCGGACCAAGACCTAGGCCTACCTGGCCTACAGCTTCATAATCGGCGCGGTGATCTATCCATTGTTCGGCCACTGGGTATGGGGCGGTGGCTGGCTCGGGACAAACGGGGTCACTGAAATGGCCCACTTGGACGTAATCGGTCTCCCGGCGGCGGCCGACTACGCCGGTTCCGGGGTGGTCCACGCCATCGGCGGCTTCATCGCCCTGGCCGGCGCTGTCGTTGTCGGCGCCCGGAGGGGCAAGTTCAATGCCGACGGTTCGGCCAACGTGATCCCTGGCCACAGCGTTCCCTTCGTGGTCATCGGCACCTTCATCCTGTTCTTCGGCTGGTTCGGTTTCAACATCAACACCGGCGACTACATTGGCCTGAACGCCATCAACACGCTGCTGGCGGGCGCCACCGGCTCCGTGGTGGCCCTTTAACATCCAGCTCATGCGCACCGGCCGCACCGACGTCCTGATGGCCTGTAACGGCGCATTGGCGGGCCTGGTGGGCATCACCGCCCCGGTAGCTTTCGTCGAACCCTGGGCCGCAGTGGTAATCGGCGCGGTCGCGGCTCTCATCATGATGGGTTCGGTGATGTTCATAGAGAGGGTCCTCAAGGTCGATGACCCGGTGAGCGCCGTCTCCGTCCATGGCGTCACCGGCCTCTGGGGACTCCTGGCGGTAGGCATCTTCGCCAACGGCAATAACGGCGTCGAGGGATTGATCGCCGGCAACGGCCTCCAGATCGTGTCCCAGCTAATCGACATGGGCGTCGTTCTCGCCTGGGGCCTGGCGACCGGATTCGCCCTGTTCCTGGGACTGAAATACACCATGGGAGTCCGGGCGTCCGAAGAGGAGGAAATGCAAGGCCTGGACTTGGCCGAGCACGACCTTCCAGCCTACGCCTCGGAGGACTAGGGAGCATCTGAACAAGTCCCTTCCCCCCGATGGGGGAAGGTTAGGATGGGGGCGCCGGCGCTCATTTGATAGCTAATACCGTTAAGCCCCCGTCCGTCATACCGCCCCCTTCCGTCTTTCCGGCCCCCTTCCGTCATTCCGGCCCCCTTCCGTCATTCCGGCGAAAGCCGGAATCCACGTCCCCCGCCGTGTCTGTACGTCCGCGAGTTGCCGTAAAGGCATACGGTACGGCGGGATAGCCCGTAGGCTGGGGTTAACCTTCTGTCCCTGAGGGTTGGGGATACGTGGATTCCGGCTTTCGCCGGAAAGACGATATCTCTGTACCGGAAAGACGGCAGCCCTGTAAAAGCAACAGCAGCCCTGCCCCCAAACTCGCGGCTGCGTTTATAGGACTGTTCGGGTTGTGGTGTTACTGCCCCGGAAATTCCTCCGCAAGTAAGCGGGGCTATGTAACAAAGATTTAACAATATGGAAAATCAACCGTAACATCTGGAACCGAAACTGATAATCAATCGAAGTCGGAGGAATTGAATCAATGTTGGCAATTGTTGCTGCAGCCGTGTTTGTAGGATTGTTTGGGTTGTGGGTGTTACTGCCCCGGAAGTTCCTCCGGAAATAACCGGCATTTTCGCAGCGGCTTGAGCGCCGCAAGGCTCCGGTGAGATATTGCAATCCATGCCTAAGGCCACGGCCTTAGGCATGGATTGTTGTTTTTAGAGGTACTCCCCGAATGTGGGACGAATGGGGGAGGCGAGAAAATGACGCACGAAGAAACCATTAAGTTCTGTCGCGGCTATCACGGGAATGGCAGCGGCGTCCCCGCACGCATAGACTCGTAGGCTTTTAGCACCATTGCCAGGTCTTGGACGCCTTGCGGTCCCGTCATGGATGGGGCCCGGCCTTCCCGTATGCTTTCGTAAAATTCCCGGACCATCGGGCCCAGACCACGTTCCGACCGGGTGAGTTCCAGCCGGTGTTTCCCCGTCCCGTCGATCAGCTCTATCCACGACTCATCCAGCTCGAAATACGCGCTGCCGGCAGACCCGGAAATGGAGACCCATTGTCCGGTGTGCCGGCCCACGGCCCAAGAGTGGTTGATGACGCCCACCAGCCCGTCATCGTAGCGGTTGACGACAACGATCCCGTCCTCCGCGTCCAGCCCCGGCTGGCCCGGAGGCACGGCCATGGCATAGATTTCGTTGGGAGGGCCGGCCAGGTAGGCCAATATGCTGGCCTTGTGTATCCCGCCATCGATGTAGACTCCCCCGCCGTTGAGCTCGGCATTGTTGCGCCATCCTCCGGGCCCATACGGGTACTGCTCTTGGAGCTGAACCAGCCGCAGTTGGCCCAGCACCCCGGCATCCACCAGTTCCCTGGCCTTGGCTACCGGCGGCAGGAACCGGTAATTTTCGGCGACCATCAGCGTGACCCCGGACCGTTGAGCCAAGGCAACTATCTCCCCGCCTTCCCCTACCGTAAGAGCTATCGGCTTTTCCAGGAGGATGTGCTTGCCGTTGGCGGCCGCCAACCGGGCGTGTTCCAGGTGGAGGTGGTGAGGCGTGCAGATGTACAGCGCCGCAATCCCGGGGTCGGCGGCGGCTGCTTCGTAGGACCCGAAATATCCCGCCCCGCCGAATTCGGACGCGTAGGCGCGGGCGCGGGCCTCGTCCCGGCTGGCGAAATAAAGGTCGAGCCATCCCAGCTCGCTACGGACCGTGGCGGCGAAGGTCCGGGCAAAGTCGCCGCAACCGATGACGCATAAACTGAATTTCACCAGAGTCCTCCTGGCGGACCAGCCGTCTGTGGCCGGGCCTCTTCTTGCCGTTAGTTTGCGGGAGACCAGGACAGGGTATAAGACGCCGGTTGGCGAGTGCGAGGCGCCATCGACTGCACGATGGCCACTATCCGTTGGTTCTCCCTGGGCCTCTCGACCGTTAGCTGTCCGGAATTGGTTCCATCCAGCTCCATGTCGAGCGCCAGGGTCTCGTCGGCCTGCAAGACCAGTTGGACGGCATAGTCCTGGCGGACCCGGTTGTCCACGAATACGAACCCGTTGGGGACCCAATCCTGGGCGCCGCCGGCCGTTTCCGCGCCCCGGACCTGGAGGCTGCGCAGGCAAATACCGTGACTGTTGACCGCATCGTCGGTGATGTATTGAAAGCGGACGAACACGTCCTGCCCGGCGAAACGGTCAAGGCTCACAGATTCGTCGACCCACCCGGCGCTGTCGCCGGTGTACCCGGGGCCGAAGGCGTTCCCCACCGGATCGTGAGAGGAGGTATTGGCCGTCTCGATTATGGACCAGGTATTACCGCCGTCGGTCGAGACCTCTAAATAGCCGTAGTCCCATCCCTCCTCCACCCGGTGCCAGACTTGGTACTCCAACGAGGGGGCCGCTGCGCCGCGGAGGTCCAGCCGGAGGGATAGGGTGGAATCGATGGAGTCGCCGGAGTTGCCCCACCAGCAACCGCCGGAGCCGACGTCCACCGGCAGCAGGGCCGTTTCGGTCTCACCCCGGAAGGTCAGGGTCGCCGGACTCTCCGGCCGCGCCAGCCTGACGTATTCGGTGGCGTATTGAGGAATGGAAGACTCCAGACCGTCTCCGGCCGACAACGACCTGGAAGGAGACACGGTTGCGGCCAGGCCGGCGTACCCGAAGGGCCCTTCGTCTTCATCGAGCAGGTTGGCCACCGCCCAGTCCCGGAACACGTCGTGGAAGCCGACGCCGTAACCCCCCTCCCGGAGGAAGGCGTCCACACCGATAATGCCGTCGGCCTGCTCTCGGATAAGGGGTGTAATGTCGCGTCGTCCGCCGTAGTGCTGGGTCAAGTAGTGCATGAACAAAGCGGCCGAGCCGTAACTGTCGCCCGAGGCGACAGGAGACAAAGGCCAATGGACGAGGGAAATCGGCCCCGACTGGTTGAGAAACCAGGCAATGTTGGACGGCCTGCTCCCGGTAATCGTAACCGCCAGCTCGGACAGTCCCTCGTTGACCCAAGAGTCCTCCGAAGGGTCGGCGTTCCAGTGGACGGCGTGCTGGAACTCATGGGCCAGAACGTCGAGATACGTCTGGCTGGACACGGGAATGGCATCGACGTTGATGTAGATCGCCTCGTGCTCGTTGCTCCAAGGTCTTACGGAACGAGGGTACTCGTCGCTGGAGCTGAAATAACCTCCAACGCCCGGCAGCCGGGCGTTCATGATGAACAGGTGCGGGTCGTTGTCTATGCCCGGAGTCCATTCCGTCCCGAAGGCCCCGGTGACATTGGGGTAAATCTTGTCCTCGAATACGGCCGCCGCCTCTTTCAACGCCTCGTGGTCAACTTGCCGGCCCTCCTCCGTATACCAGTAGGCATGAGCGGTGATTAGTTGGAGTTCGAAGGTGCTCTGATATTTTTCCAGGCGCAGGACGTCGACCAGCCAAAAGGCGTCCTTCCGGCCCGGTTGGTACACCGTGGGACCGCGGCTTACTGTTCTGTCTTCGGGCAACGGCGTCGGAAGAAGCTCCCTGGCAAGCCGGTAGAGGTCCCGTTCCGGCGGTTCGGGGAAAGAGGCAGCCGGCGGGCGGGACTGTTTCGCGGGGACCGGCTGGCCTGTCGTGGGGCCGGGCTGCACGATGGGAGTCGCGAAAGGAGTCGCGAAAGGAGACGCGAATGGAGACGGAGTCGCAGGAACGGCAGACGGTGGGACGGCCACGGCAGTGGAAGGCGGCGCGGCCGAAGGGGGCGGCGCGGTCGAGAATGGCGGGGTGGCCGAGGGCGGTTGTTCCGACAGGCAACCGGTCAACAACACGGTCAACAACACGGTCAGCATCCCGGTTAAAATCGCGGCGAATCTGGCGAAGGCCAAGGCTGTAGCTCCGGGGAGCCTAATTGAACCGGCTCATGGCGGTGTCCATGTCCTCTTCCGCCAGGCAAGCGGCGGCCGCCGCCGCCTGCCTTACCGCTTCGTCGATGGTCTCCGTCTCTTCGTCCGAAAAACGCCCCAAGACGTGGGAGACGGAATCGCGGCCCCCCGGCGGCGGGCCGATGCCGACCCTCAACCGGGGAAATGCCAAGGTCCCAACGGATTGGATGATCGAACGCATGCCGTTGTGCCCGGCGTCGCTGCCTTCAGGCCGGAGCCGCAGCTTGCCGGTTGGCAAGGCCATCTCATCGTAGACCACCAGCAAGTTGCCCGGCTTGGCCCCGAAACGCGTAAGGAGGTACGCGACGCCCTCGCCGCTATTGTTCATGAAAGTACGCGGCTTGGCCAATATCACCTGCCGGCCGGCGTGATAGCCTTCGCCCAGCACTGCCTTGGCCCTCCTCTCACCGAGCCTGATCCCCCACTCGCGGGAAATCAGATCGACGACGCGGAAACCCACGTTGTGCCGGCTGTCCTTGAAACGGGGACCCGGGTTCCCCAAGCCTACGACTATAAGCATGTCTGGCCGTGGACCGCCGTCACCCGGCAGAGCGGACCGGGGGAGATTCCAGAAGTTGCAGGAAGGCGTCTTCGTCGAGCACGGGAGTGCCCAACCGCTCCGCGGCGGCGGCCTTGGAGCCCGGAGAAGCGCCCACAACCACGTAGTCGGTGTTGGGTGTGACCGAGGCGGTGACTTTGCCGCCCCTGGTCTTGATCCGAGACCCGGCTTCACTCCGGGAGAGGGTAGCCAGGGTGCCGGTGACCACGAAGGTGAGCCCGGCAAAGGGCGCGTCATGGTCGCCGGCCGGCTCCGCCGGCTCTTGCTCCAGACGGACGCCGCCACCCTGCAGCCTGGCGACGACCTGCCGGTTGGCGGAGTCCTGGAAATAAGCCGCGATGCTTTCGGCGATTTTGGGACCGATGCCGGCAACCGCGGTCAGTTCCTCCTCGGAGGCCTGCGATATCTCGTCTACGCTGTTGAAATTCCGGGCCAGCAACTCGGCGACTTCGCTGCCCACGTGCAGGATTCCCAAGGCGAACAACAATCGGGCCAAGGGACGAGACTTGCTGGCCTCGATGTTTTCCATGATCTTGGTGGCCAGCTTGTCGCCCATGCGCTCCAGTTCCAAGAGCTGTTCTTTCCGGAGGTAGTACAGGTCCGCCACGTCCGAGACCAGGCCTTTTTCGATGAGAGTGCGGCACCACTGCTCTCCCAGCCCGTCGATATTGGCCGCCCCTTTGCTCACAAAGTGTTTGAGCAATTCGAAAAACTGCACGGGGCACAAGGCGTTGGGGCACCGGTGCATGGCGTCGTCATCGGCCTTGATCACCGGGGTTTCGCATACCGGGCAGCGTTCCGGCATGTGGAATACTTGCTCCTCGCCGGTGCGCCGGGCGGCCACCGGGCCCACCACGTGAGGGATAACGTCACCGGCGCGTTCGATCACCACCCAGTCGCCGATGCGTATGTCCTTCCGGTGTATGTCTTCCTCATTATGAAGGGACGCGTTCCGCACCGTGGCCCCGCTGACGACCACCGGCTCCAGAATCGCGTAGGGGTTGAGGCTGCCGGTCCTTCCGACATTGATACCGATCTGCCACAGGCGCGTCGTCGCTCGTTCCGCCGGGAACTTGTAGGCGATGGCCCAGCGCGGCTCCCGGCCGGCTATCCCAAGGGACTCCTGCATCTCCAGCGGGTCGACTTTCACCACGATGCCGTCGGCCTCGTAGGGCAAGTCGTGGCGCTGTTCCAACCAATGCTGGTAATAATCGTGGACCTCGTCCAGCGTACCGCAGAGGTGATTGTTGGGATTGACTCTGAACCCCAGGTCCTTAAGCCATCCCAAGGCCTCCCAATGGGACTGCCGCGGCCCCGCTCCGTCGATCTCGCCGCCCTCGACATCGCCGCCCTCGACATCCCCCCCCTCGACGTCCCCCATGGAGTAGACCCAAATCTCCATGTTCCGGGATGCCGTCACCTTGGGGTCGAGCTGTCTGATGCTGCCCGCGCCGGTATTGCGGGGGTTGGCGTAGAGCTGTTCGCCCCGGGCCGCCCGCTCCTCGTTCAGGCGCCGGAACTCCTCGACCGGCAGATAGACCTCGCCCCGCACTTCCAGCAGGGCGGGAGCATCCTCAAGAAGGGAGATTGGGATGGTGCGAATGGTGCGCAGGTTGACGGTAACGTCCTCGCCGACCATACCGTCGCCCCGGGTGGCCCCTTGCACGAATACGCCGTTTTCGTAGGCCAGGGTCACGGCCAGGCCGTCGATCTTCAGCTCACAGACCAGGTTGAAATCGGCGTCGTCGGTGAGGTTCCTGGTGCGCCGGCGCCATTGCTCCAGACCGTCGAAATCGAAGGCATTGGCCAGGCTCAGCATGGGACGGCGGTGTTGCACCGGGGAAAAGGCTGCCGAAGGAGCGGCGCCGACGCGTTGGGTCGGGGAGTCCGCCGTCTGGAGTTGGGGGCATTCATTTTCCAATTCCCGCAACTCGCGGATCAACAGGTCGTACTCGTGGTCCGTGATGACCGGGTCATCGAGGACGTAGTACCTGTGGTTGTGGAAGTTAAGCTCCTTCTTGAGCTCCCCGGCGCGTTGTTCTATGGCGGCCTCGGCCATTTTGGGCCAATCTCCAGTGCCATGAGGTGATGAAAGCATGAGGTGATGGAAGATGTTGTGGTGGAATAATTATATACGGGTCAAGGCCGTCCTGCCGGGACCTGGGAGCGTCCCGGGGCCAGGTTTGGCGCTTCATCTTCGGGGGCGGGCCTGGCCGCAGTGGTCGCCAACGGCTCGTCCCACGCGGTCCAGGGCAGCCACCGTCGCCTGGCCCGGCGTTTGCCGTAGGTCTCGGCAACGGCCCTGGCCAGTTTCTGGAAATGGTGCCGGGCGGTGCTGGCCTCGTCTATAACGTCGCCGTAGGTGATAGCGGCGGGGTCGTCCCACGTCTGTTGAGGCCGGATGAAGCTGAGGCCTGCCGGGGTCGGGCCCGGCGGTATGTTGGTGTTGGCCACCACGGCGTCGACGCAATCGGGCCCGCCGTAGTGGCGCACTACGGCAACGTGGTCCTGCACCGAGAAACCCACGGTCTGCCGGGGCTCCTCCGCCACGTTGCACACGTAAATCTTGTAGGCTTTGGATGCCGCTATCGCTCCGGTAATGTCGCGTATGAGCAAATTGGGCACAATGCTGGTGAACAGGCTGCCCGGCCCTATTACGATGATGTCGGCCTCACGGATGGCCTTCACGGCCTCCGGGTGGGCCGCGGGGTCCGGCGGTATCATGGAGACGGAGCGGAGGCGGTCAGAAGCGCCGGCGATCATGGTCTCGCCCACCAGGACCTCACCGGCGGCGGTGTTGCCCACCAGCGTAACGTCGGTCGTAGTCGATGGGACGACCCGGCCCCGGACTGCCAGCAATTCGCTGGCAACCTCGACGCCCCGGTAGAAATCGCCCCCGATGCCGGCCAACGCCGCGATGAACATGTTGCCGAAGCTGTGGCCGTCCAAGTCCCCGTTGGACGAGAAGCGGTAGTCCATCAACTGCTGCATGACCGGTTCGGAATCGGCCAGCGCCACCAGGCAGTTCCGAATGTCTCCCGGCGGCTGAATTCCCAATTCGTCGCGGAGCCTGCCCGAACTGCCGCCGTCGTCCGCCATTGTCACCACGGCGGTGATGTTGGAGGTGTACTCCTTGATTCCGCGAAGGAGCCCCGGCATCCCGCTGCCCCCGCCGATCATGACGATGCGCGGCCCCGGCCCCAGCATCCGCTGGATGTACAGGGAGTCCAGCAGGTTGCCGTGCCGGCTCCGGCGCCGGATGCCGATGAGCGAGCGGGTGATGCCGGCGACGGCGACGCAGGCCGCCGCCACGCCCGCCCCGATGAAGACCGTGGCGCTGACCCAAGTGGACTCGCCGCCGAGGCTCAGGAAGGAGACGAGGGCGGAGCCCTTGGGTACGTCCAAGGCGAAAACGGTCCCGGCTCCCAAAGCCAGGAGTCCGACGGCCCCCAACAGCAGCCAGCGTTTCAAAGACAGGCCGGGGGCCAGTATTATCGCCGCGACGTCCAGCCAGGTCCGGCCGGTTATCCCATTGGGAGGTTCTATCATGTCACCGGAAACCTAGTACTCAGTCAACTTCGTTTTAGCAATTGTTTAAGAAAACGGACAATTGGGCTATCCTGCTTTGTGGGAAGTGTTGTTGGCGGGGGTGGCAGTGATGGTCAGGGACAAGTACGCTGTGCGGCT
>DAOUHF010000063.1:0-3054 GCA_034428795.1 Dehalococcoidia bacterium
AGTCTGAGCAGGGCGGTGATCCGCCGATACCCGTACCGGCCGAACCGAGTGGCCAACCCCACGATGTCGTTGGTAAAGGCCTGCTCGTCATTCCGGACCAACGGCTCATGGCGATGGGTTGAGCGGGACTGCCCCAGCACCTTGCAGGCCTCCGCTCTGGTATCTTCAGAACCGACCTTACGTGTTCGACGCATAGGCGGCGACGGGCGGGGCTCAGAAGTTTCCCTCAGCTGCCTCCTTTAATATCTGGTTGTCCAAGGTCAGTTCGGCCACTGCCCGCTTCAGCCGGCTGTTCTCGGTTTCCAGTTGCATCCGGCGCCGCGCCTGATCAACCCGGAGACCACCGTACTCGGCCCTCCAGCGGTAGAAGGTCTGCTCCGAGACGCCGATGTGCCGGACGGTCTCTGCAAGCGTACTCCCGGAGGATATAACCACCCCTGCCTCCCTCAATATGTTAATGATTTCTTCGGCCGTGTGCTCCCTTTTGGCCATGTCTCAACCCCCTTTTGTCCGGGATCCTAACATTGATTCTGGATCGGCTTTCGGGGGTCAGGTCAGCACCGTACAACCGGCGCTTTGAATTGACGGCCCAGGGGCTCCCCTCCTATGATGCCTTGCAACCCCGGAGTTAGAATCGGGGTGAAAATCGAGAGCTGGTAACCTTTGGAGGCCCCTATGGTCGGGAGCGAACTTCCTCTCCACTCCGCGTCGGCACTCGCCGGCCTCATCGAGAGCAGAGAGGCGTCTCCAGTGGAGGTGGTCGAGGCCTACCTGCAAAGGATCGACGACCTCGACTTCAAGTTCAACTCCTTTATCACGGTGCTTCGTGAACGGGCTCTGGAAGAGGCGAGGCAGGCCGAGCGGGAAATCCTGGCCGGTAATTACCGTGGTCCGATGCATGGCATCCCCGTGGGCGTCAAGGACCAGATCTGGACCAAGGACATCCGCACCACCGGCGGCTCACGCATCCTGGCCGACTTCGTCCCCGACGACGACGCCACGGTAATTGCCAACCTGAGGAACGCCGGCGCCATTCTGCTGGGCAAGACCAACCTCACCGAGTTCGCCGTCACCGGTTTCACCCACCGCTTCAGCACCCCCCGCAATCCCTGGGACTTGAACATCTCAACAGGCGGCTCCAGCAGCGGGTCCGGGGCGGCCACGGCGGCCTTCCTCTGCGCCACCTCCTTGGGTGAGGACACCGGCGGGTCGATTCGACGTCCGGCGGCCTGGTGCGGCATCGTCGGGCTGAGGCCGGGCTGGGGACGGGTCAGCCGATACGGGTTGATGCGCGGCGTCTGGTCGATGGACACCATCGGCCCGATCTCCCGCACCGTGGAGGACGCCGCCATCACCCTGTCGGCCATCGCTGGCTACGACCCCAGGGACCCAACCACCTGGAACACTCCGGTGCCCGACTACCGGCAAGCCCTGGACGGCGACATCAGGGGCCGGCGCGTGGGCATCGTTACGGAGTTGCTCCACAGCGACATGGTGGAGCCCGACGTGGCTGACGCCGTCACGGCCGCCGCCAGCACTCTGGCGGAGCTGGGAGCCGACGTTGAAGAGATCTCCATTCCGCTGGCGGCCCACGCCAACGCCATTGCCGGTGCGTTGCTGGCGGTCGAGCCGGCCCTCAACATGAAGGAATGGGTCCGGGAGCGCCTCCACGACTTCGGCCACGATAACCGCATCGGACTGCTCACCGGCAGCCTGGTCCCAGCCCAGGCCTACCAGAAGGCCCAGAAGCTCCGCGCCCTGCTGCGTGAGGATGTGCTGGCGGCCTTCCGTACCTACGACGTGCTGGTGATGCCGACCTCCGGAAGACAGGCCGTCCCAATCCAGGACGACCCACCGGTGACCAGCAGGGAGACATCCTCCCGGTTGCCATTCATGCGCACCAACACCTTCAATCTATCCAGCGCACCGGCCATTTCCGTGCCCTGTGGGTTCGGCGGAAGGGGACTGCCGGTCGGTCTTCAAATCGCTGGGCCGCCCGGCGGAGAGGAGATGGTGTTCCGGCTGGCCCACGCCTACGAGCAGAACACCCCCTGGCACACCATGAGACCCCCAAGTGCTGAGATCTAGGAACTCCACCCCTGAATGTACTCCAAGCCCAGCGGCTGAACGAAAGGCTACCTGGCCGAAAGTGAGCCGTCCGGTTTCCAAACGACTGCTTCACGGAGGTTGACGATATGTACAGCAAGCCCATGATCAACTTGGAACAGGCCCAAAACGCGATTGCGGCCATGATCGCCGATTACAGCAGGGACCCTGACCGGCGCAAGGTCGACATGGCCGTGGTGGACGATGCTGGAAACCTGCTGGCCTACGCCCGGATGGACCGCTGCCTGAGGCCCACCTTCGCCATTCGCAAGGCCTACACCTCCGCAGTCCGCTCCATGGATACCGCCGCCTTCGCCGAGCAGCTCAGCAGCTCGGGCAGGTCCCTTGAGTCCTTCGGCGATCCCCAGTTGATAGCCATACCAGGCGGAGTCGCCGTCTTCCACGATGGAGCCGTAGTCGGCGCCATCGGCGTGGGCGGTCTGCCCAGCGGGCTCGACGACGAGGCCATCGCCAAGGCCGGGGTAGCCGCGCTAGGCATTTAGCGGAGACGAGGTCCGCCGCCAAGCCCGCGGACAGCACGAAGTTTTCGGGGAGGGTTGAGGGCCACGGCCCCCAAGGCTTGCGGTATACCAGCGCGGGCCTGCTCGATGGTGGCCATGGCCCTGCCATCCGCGGCCCGGCGGCCCAGGTAGAGAGCGACGGCCTGGGGAGCTGCGGGCAATGCCTGATGGCCCGCGCCGCCGGCCCATTCCTGGAACCCCTGCCGAGCGGTCTCGTAGGCCCCCGGGTGTTGGCGACCTTGGCATCCCGCAGGCCTGCAGCAACGGCCTGGGCCGCATCCCGGTCGCGGTCCGACAGCTCCAGGCCTTCTTTCAGGTGGTAGGTGGCGGCGAGGACGGACCGGTGGGGTTCTTCCACTTCCATGGGCACCTGGGACCCCAATAAACCCGTGATAAAAGACTCCATTATCACGAACTTTACTCATGG
>DAOUHF010000064.1:0-3299 GCA_034428795.1 Dehalococcoidia bacterium
TTATGGGGTTTTCCGGGAGAGGGCGGAACGGGCAAGTCTCTGAGGGCCTACGGTGGCGGTGGCAGCCTTCGGCGTTTCCGGGAGTTAGGCACGAATTGCGAGGTGTCATAGGTAGGCCCATGCCCATACCGTCAACCCCTATATGCACCCACGTAAGGGGGTGACATAATGGCCCCATGCCGGGATAGGACACCCAAAGAAAACGGCCCCGGTAAGAGGTAGCAAAACTACTTACCGGGGCCAGTGCGGGGACATGTGACGTGGTGAGTTTAGCAGATTCGGGGCGACTCCAACGCCGGGCGACGTGGGCTGATTCCCAAGCGGCCATCGGCGCCGTCTTGGTGGCCAACTTCGGGGAATGGGAAGACGACGAACACTCCGCAGCCCGGTTGGTCTGTCCCGTCTGCGGTCTGGCAGAGTCCCTTCAACTATGGCCAGAGAATGACGGCAAGATCGGGCGGCAATGCCTTGAAGGATGCCCGTTAGGGGCCATCGACTCTGCCCTGCAGGACACCTACGGCCTGCGGGTGAAGCCGCTAAAGCCGGTCAAGCCCAGGGGTGAACCGGCGCAGGGGCCACCGTTGGAGTCCCTTCACCCGTCATCTGAAGGCGATGGCCGGCGCATGATTCAAGCCCATGGGCCCCGGCTGCTGATTGTCATTGAGGATAAAAGCCAATACGAAGCGGTCTATGTCCTGGACACCGACACCGGGATTTGGGAGTCAAGCCCGTCTGTGTTCCTGACGTTGCATTGCGGCACGGCCAAGACTCTGGCCTACCTCTCTGCTGATATGCACACCGCTGGGCGGATATCAGCCGCCATTCACGCCGAAACCAGCCGGTGGGCCAAGCGCACTCACTCCGCGATCGGCGGCGAAGCCTGTCGCAAGACCATCCGTGCCGCCTACAACGGGCTGGTCAACGAGGGGCGGACACCCGCGATCGGCGGCGTTGTCACCCTGCTTGAGTTGGACCGCGACGGACGGTACCTCGGCACGGCAAGCGGCGTGGTGGACCTCAACACCGGGGAGTTACTGACCCCGGACGCCGGGGCCCGCCACCTCGTCACACGGTCAACGGGCATCGACTACGACCCTGCCGCCACTGACCCGGCCATTGATGCGCTGCTGTCCCACCTGGACCCGGTGGATCGGGATTACCTGCTTGACGCTGCGGCGTACACCCTGCGGGGAAACCCTGCGGGCCGATGGTACGTTCTTAGCGGCCCGCCCCGAAGCGGTAAATCAACGTTCCTGCGGGCGGTGGGCGCTGCACTCGGGAACGCATCGACGGGCGGCTATGCCTTCGGGCTTGCGGAAGGGGCGCTGCTGAGGGACCGGAACGCGAGTCCCAACGGCCATACTGACCACCTGAAGCACTTTCCGATCGGGCGGTTTGCCTATGCCAGCGAACTACCTACGAACGGGGCTAGATTCAATGACGGGATGGTGAAGCGGCTGACCGGCGGCGATGACATAGAGATTCGGGCGGCGCACCAATCAGCCGGCGCAAGCCGATCGGCGCGGGCGACGATCTTCCAAGCTGTCAACCCGAAGGACTTGGATCGGCTGTCCTTGCTCGATACCGCCCTGGCCCTGCGGACCTCGATTCTCGAATGGCCTAGCCCGCCCTGGTTTGGCAAGCCGGACGTGGATCGGGTAGAGGCAGTAACCCGGCCTGCCGCCGCTGCTGCGATGCTGGCACTTCTCATCGACCGGGCCCGGGAACTGAAGGCCCCACCTGCTCCACCTGCCAGCGTGGCCAGCGCAGTCGAAGATCGGCGGCGGGAAAGCCTTGGGGCCTTGGGCCAGTGGCTATCTGACCGGGTGAAGATAACCGGGGACCGGGGGGACTACGTTCAACCCGACTCGCTGTGGGCAGCGGCCTACGCGGAGTTGGACTGCAAGGATGAGAAGATCGGCACGTTTGACCGGCGCGGAATGGTGGGCCTTCTCCGAGAGGTGTTGCCCGGCCTGCCTGCGCAGAAACACCAACGGATCGACGGCACACGGCATTATGTCTATTCGGGGGTGAAGCTACTAAGTGCTGACGAAGTAGAGGACGGTGAGAAGTCCTGCCCTGGCTGCGGGTCGACGGAGCCGCACGGCGAAACCAACCCTCCGGTGGCGAGAGTGTGTTTGGAGCAGATGCGGGCCGAGGAGGAGTCGCTTGCGGAACAGATAGAGGGGTTCATTGAGAAGATGACGCAGGCATACTTCGCCCGCGACTATGAGGGGTTCATGGTGGCCGTGGGGGACTTCTTTGAGCAGATTCCGGCGACGGTGGAAACTCCGTTGCTGACGGTGGCGCACCGGCGGGTTAACGTGATGCTGGAACACGCGAAACAGCAGCAAGAGTTTGATCTGAGCAAGAGGGGTTGAGGGAATGATGTACCACGTCAGGCTATTCGTCCTGAACCACTCAAGCGAATTCGATCCCATGGACCCGGACGACCTGATCTCCTTGGGCGAGCACGACGACACCCTGGAGCAACACCTGAATTGGGAAGCCGAGGAAGGCTACCTGCTGGACCGGATCGTTTAGTTGACCGGCGAGTTTCGAGCGGCCGACGCTCAACTGGTGGCGCACAAGCTCCTGGAGTCGGACACCACCATCGAGACCCGGCAAGAAACTGCTGAGGAAAAGGCACTGGCCGAGGTTCGGGGCCGCGTTCGGGTGTCCAATTATGTGTCCGCAGCCATGACCGGGGCCGGCATCGCCGGGGCCGAGGCCGAGTTGAACGCCGCCCTGGGTGTCCGTCCTGGACGGTTCCCAATGGAACTGCTCGCCCCTGAAGTCCAGGCCGCAGTCGACG
Source organism: Dehalococcoidia bacterium (assembly GCA_034428795.1). GTDB lineage: Bacteria > Chloroflexota > Dehalococcoidia > Lucifugimonadales > UBA3495 > VXOI01. Next base: position 2,816 of record DAOUHF010000064.1, read on the forward strand.
GTGACGCCGGGGCCAATCAAGGGAGTTAGGTTGACCGCGTCTTCGGCGCGACGGCGGCGGCCTCGGCCAAGTTCGACGCCCTGGCAGACGCAACGGACAACCTCCACGAGCGGGGCTTCTGGGCCAGGGCCCAGGAGCAGACGGCCCGGTACGCCGCCACGCTGGCCTATGTCCGGACGCTGGAGGAAGGCATACCCCAGTCCTGGGAGCATATCCACTACACCCGCCCGGAGGTCGACCAGGCCCAGGCCGTCATCACCTGGCACGGAGAACTGATCAGGTCCTACGCGGTTCAGGCAGCCTCGGAGAAGATCACCCGGCTGGCCAACGAGACCATCACGATGCTCCGTGAAAAACGGGAGAAGGTACAGAAGGAAGACGGCAGCATAGCCGCCCGGGCTGTCATCGCCCGGATGGGGAAGGCCGAGCTCAGGACGGACGCAATGAAGCGGGAACAGGTCATAGACCTGCTGGTCACCCACCG
>DAOUHF010000065.1:0-1565 GCA_034428795.1 Dehalococcoidia bacterium
GGGATGGCGAGCATGCGTACGTCAGGGCGATGTCTCTGAACGCGCACACCGTGCTCCCAACCGTGACCGCCTCGGCCGAACTGACACTACAAACCTGGAGCGCGCTACGTCACTACATAATGAAGATCACGCAAGGCACGAAAGCACGTCTGATTGTCAGGTGTGTGTTCCGGCCGGCGCCGGATGATTGGGCCGAGGGGTTCCAGACATCGATGCAGCCGCGAGACGCCAGCAGGTCTCCGGTCATGAAAGTGCTGATCGGGCCGGCCAAGCAGAAGAACAGGCGCCCCGGCATAGACCCGGACCGGGTGGCGCAAAAGATCGCAGGCCCCGCTTTCAGCGCCGAAATGCAAGTTGCACTGATCTGTGGAAACGAAAAGCCGCGTAAGTGGTGCTGGTCTGTCGTCGACAACGCGATGGACCACCTGGAGAACAAATTGCTCGGCGGGAACAGCGCATGGGAAAAAGGACGTCCCATACGAATCGAGGGCGACCGATTGTTTCGGGATAGCCAGTTGCCACCCCAGCCCGGCTGGAATTTGATGGCGTTCCTGTCGGAGCGCCGGGCGGTCAGGTACCCCCTGTCGCCGCGCGAAATCGCGCCGCTGTGGCCGGCCCCTTTGGGGACTCCCCCAAAGCCGGACGTCGATGCCGTCTTATCCCCGCAGCCAACGCCTATCAAGGCGCCGGCCGCGCCGACGGTGGAGAAGAAGGTTGCCCCGGAGGTGGTCACGACTCCCAGCGTGTCCCCTGCACAGCAGATCGTCCCAAAGGAATTCGTTGAAACCGGTAAGGCCTCAACCGGGATGCAGGAACCAGCTGCCAGGTCGGAACCGCCCCGATCCGGCCAGGAAAACCCGACGGTCCACAGCGCCCAACCCCCGGGCCTGCCCGTGCTAAGGGGTCGAGACTTGAAAGAGCGCTACAGCGCAGTTCCGCGTGGCAAGAGGAATCCGGCCGGAACGAAGCCGGTACGCGAAGTCGATGTCTCGCGGGCATTCCACCAGCTTGGGCTCACCAAACGCGACATGCAGGCATTGATCGAGGTGGCGGAAATGCCGCTGAGCACCGCACCAGAGCGGGCCTATGCGTTCGGGAGAGACGTCAGATCCAGCTACCGGTCCTCGGACCGCCTGGTATCGAAGGGATTGGTGGAGGGCACCGAGGTGTATGTGGCAGGAACGAAAGCAAAGCGGTACGCCGTCATCGACCAAGCCTGGGGCGGTGTGTTCGAGGACCGTGTGCTCCCTCACTCCCGCCATGCGGTGGACCGACTGTGGGTCAATCCCTTGATGATGGCCGGGGTTTACCGGATCGTGGGCATGGTGGTACGGGACAGGCCAGAGCGCACGCTCACGCAATTCCGCTGGCTGTGGCAATTTCCTTTCGATGCAGTCGCACAGTTCAGCGGCGGTTGGGGGGTGGTCATGTGGTCCGGGATTTGGCAGGACACTAGATGGATCGAGAAACGGCTCGAGCGCTGTAGGGAAGAATTTGAGAACTGGGGTGGCGGGCTGGGCACGCACTGGCCCGGACGTTTCTTCTGCTTGGCGGAAAATGGCTGG
>DAOUHF010000066.1:0-4917 GCA_034428795.1 Dehalococcoidia bacterium
CCGGCGTTCCGGACTCGGCGGTCATGCGGCAGGGCCGATGGTGCTGCAGCGCCAGGGTGGCGAAGTGTACCCGCGACGAGTCCACGGGGGAGTCCGCCCGGTGGCCGAAATGAGTGGTATGAGGCAGCAGTCTTTGGGGCGGTGGCAGTGCTGACTGCCTGGGATTGCCGCGCCCGACTGGAGGGGCCCTCCAGCAGCCCTCGGGCTTGGAGCGGTATGGGCTTGGCACCCGGTGGGCGGCGGACATGGTGTAGCGCACAGGGGACACGTAACCTCGCCTACTGTGCGCTCCGCGGAGAATTTATCTCGTCTACAGGCCAGGTGAGCCGGGGGCCTCACGGGCAGAACGGGAGACCACCCAGTTCTGAATATTCCATATTCAACCGGCCCGACAAACTGCTTGGCACACACCCGCTCAACTGGTTCTCGTTGAGGAACAAAAATGCTAGGTCGGCGAGGTTGCCCAACTCCGGCGGTATCTCCCCGCTCAACTGGTTCCCGAAGAGGTCCAACTGTTCCAGGTTGGCGAGGTTGCCCAACTCCGCCGGTATCTCCCCGGTCAACTCGTTACCGTAGAGGTCCAGTTGGGTGACGCGGCCGTTGTCGTCAGTGGTGACGCCTTCCCACTCGCTAATCGGCACGTCGCTCAGCCAGTTACTGCCGTAATTCCAAGTCGGGCCGCCGGTGGCGTTGTAGAGGGCGACCAGCACCTCCCGGTCCGTTTCGGGCGGGGTCTGCGCCAAAGGTGCGGCTGTGGGCCGCGGGGTGCTCATGGGCAAGACACTTTGCATCGTCGGCGCGGCGGTGGCCGCAGGTGTTGGCTCGGCGGCCCTGGCCGTGGGCGAGAAGGAACCCGCGGGCGGCGTAGCCTGACCGTACTCATCGCTGCCCCAGCAGGCAACGGAGCCGTCGCTCCCCACTCCGCAGGTGTGTAGATTCCCGGCGCTGACGGCGTCGAAGGAACCCGCGGGCGGCGTAGCCTGGCCGTACTCATCGCTGCCCCAGCAGGCGACGGAGGCGTTGCTCCTCACCCCGCAGGTGTGGTGACTCCCGGCGCTGACGGCGTCGAAGGAACCCGCGGGCGGCGTGGCCCGGCCATCCCCATTGCTGCCCCAGCAGGCGACGGAGCCGCCGCTCCTCACCTCGCAGGTGTGGAACGCCCCGGCGCTGACAGAGACGAAGGAGGCCGCGGGCGGCGTGGGTTACGGGGTCGGAGTGGGACCAGAGAAGTAGAGATCTATTACGCCAAAAAGTTGGCTTATGTCAATGCGGCCGGCAAAGTAATCATCGATGGCCGAAAAGAGCTCGCTGATATCAATCGCCCCGTCGCCGTTGGCGTCGTACAGGGTGATTAGCGGGTCCTGCGATGCGCAGAAGGGCAGCTCCAGCTCGGCAAAGTCGTTGTCCGCTACATCTCGCAAGCTGCCCGGCACGCACCCGGTCAACTGGTTCTGGCTGAGGTACAGCACTTCCAGGCTGGTCAGGCTGCCCAGCGAGGCCGGAATCGGCCCGGTCAACTGGTTCCCAAACAGGGACAGCTCTTGCAAATTAGACAGATTGCCCAGCTCTGCCGGTATCGGGCCGCTCAACTGGTTCCCGCCGAGCTCCAGCCATCGCAGGCTAGTGAGGCTGCCCAGCTCTGCCGGAATCGGGCCGCTCAACTGGTTCCCACCGAGCTCCAGCCATCGCAGGCTAGTGAGGCTGCCCAGCCACGCCGGAATCGGGCCGGTCAACTGGTTCTGGCTGAGCACCAGTGACTCCAAGTTGGTCAGGGTGCTCAACACCGCCGGAATCGGGCCGGTCAACTGGTTCGCCCACAGGTACAGCACTTGCAAATTAGACAGGTTGCCCAACTCTGCCGGAATAGGCCCGGTCAACTGGTTGTCAGAGAGGGCCAGCGTTTCCAGGTTGGTCAGGGTACTCAACGCCGACGGTACCGGGCCGGTCAACTGGTTATGACTGAGCGCCAGCAATTCCAGGTTGGTGAGTCGAGCCAACTCCGGCGGGATCGTCCCGGTCAACTGGTTCCCGCCGAGGGACAGCTCTTGCAAATTAGACAGGTTGCCCAGCTCCGCCGGGATCGTCCCGGTCAACTGGTTCACCCACAGGGACAGTAGTTGCAAATTAGACAGGTTGCCCAGCTCTACCGGGATCGGGCCGGTCAACAGGTTATAACTGAGGTCCAGTTGATTCAGGTTGGTGAGGCTGCCCAGCCAGGCCGGTACCGGGCCGGTCAACTCATTGCGCTGGAGTTCAAGCCGGTCCAGGTTGGTGAGGCTGCCCAGTTCCGCCGGGACCTGGCCCGTCAGTCTCTGTTCGCCGAGGCTCAGCCCAGTAACGCGCCGGGGTGTCCCGGCCACAGTAACGCCGAGCCACTGATCGATGGGAACATGAACGGACCAGTCTAGCGTCGCGGTTCCCGCCAGAGTGTCCTTCGCCGCCAGCAACACCTCGCAGTCAGCTGCGAGCCCCAGGTTGTTGGCGCTGTCCGCCACCGCGCCTCCGGTCAGGCACGTGACCGCAGGCGTTGACAGCGGGAGCTTGGCGAAGCCATGCCCCCACGTATTGTTGGGATCCGGGCTTCCCCGCTGCTCGGCGTTGTCCTTCAGGTAGGAGGTAATTTGGGTTGGCGTGTAGTTGGGGAAACGGTCTCGAACTAGGACCGCCATGCCGGCCACGTGGGCCGCCGACTGGCTGGTGCCGGCAAACCAGCACCCGTTATTATTGTCGGGGTATGACACTGCCCGTCCGCAATCAGCACCAACGATGTCGGGTTTAGTGCGTCCGTCAATGGCGGGGCCCCTGCTGCTGAACCCCTCGATTTGACTGGGGTCGGACCAGCGGGCTGCACCCACGGACAGCATGCCGGAGTTCGTGCTCTCCGCCGGGTTCCCGATGTGCCTTTCGTATGAATAGTGTTCCAAGGAAGCGAAACTCCAGACCGTCATTTGGAGCCAGTCTGGTATTTCGGAACAGGCAAAACTCCACCGGCGTATAGCCAAAAAGTAATCTCCGGCTTCAGTGGCGGTGTAGGTGATGAACTCAAAGGGGTCGTCCAAGGAGTCCCCATTTTGGTCATCATCGCTAAGGTCGGCCCAGGTTCCGTCCCTTCGCAACAAATAAAAAGAGAGGTCGCAGTCTGCGTAGCCCCAACTGTCGTCCCAACGCAGGAACGCCGTCACACGATCCCCCTCGTCGAGGGATATCTGGTTGTGCTCGTCTTCTCCACTGAAATTATGGAACCCATCGCCATCCGGGTCGGTGAATGCGCCGTACCAAGTGTTCCTAGCCTGGTTGCCGACGGCATTGACCCAAACGATCCCCCCGGATACGGCGGCGTCTATCGCCCTCAGAGGACTATTGAAATAGGGCGACGTGCCGTCGCCGGGGCCGTCAAAGGTCCAGACATCCGGATGGACGATGACGTCTACGCCCTGTCCAATTATCCAGTCTACGGCGGTTTTCAGGTCACCCTTAGTCAGCGGGTTGGCAACAAGCAGCGACACTTCAGGGGCCATGTCCACGACGGCCTCAGCTGTCGCCGTGCCGTGAGATCCGCCGTATTCGCAGTCGGAAACGACATTCGTAATCTGGTTAGAGTATATGTTCTCATCGTAGCATCTTGCCACAATATTTGATGGCAGTTCAGTTCCGGCAAGGTGGCTTAAACCCTCAAACCCGGTGGTTATTATGCCCACCTTGACGCCGCGTCCCTTATAGCCGGCGTCATGCCAGGCCGCGGCGCCGTGAACGTCGACGCCCTGGCTGACAGTATTACCTGAGTGGGTCGCCGGGTGGCCCGCTGGCTGGGGCGGCACGATTTCCCGGACCCGAAGGACGTCGGGCTGCTCTGAGAGCCGCCCCAACAGCGTCACTGGCACGTAGGCTTCTATATAGTCCTCGCCCACGTTCCGGGGCGAGCCGCCATTGTCTTCCAGGAAGCTGACCACGCCACCCACGTTTCCTGATAGGTAAATGGTCACCGCAGCCGATTCCTCTTGGCGCACCGGAGCGTCCTTGACCGCTTCTCTGGCCGAGGCTCCCCCCTCCTCGACCCCGGCGACCAGTTGGTTGAGCCTGGATCCCAGGTTTGGGTACTTCAGTTCGGTCTTTTCCGGAAGAATGATTTCTATATCGTCGCCGTCCCCCGTCGCCGCGGGGCCCATCTGCTGGGACGGGACGATTTCCCTGATCCGGAGGACGCCGGGCTGCTCCGAGAGCCGCCCCAGCAGCGGCACCGGCACGAAGGCTTCGATGTAGTTCTCGCCCACGTTGCGGGGCAAACCGCCGTTGTCTTCTAGAAAAGCCACCATCCAGTCGGTCTCCCCGGACAGGTAAATGGTCACCGCGACCGTCCCGGCCTCATGCACCGAAGGGTCTTCGGCGGCTTTCTCGTCGGCCTCTTCTGCCTCGACGTTGGCGGCCAGCTGGTTGAGGTCTGAGCCGAGATTCGGGTAGCGCGACTCGGCTTTTTCGTGGACCGGGTATTGGGGATAGTCATCGCCTTCGTCTGTGTACGTGTCGTGAACAGGAATAACTAGTAATATCGCCAGAATTGCCAATACCACTGTGGCGAGAAGTGGTTTCTTGCCCAAGAGGAAACCCTGCAGTGTAGGATGAGACAGTTGGTAGGTTACCAGTTTCCCCGTACGTGCGGCTACTTTTGTCTGGCGAAAATGTCCGCGCCATTGACAAATGTAAACGGCCTCCTGGACCTGCTGTTCGGGGGCTGGAATTCCATTTTACCATGCACGATAAGTACAATTATCGTGCATGGCAAAGGCAAGGACAGAGAGGCAGTTCCCCGGCATCTTCAGAGGTTCAGTGAGAAACCGGACTTGGCTACCGGAGCAAGTTTGAGTTCGCCTGAATACACCGAGTACGGTTAAACCGAAGCCGAGGTGAAATGCGCAGGGT
>DAOUHF010000067.1:0-1759 GCA_034428795.1 Dehalococcoidia bacterium
TTGTCCTCGAGTACGCGGAAGCCGTCGTTAGTGCGGACCACGTCGGTGCCGCAGACGGCCGCCCACGCGCCGTGGGGCGCCGAGAAGCCGCGCATCTCCAGGCGGTACTGGGGGCACTCCATGACCACGTCCTCCGGTATCACACCGTCCCTGATAATCCGGCCTTCATTGTAAACGTCGTCGATGAAGAGGTTGAGGGTCTTGAGACGCTGGGTCAACCCCGCCTCCAGCGTACGCCAGTCGTCGGCTGAGACGATGCGGGGAATGCTGTCGACGGGGATGATGCGCTCTTCCTCCTCCTCGTCACCGTAGACAGTGAAGGAGATGCCCTCGTTGGAGAAGGAACGGTTGACCCGCTCCTGGATGCTGACCATCGCCTCCAAGGTGAAATCGCTGAGCGCTTGGTGCAGCAGACGGCAGTGCTCACGGGGGGCACCGTCCGGCAAGAACATCTCGTCGTAAATGGCTGGGTCTATGCTGTAGTCGTTGAAGTCCACGGCAGCATCTACGCGGCGGGATTAGGCTCTCTCGATGCACACCGCCCTACGACGTTCGCAGGCGGCCTATGGCACATGATAGTGAGTATGCCTGGCCTTGTCCAGCGTGGCCCTGCTCTCGACCGGGTGCCGCTTCAGGGTGCAGGCTGCTCTTCAGGCGGCAGGGGCGGCTTGGAGACGTTTATGACAACGGCGCCAAGTATGTAGAAACACACCAGGACGAGGAACGCTCCCACGTAGGAACCGGTGATGTCGAATATTACTCCGATTGCTACGGGGCCGCCCATGCTGAATACCATAGATATAGGCCGACCAACGCCGCGTATCGCTCCAATGTGGCGCCGGCCGAAGTACCGCGCCCACAGGAACTCGCTGATTGGGATTGTCCCGCCAAAGCCCAGCCCGTACAGAAAGAACCCTATCCACAGCACCGGGATGCTATCGATGTTGGACGACAGCACCATGATTAGGACCCCCGTTGCCGACGTCGAAAAGGCCGCGCCCGCGAGCCTCCGGGCATCGATTCGCTGGAGACCGTAGCCCCAGACGCCCTTAGCGGTGAGGTTGCCAAAGCCGTTGATCATCATACCCGTCGCTGCGGTGAGCCGGGTGAAGCCGACGCTGCTGGCGAAGGGAATGGCGTAGAACGACACGGATCCCAGGGCCACGGCGTTCAACCCGTACCCTATGGTGAGGAGCCAGAAGCCCCGGGTGCGTATCGCCTGACCACGTGTGTGGGTCTGGCTGTTGTCGATGGCTATGGCAGCCCGGGCGCGCTCTTCGCCGGCGCCCCCCTGACTGCTCCGGCTTATGCCGTCCGGCAGCAGGCCCACGTCCTCCGGCTGCCGTCGCATAATAAAGGCGATGGGAACAATGACGAGGATGACTATCCCCGCCATCGTCACGTATCCCGTGCGCCATCCGAAGTTGTCGACCACGTACGTCATCGAAATCGGCGCGATGATGCCGCCAAGAGACACTCCCATTGAGCCGATGGCAAGGGCCCACCCCCGGTTTACAACGAACCACTTGGTCACGGTGGCATTCAGGACCGGCCCTCCGTAGAGGTTCGGTCCCAGGGCCCGGTTGATGGCCTGAAACAGGAAGAAGAATATGAAGGCCGACTGAATGGACAACCCCACCAGACCAATGGCGCTGAACATGGCTCCCGCCAGCATAAGCCGCCGCGGGCCAATGCGGTCCACCAACGGCCCGATAAAGACCATGGATATTCCACCCAGGGCCGTGGCAAGGGAGATGGC
>DAOUHF010000068.1:0-27658 GCA_034428795.1 Dehalococcoidia bacterium
CGCGACCCGGCCAATGAGGCCGAACAGTTCGCGCCCGACTGCGTGGTGGCCTTCGGCGTCAACCCCGACGCCATAGTATCCCGCAACGGCTACGTGATCAGCGAGGTGGGCAAACCTCCCGACTTCGTGTTGGAGGTCGCCTCCCGGAGCACGGGACGCCGAGACTACACGGTAAAGCGAACAGGCTACGCCGGATACGGGGTCCAGGAATACTGGAGGTTCGACCGCACCGACGGACGCTTTCACGACACGGCTTTGGCGGGAGACGTACTGACCGACGCAGAATACACGCCGGCTCTGATCACCCGCGAGCCCGACGGCCTGGTATGGGGGCACAGCTCCGTGTTGGACTTGGACCTGTGCTGGGACCGCGGGGAACTGCGACTCCGTGACCCGAGAACGGGTCGGTTTCTGCCGACACCGGACGAGCTGCAAGCAGAGAGAGACGCGGCGCGAGAAGCCAAAGAAGCTGCCGAAGAGCGAGCGGATACTGCACGGGTAGCCAGGGAAGCTGCCGAGGTCCAAGTGGCAAAGCTGGAATCCGAGCTACGTCAACTACGAGGCGAATGACCCCGAACTAGACCGGTCGATCAGCCAGCCCTCCCCCCGATTCTCCCCGGAAACCAAGCGCCGGTGAATACCACCGGCGGCCTACTTCCAGACCGCGCCTGAGGACCTGACGGCGGGCCTGCTCGACGGAGTGCTGACCGCCATCAATCTGACGGCATCGGGCTGACGGCATCGGGTCTCCTGCTGACGCAGGCCGACCTCGTTGCCAGCTTCGAGTAACCAACACCAGCAACAGTTTAGGGGAACAGGAATGACAAGGTTACGTCGCCGGATTTTTCCGCAGGTTCTGCTCGCGTTAGCAGCGTTATCTGTGGCACTGACCCTCGCGCTGGTGGGCTGCGGAGGGGGCGGGCAATCGTCCTCTCCGGCGGCAACCTCCGGGAGCACCTCCGCTCCCGCTGGGACCGCGTCGCCCACTCCGGCGGCGCCCACGGAGGAGAAAGACCGCTCCCTCACCGTCTATTCAGGCCGTTCGCAATCGCTGGTGCCCCCGCTCCTGGAGGCCTTCCGTGAACAGACCGGGGTCTCGATCAAGGTCAAGTACGCCGGGAGCGCGTCGACTGCGGCCACTCTTCTCGAGGAAGGGGACAACACGCCTGCCGACGTGGTGTTCCTGCAGGACCCCGGCACTCTCGGGAGCCTGGCGGCTTCGGGAATGCTGGCAGGACTACCGCAAGAGACTCTGGACAAGGTGGACGCCAGGTTTCGCGACCCCAACGGACGGTGGATAGGAACATCGGGGCGGGCCAGAACCATAATCTACAACACGGAGACCATCAATCCGGACACCGACCTCCCGGCATCCATACTGGACTACACCGGCAAGGAGTGGAAAGGCCGGGTGGGATGGGCTCCCCGGAACGGCTCCTTCCAGTCATTCGTAACTGCCCTGAGGCTGCAGTTGGGCGAGGACGGCGCCAGGGAATGGCTGGAAGGCATGAAGGACAACGACGCCAGGGAATACCCAAACAACGTCTCCATCGTGCAGGCGGCCGCAACCGGTGAGGTGGCCGTCGGGTTCGTCAATCACTACTACCTTGAGCGGTTCCTTGAGGAACACGGGCCCGAATTCACCGCCCGCAACCACTTCATCGGAAACGGAGACCCAGGGGCGCTGGTGCTGGTGGCAGGTGTCGGGATGCTGAATGCGTCCGAAAACAAGGAAACGGCCGAGGAATTCATAGAGTTCCTTCTATCGAAACAGGCGCAGGAATACTTCGCCTCAGACGTCAAGGAGTACCCCGTAGCCGCCGGCGTGCTGCCTAAAGGTGATTTGCCGCCGCTGGAATCGCTGGACCCGCCTGACGTGGACCTTGGCAGTCTGGGTGACCTGGAAGGCACCCTTGACCTCCTTAGGGAGGTGGGCGTTCTGCCGTGACGGCTACGGCGGCGCAATACGGCATTTTCAAAACGAGGGACTGACTACTTTTCCGGGTAGTGGCCGTTGATTCAACTCAGTTTCTTGGCCCAATGGCGATGTGCCCGGTACCAGTCAATAGTACGCCGGATGCCCTCCTCAATCCCAACCGACGGCGTCCATACCAGCAGATCTCTCGCCCGGCTGTTGTCGGCCCAAGTAATTATGGGGTCTGCAGGATGGCGCTCACGATGCCTGATCTCGGCGGGCCTCCCTATCCCTTCCTCAATCAACCTGATTACGTCGTTAAGAACTACCGGGGAGCCATGGCCCAGGTTGAGGGTCTCGTAGCCTGACACTTCCAGCACCGTAACGGTCCCAAGGGCAACGTCATCCACGAAGGTAAAGTCTCGTTGTTGCGTGCCATCCCCATACACCGTAATCGGCTCTCCCTCGGCCACTGCGCGTATGAACCTGAAGACGCTCATGTCCGGACGGCCGGCGGGACCATAGACGGTGAAATAACGCAGGACCACCGCGTCGATGCCGTAAAGGTGATGATACGAATGCAGCAGCGTCTCGGCGGCCTTCTTGGACGCAGCGTAAGGCGAGAGCGGCCTGTTAGAATCGTCATCCTCGCTGACTGGGCCATCGATCTCCGTGCCGTAGACGCTGGAGGTGGAAGCGAGAGTGAACTTGCCCACGCCATACTCCCGGCACAACTCCAGGAGATTGAGGGTACCGAGGACGTTCACCTCGTAGTAGGCTCTCGGATCCTCAACGCTGTTCCGGACACCCGCCAGCGCTCCCAAGTTGATTACCGCGGCAATCTGTCCTGCTTCGCCGTGGCCAGTGAACGCACCCCTCGATGCCTCGATGTCGCGGATGTCCACCCGGTAAAAGGTGAACCCTGGTCTGTCGGTGAGGTTCCCCAACCGCCACTCTTGCAGCCGTGAAGCAAAAGAGCTGCACAGGGCGTCCATTCCCGCGACCTCGTGCCCCGCGTCCAACAACAGGGACGCCACCCGTGCCCCGATGAAGCCAACGCATCCCGTCAGCAGAATTCTCAATCGCGTGCAATCCCCTCTGGTATTGGTGAAGGCATACCTGTTTTGCAATAATGCGATCTTTGCAAGATGGGTAAACACACCGCCTCTTGGGTCGGTGCCGAAGTCGGCATTGGCGTTCTCTATGGCCCTTCCGACCCCTTCCACCTGAGCGGAATCTTGCTAATGGGGCATTAAGCAATTAGCAGAATCCAGGCTTACCCTTTCACGAATTTGGGCCACCGGACGGTGCGTCATCTACATTACGCTCAGCGGAACGGGTTTATCACAACGACGCCGTCATATAATTGCCCTTCGTTGAGGTCTTCCGAATAGACCGCGTCGCAGCCCAGGATTCTTGCCGCCGCCACTATGGCCGCATCCCAGTAGGAGATCCCATGCCGGTCCGCAATCCCTGCAGCCGTTCTGAAAACTTCCCGAGTCACCGGCTGGATGGTCAGGCCCATAAAGGGCTCCAGGAAAGCCAGGGCCTGCTCGCGGGTCATCCCAAGTCTGCTCGTCGGTCGGGTAGCTTGGTGGTAGAATTCCTGAAGGACCTGTACGGACAGGGTCAAGTCCTCTTCCTTGAGGACCGCAACTGCCACGACTCTTTTCTGTCGCTCTTCAGGCGAGGTGTCGGCCGCATAGATCAGGATGTTGGTGTCAGCGAGACGCATGCCTGTCGTAAAGCTCCTCTCTGCTCAGCCTTTTACTGGCATTGAGACCCACGCCATCCGCATCGAGCCTTGCCATGACCTCGTCCAATTTTCTCGCCCTGCGCTGCGGCTCGGTTTCCTCGGTAGGCCGGTCGCCGTCCTCCTTGAGAATCTGCAGGAGGTACTCCCTGAGCAGGGCGGACATGGATGTGCCCTTTTGGGCGGCCTTTATCCTGGCCAAGCGTTGAGTTTCATCGTCAACGGCCACGCTGATTACCTTCATTGTGTCACCGTCCACTGTAATATATGGGTTTATGGGTTTATGGGTTTATGGGTTTATGGGTTTATGGTAGCATACTTCGGCGTTCTCGTCGCCTGCGCCAGAAATCGGGTATCCGCCACCATCGGCTGCAACGGCCCTGAATTAAGTGCAGTGGATCGGATTGCCTGCCGCAGGCACGTTGGGGATCATTGAACTCCCAGAATTGGGATAGATATCCCCAACCGACCCCGCCTCTGATTAAGGTTAGATGAGAGTTGTGCGTCGGCAGGAAGAGTAGCGGGTTGAAAGCAACAGTACCACCGGTGCCGACAGGCCGCTTCCAGCGTTCCCCGCTACCCAGGTGAGGCGCGCCTCTGCGCATTCCCGTTCGGGGCATCGCCGCACGAACATCTTCCAAGCTCTCGAGGCAGGCGGTCCGAACCTCTGGGATAAGGAGTTGGCCTTGCCGCCGCACACCGGGGTTCGTTAGACTGAGTGAGTTGCCATACCCATGCCTCGCTGATGCTCTCCAAGGGAGTGCGCCTGAAGATTGTCGCTGAGCGGTTGGGGCATAGCAGCATCGGCGTAACCGGCGATTTGCGCTCCCACGTGCAGCCGACGGTGCAGAGAGAAGCTGTGGAGAGCTGGGAATGGCAAATTGAGAACTCACTTAGCTTTGGCGTACCAGTTTCGTATCTGGAGACGCTCTTGGCCGGGATGGCGGAATGGCAGACGCAGCGGACTTAAAATCCGCTACCTTCGGGTGTGTGGGTTCGAGTCCCTCTCCCGGCACCATAAGTCAGCAGGAACAGCCATAAGGGAGGCTACCGGCGATGACCAACGTCAAGTACAATACCCTGACCGCCGAGGAGCGGCGGGTGATCGAGCAGAAGGGCACCGAGCGCCCATTCACCGGCGAATATGACGATTTCTACCAAGAAGGCTCCTACGTCTGCCGCAGGTGCGACGCCGAATTGTACCGGTCGGACGATAAGTTCGACGCTCGCTGCGGCTGGCCGGCCTTCGACCAGGAGGTTCCGGGCGCCGTCCTGCAGTTGCCCGATCCCGACGGGCGGCGCATCGAGATCGAATGCGCCAATTGCCACGGCCATTTGGGCCACGTTTTCATCGGCGAACGCCTGACCCCAACCAACGCCCGCCACTGCGTCAACTCCCTCTCGATGAAGTTCATTCCGGCCGGGGGTTAGTCCTCGGGGCCAGGACCCTCGAAAATGGCAACGAAGCCTCTACTTCCGGAATCCATCAAGCCCATGTTGGGGCGCCTGGCACGGCGTCCTTTCGATTCGGCCAATTATCTCTTCGAGCTGAAGTGGGACGGCTGGCGGGCCTTGGCCTTCATCGAGGACGGCGGATTGCGCCTGATGAGCCGCAACGGCAAGGATATGACGACCCAGTTCCCCGAACTGGCGGGTATGGTCTCCCAATTGGGGTCCGGCCCGGCGGTCATCGACGGCGAGATTGTTTGCCTGGACGAGGACAACCGCCCCAGCTTCTCCCGGCTGCAGCACCGGATGCAGACCAAGAAGCGGGTGGTCCGGACGACTCACCCGGTAAATTTCGTCGCGTTCGACCTACTCTACAACAAGGGCCGTCCGGTGATGAAGGAACCGCTCGCGACCCGCAAACGCCTGCTAAACGAGTTGCTGCAACCCACTGAGTTGGCCCAACCCTGCGACTTCGTGGAGAACGACGGGACCGCCTTCTTCCAGGCCACCTGCGAGTTGGGCCTGGAAGGAATCATGGCCAAGCGGAAAGACAGCGTCTACACTCCGGGCCTGCGTACCCCCCACTGGCTGAAGGTGAAGCGGGTAAGGGAGAGCGAGTTTGTCATCGCCGGTTACTCCTTCGGCGGAGCCCGGAAGGAGTGGTTCAGCTCCCTGTTGCTCGGCTTATACGACCTGGACGGCCGGCTCCATTACGTGGGCAGCGTGGGGACCGGGTTTTCCGGCGTCCCGGCCAAGGCGTTATACGAGGTCCTACGGACCAAGCACGTTGACGACCGGCCATTCGTCAACGCGCCAGACGTGAAACGGCTGATCCACTGGTGTGAGCCGGAGCTGGTCTGCCAGGTCGAGTACGGGGAGTTCACGGTGGACGGCAAGCTCCGCTACCCCAGCTTCCTTCGGCTGAGGGATGACAAGTCACCGGAAGACTGCACCGTTAACGACGCGCCAGGATGGCCCGAAGGCGCAACCGCCACGGCTTGACCCGCTGGTTGGATGGGATTACGATTTCTTCCCAAGAGTTACACGCGACCGTGTGGTGGGGCCGGGTTGGGGTGCCGTCGCCCTTTTTGGAGGCGAACCAATGGCCCGACGCTCCATGTGGAACGGTGCGATCAGCTTCGGGATGGTGGTCATACCGGTCAAGCTGTACCCGGCCACCGACAGCAAAGAAATCCATTTCGTAAACCTTCACACCACCTGCAACAGCCGGATCCGCCAACCCCGCTTTTGCCCCTACCACGAGACCGCCGTTGAGTCGGTGGAGATTGTACGGGCCTACGAGTACGCGAAGGACCAGTACATCATCATGGAGGACGCCGACTTCTCGGACCTGCCGGTGCCCTCCAAGCACACCATCGAGATTTCCCGGTTCGTGTCCTTGCCCAGCATCGACCCTATCTACTTCGAACGCAGTTACGCTCTGGAACCCCAGGAGATCGGGCTAAAACCCTTCTACCTGTTGAAGCGCGCCCTGGAGACTACCGAGCGTGTCGCCATCGCCAAGGTTTCCATCCGCCAGAGAGAAAGCCTGTGCTGCCTGCGTCCCTACGAGCACGGCATCATGATGGAAACGATGCACTACCCGGACGAGATCCGTGGCACGGAGGAGTTGGCCCTGCCGGAAGGAGAAGCGTCTCTCTCCGAGCCGGAGATGTCCATGGCCATAGCCCTGGTCGACCAGTTAACCGGCGATTTCGAACCTTCCGATTTCCAGGACGGTTACCGGCTGGCGCTGGAGAAAGTGATCGAGTCCAAGCTGATTGGCGCGGAGCCGGTCATCCCGACACCGGTCGCGCCCATGGGCAAGGTCGGCGACCTGATGGAAGCCCTGAAGGCCAGCATAGAAGCCACCAAGACGGAACGTTCCGCCCGCCAAAACGGCGCCCAAAACGGCACGTCAATGGAGGAACCCGCGGAGACGGTCGAGAAGCCGGCGCCCAAGAAGAGGTCCAGGGCCAAAGCCAAGGCCGCCGACTAGGAAACTATCTCAAAAGTCCCTTCCCCCTGAGGGGGAAGGTTAGGATGGGGGTGGGTTGTTGTGTTCCTGGTTCAAATGTGGGGCAGCCGCTGACTCGTCTCGTTCAAGCCCGCAGCCAGGTCTCCCATCACCGCCAATCGCTCGGGCAGTGTCTTGATGGTGAACCGGGACGGCGTGAGGCCGCCCTCCGCCACCTCGCTCCATTGCACCGGGGCCGATACCGGCGCTCCCGGGAGCGGCCTAACGCTATAGACCGACGCGGTCGTCCTTCCGAAACCGACTTGGTTGTGGTCCAATAACACCCGCTCGGTCCGGCGGCTGCGGGTGTAGTCCATGGTGAAGAGGTCAGGCCGGTGCTGGGCCAGCACCCGGTCGACGCCGATGACCCAGGTGTGGACCTCGTGGAACTCGTACTCCGGCTGAAATCCCACCAACACGTGCAGACCGTTGGCCCCGCTGGTCTTGGGAAAACTCTCCAGCCCCAAGGCGTCCAAAGCCTCCTTCACCACCATGGCGGCCTCGCAGAGGCGGGCGAACGGCACCGACGGTCCGGGGTCCAAGTCGAACACCAGCAGGTCCGGATTGTGCAGCCGCTCCACACGGGAGAGCCAGGAGTGGATCTCCACCGAGTCTTTGTTGACCACCCAGAGCAGGTCGGCGTCGTCTTCGATTACCGGGCCGTACCCGTCTTCCAACTCGACCCGGCTCAACCACCTGGGGGTGTTCTCCGCCAACCGCCGGCGGTAATAGGGCCGTTCCATGATGCCGTTGGGAAATGCCTTCATGGTTACCGGCCGTCCCCGCAGATGGGGAATCAAAACCGGTGCGACGGTTTGGTAGTACAGAAACAAGTCTGCCTTGGTGTAGCCGTCGCCGGGAAACAGCACCTTGGGCAGGTGGGACAGCCGCACCCGTTTATCGCCGATGTCGATGAAGCGGGGCCGGTCTTCTTGGGTTACCATAGAGGAATATTACCATCGCGGCGCCCCTCGGTCCCGGTGTTGGCCGGGACCAGTGGTCCGCAAGGAGGCGCCTAATGCAGGAACGGGATTTTGTGGGCTACGGGGCCCACCCGCCGGAGGTCCGCTGGCCCAACGGGGCCAGGATCGCCGTTTCGGTGGTGGTCAACTACGAAGAGGGCTCGGAATATTCCATCCTGGACGGCGACCCGGCCGGCGAGACCTCCGGAGAGTCCCCTTCACCCGTCGGCCTCGGCGAGCGCGACTTGGCCAACGAGTCGTTCTTCGAGTACGGCAGCCGCGTCGGCGTGTGGCGGATTATGGACATTCTGGACCGCCACAACGTTACGGGAACATTCTACGCCTGCGCCCTCGCTTTGGAGCGCAACCCGGAAGTAGGACCGGAAACGATTCGCCGGGGGCACGAGGTGATGGGCCACGGTAACCGTTGGGAAGAATACTACAATATGGACCGCGACGCCGAGCGGGAGGCGATCCGCCAAGCCGTGGAGACCATCACCAAGACCACCGGGCAACGTCCGTTAGGCTGGTACACCCGCTACGGCCCCAGCGTGAACACCAGGGAGTTGGTGGTGGAGGAAGGCGGCTTCGAGTACGACTGCAACGCCTACAATGACGACCTGCCCTTCTACACCAAGGTCCACGGGAGTCCTTGGCTGGTGGTCCCCTATTCCCTGGAAGTGAACGACTACAAGTTCTGGCGCGGCGAACTGCTCACTCCCGGCGACTTCTTCGAGGTCGCCAAGGCCTCCTTCGACACACTCTACGAAGAAGGGGCCACCCACCCGAAAATGATGTCGGTGGGGCTGCACTGTCGCATCATCGGAAAGCCGGGGCGGGCCGCGGGGTTAGACCAGTTCCTGAAGTACGCCTCCGAGAAAGAAGGCGTGTGGTTCGCCCGCCGCCTGGACATTGCCCGGTGGTGGAAGGAGAACTATCCGCCCGTGTAACCGAAAGGAAAACTATCCGCCCGTGTAATCGATAGGAGAACTACCCGCCCGTGTAGTCGATAGGAGAACTACCCGCCCGCGTAATCGATAAGAGAACTATCCGCCCGTGTAATCGACGGGTAAGGGGGCGCCGCATCAGGCCAGGCTGCGCAGCAGGCTGCCGTAGCCTTCAATCGGCTCGGTCCAACCCAGGCGGCGCAGGGCCATCCAGATGGTGGCCTGATTGACGGTGATCACCGTCTTGCCCAGCTTCTGCTCCAGCGGCTCGGCGGCGTCCAGGGCCCGCCAGGCCGTGCCGGGCAGGAACACCGTATCGGCGTCCTCCTGCACCACCGTGGGCACGAAGTCGATGATGACCTGGGGGTCTTCGGCCTCGATCTCCAAGGGATTCATGGAGTCCTGCATCCAGGGTTCGCCGTCGGCGCTGACCACCGTGAATCCCGCCTCTTCCATGAGCGGCTTCAGCCGGTTGCGCAAGTGGAAGTTGCGGTAGGGCCCGGCTATGCTGAGTTTTTGGCTGCCCACGTGACGCATGGCGGCGATACAGGAACCCACCGCCGTGATGGAGTCCACACCGCTGGAGTCTTCCATCAAACGGGCCATCTGCTGGTCATAGGCCATGTAGCCCTTGTGCCAGGTGCCGGAGGTACAGGCGTAGACCAGCAGGTCGGGTTCGATATTGGCCAAGGACCGGGAGCCTCTGGCAACGTCGTCGTTCATTTTGTTGACGTCGAAACCGAACAAGGCCCAGTCAACCTCGTTGGCCTCTTCGCTGCTCATCTTCAACCGGTGGCCGTCATCGGTTGAAGGCTCCGGACGGTTGCCCCACTGGCCGTTCCACATGCGTTCGAAATGGACGGTGATCTCCTTCGGAACAACCCGGTAGAAGTCGGGTTCGACCACCGGGTTGGTGGCCGGGACCAATGCTCCGATACGCTTGGTTCTTGCCATAGCGTTGTGCCTCCCTACTCGGGTTTTTATATAGCCGGTCGCCAGCCGCATTGTAATGCGGCGGCGTAATGCGGCGTCAACTCCGCCGCCATGTTGGAAGCAACTACGGCGGCGGTGGCGGCGATAGACCATCCATCTCGACAATCAAGTCCCATCGTGCGCCATCTCCGGGGTGTTCTTGGCAAGGGAGTAGAAGACCGGGACTGTTTCGTAATGCTTCCGTAACTCTCCGTTGAATAAAGTGGGACCATGACAATAGAACTGAATGGCTGTCGTTGAATTCGATGCCGCAATGCGGAGCCGATTATGAATAATTCCGCCGTAGCTACCCGCCCGCAGGTTGCAACCCCGGCGACCGAGACCTGGGATTCAGGGGGACAGGAGCCCGCGAAACGCCGGCGCGGCCGTGACCGGGAAACCCTGGGCCCTGAGCCCATCGACGCCACCCTCTACTGGTGGTGGACCGATGACGGCCGGACGGCCTGCATGGAAAACCAGTTCAGCGAGACGCCGGCCACACCGGTCCGGTTCCGCTGCATAGGCTCCCTGACCCCCAAGCACCCCCGGCGATTCCGGGTCGATCTGGTTCAAGCCCTCGACCCTCTGCCCGAATTGAACCGCAAGGAATTGAAGGCGTTGGGCGGGGCGTTGACGGCGGTCCTCAAGAACAAGCTCGGGGTCGAGGTTTCCACCGTGTCCGCCGAGGTGATAGACACTTCGCCCGTCGACGAACCCTAACCCCCGGGGCGTTGCCCCGGCCGGGACCATTGGTTTCTCGCCGGGACATTCGGGTACAATAAGCCCGCACCGGTCCAGGCACGACAGCGATTCGACCCGCGGGGAGGCAGTCATGGCGGCCAACGGTTGGCGGCTCAAGGGAGAATATTTCGAAAGCTGCAACTGCGAGGTGCTCTGCCCCTGTATCGTCCGGGGCGCCGCCGCCGTGCCTACGGAAGGCCACTGCGACGTCGCGCTGGCCTTCCACATTCAAGAGGGCGAGAGCGACGGAGTCCAGCTCGGCGGCCTGAATCTCATCACCTGCAACTACACCCCAGGTCCAATGGCTGAGGGCGGTTGGACTTCGGCCCTCTACATCGACGAAAAGGCCAGTCCGTCCCAACGAGCGGCCTTGGAGCAGATTATGTCGGGGGAAATGGGCGGCCCCGCCGAGCGGTGGAAAGCAATGACCGCCAATTTCATGGGAATCACCTACGCGGCCATCGACTTTCGGATTGAAGGCCGGGTTCGCAGCGTGACCGTTCCCGGGATCATGGATTTCAGCGTGGAACCGGTGATGGCGGCGGGACAAGGCGACGCCATGAGGCTGGACAATACGGGACATCCGGTAAACAGCGACCTTTACTTGGCCCAAGGCAGCCGGGCCTCCTACGCCGACCACGGCATGCGGTGGGACAACACCGGAAAAAACGGGCACTATGCCAATTTCAACTGGAGTTGGCCGTAGCCCGTATCCCGAATTTGGCCAAGACCTCCTGAGGCGGCTTCCGGAACGCGTCTGCGCCGGGGATCAGGCCGCGGCCGGCCGGACGCCCTCCAACCCCACCCTCCCCCATCGGGGGGAAGGGACTTGTTCAGAGGTTCCCTAGAGGGCGTACCACAGGCTGAGGTACGATCCCGGCCGCGCCGGTTCCAGCTCGGTGACCAACGTCGCCTTGATCCCCCAACCCTCGGGCGTCGACCCAAACCACACTCGTCCGGCGCTACGCAGCAACCTGTTGTACCGGTTCTTGGGACCACCGATTTCTCGCCGCCGGGGAACGACTTCCCAATTCAGGCCCTAGTCCGTTTCCAAGTCCTGGGCGTCCACGACCCGGAACCCCACGCCAAGCTTTACCTGGTACCAGGCAGCTTTGCCGTCGCTGATTGTCCCTCGGATTTCCTTTACCTCGAACCAGTCCAGGTGCCGCAGCGTCTGGCCGGCCCGACCGATGGCATTGTCGACCGCCTGTTGTATGCTCTCGCCGGAGGAGCCCACCAATTCGACTACCTTGTATGTGTGTTCCGTCGCCATGCCGTGCCTCCAATATCCGATTCGCAAAACCCGTCTGAAAAACTATGGCCATTGCCCCGTCGGGCGGCCCATATCATATGCATTGTACCTGCCATCCGCAACCACGGCGAGACGTGGCCACGGCCTTGCGTCCCTATCCCGCTGACCGGATAACCGGCCGGAACGGGACAGGAACGGCCCCTCGTGGGCGGTGCCGGGCGCATGGCTATGGTACTATTTGCCTTGGATTGTCCGCCTTGGATTGTCCGCTTTGGATATCTGGACGAGGCAGCGTAAAGGAGTTGCGGGCGCCATGAAACCGTTGGAAGGGATAAAGGTACTCGACTTGACCCGGGCCTTGGCCGGTCCGTTCTGCACCCTGATGTTGGGTGACTACGGGGCCGACGTCATCAAGATCGAGATTCCGGGCAGCGGCGACGACACACGCCATTGGGGGCCGCCGTTCATCGGCGAGGAGAGCGCGTATTTCCTGTCCATCAATCGCAATAAGCGAAGCCTCACCCTCAACTTCAAAGAGGAGCAGGCCCGCCGGATATTTCTGGAACTCGCCACGGACGCCGACATCATCGTCGAGAATTTCACTCCCGGCGTGATGGACCGTTTCGAATTGGGCTACGAGACGGTCAAGGGCATCAATCCAAGAGTCATTTACGCCTCGATATCCGGATTCGGCCAAGACGGACCCTACCGGAACCGCCCGGCCTACGACCAGATAATGCAGGGGATCAGCGGACTCATGAGCCTGACCGGAGAACCGGACGGGGAACCGCAAAAAGTCGGCATCGCCGTGTCGGACATCGGGGCGGGCATGTGGACGGCTTTCGCGGTAATGGCCGCGATCCGCCACCGCAACGAGCAGGGCGAGGGCCAGTACATAGACATATCCATGCTTGACGCCCAAGTGGCCTGGATGACCTACCAGGCCGCCTATTTCTTCGCCAACGATGAGCCGCCCAAGCGGCTGGGAGCGGCCCACCCCAACCTGGTGCCCTACCAGGCGTTCATGTGCCGGGACAACAAGTACATCAACGTGGCAGTGGGTTCCGAGCGAATTTGGGAACGGTTCTGCCAAGGCATGAAGCGGGAGGAACTCAGCGGCAACCCTGAATACGCCACCAATGGCGACCGGGTTCGCAACCGTGCCACGCTGGTCCCTTTCCTTCAGGAGATTTTCCTGACACGCCCCGCCAACGACTGGGTGGAGGAGATGCAGCAGTATAGTGTTCCCTGCGGGGCGATTAACGACTTGGCGGACGTGTTCGCCGACCCCCAGATCAAGGCGAGGGAAATGTATTTGGAGATGCCTCACCCCACACTGGGAAGCATCAAACAGACCGGCCTGCCCATCAAGTTCTCACGGACGCCCGGAGGTCTCGACCGTCCGCCGCCCCTTTTGGGGGAGCACAACCACGAAATACTGGCCGGCCTGGGTTTCGACGACGGAGAGATCGACGAAATGAAGGCCAAGGACGTGATCTAGCCCTCGCAAATCAGACGACGTGCGAATCGCATAATTGGTTTATTTTACGGTGTGTTAAGAGTCCGGTTTGCCTGCGAATAGGTCATTGTACGGAACGGGGTGGCATGTTAGGCTGGCCCCGATTTGATAACTAACCCGGACCGCAAGGCCTCTAGGGCTGGGGAGTAGAGGCAATGGATCTAGGACTGAAAGACCGGGTCGCAATCGTGGGAGGTTCCAGCCGGGGCATGGGCCGGGCCATCGCCTTGGCCTTCGTCCAAGAAGGAGCCAACGTAACTATATGCGCCCGGACGGAAGCAGACCTTCGCCACACTGAAATGGAGTTGGCCCGGATCAGTTCCCAGCACCACGTGCTGGCGATCCCGGCCGATCTGTCTTCCGCCCGGGATATTCGCCGTGTCGTGCGAGACACCTCCAACCGTTTCGGCCGGATTGGCATCCTGGTCACCCACGTCGGTTACGACCACGCCGGACGCCCATCGGAGATCAAAGACGAGACATTTCTGGCGGCCTTCGAAGAAAACTTCCTGAGTTCGGTCCGTTTCGCTCGCGAGGTCACACCATACATGAAGCAGCAACACTGGGGCCGCATCATCAACCTCATGCCCCAGCTTATGGCCAAATCCAACAACGGCTCCGCCATTTCCACCTCGACGCAGTTGGCCTTGGTGGGCTACTCAAAAATGCTGGCCAACGAGCTCGCCCCGTTTAACATCACGGTCAACAACCTGATTTCCGGTCCGGTAAAAACCGATTACCTGATGGAAGCCCTGGACGAGCAGGCACGGACGCAAGGCCGGTCCACCGAAGAGCTGGTGAAAGAAACGGTGTCGGGAATACCCATGGGCCGAATGGGAACGCCCGAAGAGGTGGCAACCCTGGCGGCGTTTCTGGGCTCGGAGAAGGCCGCCTACATGACCGGCACCAGCGTGGTCCTCGACGGCGGAATGCTCCAGGCAATCAGCTAGGGCGACGGTGCTGCATGACCGCCGCCAATGACGGCAACGGGGCATCCGATTTCCACGAAGTATACCGTGCCGCCCAAGAGTTTCTCCGGTCCGAAGAAATTCCCGGCTGGCTGGTCTACGACTACCGGTCGTCCAACCCGATATTCCGGCAGATCATAGAGGCCTCGGGACACGTCACGCGGCCCTGTTACTTTTTCCTGCCCGCATCCGGCCTGCCCCGGCTCTTGGTCCACCACGTCGACGCCGGCAAATTCGCCGCCTCGGGCGTAGACCTCGCCGTCTACAGGAACCGCGACAGCATGGTGGAGGCCCTGAGAGAGTTCCTTTCCGGGGTGCCGCGGGTTGCCATGGAGTACTCTCCCCGGAACGAATTGCCCAGGGTATCCCGGGTGGACGCCGGCACGATCGAGTTGGTCCGGAGCCTGGGAGTCGACGTAATCTCGTCGGCGGACTTGATGCAGGCCGCCACCCACCGCTGGACCCCGCAACAGCTCGAGGACCATCGTCGCACCGCCGACAAGCTGGGCCGGATCGTGAACGAGGCCTTCGCCTTCGCCGGCCGGCGGCTGGGCGAGGATGTAACCGAGTTCCAGGTCGCCGAGTACATCCGCCGCCGCTTCGTCCAAGAGGGGATCGAGTCGCCGGACGGCCCCATCGTCGCGGCCAACGCCAACGCCTCGGACCCTCATTACGAGCCCTCGGCGGAGAACACCAGCGTCATCCGCCCCGGAGACTGGCTGCTCATCGACCTTTGGGCCAAGGGGACCGCACCGGGCAGTGTCTACGCCGACATCACCTGGGTCGCCTACGCGGGAGACCGGGTGCCGCACCGCCACCAAGAGGTCTTCGATATCGTCATCGGCGCCCGCGACGCGGCGTTGAGCTATCTGCAGGAGTCCTACCGTCAGGGCGCGCAAGTGCAGGGTTGGCAGGCCGACCGGGTGGCCAGGGAATACATTGCCAGCCGGGGGTACGGGGACTATTTCACCCACCGCTTGGGCCACAGCATAGGATTCGAGGTCCACAGCGAAGCCGTCAACCTCGACGGCTTCGAGACCCGGGACACCCGGCACATCATTCCAGGCGTCTGCTTCTCGGTGGAACCGGGAATCTACCTGCCGGAGTTTGGCGTCCGTTCTGAAATAGACGTCTTCATGTCCGAAGACGGCCCCTTCGCCAGCTCCCCCGTCCAGCGCGAGGTGGTGCTGATCGGGTAGCCTGAGCGCTAGCGGTATAGGTCAAAATGGCGGCGTCGGCCGGAACAACGGATTCCAACCAAAACGGCCTTTGGGACGTCCCACAACCCCGCTTTTTCGCTTATCACCGGCCAAGTTGCCGTATCCACGGCCCGCCTTTAGAATTAGCTCGGCGCAACCATTCTCCTGAATCGCTACTAATGAGGTTACCTATGGAATTTTCCTTGGCATACGAGATGCAACGGCCCATGTTGGACGACCACGCCGTGATTGAAGAGACCATCGAACAATGCATCTTGGCCGATGAGATGGGGTTCGATGCGGTCTGGTTCGTGGAACACCACTTCCTGACCACCTTCTCCGAGTCGCCCTGTCCCGAGGTCATCTTCGGGGCGTTGAGCCGCCTGACCAAGCGCATCCGCCTCGGCTTCGGCGTGGTGATCCTGCCCTACCACCACCCGGTGCGGGTGGCCGAACGGGTGGCGATGGTGGACCAACTGTCCCACGGCCGGGTCGACTTCGGTACCGGCCGGTCGGCTCCCTACGAGCAGTTGGGCATGGGGGTCGACCCCCGGGACACCCGCGAAATGTGGGAAGAATCCCTCAGCATGATCCCCAAAATCTGGGAGTCCGACTACTTTGAATGGGACGGCAAGTTCTGGAAGGTGCCGCCGCGCCAGGTGCTGCCCAAGCCGTACCAGAAGCCCCATCCCCCCATCTGGGTGGCCGCCCTTCAGCCCTCCACCTACGAGTTGGCGGCGCAGAAGGGCATCGGCACCATGGCCTTGGGCGTCAACGCCCCGTCGGTCTTGGAGCCCAGCATCAAGCAGTACAAGACGGCCATCAAGGAAGCGACGCCCGTGGGCTCGTTCACCAACAACAAGTGGCTTAGCTCATGCTTCGGGCTGTGCGGAGAAGACAACACGGCCATACAGGAGCTTTCGGCCCAATCCCTCAAGACGTTTTTCGGCCCCGGCCGGCCCTACGTCCAAGACCAGAAAGACATCTACTCGAGGCTTTTGGACCAGTGGGGCGGAGTACCCGATCACTTGGTTCAGAACTTCTCCAGGTACGTCGACGTTCCCAGCCAGTCCGGCAACGGCGGCTCGGGCCTCGACCTATCGGGCGGCAGCGCTCTGGCCCAGAAGGTGTGGGAGGAGTTCGACGCCGGCACCATGGCCGAGCGGGGGATCATCGTGGCCGGCGACCCCGAGGCGTGCATCAAGGCCGCCAGGCTGCACGAGGCCACCGGGGTGGACCAGTTGCAGTTCCTGATGGCGACGGAAACCATCCCTCACAAGGAAGTGATGAAGTCCATCGAAATGTTCGGGAAGCACGTGATCCCCGCCTTCAGGAAGGACGACCGCCAAGGCGCACCCGAATGCCCCATTGACGTTAACGCCTGAAATTAACGCCTGAAGTTAATCCCTGAAATTAATGCCTGAAGCCACGGCGGGGTATGATGGCGTCCCGCCGGACCCGGCGTTTCAGAAAGGGCTCCGATCATTATTTCGGAGCCCTTTCTGTATACCCCCATCCAATCGACCCGCCTGACACCGGGCCGGTTTGCAGTAGAATAGGGCATTATCTGACGATTCGACTCGGGAGATAGCGAACGATGCCGCTGGGATTTGGACGGAGCTCCGGGGTAGCTGTGTTGGAGTTGCACGGCGTGATCGGTACACAGATGCGGATTCCGGCGTATTCCCGCATCCTGGAAAACGTCGCCAGGAACAAACGTTACCGTGCGCTTCTTGTGGACATCGACTCGCCGGGCGGCTCGGCCGCGGGCTCTGAGGTGCTCTACCGGGGACTTCGCCGGGTGGCGGAGAGCAAACCGGTATACGCCTACGTCCGGGGGATGGGGGCTTCCGGCGGCTACTACGTAGCCTGCGCCGCCAGCAGGGTGTTCGCTCTACCCACGGCCTTGGTCGGCTCCATCGGCGTCATCTACCTGCGGCCGGTGTTGGAGCAGTTGCTGGAAAAAATGGGCGTCGAATTCTCTATATTCAAGGGGGGCCGGTTGAAGGACATGTCGGGCTTCTGGAGGAGTCCGACGCCCGAGGAGTCGGAGAAGTTCCAAGGATTGATTGACGAAATTTACGACAATTTCGTTTCGGTGGTGGCCCGGTCGCGTTCCTTGGAAGACTCCGCCGTGCGCGAACTTGCCACCGGCGAGGTGATGACTGCGGTCCGGGCCATTGACCTGGGGTTGATCGACCAGATCGGCGATTTCGAGGACGCCGTGGCGGCCGTCTCTCTGGCCGGGGGAGTTCGCCGACCCCGGCTCAAGTGGCTGCAGCCGCGACGAAGCCTGGCCCAACGGCTGATGGGTAAGACGGAAGCCGGCGCCGGGGCGGCCGGTCTCACCGAAGTGATACAGAGGGTCCTGTCCGGCGGCATCTACTTCCTGGAACCGTCCCACCTGGCAGGGTATTACGGGCGTTAGTGGCTAGTGGACAGTGGTTAGTGGACAGTGGATGGTGGTTAGTGGACAGTGGATAGTGATGAGTGGTTAGTGAGCGCATGAGGGCGTGTAGCATTCTGTTTGATTTCGGCGCAGTCCACCGACAAGGTCTTGGAACTCACCTATCCACTAACCACTGTCCACTAACCACTGTCCACTAGCCACTGGCCCCCCGTCTCTTGGACTCTTGCCACAGTTCCTCTTTTCCCGCCAATGGGAGGGACTGAAAATCCAGACCGCGTTCCTCGGCAATCCGTTCCATTCCCAGATAGCGGGACTGGAACCTTAGATTGGCCTGACGCAAGACGTCCTCCGCATGCAAGCCAGCCCAACGGGAGAGGTTGACCAAGGTAAAGAACAAATCGCCCAGTTCGTGTTCTTTCTCTTCCGGAGTCTCGGCCAGCCGGAACTCGCCGATCTCCTCGGCGACCTTGTCCAGCACCCCGGAGATGTCGTCCCATTCGAAGCCGGCCCGACCCACCCGGTCCTGCATGAGCTGGGCATAGGCCAGGGACGGCAGGTCGCCGGGGATGCCCTCCACGGGTGACTTCCTTACCCCGTCGCGTGCCCGCTCTTCGGCCTTGATGCGCTCCCAGTTGCGCTCCACCTCCCGGGCGTCGGCCACAGTTTGGTCCGAGAACACATGGGGATGGCGGCGTACCAGCTTGCCGTTGATCCGGGTCAGCACGTCGCTCAACTCGAACTCACCGGCCTCCCGGGCGATGTCGGCATGGAAGGCGACTTGGACCAGCAGGTCGCCCAACTCTTCGGACAACACGCCGGGGTCCCCAAGGTCGATGGCCTCCAATACCTCGTAGGACTCCTCCAGCAGGTTGCGCTTCAGCGACCCGTGGGTCTGCTCCCGGTCCCACGGGCAGCCTCCGGGCGCCCGAAGCCGTGCCACGATGTCGACCAGCGTTTGGAAGCTGCCGAGTTCGGCTTCGGAGAACGGGTGATTGTTGTCGGGATTTCTCTCAGGCATGGGCCGATTATATGGAGCCGCCGGTTGCTTCACAAGATTGCTTTTGAATCAGGACTTTCAGAATCAACAGATTCCCACGATGGAAAATCTGAGAATCTTATTATCCGAAAATCCTGATTTCAACGCCCCCAGTGTAAACTAGGGGAGAGTACGCCCATGCGCCGAATCTCATTCGCCATTCCATATTCAAGATTCCCAATTCTGGCGGCGCGCCTCCGGTGGTTCCCGGCCGCGTTATTTGTGGCGGCTGTGCCGGTGTTCCTGATTACGGCCAGCGTCAGTTGGGCCTTCAACAACCTGGGGCTCTACGAAGACGGTTTCGACAAGTACCGCATCTCCTCCCGCAGCGGCATAACACGAGACGACCTGCGGCAGGTCGCCGCCGGCCTGCGCGGCTACTTCAATTCCGGGACGGAGCCGCTGAGCATCCGCACGCGGATCTTCGGAGCGGAGCGAGAGCTGTTCAACGACAAGGAAGTGCGCCACATGCGGGACGTGAAACGGCTGGTGTGGGGAGTGTACCTGCTGGCCGCAGTTTCCGCCGCGTACCTCTTGTCCAATATCGCCGTGGGGTTCGCCAGCCGGCGCAGCGCCTACCTGCCCACCCTGGCCTGCCGCGCCGCTTGGGGCGGGGGCCTCACAGTGGCCTTGCTCCTCCTGTTCGGCCTGCTGGCGACGGTGGCCTTCGACGCCCTGTTCCTGCTCTTCCACCGTATCAGCTTCGCCAACGATTTCTGGCAGCTAGACCCCCGCAAGGACTACCTCGTGCTCTTATTCCCTCAAAACTTCTGGTTCGACGCGACCCTCTGGTTCGCGCTGCGGGCGCTGGTAGCAGGGGCGGCGCTGGCCTTGGCCGGGGGCGGGTACCTGACATTCCACCGTCGCCGCGCAACCCTTTCAAACGACCTCAACTAGCCACTAACCTACAGCAAAAAAGGGCAGGCTATGCCTGCCCCGAAAGCCCATCACGAACTGGGCGCGCCTTGCGGCCTGTGCGTTTAGAAAGAACCGCCGCGCCTTGGCGCTCTACGCGGTGAAAACCGCCTAGTGACCGCAGCCGCAGCCTCCGCCGCAACAGCCGCCACCGCCGAGAGGCGGGAGGGGGCCCGGGCCGAAGGACGGCTCGCCTTCACCGGCCCGGCCGACCCTGGCGAACACCGAGATGGCCCGCTTGGCGGGTTGCTCACAGTTGGGACAGTCGGCCCCAGCGGCGCTCATCGATTGGAGCTTTTCGAACTTGTGGCTGCAAGTAGGGCAGTGGTACTCGTACAGAGGCATACCGTTCCTCCAGATGGCGTGTCGTTACCGGCCAATTTACTCGACCCGGGCGTGAGAGGTCAAGTCTGGTCGATTAAAGAGAGTCTTGCAAAACGCATCCGCACCAAAAATCCGCACAACCCCTTACGAATTACGCCATTCGTAATCGTGCAAAAGCAACCGCCCTTCCCGACCGCGTAACCGAAGACGCGACGCGGTGGAAAGCGAAGCGCCGGGAACCTCAAGGGAGGACGTCAAGTAAGGCAACGACCTGGCGTCTCAGGTTGGTCAAAATCCACTGCCGTCGCGGACCGTCCTCGGGAATCCATGGGTTAAATCAGATTCGGCGTAATTCGTCCCAGCGCTCCGGCCCTTGGAACCCTAACTTGTCGCGGCAAGTTTCTTGACTCCGTCCCGAAACACCTGGAAGCTCTTGGACCGGTTCGAGTTCACGTCCAAGTACGGAGCAATGTTTCTGGCCCACTCGCATTTTTCCATTCCAGCCGCCGGGTAACCCAACCTCTTGAGCAGTTTCGACCCACCGGAATGCACGGCATCGGCTAGGACCTCCCAGGTGCCGCAAATGCTGTCTTGGATGTAACCATTCAGAATCGCGTCTTTAGCGTTGGGGTAGGCTGACTTCACCGCAGCGCAGTCTCCCAGCAGCCACGCTTCACCTTCCTCAATGGCAATCCTGAACAGAGTTTTGGGACGCGGATTGCAGGTGTTCAGCACAACTAGCAACTCCTGCTTGAATACAATGCAATCCTTATCATCCAAGTCCACCACCACGATAACCGACGAGGAATCCGTAAGACTCTTTCCGTATCCCCTCAATAAACTCGGCAATTTGTGCAAGAGAAGCTGATTAGCCGGGTTCGAGACTGCCCGCAAGTTTGCTGGCAGTCTCCCAATGCCCTTGTAACCATGTATTCTCCAGGAATGAAAGGCACCGTATGGGCCGAGGATTTTCTCCATTATGGATTCAAGAGCAATGCTCCCCGATTGGTCTTCGACCAACACCTCAAAGTGCATTTGCTTGCCTACCTCACGTCCAAGTAATCGCTGTACCAGAGGCCGCCTAAAGGCAGTCCCTCCTCCACCATTGCCTTGACTATTTTGTCGTCGCTGGCCCGACGAATGGTGGAAAAGCCGTCCTCCTGCTTTTCCAGGACCCACGTTTCATCAGGGCTGAGCGCATCCACGAAATAGGGCTGGTGGGTGGTGACGAAAATCTGAGGGGTGTTTCCTCCTCCCGTAGCGTGGGAGCGAAACTCAGCGGCCAAAACCTCCAGCAACTTGTGGTAAAGGCCGTTCTCCGGTTCTTCTATGCAGATAAATGGGGGAGGCTCCGGGTCTTCAAGCATGAGAAGGTAGGCAAACACCTTCAACGTACCATCGGACATTTGCTGCGCGTAGAATGGATCCTCGAAACCCCGGTCATTGAATCGGAGCAGCAACCGGCCGTCGGGACTCCGTTCCGTATCAATCCGGTCAATGCCGGGAACCCTCTCGGCTATTCTGGTCAGGATGCGTTGAAACCGGGTCGGGTGTTCCCGCTCCATGTACTGGACAACATTGCCCAGGTTATCCCCATGAATATTCAGGCGCCTTTGGGGGCCAGCCAGCGGCAGGCTACGGGCAGCATCGGGAGTAAAATAGCTCAAATACCAACCTTCGATGAACTCGCGAAAATCTGATATTCGAGGATGCTGTTTGAGGGATCCCAAGGTGGCAATGCCCAGCCGGCGTTTGTCTTGGAGTTCAACAGGTTCCGTCTCTCCACTTTCCTCGTCCTTCGCTCTTCTCAAGACACCTTCAAGCAACTCAGCAAGGTCGAATGTTGCTTGACCACTCTCGTTTATCTGATGTCCTTGTGCCTCTCCCATCCAGGCTACTCCTGCGCCTTCGTTCATTATCAAGAAGGAGAACGGCCAACCGCGAGATTGTCCCTTGCGCCGCTGGCGCAGGCGTTCGCGGGCGACGTAAGGCCGACCCGAGTTGTCTATGTCGATGGCAAGTTCATAGGTAATCGGTCTATCGTGGGGTTCCTCTCGGTAATAAACCTCAAATTCAATTGGGGTATTACTTCCCTGAGAGTGGATTCCCTGAGAGTGGATTCTCTGAAAGCCGCCCCGTCCCCGCGCGTCGCAAGCCTCCTCGACGCCCAGCTTCAGACACTCGGCAAGAAAGCCGAAGGCGTCGAACAACGAACTTTTGCCCACGCCGTTTTTCCCTATCACCGCCGTCATTGGAGTCAAGGCCGCAACGCCCGGAGTATTCCACAGTCTGCCTAAGGTTATATCCTTCAACACCCGGTAATTTTTGATTCTGATGCCCTCTATTCGCGCCATTTGGACAAACCCCTCACTATTTGCTCCGGAATTAACGGAATATCAATAAGCAATGCCGTAAGCAATGCCCGCATTTTACCGCAGCCTCGGGAGGCTACGCAGGCGATTTGCAAAACGGATATCGGCGTAACTCTGGACCATATATCAGAAATCGTCTCGCCCGATGGTTCGCCTGGTGGTTCGGTCGAGGCCGCAGGCGCGTTTTGCAAGCCTCTCGGATCAAAGTAATTGTTCAGACTGGTCTAAATCTGAGAGGGGCCGACGAATGGGAATAGCGGCGGCACAGGCACCGGAAGCGATGGTCTCCTCAACCTGATTGGAGCGCCATCTCCTTGGGGAGTCAGCGCTTCGGCGTCTCGGTGTAGAGTGAAGTTACGTGCTCCAAGAGCAGTGCTGGCCCTCTTTCAGGGTGATACGACGCTACCTGAAGTGGCGTATTGGACTTATACTGAGCGTCGGCCAACTGGTGCGTTGACCTGCGGGACAGCGTAGCGAGGCCGGGAAACATTCAGCCGGTTGCAAGAAGAGACCAGAGCCAGCCTGGCGGTGTACGAGGACGAGACGGGCTGGCGAGAAGGCGGCCGGCGATCGGGGTGCGGCGATGAGGATAGGTATTCTGGAGATTCTGCGTCCGGAGAGAAACAGGCATTGGAGCCACTCTGCCTACGCCCACTACTTCGTCAAGCAGTACGCCAGCGTCATGCCACAGGCGGTCAGCGTATGGTGCCGGCAGTTGGGGCACGAGTCCTTCTACGCCACTTACTACGGGCAGGGAGACGCCAAGGAACTATTGCCGGACGATCTGGACGTGGTGTTCATCTCTACTTATACGCAAGCGAGCGCATTGGCCTATGCCCTCGCCAAGCTCTTCCGCCAAGACGGCGCCCTCACTGTGATCGGCGGCCCGCATGCAAAGTCCTTTCCGGAGGATTGCGGCCGATTCTTCGACGTGGTCGTGCTCGATTGCGATAAGACCCTGGTGGAGGACATCCTGAGACAGGCGCCGAAGGGAGAGACGGTTAGCAGCGGGCGGCAGTTGAAGGACCTGCCGACCGTCGAGGAGCGCATGCCGGAAATCGAGGTCTCGATCTTCTCCGACGGAAAGCCCTACATATCCAGCACTGTACCGATGCTCGCCAGCATCGGGTGCCCCTACGCCTGCGACTTTTGCATCGATTGGAGCAATCCGTTCGCCTTGCTGCCCCTGGACCGGCTCGAGGCCGACCTGCGGTTCATCTTTGAAAAGCACCCGAAGCTACTGGTCAGCTTCCACGACCCGAACTTTGCGGTAAGGTTCGACGAGGTGTTCTCGGTACTGGAAAGGATCCCGCACGGCAATCGCAGCTACTACATCATGGAGAGTTCCTTATCCATCCTGCGCACGTCGCGGCTGGAACAACTGCGCTCCACCGGGTGCCTCTACGTGGCTCCGGGTGTCGAATCCTGGAGCGCATACTCGAACAAGTCGGGCGTCGGGTCGAAACAGGCTGATCACGTTAAGTTAAATCAGGTCATCGACCATTTCCGGCTGATCCGTGAGTACGTGCCCGGGATGCAGGCCAATCTGATGTTCGGGCTGGACGGGGACGAAGGAGATGGGCCGGTCGAGTTGACCAAGGAATTCATGTCGCGCGCCCCTTTCGTGTGGCCGACTATCAATATCCCCACGCCATTCGGCGGCACCCCTCTGTACGACCGGTACCTCGACGAGGGGCGTATCCTGACCTCAATGCCGTTCGCCTTCTACTACGCGCCTCACATCGTCACCACACTCAAGAACTACGACCCGGTCACCTACTACGAGCATCTCGTCGATATGTATTCACACATGGCATCTCCGTCAGTCGTCATGAAGCGGTTAATAACCACGCCGGGGTACCCGCTCCGCGTGCTCCACGCCCTTCGCTCCCAAGGGGCATGGCGCATCCAGAGAGAGTACAAACGCATTCTGCAAGTGATGAAGACTGATCGCGACCACAGAGCCTTTCATGAAGGAAGGTCAAAGGCGTTGCCGGAGTACTACCACCGCAAGTTCGAAGCGGCGCTCGGCCCATATGCGGAGCTGCTATCTCGAGAGGACCGTCAGCCGTTGCTGCCGTCTCGTCCGGCTCATGAACGGGACCTCTTGGCCAAAAATCCCCGTCCTGCCTCCAGTTGACCGATGCGCTGGCGCAACCGGGAGATCAGGGCCGCCTCGCCGTTGGCCCGGTGGCCCTGATCCTTGCCGAAAACTCCGGCGGCTCTCTCAGCCGGGACCTTCTTCCATTGCGACACCCTCCGGCGGAACACCCTCTGGTTGGACACCCCCGGGCGCGTTTTTCGTCGTGACAGTTGGCCGGAAAATGTCTTAGGGAACCTCTGAACAGCTTGCTCCGCGCTCTAAAAGCCAGCCAACGGTACAAGTGGTGGGTGTTCTCGACCATCGCCATTGGCACATTTGTATCGGTGCTGGACCACGGCACGGTGCTGGTGGCGCTCCCCGAAATCGAAGAGCACTTCCAGTCCGACCTCCCGACGGTACAGTGGATCGTCGTCGGCTATGCCTTGGCTATCAGCGTGTTGATTCTCCCAATGGGGCGGCTGGGCGACATTGTCAGCCGGAAGCACGTTTACATCGCCGGGTTGGTGGTCTTCGTCGGGGCGTCGGCAATGGCCGGATTCGCGACGAGTCTACCCATGCTGATCGCCGCCAAGGTGCTGCAGGGAATCGGCTCGGCCATGGTGCAGGGCAACGGCATGGCGACGGTGATATCGGCGTTCCCAAGCTCCGAGCGGGGGAAGGCGCTGGGCACCCATATGAGCGTGGTGGGCGGCGGAGCGATCGCCGGCCCGGCGGTGGGCGGGCTGCTCATCGCCGCATTCGGCTGGCGTTCGGTGTTCTTCTTCAACATCCCCGCCGGCCTCATCGCGATCGCTGCCGCCTGGTACGTGCTGGAGCAGCTGCGGGAGGGGGCCGCAGACCGGCCCGGCGGCCGCCCTGCCTTCGACTGGCTGGGTGCGGCCCTTTCCGGCATGGCGCTGCTGACCTTCCTGCTGGTCGTGGGTAACGGCGACCGGCAGGGCTGGGTGTCCCCACTGATTCTTTCCGGGGCGGCGGCAACCGTACTGCTGTTTGCGGCGTTCGTCTGGTGGGAGTTGCATACCGCCTCGCCGATGCTCGACCTGTCCCCATTCCGCAACAGGCTATTCGCCATGGGCATCTCAGCCAGTTGGTTGTCGTTCCTGGGGCAGTCGGCGACCCGGTTTATGATGCCATTCTACCTGCAGAGAGTCCTGGAGTTCTCGCCGCGGGACGTGGGGCTGCTGCTGATCGCCCCGGCAATCTGCATGGTGGTGATCGGGCCGGTGAGCGGGAGGTTGTCCGACAGGTTCGGCTGGCGCGCACTGACGGTCGGCGGGTTGGGCCTGTCCGCGATGGCCGCAATGGGTTTGGCGGCGACGCTGACCGCGACCTCGCCGGTGATCTTGATCGTCGGGATGCTGATGCTCCAGAGTGCGGGAATGGCCCTGTTCAACTCGCCCAACAGCAGCTCGATATTGGGCGCGGTGGAACGCGCCCAATACGGGGTCGTGTCGGCCCTGACGCAATTGGTGCGCAACTCGGCCACCGTTACCAGCATCGCCATCGCCACCACCGTGGTTGTGACCACAATGGGGTTTCGAGGCGTCGAGCCCAGCCTGGACGCGGCCTCTCCGGAAGTGGCCGACGCCTTCGTCGAGGGCCTGAAGTGGGCCTTCCTGATCATGGGCGCGATACTGCTGGCAGGCATGAGCATATCCATCGCGAGGGGTGACAGGAAGCGAAGCGGCGCAGTCCCCACGGCGGCCGACTAGCAGCCGACCCGGATTGACCGGCATATGGGCCCGTGGGATACTACTTCTATCCCACAGAGGAAGGAAGAAGAATGGCAGACGTCAAGATTGAAATCAGGGCCGACGGACCCAACCGCATCTCGGGACCGATCGACATCGTAGACCAGGATGGCAACAACTACGCTATTCCCGAAGGGCGATGGGTCACATTGTGCCGTTGCGGACACTCCGCCACCAAGCCCTTCTGTGACGGCGGGCACCGCGACGCGGGGTTCGCAGCGGAGTCAAAGGCGTTCTAGCAGCCGCTCCCGTTCCTGTCGCCCGTAACGAAAAACGCGGAGAGAGGGTTCCTTTTCCGCGTTTTTTGATGTGGCGCCAGTTTGGAGAAGCACGTAAGCACTGGAGGGAAGGGACTTGTGAGCGCCGGCGCCCCCATCCTAACCTTCCCCCATCGGGGGGAAGGGACTTGTTCAGATGTTCCCTAGCAGCCTGTCCGAAGATTTCCTGGCTGGCCGGCTGGCGGG
The DNA here is from genome assembly GCA_034428795.1 of Dehalococcoidia bacterium. Lineage (GTDB taxonomy): Bacteria > Chloroflexota > Dehalococcoidia > Lucifugimonadales > UBA3495 > VXOI01. The sequence goes on from DAOUHF010000068.1 coordinate 27,071, forward strand.
CATCAGTTGGCGACAATTATTCTCGCCGGTTGCAGCCGCTGGCATCCCAATAACTTCTCGAGTATCACACCGTTTGCAGACCCGGCCGATTTCCTGATGCTTTCGGCAGCCCCTTTTGCCTGTGCTGCGACGGGCGCATCAGCCCCATGCCGGAACAGCTTGAGCAAGTTGTGGCCGGTGCAGATGAGCGACCATTCCCGGTTCACCTTCTCCAAGCCCCGCAGCAGGAACTGCCGGAAACCGCGGGCTTGCTTGATCTGGCCGAATACCGGCTCCACCGTCCCCATCCGCAACGCGCAACGCTGCCGGCCTTGTTTCGTCTGCAACTTCCGCCGCATCCGGTCCCTGGCCGACAGGTTATTGGGTATGCGGCCCCGAGGCGCGGGTGGAACCACCCTCCCGCGGCGGGTCTGCTCCGGCGCCACGAAGGGGTCCACGCCCAGAGCATAAAGCTCGTCAACTGCCTGCGCCGAGTAGTAGCCTGCGTCGGCGGAAACTTCCTTTGGGACTTCGCCGGTGTTACTCACGGTCTCCTCAATCATGCTCACGGCCTGGCCCTTGTCCGAGGGCTGGTTGGTGGCCCGGGCC
>DAOUHF010000069.1:0-26736 GCA_034428795.1 Dehalococcoidia bacterium
TGGTAGCATCTGTTGGGTGCTCCTTGTTTCTGGTCGGTTTCCTCTCTCGAAAACCATTATCCCAGATGCAAAGGAGCACTTTCTTACCCATTCACCACGCCGCGACCCTCATCTCTTCGGTGGATTGGGCTTTAGCTTCGGGTACGGCAACTCGATTTGGAGCAACACTGACCCGGACACCGCCGGGTTGTTCGACTCCGGGGGCAACCTGGTTTCGACTGCCAGCTATCCGCCAGGTTGCCCTTGACCGGCGATTCTTAGTTCGTATTGATGGCCCCCCAACCCACCTCATGGGATAACACGCATCTTCTTTGCCCAGCGCGGCGGTTCCAGCGTATACTCCCTTCGCGTTTCCTTATCCCTCCACGACCTTAATGTTGGCCTGAAACTCGCTTAGCCTGAAACTTGCCCTAAGACTTGGATGGAGGGCGCCATTATGCGTGCTCTGGTACTGGAAGAGTTCGGCGGACCGCTGCTCATGAGAGACGTACCGCTGGGAGACCTCGCACCCCATGAAGTCGCGGTCCGGGTGAGGAACATCGGGGTGTGCGGCACCGACTTGAAAATCAGGGCCGGCCGCATGGGCCTGGACGTTCTCCCACTGATCATGGGCCACGAGGTGGCCGGCGAGGTCGCCGAGTTGGGCTCCGGCGTCAAGGGGTTCAGTGTCGGCGACCGGGTTACCGTTGCCTTTTACGTGACTTGCGGCCGGTGCCGTTACTGCCGCGAAGGCCGGGACACCCTGTGCGACGACGTACGCCAGCACGGCTTCAGCATCAACGGCGGCATGGCCGACTACATGAAAACCCCGGCGGTCAATCTTTGCAAGGTGCCCGATAACGTCCCGCTGGAGCAGGCCTGCATTCTGGCCGACGCCGTGGCGACCTCCTATCACGCCGTAACCAAGCGGGCCCAGGTGCGGCCGGGCATGACGGTGGCCTTGGTGGGGGTAGGCGGTGTGGGACTCCACGCACTGCAGATGGCCCGGCTGGCCGGAGCCCGCACCATCGCGGTTGACATAAACGACGCCCGGCTGGGCTTGGCCCGGCAGTTGGGCGCGGACGAACTGGTCGACGCCCGGCAGGGACCCTTCGACGAGGCGGTGAAGGAACTGACCGGCGGAGAGGGCGCGGACGTGGTGATGGAGTTCGTCTCCAATCAAGACACCCTGCCATCCAGCTACCGCAGCCTGCGAAAGGCAGGACGTCTGGTGTTCGTCGGCTACACTCCCGGCCTGCCGCTGCCCGTGATGCCCCACGAAATGGTCCGGGGCGAGTTGGAGGTGCTGGGCTCTCGGGCCACCACCAAGCAGGAGCTGCAAGACACAATGGACCTGGTCGCCCGAGGCCGGATTCGGCCCATCATCGACCGCAGTTTCTCCCTGGAGAACGTAGAGGAAGCGTTCGACGCGCTGCGGAACGGCGAGTCGCTGGGGCGGAACGTCATCACGGTCTGAACGACGAGACCGCAACCGGCGCTTTTCTCGCGCTTTTATCAACTCAAACGGGAGGGCTCCAAGCCTTGGAAATAGGAGTGTCCATACCCCGGTTGCCCGACGCCCCGGGGTTGAAGAAGTTCGTCAGGACTGCCGAAGACCTTGGGTTCGAGTCCGTGTTGGCCGGCGACCACATCGTGCTGCCCACCGGGGGCACCGACCAGTACCCCTACACTGCGACAGGCGCCTTCTCGCGGCCCGCGGACGACCCGTTTCTGGAGACCATGACCCTTCTTGGCTATCTGGCGGCCTGTACCGAGCGAATCAAGCTGGGCAGCACGGTGCTGATCCTGCCCTATCGCAACCCGGTGGTGCAGGCCAAGATGTTCGCCTCCCTCGACGTGCTTTCGGCCGGCCGCATGATCTGCGGTGTCGGGGTGGGTTGGCTGGAGAAGGAGTTCGAGGTCCTTGGACAGAGTTATGCTGAACGGGGGCCGGTCACCGACGAGTTCCTGGAGATATTCCGGGTGTTGTGGACCGAACCCGACCCCGAGCACCACGGCAGATACTTCGATTTCTCGGGCATCCAGTTTTATCCCAAGCCGGTCCAAGACCCGTTGCCCATCTGGGTGGGCGGGCACACGCGGGCGGCGTTGCGGCGGACAGCCAAGTACGGCGACTGCTGGCACACCACCCGGCAGACGCCGGAGTTCGTGGCGGAAAACATCCCATACCTCAAGCGCCGCGTGGAACGGGAGGGGAGGGACCCCGCCAGCGTGACCGTCTCATTGAAGAGGAGCCTGCACTTCACCGACATCGGCCTCCCCGAATCGGGGGAAGTCCGCAGCGGCGGGGCATTGGTGGCCACTACCCAGAACGTGATCGACGACCTGCAGGCCTGCCACGAAATCGGGATCGACCAACTCACCTACGACTTCCGCGTGACCAAAATCGACGACTGCGTCCGCGTGATGGAGCGCTTGGCCGAGGCAGTCCTGCCGGTGGCGCGGAGGCTGCGGTAGGGGTGCGCATCGGCCAGGCAGTCGGCGCCGAAGTTCTACAACCCGCTATCCTTGAACACCTTGGCCCGCTTGACCAGCTCCTCGCAGGTGTGGCGCATGGCCGCCCGCTGGGCCTCGGTCACCTCTCGTTTCACTTGGGCCGGAGCGCCGGTCACGAAAGACCCGCCGGGGATCTGGGCCCCGGCCAGCACCGCCGAGTTGGCGGCGACCAGGCATTCTTCACCCACCGTCACTCCGTTGAGCACGGTGCAGTTGTTGCCCAAGAGCGATCCCCGGCCCACCCGGTCGCAGTGGACCACCACGCTGTGCCCGACCGACGACCGCTCTTCAATGACCAGCCCGTTCCCGTGAATCACGGACCCTTCCTGAATGTTTACGTAATCGCCAATGACTATCGCGTTGTCGCCGTCGCCCCGCACCGTAACACCGGGCCAGATGCTGGCGTATTCTCCGATCTCCACGTTGCCCACCACGTAGGCGAACTCGCTGACCCAGGCCGTACCGGCCACCTTGGGCGTTATTCCATTAAGGGTCCGAATCAAGTTGGTACTCCATTAGGATTTGAAATTTGGATCGGGAGTGCGGGGTTGGAGGCGCCAGCGAACTCAATACCGCACTGCGCCCTGCGCATACCTAATTTCTTGCGCCGACGGCCCGGCGGGCCTCCCGGTCCATTTCCCGGTCGATGATAGTCCGCCGTTTGTCGTACTGTCTCTTGCCCCGGGCCAAGCCCAGGTCGACCTTGGCCACGTGCCTTTTAATGTAGACTCGAAGCGCCACCAGCGTCAGCCCTTTCTCGGCGATGGCGCTTTCCAGTTCGGCGATCTCCGCCCGGTGCAGCAACAGTTTGCGGGGACGGCGCGGATCGTGGTTGAACTGGCTGGCCGGATCGTAGGGAGCGATGTAGGTGTTGAGCAGCCACATCTCGCCGTCCCGGACCCTGGCGTAGCCGTCGCTCAGGTCCACCTTGCCCGCCCGGATCGACTTAATCTCGGTGCCGGTAAGCACCAGCCCGGCCTCGACCCGCTCCATAATTTCGTAGTCGAAAAAGGCCCGGCGGTTGGTTGCGGCCGTGCGGAAACCGTCTCCTCCCTTTCGGTTGGAGGACTTGGCAGTATTCGAGGTCCGTTTCTTGGCCACGGCCTAGCCACCCTCGGCGATCAATTCCTGAAGAGCCTCGATGGCCCGGTCCAGTTGGATGTCTTCCGACTCGTCCTCTGAAGCATCCTGTAGAAGGTCGGGAACGATCCCCTCTCCCTCGATCAGGGTGCCGTTGGGTGTGAACCAACGGGCGGTGGTGAAGTTTACGCCTGAACCGTCGGACAAAGGCCAGAGCTTGTTGACGCTGCCCTTTCCGAAAGTGGTGGCGCCTATCACTTGGGCGCGCTCATGGTCCATTATAGCCCCCGCGAAAACCTCGCTGGCGCTGGCGCTGAACTCATTCACCAGCACCACCACCGGAATCTCCAAGGCCAGGCCGCCCGGCGTCAAATTCCAGTCCCGCCGGTCGCCTTGGGCGTCTATCTGGTACAACACCAGGCCCTGGTCGATAAACTGGCTGGTAACGTCCACGACCGAGGATACCAGTCCTCCGGGGTTGTAGCGCAGGTCCACCACCATGCCGAGGCCCTTGGAACGCTCGAACCGTTCGATGGCCGTTGCCAAATCGTCGTTGGTGGTCCCGGTGAACCCGGTGATGCGCAGGTGGCCGATCCGGCCTGCCTGCATCAGCAGCCGGACACTCTTAAGGGGTATGACGCCCCTTTCGATGGTCAGCTCCTCCGACGCCCCGCTGCTCATGCGGCGTACCAGCAGCCGAACGGTCGTCCCCTTCTCGCCCCGGATACGCCCCACGACCTCAAGGAGACCGAACCCCCGGATGCTCTCGCCATCCACCTCCAGGATTACGTCCCCGGGCTTCAACCCCGCCTTGTCGGCCGGGGAGTCCTCGATGGGCGCCAGGATTGTGATGGCTCCATCGCGGATTCCCACCTCGGCGCCGATACCCTCGAAGAACCCCTGAATATCCTGCTGCGATAGCGGGAACTGTTGCCGGTCGACGAACGCGGCGTAGGGGTCATCGATGGCCGCCAACATTCCGCGGATGGCCCCGTCGCTGACGGCCGCCGGGTCCAGATTTTGACCTGCAATATGCTCCCGTTGAAGCAGATCCCAGACCTCGGCCAAACGGTCAAACTCCGGAGGAAGTCCTTTGACGGTCTCGGGTTCTTCGCTGTCGGATACGGTGACGCAGGCCGCAGCGATACCGGCGGCGCAGACCACGATTAAAAAGAGGAACGCAATGCGGCGAAGGACTGGCCCGCTCACGACGATCTCCTGCCTGGTTGGACAAACGAAGGGCCCTGGGTGCAGGTATCGCGGCGCCTGGGCCTTGAGCTTCAATTGTAACACAGGGGCCGATTTCTCCCGCGATTGGAGGCGCGGACGACCCTTACCCCCACGCGTTGACACTCGATTTGCGCGGCTGCTAGCATGACGCCAAACATGGCGGACCGGGGCGGCCTGGCCCGGCTGGCAGGAGGGTCTCAGTTGGCAGGGATTTCGGCCTTTGGGGGTTACGTTCCACGTTACCGCTTGGGCGCGGCCACCGATGGCTGGAACTCTTCCATAGAACGGTCCATCGCCAACTTCGACGAAGACAGCGTCAGCATGGCGGTCGCCGCCGGCGCCGACTGTCTCAAGGCCCGCGACCGGCAGTCGGTCGACGGCCTGCTGTTCGCCACGACGACGCCTCCTTACGCGGAGAAGCAGTGCGCGTCTATTATCGCCAACGCCCTTGACCTGCGCCGCGACATTTTCACCGCCGACATTACCGATGTCCTGCGGGCCGGGACCACGGCGCTCAGGTCCGCTCTGGACTCCGTGACCGCCGGCTCCGCTCAACAGGTGCTGGTGCTAGCCAGCGACAACCGCCAGGGAGCGCCCAAAGGCGACGCCGAGCGCAACTGCGGCGACGGAGCGGCTGCTTTCATCGTCTCCCGCGATGACGTCATCGCCGAGCATGAAGGCGCATACACCATCACCGAGAACATGATGGACACCTGGCGCAGCGCCGGCGACCCCTTCGTCCGCTCTTGGGAGGACCGGTTCGCCATAGAAGAGGGGCTGGAGCGTATTCTCGGCGACGCCGTAAGCGGCTTTATGGAACGCCAGGGCATCGCGGCCAAAGACGTGGGCAAGCTGGCGATGTATGCCCCAGACGGGCGGCGTCACAGCCAACTGGCCCGGCAGTTGGGTTTCAGCGCCGCGCAGGTGCAAGACCCCATGTTCGGCAGGCTGGGCAACACCGGCGCCGCCTTCCCGTTGATGCTGCTTGCCGCGGCCCTGGAAGACGCCGGGCCGGACCAGCTCATCGTCACCGTCTCCTACGGCGACGGCAGCGACGTGCTCGGGTTCCGCGCCACGGCCCAATCGGGCAACGGGCGGGCCAGTGCCGGGGTCAGCGGGTTCTTGGACTCCAAACGGGTGCTCGGCAGCTACGAGACCTACGCCAGGTGGCGGGACGTTTGGCCGACAGACGCCTCATCGCGCCGCCCCCAGGCCCAGTCTCCTTCGGTGTCGGCCCTGTGGCGGGACGGCGACCGGAACATTCGCTTCCATGGCGCGTCCTGCAACCAGTGCGGCTTCGTCCAATACCCGCCCCAACGGGTCTGCGTCCAGTGCCGGACCCGGGACGACGCTACGCCGGTCCGTCTTAGCGACCAGCCGGGGAAGGTGTTCACCTATTCGATGGACTACCTCGCCGGGACGACCGATTCGCCTTTAGTCATAGCCGTCGTGGACTTCGACGAAGGCGGCCGCACCCTGTGCATGGTGACCGACCGGGAGCTGGATGAAATTTGCATCGGAATGCCGGTCGAAATGAGCTTTCGCAAGCTGCGGGTAGTCAACGGCATCCACAACTACTACTGGAAAGCGACGCCCCGCCGCATCGCCGCGTGAGTTCCCTTTCCTTCGCGGAGAAGGTCCGGGCAAGGGGACAGAGAGGAGAGCAGAATGAGCGGAATCAAAGACCGGGTCGCCATTATCGGCATGGGCTGCACCAAGTTCGGGGAGCGGTGGGACGCCAGTTCGGCCGACTTGATGGTGGAGGCCGCCTACGAAGCGTACGCCGACGCCGGAGTCGAGGGCAAGGACATCCAGGCCGCCTGGTTGGGCACTGTCTCGTCATTCCGTACCGGCCAGCCGCTGGCCGACGCCCTGAAGCTGGACTACATTCCGATTTCTCGTGTCGAAAACGCCTGCGCCACCGCAACCGACGCCTTCCGCAACGCTTGCTACGCCGTAGCCGCCGGTATCTACGACATCGTGCTGACCTTGGGCGTGGAGAAGCTGAAAGACTCCGGCTTTTCCGGCCTGGCAGTGCCCGAGGCGCCGGGCTCCGACGTCAACCCGCCGGTGCCTCCGCCCTCGCAATTCGCCCTGGCGGCCACCCGCTACTTCCACGAGTACGACATTCCCTTCGCGGAGGGCAAACGCACCCTGGCCAAAATCGCTTCCAAGAACCACCACAACGGCACCATGAGCCCGAAGGCCCACTTCCAACGGGAGGTAAGCGCCGACCAGGTGGTGAACGCGCCCATGGTCGCCTGGCCGCTGGGGCTGTTCGACTGCTGCGGCGTGAGTGACGGCGCGGCCGCCGCCATCATCACCACGCCAGAGATCGCCAAGACCTTCCGCGACGACTACATCCTGGTCAAGGGGATAGGGCTTTCGGTAGGCGCTTTCGGCATCATGCGCAACGACTGGGACTTCACCCACTTCCCGGAATCGGTGCGGGCCAGCCAGTCGGCCTACCAGGAAGCGGGCATCAGCGACCCCCGCCAGGAGATCGACCTGGCGATGGTGCACGACTGCTTCACCATTACCGAGCTCATCATCTACGAAGACCTGGGGTTCAGCCCCCGGGGGCGGGCCAGCGCCGACGTGGAAGCCGGGACCTTCACCCTCGAAGGAGACCTGCCGGTGAACACCGACGGCGGCCTCAAGTGCTTCGGGCACCCCATCGGCGCCAGCGGCATCCGGATGATCTACGAAGTCTACAAGCAGCTGCAGGGCAAGGCCGGGGCGCGCCAACTCCAGAAGGCCGGCCTGGGCCTCACCCACAACCTCGGCGGACGGCCCGGTTCGTTCACCTGCTCCGTGGCATTGTTCGGCGCCCGCGACTAGCGGCGCCGTTGTACACAATCTAAAATTCTTTCAAATCCGCGCCAAAAATCATTGTTCGCGGCGGGGCTGCTTGATATAAAGCTAGCTGTTAACTGACGTAACGGTTGGACATGGCAGTTTCCGAGTTGGTAAATCGCACAATCAGGCACCCGGCGTTCCAAGTGACCGGCCGGGGCACCGACGTAGCCTTCGTCATCGACAGCGATGCAAGTTTCGAAGACGTAACCGGCGACCTGCGGGCCTACCTCGTCGCCAACGGCGGGATGTTTTCCAGCGGCAATATCACTGTCGACGTGGGTTCACGCCTGCTATTCCAAGAGGAAATCGCCGGGATCCGGCGCATCATCGAGACCCACTCCGGGCTCACGGTTTCCCGGTTTTGGTGCGCCGCCGACGCGTTGGAAAGCGGGCCCTCTCGCCGGGAGCCCGGGCCGTCAGCCGTTCAACCCTCGGCCGCCCAACCCTCGGCCGTTCAACCCTCGATCGTATACAACGCCCCGCTCGCCGTCGGGGAAAACCCGGCGAGAGCGGTCCCGAGTCCGCCGCCGTCCCCCGTCGAAAAACCCCCTCGCGCCAACGTCAAGGGCCTCAGCCGTAACCGGTCCGAAGAAACCCTTTTGATCAAGGCCCCATTCCGCTCGGGCGAGTTCGTAAACCATCCGGGCGATGTCGTGGTGCTGGCCGACGTGAATCCGGGCGCCGAAATACGCGCCGACGGCGACATCGTCGTGCTGGGGACGCTGAAGGGGTTGGTGCACGCGGGAGCGTCGGGCGACGCCCGTGCGGTGGTCATCGCCACCGAGCTTGCTTCACCCAGGATTCAAATCGGGCCTCACGAGGCCGTGGCGCCTCCACCGTCCAAAAAAAAGCCCAAGTCTGCCGCAACCCGCCCCGTGATTGCTTACGTGCGGCGCCGGACCATCCTGGTGGCGCCTTTCGCGGGCCGGTTCGCGAGATACACCAAAGGGGTACCTTATGAAGGGTAGGACCATCGTTCTGACCTCGGGCAAGGGAGGCGTCGGCAAGACCACCGCGACCGCCAACATCGGCACCGCCCTGGCCATGCGCGGCCACAAGGTGGTCGTCGTGGACACCGACATCGGCCTCCGCAACCTGGACGTGATCATGGGCCTGGAAAACCGGATCGTATACGACCTGGTCAACGTCATTGAAGGCAAGTGCAAGCTTCGCCAGGCCATGATCAAGGACAAGCACGAACTGGAGCTTTACCTGATACCCGCGGCCCAGACCAGGGACAAGGACAGCATCGGACCCGAACAGCTCCGGGACCTGTGCGAAGAGTTGGAGAACGAGTTCGACTACGTCCTGATAGACTGCCCGGCCGGCATCGAGCAGGGATTCAAGAACGCCATCGCCGCCGCACAGGAAGCGGTGATAGTAACTACTCCGGAGGTCGCGGCCATCCGGGACGCGGACCGGGTGATCGGACTCCTGGAGTCGGCCGAACTGCACCGGCCCAAGCTGATCATCAACCGCATCGCCGCCGACATGGTGCGCCGGGGCGACATGATGGACCAGAACGACGTGGCGAGCCTGCTGGCTGTCGAAGTGGTGGGGCTGGTGCCCGCCGACGAGCGGACCGTGGTCGCCGCCAACCGGGGCATTCCCGTGGTGCATGACAACAAATCTCCCGCCGGCGCCGCCTTCCAGAGGATTGCCGCTAGGGTGGACGGCGACAACCTGCCCCTGGTTGCCATCGAGTCCAAGTCCGGCTTGTTCGGGCGGCTGAGGGAGATGATGGGCATGAACGGGAGGGCGTATTCCCATGCGTGAGCTGATTCGCTGGCTCGTTGGCATTGCCAACGGCGAAAACTCCAAGGACGCCGCCCACAACCGCTTGCGCATGGTGTTGATACAGGACCGTATCGACCTGGCGCCGGACAAACTGGAGGCCATGAAGAAGGAGATCTGGGAAGTGGTCTCCCGTTACATGGTCGTCGAGGACGAGTTCGCCGAGTTCGAGGTGCGCCGTCTCGACGAGTTGATCATGCTGGTCTCCAACATTCACGTCAAAGACCTGAGCAGCGTGGCGGGCGTTCAGTCCTCGTAGGCAGGGCCCGGCGCCCCTCGTTCTCACCAACTGCAACCCCATTAATCCGGGATCGCGTCAGTCGGGGATCGCGTCAGTCCGGGAGGCCTCCGTGTTGAAACCATTGTATTGCGGCGTCTTCTTGGCAATGGCATTGCTGTTGGGTTGCTCCAGCCCAACAGCAACGCCGGCTCCGACAGAGGAAGCCCCGCAGTCCGTTTCGGTGTCAGCAACGCCGGCTCCGACAGAGGAAGCCCCGCAGTCCGCTTCGGTGTCAGCAACGCTCGCTCCCCTTGACATAAAGGACCCGGACGCGTTCATGTCCGAGTTGCCGGGCGCCGAGCAGGCCTGTGTTTCGGAAAATTCCGACCCGCGGCAGTTCATGGCGCTGATGAGCGCCGAGGGACTCGCTCCATCCGAAGAGACCGCCGAAGAGACCGCCGAAGAGACCGCGAAATTGATCCAATGCCTGGGGGACGAGACGCTGCTGAGGCTCTTCCTGACCGGACTTATCGGCCAAACCGAGCCGCTGACCGAGGAGACCTCAACGTGCGTCCGCAGCGGATTCGCGGACTTTGACATTCGCGCCGTGATGCTTGCCGGGGTCGTCGAGTCCGATGCAGGGACGGCCATGAGGGGGAGTATGGCCGCCTTCCTCCTGACGCTTGCCTGTCTGAACGAAGAGGATTGGCAGGCTGTCGGCCCCTCCTTGGGGATGGGCCCTGACGACCGGGAAAGCCTGCAATGCCTGATGAACGAACTGGGCGGGTCGGAAGGAATAGCCGCGGCGTTGCAACCCGACGACGGAGGACCTCCCACTGACTACATCGGAGCGACGATTGCGTGCGGGCTGCAATCCCCAGGCGACGACTCCAGTGCCGGTGGTGTCGGCGATGATTTGGATTTGGTACGGGTGGGCAGCGTCAACGACGTCGAGTTCTCAGCCGGCGACCTGGTGCAGCGGATTCTGGTGTTCCAGGGCGTCAACCGCTACCATGGTCGCCGCGCGGACCGCAGCGCCGTTCCCTTCGAATCCCTGCAAAACATGATAACCGCCGAGATCCTGCGCCAGGCTGCCCCGGAACTGGGCATCCAGCCGACCGAAGAGGCCATCGATGCCGAGCTGCGCCGTCAGTTCCAGCCCACGGCGGCGGCAGGGCAGGAGACCGAGCCCGGCCAGTTGGAGCGGGAGTTTCAGAACACCTACCAGGCCTTTCTCGCCTCCACCGGCCTCGCCGATTCGGAATACCGGGTGATTGTCGAGGAAGAACTGACCGAATATGGCTTGTCGCTGCTGCTGAGCCAAGAGATTGAAAGCCGGCAGGAACAGGTGGAGGTCCGGTGGATTCGGCTTCCCATCGACCCTGACGAAGCGGGTTCCAACGGCTTGCAGCCGGACCGGGTGGCGCAGCGGCTGGAGGTGGAGGGCTTCGAGGCTGTTGCCCAGGAAGTGGGCCGCCCGGATGGATACGCCGACCCCTCCGGCTATGTCGGCTGGGTGCCCCAGGGCGCTTTTCCCGAACTGGACCCGCTGCTCTACGGCGCCGCCGCCCTCCCTCCAGGCGAGGTGAGCCGCCCCCACTACGCCCGGGACGGCGTCTTTATTATCGAGGTGCTGTCGGCCCCGGAGTCGCGGGAACTCGACGACAGGATGAGCGTTAAGCTGGCGACGGAATTGACCGAGGCCTGGAAAGACAAGGCGCTACATGAAGGGGTCGCTGATGGGACGGTGAACATAAACTTCAACAGCAGTGTGTATGACCGGGTGGCCGACCAGGCGTTTGGAACCACGCCATAAGGTCATGGGGCAGAGACCCGGTTGTCGCTCCTCCGTTTGCCACTCCTCGAATCGCCGTTCTATACTGGCGCCATCGATCGGCCCAATCGCGCGGGCCGGAATCGCAATTCGAGGAGGCTGGAATTTGCCAGGCAACAAGTTGACCATAGGCAACGTCGAAATCACTTCGCTTTCCGACGGGCTGCTGGAGTTCGATCTATGTGACTTCTTCCCGGCCATCCCCAAGGAGGACTGGAGCGGCCTTGAGCACCACCTGACGCCTGAGGGCAACCTCAGCCTCAACGTGGCGTGCTTCCTCATCCGGTCCGACGGCCGCACGATCGCCGTGGACACGGGCATGGGCCCGAAGCCGACCCCGGAAACGCCTTGGGGCGAGTTGCTGAACGACTTCTCCGCCCACGGCGTCAGCCCGGAAGAGGTCGACATGGTGTTTATGACCCACGCCCACCTGGACCACGTCGGCTGGAACCTGATCTCCCAAGACGGCAATTACGTCCCGACGTTCCCCAACGCCAAGTACTACATCAGCGCCAAAGACTGGGAGGCCTGCCACGACCCTGAGTTGATCGAGGCCCGCTTCGCCAAGGCTCCCGACTGCGTTTGGCCTCTGGAAGGACTGGGCGTCCTGGAACTGCTGGACGGCGAACACCAGCTCACCAGCGAGATTACCAGCCTGCCGACCCCGGGCCACACCCCCGGCCACATGAGCCTGCTGATCTCGTCTCAAGGCGAGCAGGGGCTGGTGCTGGGCGACGTGCTGCACAGCACCGCCCAAGTCGAAAACACCGATTGGGTTTCCCGGGCTGACATCGACCCGGAGCAGACTCGCATCACACGGCGCGACCTGATGGACCGTTTGGAGCGGGAGGGTATGACGGTGGCCGCAGTCCACATGGCGGCCCCTGGGTTCGGGAAAATCGTCCGCACCGAGGGCCGCCGCTACTGGCAGGCGTTTTAGCCCCGTTCCATCGTTAGTGTTCGAGCGTTAATGTTCGAACGTTAATGTTCGAACCAGGAATCGCAGGAGGTTGAGCAGTTATGGCAAAAAATGGATTCAAGATAATCGATGCCGAGCTGCATGTTATGGAGCCCGTGGACCTGTGGGAGAAATACATCGACCCGGAGTTCAAGGACCGGGCTCCCCGGCGGCTCAATGAACGCCGCTGGGACATTCGCACGATTGTCGAAGGCGACGTGATGGCCAGCATGACCGACTACAATTGGCCCGCCCGCAGCACCGAAGAAGAGGACTCCTTGGCCGCGCGGTACGCCGAGGAGATCGCCGCCAATTTCGACCCCGCCTCTCAGGTAAAAGCAATGGACAACGAGGGCCTGGACCTCGCGGTGCTCTACCCGACGGCGGGTATGTTCATTACCGCCCGCAACGGAATGGACCCGCGGTTCGCCGAAGCCGCTTGCCGGGCCTATAACAACTGGCTGTACGACTACATTGAGGCCGGCGACCCTGCCCGCATGTTCGGCGCGGCGGCGCTCTCGCCCCACGACGTGGAGACCGCGGTGCTGGAAGCCCGGCGTTGCGTGAAGGAACTGGGATTCAAGGCAGTCTTCCTGCGTCCGAATATGTATAACGGCCGGTCTTGGCACGACCCGCACTACGACCAGTTGTGGGCCACCATCCAGGAACTGGACGTTCCCGTGGGCTTTCATGAGACCACCGGCTCGCGGATGCCGGCGGCCGGGGCCGACCGGTTCCCCGACGACTTGGGCATCGCTCACATCGCCACCCACTCGGTGGAGCAGATGATGTGCTGCATGGACATCATCATGGGCGGGGTGATGGAGCGTTTCCCCCGGTTGCAGTTCGCCTTCCTGGAAGGCCAGTGCGGCTGGCTGCCCTTCTGGCTGGGCCGTATGGACGAGCACTACGAGTGGCGAAGGCCCTACGGCGAGATGCAGCAACTCAAGATGTTGCCCTCGGAGTACTTCAACCGGCAGGGCTACGCCGCCGTCGAGTGCGAAGAAGCGTTCGTCTCCCACGTGGTGGAGGCCGCAGGCGACGAGCGGCTGCTCACCACCAGCGACTACCCCCACGGCGACGCCAAGTATCCCAACACCATCGAGACGTTCCTGAAGCTGCCGTTGTCCGACGAGAGCAAGCGCCGCATCCTCTGGGACAACCCGGCCCGCCTCTACAAGTTGAATTAAACGCGGGGCGCGCGGAGGGTACGCCGGGGCAGCAGAGTTTTGATGTTTATCCTTCGCGTTCTCCGCGAACTCTCTGCGCCCTTCACCTTTTAGCCCCCTGTTTTAACCCCCCGTTTTAACCCGCTTAGGAGAACTGGAATGCGTATAGGCTTTATCGGCACCGGGAATATCGGCGCTCCCATTGCCGCCAACATTCTCAAGGCCGGTTTCGAACTGGTGGTCCACGACATCGTGGAGGACAAAGCCGGCCCCTTGGTCCAGGCGGGAGCCCTTTGGGCCGGGTCGCCCCGGGACGTGGCAGCCCAGTGCGACATAACCTGCACTTGCCTCCCGGGTCCGGCTGAGATGGAGCCGGTTACACTCGGGCCGGGCGGCATCCTTGAAGGGGCGCGGGCAGGCTCTGTCTACATCGACCACACCACCAACTCGCCGCTTCTCGCCCGGCGGGTGCACGAGGCTTTCGCCGAAAAGGGCGTCGCCATGCTGGACGCGCCGGTCAGTGGCGGAGTCGAGGGCGCGATGGTCCGGGACCTTCTGGTGATGGTGGGCGGAGACGAAACGGTCTTCCGGCGCTGCCTGCCCGTCCTGGAGGCCATTGGAGAACGGGTCAAGCACACCGGCGGCAGCGGCACGGCTGCATCTGCAAGATAATGCACAACACCGCCGTCTTTTGCGCCGACCTCGCCATGACCGAATGCTGGACCCTGGCCATCAAGTCGGGGGTGCCCGCCGAGACCATTGTCGACGTTTTTCGCAACGGGGCCATCGGGCGGATGAGCAACCTGTGGGGGCGGCTGCCTGACACCCTATTCCAGGGGGACTTCAAAGCCCGGTTCGCCCTGAAGACCGCCAACAAAGACCTGCGCTTGGGCGAAGAGCTGGCCGAAGCCTACGACGTGCCCATGCCCCTCGCCGAGGTCTGCCGGGAACTCTATAGCGAGGCCATGTCCCGGGGCTGGGAAGACAACGACAGCTCGATAGTCCTTACCCTTCAGGAAGAACGCGCCGGCGTACAAGTGCGACTGGAATAAGCTCGGTGGCCCCCGTGATCCTTGTGGTTAACAGATCGGAGGACGATGATGTTGGCATTGATAGGCGGCACTCTTATCAACGGTAAAGGTGGTGAACCCCTGGCCGGGGCCACGGTGTTGGTGGGTGACGACGGCCGTATTGCGGCTGCCGGGCCTGGCGCCGCGGTGGCGGTCCCGGAAGGGGCGCGGCAGGTTGACGTGACCGGCAAGACGGTGCTGCCGGGGCTGATCGACTGTCACGACCACCTGGCGTCTTTCACCTACGACCTGGCGAGCCGATGGGGGTATGCCGAGCCGGCGAGTACCCGGGCTGTGCGAATCGGCCGGGTGATGGAAGAGACTCTGCGCACGGGGTACACCACCGTTCGTGACTGCGGGTGGCTGGACGCCGGATTCAAGGCGGCAGTCAACGAGGGGATCGTGGATGGCCCCCGGCTCTTGGTTGCGGCAGGACCCTTATCGCCAACCCACGGGACCCAAGACCGTCCGGCTCCGTCCGGCTACCGGCGCACCACCATGCCCGACCCCAATGTTCCCTACGGCATCGCGGACGGCGTGGACGGGGTCCGCGCCGCCGTCAGGGAGAACGTTCGAGTGGGCGCCGACCTGATAAAGGTGTTCCAGACCGGTTTCGGCAACCCCACCCACGGCGACTCGGACACCGCCTACAACCTCGAGGAGTTGAAGGCGCTGGTGGACGAGTCCCACGCTCAGGGCCGGCTG
This sequence comes from Dehalococcoidia bacterium, assembly GCA_034428795.1. GTDB lineage: Bacteria > Chloroflexota > Dehalococcoidia > Lucifugimonadales > UBA3495 > VXOI01. The sequence continues at coordinate 15,416 of DAOUHF010000069.1, forward strand.
GTGGCGTGCCACGCCATCGGCGGGCCGGGGCTGCGCACGTCGGTTGAGGCCGGAGTCGACTCCATCGAGCACGGTTGCTATCTCGACTTGGAACCCGACCTTCTCAAGATGATGGCCGACCAGAACACCTATCTGGCGCCGACGTTAACTGTATTTACATTCCACGCAGTCCGCGGCAACCCCGTCGCCCTGGCCGAGTCCCAAGCGTTCAAGCACCACCACGTGGAGACTGTTCAAAAGGCCCTCGCCGCCGGCGTGAAAGTGGTGGCTGGCACGGACGCCGGGGGCTGGGAGCATGGCAATAACTCCAGGGAGTTGGAGCTGTTGGTCGCCGCCGGGATGACGCCCATGCAGGCTCTGATGGCTGGCACCAGTTGGGCGGCTGGATGCCTGGGGCTGGAGGACTCCCTGGGAACGGTGGAAGCGGGGAAGCTGGCGGACATCGTGGTGGTGGACGGCGACCCGCTGGCCGACATCACCATCTTTCAAAACAACGAACGAGTCCAACTGGTCATGAAGGAAGGCAGGATTTACCACGATCACGTATCTGGCGGGGGCGGCGCAGGTTAGCCCGCCAGGGGTTTCAGGCCCCGGCCGCCGGTGTAGTAGCCGGGCGTAGAAGAAGGGAGGAGAACCGTGGTCTCCTCCCTTCGGCGATGCGGTCTGGATCTATCTGAGACCTAGAACATCGTGCTGTCGCTGACGCTCTCGCCGCCAACGATCTGGCGCATCCGGTCGCGGAAGTCGAACAGCGCCTTGTCGGACTCCGGCCGGTCCAACTCCCCCTTGCTGTCCTTGAGGTAGTCTATAAACTCGTCCAGCGCGGCGTGTTCCCGGGTGCCTGCCGGTATCTTGAAGAAATTACCGTCGAAGGTCGGCAACTCCCCAGGCCCGAAATACCCGGTGGCGTACCGGCCGGTGTTCTCTTCGTGGAGGGTGTAACCTTCCAGATCGTGGGTGCCCTTGCCCAGCACGAGACCCGTCTCGACGTAGTGCTCCATGACCGCTTTGGCCCCGTACTTGTTAATGGGGCAGACCTTCATGCATATGGCGCAGCCTTCGTACCGGGACATCACGGGACGGCATCGCTTGTAGACCAGCTTGTTCTTTTCGACACCCCTCCACCATATCTTCTCCCGCATCAGGGCGCGGCCGGGACACCGGTTCACGCACACCTGGCAGACCTGGCAGAATGCGTGGAAGCCATAGTCCACCGGGGCGTCGAAGGTAACCGGGGCATCCGTGGTGATGATCTGCAGGCGGCATCGCGCCCCGGCGTGGGGAGTCAGCAACTGGCCGTTGGCGCCCAACTGGCCCAGCCCGGCCGCTACGAACATGGGGATCGTGGCCGCGCTGTGGTTGCTGGGACCGTGGACCTGTGCGCCGTAGCCCAGCGACCGGATGAAATCGATCATCTCCAGGCCCATGGGGGCCTGAATTTCGTATGTGCCGTAGTGGCCGTGCTCGGCGGCCATGCTGGGGGCCGTCTGTGTCTCGGCGAAGTCCTGCTCCAGGGCCAGACAGATGGCGTTGCCGAACTTAACGTGGTCTTTGCGGTCTTGGTAGATATAGCGCGGGTCGTGGGCAGTGAAGCCCACTTCCAGATAGCCCATCTCGCGGGCCTTGTTGCGAATAAGGTCGGTAACGTCACCGCCGGTAGGCGTGCCGGTGGGCGGCAGGTCGCCGGAGCGGTTCATCAATGGGTAGAACTGCTCCATCGCTTCCTGGTGCTCATGGTGGTATTTCTGCATCGCCGGGGTACCGACTGTCGGGGCCCACTCGGTGTCCGCCGCATGCTCCACCTGCTGGCGTTGCAACGGGTACTCCCGGCTGTAAAAGTCGATGTCTTTGCTGACCATGGGGATTCCAGGGACGGTTTCCAGCTCTTCGGGGACCGGTATTTCCACTGGTTCGTCGCCGGGTTTCCTGCCTGGCCGTACTACCACGTGGCCGACCTTCAGCATTGCGGTCACTCCTTCAAGGAAGGTTGGGGTTGAGCCGGATTGTGCCCGATACCCCAAACGATGTCAACAAGAAGGAGGGCCGACGAGGGCCGACGGGAGTGAAAACCCCGCCTCGGCCTACCGTGAGTCGGCCCGGCGGCGACGGGGGCGGAGGGCAGGTTACGGCCCCCAGTCGGGGAAGTAGTCGTCGGCGGGGTTCCTGCTCATATTGAATTGTCCAGAGCCGTCGTAGAACGCCTGGTAGATTTCGGAATTGCCGTCACGGTCCGTCCGGAAAGCGATTTCGTACCCCAATGGAGACCAAACCGGAGAGTCGTCCACGGCGGAGGTATCAGTCAAACGGATAATACCCGAGCCATCAGCATTCATACGGTAGACTTCCCAGTCTCCTCCCTCGTTTTCTACTTGCCGGTCGGAGGCGAAGGCAATCCAAACGCCGTCGCGGGACCAATTGGGATGAATATCGTTAGACGAGTCGGATGAAAGATTGGTGAGACCGGTGCCGTCGACGTCCATTGTGAATATCTCAAAATCTCCGTCACGGTCGCTGGCAAAGATTATCCGATCCCCGGAGGGCGACCAATCGGGGTAGAGATCGTCGGCCGAGTTGTCCGTCAGACGGGTTTGAACGCCATCGTCCGGATCCACGAGATAGATTTCAGGGTTGCCGTCCCGGTAGGACACAAAAGCGATTTTAGTGCCGTCAGGGGAGACCGCCGGGGATGTATCCACCCCTGGGGAATTGGTCAGACGCTTTGGCTGGACCCCGGTATTGGCAACCCAATAGATTTCGTCGTCACCGTCACGGTTGCTGACGAAGGCGAGGTGGGTCCCGCCCGAGGACCAGGAGGGGTCGTCCGCCGAGTCGATAAGTTTCGCCACCCCGGAGCCCTCGATTCCCATGGTGTAGATGCCAATGCCACCGCCACGGTCCGACGAGAATACGATCAGTTCCTCCGCCAGAGGTTCCGGCGTTGGGGTGGGCGCCGAAGTCGGTTCCGGCGTTGAGGTGGGCGCCGGAGTCGGTTCCGGTGTTGAGGTGGGCGCCGGAGTGGGCACCGGGGTGGGTTCCGGCGTCGAAGTCGGCACCGGCGTTGGGACTGGCGTCGAAGTCGGCACCGGCGTCGGGACTGGCGTCGGCGTGGGCACCGGTGTTGGGACTGGCGTAGGAGTGGGCACCGGTGTTGGCACCGGCGTCGGAGTGGGCACCGGCGTTGGGACTGGCGTCGGAGTGGGCACCGGCGTCGGAGTGGGCACCGGCGTTGGGACTGGCGTCGGAGTGGGCACCGGCGTTGGGACCGGCGTCGGCGTGGGCACCGGCGTTGGCACCGGCGTAGGAGTGGGCACCGGCGTTGGGACTGGCGTCGGCGTGGGCACCGGCGTTGGGACCGGCGTCGGAGTCGGCACCGGCGTTGGGACTGGCGTCGGAGTCGGCACCGGCGTTGGGGCTGGCGTCGGCGTGGGCGCCGGCGTTGGGGCTGGCGTCGGCGTGGGCGTAGGCGTGGGCACCGGCGTTGGGGTGACGATGGGATCATATACGACCACCACGTAGCGGTCAGATACCATCGCTACCCGAGCCCTGTCGCCGTCCCAACTGTTCACCGCCGCCACGGTGGCTTGGTAGCCTGCCGCCGGTTTGACCTCGAAACTCACAATCGAGTTGCGGTAATAGGTTCCGTCGGCATTGGGTAGTTGGAATAGAGTGATCTCCCCGTTGGTCATCGTTATTGTGATCTGGCCCGGCAGCACCTGCTCGTTGTTGATGAAAAGACGGTAACCGGGGATTGGAGTGGGCGTGGGCGTGAATGTGGGTTCCGGGGACGGCGGTGGAGGAGATGGGGCCAACGGGGTTGGGCGGGCGGCGGGTTGCAGTGCGGGAGCCGAGGGTGGTGGCCGAGATGGTTCCGGTACTTCAGCAGCACCAGGTACGGGGGTCAGAATGGGTGCGGCGGTTACCGCGTTGACGAGGGCCTTTGCCGGTTCCGGGGCGGGTGTTGGAGCGGGAAGAGGGAAGACCGCGGCGGTGGGGGCACCAGACGAATTCGAAACCTCAGCGGGGGCCGGAGTGTCAGCGGGGGCCGGAGTGTATGAACGTGTCGGCGCCGGGTGTAATTCCGCAGGCCGTGCTTTTTCCGGTGTCGGGGACCGGTTGGCTGCCAACTCCGGGGCCGGGGCCGGCGAACTCGGGCGGACCTCGTTCCGGACCGGTGGGCCGGTGCTCGCTACGGTCTGGACCGGTTCCTGAGAACCAGGACCAACGAGACTTGGCGGAACGGAAGGACCCCACCGAGAGACCGGTGTGGGTGTTTCACCCGCCCACTGATGCTCCGTAGGAGCAATGGGAGCCAAGGGCGCCGCATCACGTTGGGCTCTGTCCCATGGCTGACCTGACGCCGCAAACCCTGCCCAAACCAACCCCGCGGCAAGCGTACCGACCGACAGGAGGACAACCGCAAGCAAGAGCCTGCGCGATTTTTGGGAATTATATACTTTACCAGCCAAAACCCCTGGCTTTCGACGCTCTACCGGCTAGTAGAAATACATAACTCACAGTCAATTTATAGCGTCGTCAACTTGCCCGCAAACTCTCCGCCCTCGCAGGTCTGACCGCAAGGATATCATCCGTGCTGAGGCCGCCAAGCTGTTTGACACCGAGGAAAAGGCCGAGGCGTGGGTGGGTTCGGCTCAACGCTGGCCCGACCGCCCCATCTGCCCTCACCGCAACAGCACGAGGGTTGGCGAACATCTGAACAAGTCCCTTCCCCCCGATGGGGGAAGGTTAGGATGGGGGCCGTTAAGCTCTCCTCCGAGATTTCGGCTTTCGCCTCAATAACCATAACTTGGACCATAACTTGTTCAGAGGTTCCCTAGCAGCGCTCGCTTAGCGCCTTCGCATGGGACAGCACTTCGACCAACTGCTCCATGGAGAGGCGTCCGGTGTTGGTGTTTCGGGGGCTGGGGTGGTAGGAGGCTACGACTCCCGGCAGCGATGGGTCGAAGCTGTAGGTTTCCCCGTGGCTGAATTTGGCGCGCAGGCGTTGGGACGCAAGTTCCCCCAGACATTGCATGACCGACTGAAAGGCGATTTGTCCCAGCGCCATCACGACCTGGAGGTTGGGAAGAAGTTGCATTTCACGCGCCAGGTACGGCAGACAGGTGCGGCGCTCCTCCGGCGTCGGCCGGTCCCCCGGCGGGACGCACCGTACGGCGGCGCAGACGTAAGCGCCCGTCAGCCGCAGCCCGTCGTCCCGATGCTCCGAGGTCGGTTGGTTGGCCAACCCGGCCTGGAACATTGCCGCGGTCAGGAACTTGGCCGAGGGGTCGCCGGTAAACACGCGGCCGGTGCGGTTGCCGCCGTGGGAAGCGGGAGCAAGGCCCACCAGCATCAGCGGCGCGAGAGGGTCCCCGAAGCTGGGTACCGGCTTGGCCCAGTAGTCCCATTGGGCGTAGGACGCCCGCTTTTTCCGCCCCATGTATTCCCGGTGCTCCACCAAACGTGGACAACTCCGGCACGCTACGATCTCCCGCATCAGGTCCGCTAGAGGGGCGTTATCGAGTTGTTCCCCTGTGACTCTAGCCGCCTGTCCGTTTCCTTCATCCATTTGCTCAACTGCCTAATCGCCGTCCGGCGCCAAAATAGATTGAGATACCATAATGTATAATACCGAACACCTGACCAGCCGCCTCAGAAAGGTCCCGGACCGCCGCGCTGGATTATCCGGGGTGACTTCGGAGGAATGCTCGGGGAATGCTCGGAGGAATGCAATGATAGACCAAGAACGATTGATCAACGCGTTTTGCGAGTTGGTCAAAATCGATAGCCCGTCGGACGAGGAGGAGGATGTTGCCCAGCATCTGACCGCCCAACTGACCCGGTTGGGCTTTACCGTGGAGCGGGACGGCCACGGCAACCTGATAGCCTCGGAGGAGGGCGCGGACCCGTTGCTGTTGTCGGCCCACATGGACACCGTAGAGCCGGGCCGGAGCATCAATCCCCAGGTGGTGGGCGACCGGGTAACGTCCGACGGCACAACGATTCTCGGCGGCGACTGCAAAGCCGGCGTCGCCTCCATCATGGAGGCGTTGGAGTCGGCTGTGGAAGACGGTTCGCCCCGGCGTCCGGTGCAGGTCGTGTTCACCAGGGGGGAGGAGATCGGGCTGGTGGGAGCCGCCAACCTGGACTACTCGATGATCAAATGCAAGGAGGCAGTGGTATTCGACGGCAACGGCCCGGTCAACACCATCACCGGCGCCAGCCCCACCTACATGAAGTTCGACGTTACGGTGACCGGCCGCGGCGCCCATGCCGGCGTCGAGCCGGAGAAGGGCCTATCGGCGATCCGCATCGCTTCCGAAATCATCAACGAGCTCCCCAATGGCCGTCTTGACGACGAGACCACGTTCAACGTCGGTCTCATCACCGGGGGCACAGTTCGGAACGCCGTCCCAGTGGAGGCCACCTTCGGCGGTGAGTTCCGCAGCCACAACACCGAGACCGTGGACCTGCTGCGCATGCAGGTGGCGGCCACCCTGCAACGGGCCCGGGAAAAATACCACGAGGCGACCATCAACGATGAGTTGGAAATGATGTTCCAAATGTACAATCTGGACCCCAACGAGCCGGTGGTCCGGCTGGTCACCGGGTTGTTGCGGAATCTGAGGTTGGAGCCGGACATCCGGCCCTCCGGCGGCGGCACCGATGCGAACGCCATGCGCCTCAACGGCATCGACTGTGTGGTTGTGGGCATGTCAACCAACGAGATGCACACGGTCAACGAGTACGTGGTGATTCCCGACCTAATGGCCACCGCCCGGTTCTGCCAGACCCTGATGACTCCAAACCAACCGGCCAGGGCCTAGGCAGCTTGCATCGCGGCCAGGCTGGCGCAGACTGCCGCCAGCGCGTCCCCAAACCGCCGCCGCTGCCATTGCCGCACCTCCGGCGTGGACTCATCGAATAGCTCGGTACGCCAGGCTTCAGGCGCAGCCGCTATCCGCTCCAGGCTGACGGTGGGCCAGAGCAGCGACGGGTCCAGGTCGAGATTCTCGCCGAAGCCGGCAAGCACGGTTTTCAGCGCCCGCAACCGGTGGTCCTGCTCTTCGTTACGGGCCCAGTCGCCTGCGGTCACCCGCGGGCGGTGAAACTCCGGCCCGCTCCATCCGCGCTCGATCGCCTCTCCAATCTCCGCGACCAGCCAACTCGGAGCGTCGTGCGGCAGCCCGGGGTCAGTCACCGGCTGTGACAACCCCGCGGCGGGGCCGGACCGGGGTGGATACTGCGCCAGCGTTACCAGCGTTTCGTTGCTCATCACCTGAAACGGCGGACGGTCCCGGCGTTCGGCTTCCACCTCCCGCAGTTCGTGCAGCTCGCGAAGAACGGCCAGTTGGCGCGGGGCCAGTTTATGAGCGCCCTTGACCCGCAAGAACCGGTCCTCTTTCGGCCCGGCGGCAACGTACCGCACCTGTTGTGCTCGCCGGGACTCCTCCAGCGCCCAGTCCAGCCTCCCCGCGCCCTCCAGCCTTCTCTTCAGCGACGCCGAGAGGCTGGTCAGATAACGCACGTCGTTGGCGGCGTATTCCAGTTGCGACGGCTTCAACGGCCGCGCGGCCCAGTTGGAAAGCTGCATTGACCGGCTCTTGGGAATATCTATGTTCAAGCAGTGCTTCACGAGTGCGCCAAGGTTGGGCCGGCGAAATCCCAACAGCCTCGCGGACATTTCGGTATCGAACAGCGACTCACACGTGAAGCCGAAATCCCGGTCAAGCCAACTCAGGTCGTTCGACGCGGAATGAATCACTTTCAGAATCGAAGAATCCTGCAAAATGCGGCCCAGCAACGATAAGTCCTTGACCGCCAGGGGGTCCACGATGAATTCCCCGGCAGTTGTGCCTATCTGTATCAGGCATATCCGGGAGTGATACGAGTGCCGGTTGTTGGTTTCCGTGTCCACCGCCAGCACCGGCAGCCTCAGCAGCTCCGCCGCGGTCCGGTCCCAACTGGACTGGTCGTTGATGAAATGTGTCGTGCTCAAATCACCTCGCGGCTTTCACTTGCTCGTATGCCGGCTCGTATGCCCGCTCATATGAATGAAATCAGGTGAAAGTATAGCAGGCAGTGCCGCGTAGGTCGGAGGACCTCGATGGACGGACAGCTCAGTTTTCCCAAAGAGCGGCGCCGATGCTATACTTGGCCGTCCCGCAGACTATACCCACTCTCACGTGCGGGAAGGACGGGCAGGATGAACGGTGCAGAGTTAAAGCAGACCCTGAAGGATGGCGGGCGGGTATTCGGCACGATGATCACAATCGGCCGCAGTCCGCGTTGGGTGCCCGTGTTGAGCGACGTGGGGTTGGACTACGTGGTGATCGACACGGAACACAATCCCCGCAGCCGGGCAGAGTTGGGCGATTACCTGACGATGTTCAACACCACCGGCGTGGTGCCCATAGTCCGCATTCCGATACCCGACTCCCATTACGTGACCATGGCCTTGGACGCCGGCGCTCAAGGCGTGTTGGCGCCCTACTGCGAGACGGTCGACGAGGTGCGAGAGGTCGTAGCCGCAGCCAAGTGGCGTCCTCTGAAAGGCGAGGCCGTGGAACGGGTGGTGGAGTCCGGCGAACACGTCAGCGACGCCACCAAGGCCTACCTCGAAGAGAGAAACAAGAACAGCGTCGCCATAATCGGGATCGAGAGCGTCGCCGCCGTGGAGAACCTGGAAAACATGCTGGACGTCCCCGGCATCGACGGAATATTCGTTGGCCCCAACGACATCAGCATCTCCTTGGGAGTCCCCGACGGGTACGACCGTGAGGAGTATCAAGGCGCGGTGAAAAGGATAATCGACACCTCCGAGGCCAAGGGGGTCCCGGTGTTGGTCCACCACCAGTCCCCGGACCTCTCCACTTTCTGGATGAGTCAGGGGGCCCGCTTTGTGCTCCACGGCACCGACCGGCGGGCTATGACCGAAGGCTTCAGAAGCGAGTTCAGCCGGCTGCGGGACTTCGCCAACGACCTCTAGCCCCCCAGGGATGCTCCCGCGTCGACCGCGTACGACCAACGGTTGGAAAGCCTGCCGCCGGAGGGCGCCTGTCTCTCACGGAGGGCGCCTGTCTCTCACGGAGGATCAGTGAGGCCGCCCACCCTCCCAGCGTTCCCGCAGGGTTTCCACGTACACCCGGTCGTAATCGCCGTAGTGGGCGTTGTCCGGGTTATTGACCAAGAGTTCGGCCCATAGGTACTCCACGTCCTGCCACTGGATTGGGTAAGCAGGCTGGTCAAAGAAAGCGCCGACCGCGTCCCGGGGCGTGGCGCCCAAGGGCACGTCTACGTAGCCCATCATCTGGAAATTGTCGTAAGTGTTTCCGTAGTCGGAAACGAACCTGCCCTTCATCGCCGCCAGAATCACGTAGATCGGCATCGGAACAAGCCTGAATGAGAAGTGCGGAGTTTGGAATGCGGAATAGCCTGTAGCCTTGTGCCTGCCGCCTTCCGTATTCCACATTCCTGATTCATCACTCAGCCCCCTATTTAGTCAGAATATGTACCGTCGTGACGTCCCCGGCCCCGGAGCACTGGGCCACACCGACCCTTGGGTTGGACACTTGGCGGGGCCCGGCCTCGCCTCGTAGCTGGGTGACGGTCTCGTGCACCATGCGGATGCCCGACGCGCCGAACGGGTGGCCCATGGCCAGCAGGCCGCCGTCGGTGTTTACCGGAATGTCGCCGGAAAGGGCGGTGCGCCCTTCCACCGTAGCCCTCCAGGCCTCGCCGAAGGGCGCCAGGTGCAACGCCTCGATCTGTTGCAACTCGCCGATGGTGGCGGCGTCGTGCACTTGGGCCAAGTCTACGTCCTCCGGCCCCAACCCGCTCATCTCGTAGGCTTGGAGGGCGGCGGGCTCAGTGCGGTACGGGCTGAACGCCGAATGGTCTGATCCCCTGCCGTTGAAATCGCCGGAGGTTAGCACGGCGGCCGCGACGTTGACCACCCGGCCGGAGTCGATCTTGTACCGGTCCAAAGCGTCCCGGGCGCACAACACCGCCGCCGCGCCTCCCTCGCTGGTTGGGCAGCACTGGAACAGCGTGAGGGGGTCGGCGACCAACCGTGACCGCAGCACCTCCTCGACGGTGTAAGTGTCCTTCCGGTGCGCGTAGGGGTTCATCGCGGCGTTCTGCCGGGCCTTCACCGAGACCTGGGCCAAGGCGGAGGCCGGAGCGCCCGTCTCCTCCATGTACCGCCGGGCCCGCAGCGCGTAGCCGGCCATCATGTGGTCGCCGCCGATATACCGTTCGGGAGCGTCTTCGGCGGTAACGGTCACCGGGCCCCTCGGCACCTTCTCCGCTCCGAAGGCCAAGGCCATGTCGTAGATCCCGGCGGCGATTCCCCAGTAGGCCTGCCAGAAGGCGGTGGAGCCGCTGGAGCAGGCGTTTTCCACGTTAATAATTGGGACTCCGGTGAGGCCCAGCTTGGAGAGGGTCGTCTCCCCCACCGACATTCCGTGGTAGTAGACGTGGCCGAAGTAGGCGATTGGGATGTCCTTCCATCGTACTCCGGCATCTCTCAGGGCCTCAACGACCGCATCCAGGGCCAAGGAGCCCAGGTCCTTAGCCGGAAAGCGGCCGAAGGGGTGCAGACCAACGCCCGCAACCACGACCTCCCTGCCGGGCCTGAATTGGGTCATCTCACCCTCCGATTGAACGCCGAGGCGACGAGGCTACGAGGCCGCTAGCAGCCTGTCCGAAGATTTCCTGGCTGGCCGGCTGGCGGGCATCAGTTGGCGACAATTATTCTCGCCGGTTGCAGCCGCTGGCATCCCAATAACTTCTCGAATATCACACCGTTTGCAGACCCGGCCGATTTCCTGATGCTTTCGGCAGCCCCTTTTGCCTGTGCTGCGGCGGGCGCATCAGCCCCATACCGGAACAGCTTGAGCAGGTTGTGCCCGGTGCAGATGAGCGACCATTCGCTGTTAACCTTCTCCAAGCCTCGCAGCAGGAACTGCCGGAAACCGCGGGCTTGCTTGATCTGGCCGAATACCGGCTCCACCGTCCCCATCCGCAACGCGTAACGCTGCCGACCCCGTTTCGTCTGCAACTTCCGCCTCATCCGGTCCCTGGCCGACAGGTTATTGGGTATGCGACCCCGAGGCGCAGGTGGAACCACCCTCCCGCGGCGGGTCTGCTCCGGCGCCACGAAGGGGTCCGTCCCCAAGGCATAGAGGCCGTCGACTGCCTGCGCCGAGTAGTAGCCTGCGTCGGCGGAAACTTCCTTTGGGACTTCGCCGGTGTTACTCACGGTCTCCTCAATCATGCTCACGGCCTGGCCCTTGTCCGAGGGCTGGTTGGTGGCCCGGGCC
>DAOUHF010000070.1:0-22003 GCA_034428795.1 Dehalococcoidia bacterium
CCCCAAGACCCCCAGGGAGACCACCAACCGCCGCCTGAGTCGGGACCCTACCCCTCAACCACCGCCCTCCAAGAGACCATCCCACCCTGAATGCCCTCTCCCGATTACTTAGGTGGTGGATCTGGGAGACCTTTAATCGATTGTGAAGCCATTCCGGCGCATGTAAACTGTACCAGCCCCCATGAATACGGTCGACAGGAGAACCAAATACTATGCCGGAAGTCACCTCATATACCCAGGGCGCGCCGTCTTGGGCGGAACTGAGCACCACCGACGAGGCGGGGGCCCTCGCGTTCTACAGTGCCCTGTTCGGCTGGGCGGACGACCCGCAGGAAATGGCGCCCAACTCGTACTACCACATGCAACGGCTCAACGGCCTGGAGGCCGCCGCCATCTATGTGCAGGGTGAAGAGGAGCGGGGCCAAGGGGTCCCGCCCCACTGGAACGTCTACATCACCGTCGACAATGTCGACGAAGTGGTGGAGAAGGCCGGGCAGAACGGCGGCGCAGTGGCGGTCGGCCCCATGGACGTGTTCGATGCCGGGCGAATGGCCATGCTGCAAGATCGCCAGGGCGCGTTCTTCGCCGTCTGGCAACCGGACCAGCACATCGGCGCGCGCGTGAAACTCGAGCCGGGCGCGATTGCCTGGAACGAGTTGCTCACCACCGACAAGGAAGACGCCATCGCCTTTTACCAGGCCGTGTTGGGCGTCGAGCGGGGGGAGTCGATGCCCCCGATGGACTACACGCTGGTCCGGGCCGGCGGTACCGAGGTCTGGGGCGTGATGCAGATGACGCCGGAAATGGGAGAGTTCCCTCCCCACTGGGGTGTGTATTTTGGGGTGGCAGACGTGGACGTGTCGGTAGCCCAGGCGCAGTCGTTGGGCGGCGCCGTCACGGTTTCAGCCTTCGACATTCCCAACATCGGCAGGATCGCTGGCCTGTCGGACCCCCAGGGAGCCGCGTTCGTCATATTCCAGGGAGCCGAAACAGCCTAGAATCAGGGGCCGCCGGAGCCGGCAGCCGTGGAGGACGACTAATGACCACCCATACCGAAGACACGCTGAAACAGCTTCAAGAGTCCGCTTTGGAACACCTCTGGGTCTACCTTCGGGAACCCAGCGACATGGCGGAAAAGGGTGAGCCCAACGTCTTCGTCTCCGGCAAGGGCGTACACGTCACCAACGCCATGGGCGAGACCTTTATTGACGGAATGTCGGGGCTGTGGCTGAAGAACGTCGGCTACGGCCGGACCGAGATTGCCGACGCCGCTTACGAGCAGATGCTCAAGCTCACCTATATGCCCATGGGCACCACCACCGAGCCCACCATCCGGCTGGCTCAAAAGATCGCTGACATCACACCGGGCAACCTGTCCCGCTCCTTCTTCACCAGCGGGGGCTCCGAGGCGGTGGAGACAGCAATGAAGCTCGCCCGCGCTTATTTCAAGCGGGTGGGCGAGCCCACCCGCTTGAAATTCATAAGCCGCCGGGGTTCATATCACGGCGCCACCATGGGGGCATTGGCCTTGGGCGGCGCCCCCATGTTCCCCAAGGCTGACTACGAGCCGTTGATGCCTGGGGCGTACCATGTTCCCCAGCCCCACGCCTACCGGTGCGAGTTCGGCAGCCAGACCCCCGAGGAGTCGGCCGAACGGTGCATCAAAGCCACCGAGGAGATGATCAAGTTCCAAGACCCGGAGACCGTGGCCGGCGTGGTCGCCGAGCCCGTCTCCAGCCCCATGGGAGCGGTGGTGCCGGGCGAGAACTATTGGCCCATGCTACGGGACCTGTGCGACCGCTACGGCCTGCTGCTTATCGCTGATGAAGTAATCACCGGGTTCGGACGGACTGGCAAGATGTTTGCCTGCGAGCACTGGGGCGTCACGCCCGACATAATGACAGTGGCCAAGGGGATCACCAGCGGGTACATACCCATGGGCGGCGCTATCACCACCAAAGCGGTTGCGGACGCCTTCGTCGGCAGTCCCCGGTCGTCTTTCCGGCACGTGATCACCTTCGGGGGCCATCCGGTGGCCGCGGCCGCCGCGCTGCGGAACATCCAGATCATGGAGGACGAAGACCTGCCGGGGAATTCCGCCCGGATGGGCAACTACCTGCTGGACGGGCTGAAGGAATTGAAGGAAAAACACCCGATGATCGGGGATGTCCGCGGCTTGGGACTGTTCTGCGGAATCGACGTCGTGGCCGACCGGGAGACGAAGGAGACCTTCTCCGCCGAGGCCGACGTGGGCAACCGGCTTACCCAGGGTTTCGCCGACAACGGCCTGATCCTCCGCGGTTCGGACGCCATGAATGTTGCGCCGCCGTTGTGCGTCACCTCCGGCGAGATCGACGAGATTGTTGGGACCATGGACCGGGTGTTCACCCAAGTTGGCCGCGAACTGGGCACCGAGTAAGGCCTACGAAACATGAGTCATCCCCCCCGTCATTCCGGCGGAAGCCGGAATCCACATCGCTGCCCTGGTCCGGTAGAGATGGCGGCATCCCTTCCGTCATTCGGCACCCCTTCCGTCATTCCGGCGGAGGCCGGAATCCAGACCGCCGCCCTGGCCCTGTAGGAATGGCGGCATCGCTTCCGTCATTCCGGCGGAAGCCGGAACCCACATCGCCTTCCCGGTCCTGTAGGAATGGCGGCACCCCTTCCGTCATTCCGGCGGAAGCCGGAACCCACGTAACCCCAACCCTCGGGGACAGCCGGTTAGCTCCAGCCTGCGGGTAACTCTGAGGTAGCTGAAGCGTGGAGGGGACGTGGACCCCGGCTTTCGCCGGGGAGACGGAGGAGGGCCATAGGGGAGACGGAGGAGGGTCGTACGGGAGACGGAGGAGGGCGAATCATGTAGGGGCAGCCCTTGTGGCTGCCCCCGCCCCACCCCCCACCCGCCGTCCTTCCGGCGGAAGCCGGAATCCACGCCGCCACGCCGGCCCCCCTCTCGTCATTCCGGCGAAAAGCCGGAATCCACGCCGCGCCCTCCCCGGCATGTGGGTGAATGGGCGTCAGCAGCCTCAGGAGCCACCCGTGGGCTGGAGGTAATCTGCTGTCCCTGAGGGTTGGGGTTACGTGGATTCCGGCTTTCGCCGGAAAGACGGTGGTGGTGGGGCGGCGACGTGGATTCCGGCTTTCGCCGGAAAGACGGTGGTGGTGGGGTTGGGGTTACGTGGATTCCGGCTTTCGCCGGAAGGACGATATCTTCCCTCTTCAAACTCCATTTGATGACTCATATGGCCGTGGTCAGGGGCGGGCGGCCAGGTGGTCGAGGAACTCCTGGTACGAGCCGAAGCTGCCGGCCGTCTTGATGAACGCGCCCACCGTGCCGGTGCGCTCCCACAGCTCGCGTAGCAGCCCTTCAATGGGGCTGACCGACGCGGAGCTGGTGGCGTAGGATTCGTGGAAGGCGAAGTACGCCTGGTTGATCTTCCGGATGAAGTAGCCGTTTCCCACCAACAGCCTGCGGCGTTCCTCCATATATGCTTCGGCCTCATCGATCTTCCCCTCGGACAGCAATCGTTCCGTGGCCAGCCGGGTCTGCCGCATCTCCTTGGCGAAGTCGAAAGCCTCGGGATCGGCCTTGGCCGGGGGCGACGCCGGGCTGCGGTCGATAATCTCGCCGGTCATGGCGGTCAGCGCCCGGTCCCCGATGGCGCGGCCCCCCAGGGTGGCGGCGGTCTCGTTCAGCGTGACCATGTTGGGGTCGTCCCAGAAGTTCTGTCCCAGCGGTTGGAAGAAGAACCAGTGGTGCAGCCATTCGTGGGCCGTGGTGACCAGCGCGTCATGGAGGCTGCCGAAAGATGAGACGACGCTGGGGTAGAAGGCCACCCCGCCGGTGTTTACCACCACGGCGGACAGATTGCGCTGCTCCAGCACCAGTTCCTCCAGCGCCTCCCGCTCTTCATCGTCGATGCCGGGCTGCAACAGGGTGGAGTTCAACCGGGCGATGCGGTCCCTGGGAGACGTAACCAGCACGGCCGGCGAACGGGCGAACACTGTGTCCACCGGCGGGAATATGGCCCCGATCCGGGAGGCGAACCCTTCGGCCGCAAGAACGGCGCCTATTTCCGACTCCACGGTCTCCTCGACATCGGCGCGCATGGCCTCGCGTCGCTCACTGAGCGCGGCCATGCCGGCCTGCAGGCGCGACGCTTCCCCGGCAAGAATGTCCGGGGAGACGGAGCGGTTCTCCATCGCCCGCACCTCTTCCCCCAAGGCGAAATACTCGCGGACCAGGGCGATGCGCTCTTGGCGGGACGGCTCGGAAGCCCAGGGGAGTATTTCCCACAGCTCGTGAACCCACTTGTCCATGAAGTTGGAGGCTTCCCACCGGATCACGCTGTAACGGTACCGGTCCACCTCCAGGTCCAATGGGTCGGGACGGTACTCGCCGGCGCTGCCCCACAGCAGAAAAGCGGCCAGCACGGCGGCAACGGCGGTCCGGAGCAGGCGGCGAAGGACGGTCCCGTACCAGGTTGCCGGGGGCCCTGGATTCCGGCCCCGGTTCCCATTAGAGGCCACCGCTAGAGGCCACCAGTAGAGGCCACTGCCTCAGGCCAGTACCCGATACCGGTAGCTGGACTCGATTAGATCGTTCTCTTCGAAACGGGAGTAGCGCAGCGGCGTGATGTCGATGGTCGAAGCGTTCCCCTGAACGATGAGCTCGGCCATGGTGAGCCCGATCATGGGAGAGAGCTTGAAACCGTGGCCGCTGAAGCCGATGGCGCAATAGAGGCCCTCGATCCCTGGGACCCGGTCCAGGATGGGGTGCCAGTCCGGCGTGGTGGTGAACAGGCCGGACCAGCCGCCGCGGAAGTAGGCATCCGACATCGCCGGGATGCGCCGCCTCAGCTTCTCCAGGGCCTCCGACATGTCGTCCATGGTCACCGTTTGGGTATAGGTCTCCAGGTCGGCCTCCTCGTCGTCTCCAAAGCCCATCAGTGTCATGCCGTGGCCGTCGGGACGAAAGGAGAACGACTGTGCGATGTCGCCCACGGTGGGGTGAGTCGGCAACCGGTCCACCGGACGGGTCAACGACGCCACCTGGTGGCGCACCGGCAGTAACGGAACATCTACCCCGGTCCGGGCCAACTCCTCCTTGCTCCAGGGACCGGCGGCGACCACGGCCACCGGGGTTTCGACGCGCCCCAGCGCGGTGTTGACCGCGCGAACCCTGCCGCCGGAGACTTCTATGCCGTGGGCCGGGTTGCGCATCTCGACCTCGGCCCCCATTTCCCGGGCCCGGTTGGCGTAGGAGGACGTAACCAGGTAGGGGTCGGCATAGCCGGACTGAGGCTCCCAGCCCATAGCCTCGTTTTCCGACACGGAGACCATGGGGGCGATTTCCTGAAGGTCGGCGGCGGTGACCACCATGGTATCGATGCCCAAGCGGAACTGCATGGCCACGTTTCTTTCGAGGCCGGGGCGGTCGATATCCTCCACCACCACCAGGTAGCCGGTCTCGACGAAGCCGGACCGGCCGCCCACCACCTCGTTGAAGTTGGCGAACACCTTGAGGCTCTCCCAAGCCATCGACGCGGTCACCTCGTTGGAATAGTGCATACGGCAGATGGCCTGGGACCGTCCGGTGGAACCGGAGCCCAGCACGTCGCGCTCGATGAGCAGGGTGTCGGTGATCCCCAACTGGCCCAGGTTATAGAGGATGCTGGTCCCGATCACCCCTCCCCCGATGATCACCACATCCGCCGTCGTCTTCATCCACGTCCTCCTGCCGGGAAAGCCCCGCATAATGCCGTCACCCATTATGCCGATTCCCCGGCGGCCGGGGCAATTCACCGCAGAGAACGCCGGGGGCCCAGAAAGATAGTCCAACCTTGGCGCTCCCTGCCCCTTGGCGGTTAAAGCCAAGCCCAAGTCTGACCTTGGGGGCCTATGGGTTGTGGACAATGCACGTCTACGATGATGTAGACTGCTATGGAGGTGCAAGAACGCATACGCACAATGAGTACACTCGATATGAACAAGCGAAAGCGTACGCCGTGCCTCTAGGGCTCGGGAGGCAATAGGGAAGAATGAGCACCAACCCGGCCCTCGGAGCAGATGCGGTTGTTCGCGATATCCTGGATGATCGGTTGTCTGGCATCGAAAGCTCGTTCGAGGCACATGCACTTGCTCTCTATAGGACCGCTAGAATTCGGGACAGATGACGTGCTGCGGAAGGTGGTAGAGGCTCGAAAGTCGAGTGAACCTGCTAAGCGCGATCTCGTTGTCCTTCTGGACACTCTAGGCGGATATATCGAGGTTGTGAGTCGGATCGTAGACACACTCCGGTACCACTATGATGTTGTGGCCTTCATCATCCCCAATAGTGCATATTCTGCTGGCACTGTGCTCGCGATGTCCGGCGACTCGATCCACATGGATTACTACTCGCGTCTCGGCCCTATCGACCCGCAAGTTGAAAGCGACAACAGCGAGATGGTACCGGCACTCGGTTATCTCAAGAGGTATGAGAAGCTGATCGAAGGCGCGAAATCAGAAGAGGGGCTATCACTCGCCGAGATACAGCTCCTTATCAGCGGCTTCAATCAAGCACAGTTGTACAAATACGAACAGGCGCGCGAACTATCGGTCACACTTCTGACAGACTGGTTGTGTAAGTACAAATTCAGGGATTGGATCAAAACAGAGACCAGGGGCATCGAAGTAACAGACGATATGCGGAAGGAGCGAGCCGAGGATATAGCGAGGCGGCTAAGCGACACGGACCGTTGGCATGCTCATGGCCACGGTATCTCGCCGAAGGTACTGTGGAGCGAACTTCGGCTAAAAATCGACGGCTTCGGCGACAAGAAGGACGTGGTTAGCAATTACTATGATCTTCTCATGGATTACATGGGCAAGAGTAGGATTAGCGGCGTAGTTCATAGCGTCGGCCAGTTTGCACCGTATCACGTGCACTAGCGAGGAGGCGGCAATATGGACACCATTTCTGAAGAGGAACTGTTAAAGGGGCACTCCCTGGATGATCGAGCGCGTTTCGAGCGCGCAAAAGAGATAGCTAAGCGACTTCGTGAGTTAGGTGTAAAAAGTGCGGACTACGGCCTCGCCACGCCCCGGACAAGAAGGCGCGTCAGCCCTTCACTCCCCGATGACCCTCACTCTTTTCACATATTCCGGAGACACGCTTGACGTTGCGTTAGCGACATAGCGGCGAGTTCGGCTGCGATGACTTGTGGACATGGCCCGCCCTCAATGCGGACACAAGCTGGTTCCTGCCGACCCGGCTCAACTACCGGGTGACTCAACCGAGTGACTCAAATGTCTGGGCAACAATAAAGGCCTGGCGTCCGGCGGGGGCCTTTCCCTGATTGCGAAACGGGTGAGAAGCAGTCTGCATTTCCCTGCTAATCTTCCCGCTCTCTATTCCGGCCCGCTTCCTCCTCGTACCGGCACACCTTTTTCGGCTTGGCCTTTGGCGCCACTTGGGCGATGGTCTCCGGGT
Source organism: Dehalococcoidia bacterium (assembly GCA_034428795.1). Lineage (GTDB taxonomy): Bacteria > Chloroflexota > Dehalococcoidia > Lucifugimonadales > UBA3495 > VXOI01. The sequence continues at coordinate 7,475 of DAOUHF010000070.1, forward strand.
CAGCATCTATGCTTTCAGGCATCCCACCGCCGGTTGACAGTTGTTGGCCTTGGGAGTAAGCTTTCGGCCAATGTCAAACGCAATCAGGTGCCTGGTTTGCCGCTGTACCTGTCCCCCCACATAGGGACAGGTAACCTGCCGCGTTAGCAACACACGTTAGACAGACCTGAGCCCGCCAACCCGACAGAGATTGGCGGTTCTTTATTTTGGCCGAATTTGGGAGGGACCTTGAGTAGCCAGACCTCTGACCAGCGGACCCGGACCCTGGAGGAAATTCACCACGATAGCCTGGAGCTTGCCAGGTCGTCACAAGCGATTATTCCGTTCATGGATGAAGAGGTCGGCCGGTTGGAGGATGAGTCGGCGGCGTTTGTGGCCGGCGATCGGGACAACACGGTGTTCACTCCCTTCCGGTTGCGGCAGGGCGTCTACGGACAGCGCCAGGCGGACGTGCAAATGATTCGAGTGAAGATTCCCGGCGGAATTCTCACTCCGGAAAGCATGGAAGGGCTGGGTGAGGTGGCCGAGAAGTATGCCCCATTGGGCAAGGGCCACATCACCACCCGGGAGAATGTCCAGTTCCATCACATTCCGCTGGCTGAGTGCCCCGAGGTGCTGCGCCTGCTCGGCAAAGCCGGGCTCTCCACCCGGGAGGCCTGCGGCAACACCGTGAGGAACGTTGTCGGCGCCCCCACGGCTGGCGTGTGCCGAGAGGAGGTCTTCGACCCGACGCCGCACTTGGCGGCTTACGTCCGTTTCGGTGTGCGCCATCCCATTACCCAGGGCTTCCCGCGCAAGTTCAAGACGGCCTTCACCGGGTGCGACGCCCACGACCACGTTTCGGCCGCGATCCAGGACCTGACCTACGTTTCCCAGGTCCGGATAGTAGACGGTCAGGAGCAGCGGGGTTTCAAGGTGTTCGTCGGCGGCGGCACCTCCATCATGCCCCGGCTCGCCAAGCCGCTCTACGAGTTCCTGCCGGAACAGGACTACCTGCGCCTGGCCCTCGCCATCTGGACCGTTTTCAACAACGCCGACATGCTGCGCAAGAACCGGATGATGGCCCGCCTCAAGGTGTTGATCGACCGCATCGGGCTGGATGAGTTCAAGGAGATGGTCGAGGCCGAGTTGAAGAATATCGGCCCCATCGACCCGACGCCATATATGGACGTCGACGAGTTGATGCGGGAGACCCCTCCGGCGGTGTCCTCGACTACTACGAACGGAGCGAACGGCAGCGAGGTCTACAGCCGGTGGCGGGAGAGCAACGTCGAAGCACAGAAGCAGGACGGCTACTACGCAATAGGCGTCAAGCCGGAGCGCGGCAACCTGGATGCCAGACAGTTTCTGGCGCTGGCCAACCTCATGCGCAAGTACACGGGCGGCCGTGCCCGGGCCACCCAGGAGCAGAACCTGACCCTTCGCTTCGTGCCCGAGGCCTACCTGTACGAAGTATGGCGGGAGCTGGACCGTATCGAGTTGGCCGAGCCCGGCGCTTACTCCATCACGAACGTGGTCTCCTGTCCCGGCACCGACAGTTGCAAGCTTGGCATCACTTCCTCCATGGGACTGGCCCAGGCGTTGCGGGAGGAGATGACCACCTGGAACGGGTTGCTGGACGACCAGGGCGTGAACGACATCCGCATCAAGATGAGCGGCTGCCCCAACGGCTGCGGCCTCCATCACATCGCCAACATCGGCTTCCACGGCGCGGCGCTCAAAGGTCAAGATGGCCAGCAAGCCCCGGCCTATGAGTTGTTCTTGGGCGGCAACTACGGCGACAACCGGGTGGAAGAGTCCAGGGTGGGCACCCGGATCCCCCGGGTCAAGGTGCCGGCCAAGGCAGTCCCCAGCGTACTGAAGCAGATCGTCTCCTACTATAAAGACAACCGTGACGGCGGCGAGGGCTTCAACCAGTTCCTGGACCGGGTGGGACTGGAGCACATGACCGAAGTGGCCGTAGCCGCCGAGCAGTCGGCCCAGGAAGCCGCTCCGGACTCAGACATGTACGTTGACTGGGAACGGACCAACATCTACAAGCTGGAGCGGGGCGAAGGCGAGTGCGCCGTTTAGTTACTTGGCAGCTTCTTTAAGCGGACAGACCGTCGCCTACGTCGAGGCGCGTTTTCTCTCCGAGATGGGGTCGCTGATCGAGCGCCACGGCGGCGTGCCCTGCGCGGCCCCGGTGCTCCAGGAGATCTTCGCCACCGACACCCCAGAGGTCGTCGAGCTAATCGACGACCTCTGCGCCGGCCGTATCGAAATCGCGATACTCCAGACCGGCGCCGGTACCCGCGCTTTGTTCGAGGCGGCGGACGCCCGGGGCCGGCTGCCGGAAGTTTTGTCCGCCCTTGACCGCATGACCGTCCTCGCCCGCAGCCCCAAGCCGGCGGCGGTGCTGCGGCGCCACAAAGTACGCATCGACCTGATGCCGCCCGAGCCCTTCACTTCCGAAGATATGCTGGCGTCGTTCAAGGACATCGGCTTCACCGGGCGGGAGGTGGCGGTACAGGCTTACGGCGGCCCCAACAATCTGCTGCTCCGGACGCTGCGGGAATGGGGCGCGAACGTGCGGGAGACTTCCCTCTACACCTGGGGGGTGCCGGAGGACGTAGCTCCGGTGCTGGGAATGGTCGACCGGCTGGAGGCGGGGGAGATCGCGGCAGTGGCGTTCACCAGCCAGCCGCAAGTCGGCAACCTGCTGGAGATCGCGGCGGCGGCCGGGAAAGAGGAGTCGCTGCGTGCCAGCCTGGACTCGGACTCGGTGGCCGTCGCCTCGGTCGGGCCGGTATGCAGCCGCCGCCTGCGGGAACTGGGGTTCACCATCGACGTCGAGCCCGATCACCCTCACATGGGCAACCTTGTCATCGCCATCGCCGAGTACTTGCAGGACCGCCCCGCCGCCGGAAATCCGTTGGGGGCTACTCGCGAATAGTCCCTACCGCCCCATCCAACGCCGGATGCGGTCCCACGCCGAGCCGCCCCCGCCCGTTTCCAGCGGCTGTCCCCGCCATCGTTTCTCCATGACCGGGCGAGGCTTGTAGGCAAAGGACAACACGTAGCCGGCGACAAGCATCCCCAGCCCTATCCACATCACCACACCGAAGTTCAACAGGGCTGCGATGACGAAGATGACGATGCCGGCCAGAAGGATTTTTCCCGACGATAACGAGGGCCAGACCCGGCCTGAGGCGCCGGCGCCGGGTCGATGCGGGACTTCCCGCACCCGGGGCAGTCTGGGGCGGTCTTCCGGGGGTTGCTCCGGTGACCCGCCTTCCGGAGCAGATTCCCCCGCAGCCTCCAGTATGTCTTCGATTTCTTGTTGATACTTGTCAGGCATGACCGGTCCGGTAGCCGTGAAGACTTTGTTACCGCTGGAATCACCCAGCATATCAAGGGATAAATTTTACCCAATTGGGACCGGAAAAGGAATCACGGGAGCGATGGAGGAGGCGGGCCGAAGACTAGAAGGACTTGCCCGTCACCAGGAAGATGGCGCGCTCGGCAATGTTGGTGGCCCGGTCCGCGATCCGTTCGAGGTCGTGGGCTACCCACAACAGGTGGGTGGAGTCCCGGATGCTCCGGGGGTCGTGGGCCATGTTCTCGAAGATCTGCCGGTATACTGCCTGGTAAAGCGCGTCCACCTCGTCGTCCTCCTGCCAGACGCGGCGGGCCAGTTCTTCGTCGCGATTGGCCACCGCCCTCAGGCTGCCCCGCAACATCCCTATCCCCAGGTCGGCCATGCGCTGGATGTTGTCCGGAATCCTGGCCGGGGCGCCCTGGTCCATGATGAGGCAGATTTTGCCGATGCCTTCCGCGTAGTCCCCGACGCGTTCGAGTTCCACGGCGACCTGCAACACCGTCACCAGGGTCCTGAGGTCAATCGCCAGTGGCTGTTGAGTGGCGATGAGATCGGTGCAACGCTCCTCAAGAACGAACCTCTTCTGGTCCACAATGTCGTCGTTGAGGATAACTTGATTGGCCAACTCCGTGCTGCCGGTGGTCAAAGCTTCCATCGACTTCACGATGGCCCATTCGACCAACTCGGCCAATTGCAGCAACTCCTCCTGCAAGTCGTCCAGATTGCGGTTGAAATCGGCGCGTACCATAACCTCTTACCCGAAACGTCCCGTAATGTAGGCTTCGGTGCGTTCGTCCTCGGGGTTGGTGAAGATAAGGCGGCTTTCGCCGAACTCGACAAGGAACCCGCCAACGTTCCGTTCGTCGCTCAAGAGGAACGCGGTATAGTTTGAGACCCGCGCCGCTTGCTGCATGTTGTGGGTGACAATAATGATTGAGTAACGCTCGGACAACTCCCGCATCAAATCCTCGATGGCGAGGGTGGCGATGGGGTCCAGGGCCGAGCAGGGCTCGTCCATCAGGATTACGCTGGGCTCCACCGCCAGCGCCCGGGCGATACAGAGCCTCTGCTGTTGGCCGCCGGAGAGGGATAGCGCGGAAACGTTCAGGCGGTCTTTCACCTCATCCCATAGCGCCGCCCGGTGCAACGACCTTTCCACCAACTCGCCCATGTTGCCCCGGAAACCGTTGATCCGGGGCCCGAAGGCCACGTTGTCGTAGATGGATTTGGGGAACGGGTTGGGTTTCTGGAAGACCATGCCAACCTGGTACCGGATGTCCGTCGGGTCGACGCCGGGGTCGTATATGTTCTGCCCTTCGAGCAGCACCTCGCCGGTTATCCGCGCGGAGGGAATGAGCTCGTTCATCCGGTTGAAGCAACGGAGCAGGGTGCTCTTACCGCAGCCCGACGGCCCGATGATCGCCGTGATGCGGTTGCGGGCAAAGTCCAGGCTGACGTCGGACACCGCCGGAGAGCCGTCATAATGAACGTTGAGCCCCCTGGCTTGGATAATTGTTTCCGACTGGTTCACGCCTCTAGCCGTCCATTCGTTTTTGGAACTTGTTTCGGAGGATAACCGCTCCGGTGTTCATCACCAACAGGACTACCAACAGGACGATTATACCGGCCGCGGCGGCCTCGTGGAATCCGGCCTGGGGCCGCGACACCCAATTGAATATCTGAATCGGTAATACGGTGAACCGGCTCAACGGCCCGTCGGGGGAGAAGGGGACGAACGTCAGCGCGCCCATGGCGATGAGGGGCGCCGTTTCACCGATGGCCCGGCTCACTGCCAGGATGACCCCGGTGAGTATTCCCGGCATGGCTTGGGGCAGCACCAGGTGCCTGACCACCTGCCACCGCGTCGCCCCGAGGCCGAACCCGCCTTCCCTGAGGGAGGCCGGCACGGCGCGGATCGCCTCGCTGGAGGCCACTATCACGATGGGGAGCACCAGCAACGCCAGAGTGAATCCTCCGGCCAGAACACTCTTGCCCAACATCATGACCCTGACGAAAATTTCCACGCCCAGCAGCCCGTAGACGATGGATGGCACGCCGGCCAGGTTGGCGATGTTGATCCTGGCGAGGCGGGCGAATCGGCTTCGTCCGGAGTATTCTTCAAGATAGATGGCCGAGGCCACGCCAAGGACGAAAGCGACCACGCCGGCAATGGCGACAACGTAGATGCTGCCAAACAACGCCGCCCTGATTCCCGCTTCCTCCGGGAGGCGGGATGGGAAGCTCGTCAGGAAGCTCCAACTCACCCGTTCCCAACCCTGATAGCCCAGGTAGATCAGCAGGACCGCGAGCATTCCCAGGGATACGGCCACGGCCAGGAAGCACAGGCCGTGGAAACCGCGTCCCATCCAAATGCGGCGGGCCTTCCGTTTTTCAAAATCAATGCGGGATATCACCGCCATTACTCGTATTCCTCCCGCCACCGCCGGACCACGTATTGGCTTAGCAGGTTCATCCCCAGGGTTATGACGAACAGCAGCAACGCAACCGCGAATATAGTCCTGTATTCCAGGGTGCCGGTGGGCGTGTCGCCCATGCTGACCTGGACGATGTAGGCGGTCATCGTTTCGATGGGCACGAAGGGGTTGAAGGTGAAGTTGGGGTTCTGTCCCGCGGCGATTGTTACGATCATGGTTTCGCCGATGGCCCGGGAAATGGCCAGGATGAAGGCGGACACTATTCCCGATAGGGCCGCCGGCACCACCACCCTCGTGGACACCTCCAGGCGGTTGCTTCCCAGGGCGTAGGCGCCTTCACGCAGCGACCGGGGAACGGCCTGCATGGCATCCTCGCTGAGACTGGACACCATCGGCAGGATCATAATACCCATGACGATCGCGGCGCTGAGGGCGTTGAAGACGAAGATGTCCTCGGATATCCATTGCAAAATCGGGGTAACGAACAGCAACGCGAAGTAGCCGTAGACTACCGTGGGGATCCCGGCCAAAACCTCCAGGACCGGCTTGATGGTCCGCCGGGCCCGGTCGGGAGCGTACTCGCTGAGGTAGATGGCGCTGAGCAGCCCCAAGGGCAGCGCCACGAACATCGCGAGGACGGAGGTCAGGAAGGTGGCGGAAACGAGGGCCAGAACGCCGAAGTGCTTGGACTGAAAGAGCGGCGTCCAACGGGTGCCGGTGATGAATTCGATGAAGGAGACTTCAAAGAAGAATTGAAGCGCCTCGAAGAGCAGGACGAAGACTATTCCGACAGTGGTAAGGATGGAGAGGCCGGTACAGAGGACCAGTAAAACGGTGACGATGCGCTCGGGGAGCAGCCTTCTCAGACGGGACTGCCGACGACGGGGTTCTAGCACCGGAGCAGCCCTAACACTATCAGCAGCCAATCCGAGGTCAACTCCCTAAGTGCCGTTCTGGCCTTGGGGAGTCGGTCAGTACGGGGTGATTCCGCCGAAAAAACCGCTCCTCGGGTGGTTGACCCGACGGAGCCGCTACGCCGTTATTCAGCTTCCGTCCATACGACCGGAATTATAAGCCCGCTAACCGGACAGCGCAACCGAGGCCGTTCGGTGGCGTTCGGTGGTGTTCGGTGGCCTTCGGTGGCCTTCGGCGGTTAGTCATCGTTCGGCGGTCCGGCTGAACTTGGCCGGACCATGCGCTGGTTCGCGCGGCTTGTATAATGCAACCAGCATTGTCGCATCCTTGGGAGAGAATTTGAGCGAGCAGCTAGTCCTCAGCGTGGTCGATCAGTCGCCGGTCAAGGAGGGAGGCACCGCGGGCGAAGCCCTTCGGGAAACCATCGAGTTGGCGGCGGCGGTGGAGCGAATGGGCTACATTCGCTACTGGCTGGCGGAGCACCATAGCCTGCCCAACTTCGCCGGCACCAGCCCCGAGGTGCTCATCGGGCAGGTGGCGGCCCGGACCAATACCATCCGCGTCGGCAGCGGGGGGGTGATGCTCTCCCACTACAGCGCCTTCAAGGTGGCCGAGAATTTCCGCATGCTGGAGTCCCTCTATCCCGGGCGCATCGACCTCGGCATCGGGAGGGCGCCCGGCAGCGACCAGATCACGGCAGCCGCCCTTTCTTTCCCCGGGCATCCCAGGGAGATACGGCATTTTCCGCGGCAGGTCGTTGACTTGTTGGGGTACCTCAACGAAAGCCTGGAAGACGGCCACCTTTTCTCCCAAATCCACGCTGGGCCGGGTGAACCCCAAGCGCCCGAAGTCTGGCTGCTGGGGTCCCGTTACGAAAGCGCGTATATGGCGGCACAACTGGGGCTGCCCTTTGCTTACGCCCACTTCTTTGGCATCGCCGTGGAGGAAGGGCCGGCGATCGCAGCCAACTACCGGGAAAATTTCCGGCCGTCAGACTTCCTGGCGGAGCCCAAAATCAACGTGGGAGTCCACGTGATCTGCGCGGAGACCGAGGAGGATGCCAATCGCATCGCCTCAAGCCGCAACCTGGCCCGTCTGCAGAATGTCACCGGCCGCGGCAAGGGAATTCCCACGATCGAAGAGGCGACGAGCTACCAGTATGCTCCCGATGAGTGGGCGTTCGTGCAACAGTATGCCACGGTGTGCGTGGACGGCGCCCCGGAGCAGGTCAAAGAACGGCTGGACGACATCGCGGAGCTGTACCAGACGCCGGACCTTTCCATCGTCACGATCACCCACGACTACGCCGACCGCACCCGGTCCTATGAACTCGTGGCGGACGTCTGCGGCATCAAGCCGACATAGTCCGCCTGGGGAACCCCCATCCTAACCTTCCCTCATCGGGGGGAAGGGACTTGTTCAGATGTTCCCTAGGGCGCGAGGGCGTCTATGGTGAGGCGGTGGGAGGTCTTGTTGTCCCCAACCGCGAAGGGCGCGATCACCGGCAATTGCAGTCCGGCGGCCCGTCGCCGCTCCAATTCCTCCCGGCATTCGGCGGGAGTACCCACGATGGCCACCTGGTCCTGCATCTCCGGAGTAATCGCCTCGGCCGCGGCGTCCAAGTCGCCGGCGGCCAGGGCGGCGGCGGCCGCCTTCATTTCCTCCCCGAACCCGGTCTGAACGAAGAAATTGGAGTAGAAGGCGTTGCTGGCGTAGCGGGCCACCTGGCGTTGCAGGGAGGCCCGGGATGCGGCCGAGTCTTCGGCGACGGCGACCCTCACGTAACCCGCGATATCGATCTCGGAGATGTCCCTTCCGGCTTTGTCGGCGCCCCGTTTGACGTGGCCGATGGCCTCAGGAATAAAGCTGGCGGCAGTCCAGTTCATCAGCACGCCGTCGGCCAACTCGCCGGCCATCTCCAGCATCTGAGGTCCCAGCGCCGCGATGTAGATGGGTACCTTGTCCTTGGGGGCCGCCGCTCCCAGCGTTGCTCCCGACAGGTTGAAATGCTTGCCGGCGAAGTTGACTTCTTCGCCCGCCAGCAGCGCCCGCGCAATCTGTATGGTCTCCCTCAGCCGGGTCATCGGCTGTCTGAAAGGGACCCCATCCCTGGACTCGACAGTGGGGCGGTGCCCCACGCCCAGTCCCAAGACAAAACGGCCGCCGGATATTTCCGCTATCCCGGCGGCGCCCATCGCGGTATTGACCGGCGTCCGGGCGAAGATCGGCAGGATCCCTGTACCCAGTTTGATGCGCTCGGTCCGCATTGCTATGGTAGCCAAGCCGGTCAGGGAGTCTCGTCCGGCGCCCTCGGGGACCCAGACCATCTCGTAACCCCGGTCTTCGGCCTGGCGGGCCAATTCCTGATAGTCGGCCGGGGTCAAACTGGGGTCGTTCTCAAACCGGACTCCATAGCGGACCATGTTGTGCCTCCTGGTTATTTGTTACCGCAGAGATCGCAGAGTTTTGCTTACGTCAGTCTACGCGGTGAGTAAAGCTAAACGCCGAGTTGCGACGCCAGGTCGCGGAAGTCTTCGGCTACGAAGTCGAAGGACTGGTCGGGAGTCATGTCCGCGGCGCGACCGGGGCCAAACTCCATGGGCCGGGGCACGAAGGCGGTCTTCAGGCCCACGGCGGCAGCCGCCCGCAGGTCGCTCTGGTGGGCCGCCACCATCATCACCTGCCGCGGTTCCAACCCCAATAGGTCGACGCCGGTGCGGTAGGTCTTGGGGTCTGGCTTATAGGCTTGGGCCAGTTCCGCGCCCAGTATGCAGTCCCAGGGAAGGCCGGCGTACTTGGCCATGTTGGTCATGAGCGCAACGTTGCCGTTGGACATCGTCCCAATGATAAACTTTGCCTTCAAGCGTCCCAGCCCCGGCGGAGAATCGGGCCACGGGTCGAGGCGATGCCAGGCCAGGTTCAGGTCCTCTTTGGCCTCCTCGCTGACTCCGGTGATGCCGAACTCACCCAGCAACTCTTCCAGCCCCATACGGTGCAGCACGTCCAGCCTGGTCCAGGGAAGTTCGCCGGAACGGACCTTGCCCATGTAGGGCTGGTACTTGCCCCGCCAACCGTCGGCGAAAGCCTCCCAATCGGCGCTGGCCCCATTGGCCTTCCCGAATGCGGCGGCGTGTTTGGCTACCGAGGTCCTCCAGTCGACGACCGTACCGAAAACATCAAAGACCAGCGCTTTAACATCCAGCGCGACCATAATTCCCCTCCTATTCGATCAAACTCAGGGAGCGCATAGACCGCACCGGATTATTGGAATAACTCTGTGTCCAATTCAAAAACTGCTTGCGATGCCTACCAGGATTTCGGCCAACTCCCGCGGGTGCGAGACCATGGTGTCGTGGCCGGAATCGACGTGGTAGATACCCCAGCCGTCTTTCTCGACGCGCTCCGCCACCGATTGGAAGCCCGCCTCCGCGCCGCACACGAAGCTGCGGGGAATGGCGGCGGCCTCGGGACGGCTGATACGGACCGGGGAGGCCATGGCCGCGGCCGGCTGCGGCGTAACACGGGCGAACATCCAGTCCCGGTCGGCGGGATCAGTGATGCCCCAACGCCGGCCCAGCTCTTCCGCGGAAGCCGGCGGGGCCAGGAACCCCTCCCCGCGATCAATGTGTCCCCGAACCCAAGCGGCGAACTCGGGCCCTCTCACTGGAGCCAGTTGGTCGGCCATGGACTCCCCGTCCGAGGGCACGACTCCGTTCACGTACACCAGGTGGTCAATCCGGTTATGGCATTCTTCGGCTACCCCGCTGATCACCATCCCGGCGTAGGCGTGTCCCACCAGGATCACCTGCTGCAGGTCCTCGTATTCCAACAACCGGGTTACGTCCTGGACGTGGAGGTCGAGGTCGATGTCGCGCGGGTCCATGCGTTGCGCCAGGTGGGCCTTCTCTCCCAGACCGCTGAGGGTGGGGACGAACACCGCGGCGCCGGTCTTGCGAAGCAATGGCGTTACTTTGTTCCAGCACCAACCGCCGTGCCACGCGCCGTGAACCAATACGAAAGTCGCCATTTTGCTCCATGCCGCCGGACCTATGTCGGCGAGTAGTATAACCCAAGCCGCCGGGCGCGGGATGGTACCATGTTCTGGTTCAGGCTTGGGCCCGGCGCAACCCTATGCCCAACGCCCGGCCCAACGCCCTCCCATCAAAGGCCAAGGCCTGGCAAAGCGGACCGGCGGGTGACTCCAATGAGCAACCGAATCATCATCGACTGCGATCCCGGCATCGACGACGCTGCCGCTATGTTTCTGGCGCTGGCCAGCCCGGAGTTGGATGTAGTCGCCGTCACCACCGGCTATGGCAACGGGCCGGTGGAGGTCTGCACCGCCAACGCCCACCGGATTCTGGCGGCGGCGGGACGCACCGGCATCCCGGTGTACGCGGGGGCGGGCAAGCCTCTCCTCCGCGACCCCAACGCCGGGTGGGCTTCCCATATCCATGGAGACGACGGCTTGGGAGGTCTGGACTTGCCATTGCCTCCGCCGGGACACGCCGGCGGGGAACACGGCGGCGGGAAACACGCCGCTCTGGCCATCCTGGACCTGGCCCGTGAGTCACCCCGGAACATAAGTGTCGTCGCCTTGGGCCGGTTGACCAACGTGGCGCTGGCGCTGGCGTTGGAGCCGGACGCGGCCGGGGCGCTCCAACGCATCGTCGTGATGGGAGGAGCGGTCAACGTTCCCGGCAACGTCTCGCCCCACGCTTCGGCAAACCTCTACGAGGACCCCGAGGCCGCGGCGATGGTCTACCGCTCCGGCGTGCCCATCGTGCAAGTGGGGCTGGACGTCTGCAACCAGGTGACGGTGAGTCCGGCCCAGTTGGATGCAATCGCTACTGCCGGCACCCCCGCCGCCCGGCTATTGTCCCGGGCCGCCGCCTTTCTGCGCCGTTCTTACGAGTCCCGCGGCCTGATGTCTCCGGGGGAGGGAGTGCGCTTCAACGACATGCCGGCGGTGGGCTATGCGATTGCTCCGGGACTATTCACCACAGTACCGGCGCGGGTGACAATCGAGACCCGGAGTGAAACGAACCGGGGGCAGACCCTGGCCGATTGGCTCTCCCCCAACCCCAACGCCCTGGTCTGCACCGAAGTCGACGCCCCTGCGCTGACCGCGCTTTTTGCCCGGCGTCTCACCCAGGGACTCAGTCCGGGTTAGTGCGCCGAAGTGGACTTCACCAAAGAGGGTGAAAGCCCTCAACCGATGCCCATAAAGAACCGGGTACGCGAAATCCTGGAAGTCGCCCATACGGGTGACCGGGCCAGCCGCTGGTTCGACCGGTTTCTCATCTCCCTGATCTCCATCAACGTGATTGCGTTGGTCTTGGGGACGATGAACGAGCTGTTCGATGCCGCGCCCCAGGCATTCGATTTAATCAATACCGTGTCGGTGGCGATTTTCACCGTCGAATACCTGCTGAGAGTCTGGTCCTGCACGGCGGACCCCCGGTACAGCGGCTCCATCAAGGGACGGCTGCGGTTCATGCTGTCGCCCCTCATGGTGATAGACCTCTTGTCCATCCTGCCGTTCTTCGTACTGTTGGTCTACGACCAGCAGGCATTGGACCTCCGGGCGTTCCGGGCGGTGCGGTTGGTGGCCCGCGCGGCCCGGTTGACCCGCTATTCGCCGGGGTTTCACACCCTGGCGGCCGTTATCGAGGCCAGAAAGTACGAACTGATCACTGTGGTGGCCGTTCTGGCGGTGATGCTGGTATTGGCGGCGTCGCTGATGTATTTCGTCGAGAAAGAGGCGCAACCGGAGAAGTTTGCCAGCATCCCGGCCGCCATGTGGTGGAGCATCATCACCCTGACCACGGTCGGTTACGGGGACGTTGCGCCGGTAACCGTTCCCGGCCGGATAATCGCCGGGTTGATAGCAATTCTGGGCATCGGTTTCTTCGCCCTGCCCGCCGGCATCCTGGGGTCAAGTTTCCTGGAGCAAATACAACGCCGCCAGCACGAAACCAGAATCTGCCCCCACTGCGGCGAAGAGATACACGAGTAACGGGGGGGAGGGTACTAACCACTAACCACTAACCACTAACCACTGGCCACTGGCTACTGTCCACTGGCTAATATCAAGTCTGAACAGTTACGATTATGGCGATGACACCGGAACTACAATCTCGGGTCAATATAGACAGTATGCTGGAGCAAGCCGGGTGGGCGGTGCAGGACGCCTCATCCATCAACCTGTACGCCGGCAGCGGAGTCGCGGTCCGGGAGTTTTCGTTGAAGCCCGGTCATGGAGAGGCAGACTACCTTCTCTATGTCGACGGCAAGGCGGCAGGGGTGGTGGAAGCCAAGCCCAAGGGGCACTCTCTTACCGGCGTCGAAATACAGTCCGAGAAGTACGGCACGGGGTTGCCCGACAACCTGCCCGCCCACACGCGCCCCCTGCCGTTCCTGTATGAGAGCACCGGCGTCGAGACCCGGTTTACCAGCGGCCTCGATCCCCAGCCGCGCAGCCGGAGCGTCTTCTTCTTTCACACGCCGGGGATGCTGGCCGAGTGGCTGGATGCGCCGGACGCGCCGGACGCCTCGGTTGAAGCGTCGCCAGATGGGCCGGAACTGATAGCGGACGCCGGCGGCGGTGGTTACCGGATTCGCCACAGCCTGCGGCGCAGGTTGACCACGATGCCGCCGCTGGACGACTCCAATCTCTGGACGGTGCAGGGGCAGGCCATTCGCAACTTGGAGCAGTCGCTGGCGGACGCCCGCCCGCGCGCCCTGGTGCAGATGGCGACGGGCAGCGGCAAGACGTTCATGGCCTGCAACCAGGTGTACCGGCTCATCCGGCACGCCGGCGCCCGGCGGGTACTGTTCCTTGTCGACCGCAGCAACCTGGGGCGGCAGACGCTCCGGGAATTCCAGGGCTTCACCGTGCCCGGCGATGGGCGCAAGTTCACCGAGCTTTACAACGTCCAGCTCCTCCAGTCGGCCAGCATCGACCCGGTTAGCCGGGTGTGCATCGCCACCATCCAAAGGGTCTATTCCATGCTGAAGGGCGAGGAGCTGGACCCGGAGATGGACGAGCCCTCCGGCTATGACGTGGCCTCGACCCGGCCCTCTCCGCAAACAGTGGAGTACAACCGGAACTTCCCCATCGAGGAGTTCGACTTCATCATCACCGATGAGTGCCACCGCTCCATCTACGACCTGTGGCGGCAGGCGCTGGAATACTTCGACGCCTTCCTCATCGGGCTGACCGCCACGCCCTCCAAGCAGACCATCGGGTTCTTCAACCAGAACCTGGTGATGGAGTACAACCATCAGCAGGCGGTGGCCGACGGCATCAACGTGGGCTACACCGTCTACCGCATCGAGACGAAGATCACGGAGGAAGGGGCCACCATTGAGGCCGGCCTGAAGGTGGACCGGCGCGACCGCCGCACCCGCGACAAGCGTTGGGAGGAACTGGACGAGGATTTGACCTACACGCCCGGCCAGCTCGACCGCGACGTGGTGGCAACGGACCAGATACGCACGGTCATCCAGACCTTCCGCGGCAAGGTAACAACCGAGATATTCCCCGGCCGCGAACACGTGCCCAAGACCATCATCTTCGCCAAGGACGACAGCCACGCCGACGACATCGTGAACATCGTGCGGGAGGAGTTTGGCAAGGGCAACGACTTCTGCCAGAAGATCACCTACCGCACCACCGGGGCCAAGCCCGAGGACCTGATCACGCAGTTCCGCAACAGCTTCAACCCCCGCATCGTGGTGACCGTGGACATGATCGCCACCGGCACCGACATCAAGCCGGTGGAGGTGGTGTTCTTCATGCGCAACGTGCGCAGC
>DAOUHF010000071.1:0-85381 GCA_034428795.1 Dehalococcoidia bacterium
GGGGAAGGCTAGGATGGGGGTCCCCCGCCGGGGGAAGGCTAGGATGGGGGTCCCCCGCCGGGGGAAGGCTAGGATGGGGCCCCCCCGCCGGGGGAAGGCTAGGATGGGGCCCCCCCGGCGGGGGAAGGTTAGGATGGGGGTCCCGGCCCCCCCCGTCTCCCCGCCGGGGGAAGGCTAGGATGGGGGTCCCGGGCCCCCCGCGTCTCGCCGACGTGGTTTCCGGCTTTCGCCGGAATGACGGGGGGTTGGGGGGCGACTCAACTGAGGATGAGACTGCCTAATGCAGATCGAAGGGATTGAGGTTAAGAACTATCGCCTCCTCCAGCATGTGTCTTTGAGCAACCTGCCGCGCATGGCCGTGGTAGTTGGGGCCAATGGTTCCGGCAAGTCAACCCTGTTCGACGTATTCGCCTTCCTTAAAGACGCCCTGACCGAGAACGTCTCCGTCGCAGTAGCCAGACGCGGCGGTTTCCGTGAGCTGGTCAGCCGTGATACTACCGGACCGATCGAGTTCACTATCAAGTTCCGTGAGAGCGGCGGACGACTGGTGACTTATCAGCTCGTGATAGGCCCTGAAGAGGGGCGTGTGGTCGTGGAACGGGAGGTCCTCCGCTACCGTCGCGGGCAGCGCGGGCAGCCGTGGCGGTTCGTGGATTTCAGTAGAGGTATCGGCACGGCGATTACCAACGAGTCCGCTTACGGACAGGAGGGTGCAGCAGAGGAACGCGACGACTATGCACTGGATGACCCCAGCATACTTGCTATCAAAGGCCTGGGCCAATTTCGTGAATTCCGCGTTGTCTCCGAGTTTCGTAGCCTGATTGAAAATTGGCACATTTCCGACTTCCATATCGCCGACGCCCGACCCAGCGTTGACGCCGGATATGCTGAGCATCTTTCCGTGCGCGGCGACAATGTTGCGCTGGTCGCGCAGTACCTTTACGAAAATCACCGCAGCCACTTTGAACAAGTACTGCAGGCGATGCGCCGGCGAGTTCCGGGTGTGCGCAGCGTTGAAGCCAAGCCCACCGATGACGGACGCCTCGTTCTGCGTTTTCAGGATGGCAGCTTCAAAGACCCTTTCATAGCTCGCTATGTGTCCGACGGCACCATCAAAATGTTCGCGTACCTGGTATTGCTTTATGACCCCGAGCCCCACCCGCTGCTGGCAATCGGAGAACCGGAAAACCAGCTTTACCCGGAGTTGCTGCGGGAGCTTGCCGAGGAGTTCCGGGACTACGCAGACCGAGGTGGGCAGGTATTTGTGTCAACGCATTCCCCGGATTTTCTCAATGGTGTCGAGCTTGACGAAATTTTCTGCTTGACTAAGCAGAACGGTTTTACGACGGTGAAACGAGTCTCCGAAAGTGAGACTCTACGGAGCCTGGTCGAATTGGGCGACCTCCCCGGAGCTCTTTGGAAGCAGGGTTTGTTAGTAGGGGCAGAGCTTTAGTGGGCAGGGTTGTTTTTCTGCTCGAAGAAGATTCCATGAAGGCGTTATTGCAAGGCCTGCTGCCCCGCATCTTTCCAAAGCTGGATTTCCTCTGTGTGGCTCACGAAGGCAAGAGCGATCTGGAACGGAGTATCCCCCGCAAACTACGCGGCTGGCGGAGTCCGGGAGTCCGTTTCGTTGTTGTACGGGACAATGACAGCTTGGATTGCTATGTGCTGAAAGAGCGGATACGCCAGCTTTGTCACGAAGGCGGACGGGATGACACATTGATACGCATTGTTTGCCAAGAACTTGAGGCATGGTATCTCGGCGAACCAGATGCAATGGCCGATGCCTTTGGCGATGATAACCTGCGCCGTATCGGAAACAGGGCGCGCTATCGCAATCCGGATATCTGCCGCAAGCCTTCCGAAGACGTCAAAAAGCTGGTTCCAAGATTTCAGAAGGTTGAAGGCGCTCGAAGCATGGCAGCGCGCCTGACGCAAGAAGGCAATAGCTCACACAGCTTCGCTATCTTCCTGAGCGGCGTCGGCGGTCTGGGTGCTGACGCCGTGTGAAACGCTGGTATGCTGCTGCGGGATGGCCCGACGTTGAGCCCGACCCTCAAGCATGGCGCGGCCGCCTGGTGTGCCAGGGGGTATCCTGCTCGTAGGCGTGGGCTACTCTCAACACCGTTGCCTCGTCGAACGGGCGTCCTCCGATTTGCAGGCCGATGGGCAGCCCCTCAGAGTTGAAGCCGCAGTTGATGGAAATCGCCGGAGCTCCGGCCAGATTAAAGGGACGGGTCATTACCGGCGGCATCGATTGGGCCATTTCCTTAGAGGTCAGTACCGGGTCGTCGCCCACCGGGGGGGCGCAGCTTTTGGACGTTGGCAGAATCAGAACATCATAGTCCGAAAGCGCCCCCAGCACCTCTCGGCGCACCAACTCCCGGAGCTGCTGCGCTTTATAGTAGGCGTGGGCCGGCATGATGCTGCCGGTGAGGAGGCCAATCTTGTTGGCCTGGCCGAATTCGTCGAGCCGGTCGCGTATCCAGTCCCGGAACGTCATCGCCGCTTCCACGTTGATCAGCAACGCCGCCAGCGTCCCGCCGTGTACCGTTAGTGGCAAGGAGACATCATCGACAGTCGCTCCCAGTTCTTGAAGCACCGCCCCGGCGGCTTCCACACTGTCGCGGACCTCGGGGTCCACGACGTCGCTGTCGATCAAGTCCCGGATCGCCCCCACTCTGATCCCGGCAAGCCCGCCGCCCAGGGAATCGCGGTAGTCCGGGACCGGCGCGTCCCAGGTATAAGGGTCCTTCGGGTCGTGCCCGGCGATGGCGCCCAGGGTTATGGCGGCGTCTTCCACCGTCCGGGAGATGGGACCCACCTGGTCCATGGACCAGGACCCGGGAGAGACGCCGTAGCGGCTGACCCGGCCCCAACTGGGCCGCAGACCGACGACGCCGCACCAGGCAGCCGGGCGGCGGATGGAGCCGCCGGTGTCCTCACCCAGGGACGTGGAGCACAGGAAGGCGGCGGTGGCCGAACCGGAGCCGCCGCTGGAACCTCCGGTGAACCGGTCCAGGTCCCACGGGTTGCGGTTGAGGCCGTATCGCTGGGACGACGCCAGGGCGAATTCGGTGAGGTTGGTCTTGCCCAGCACGACGGCGCCGGCCCGTTTCAAATTCGCCACGGCTGTGGCGTCTTCGTCCGGAAAGAAGTCGGCCTTGAGCCGGGAACCGACGGTGGTCCGGATGCCCCTGGTCCAGATCTGGTCCTTGAGGGCCACGGGGATGCCGTGCATCGGGCCCAGGTACTCGCCGCCGGTGATGGCGCGCTCCGCCTCGCGGGCGGCCGCCATAGCCTCCTTCCGGGAGACAGTCAAGTACGAGTTGAACTTGAAGTTCAGGGAGTCAATGCGGTCGAGGTACGCCGAAGCGGCCTCGACCGGCGAAACCTCCCGGGCACGAATGAACTCCGCGAGTTCCGCCGTGCTCAGAAAGGGAATGTCCTGTTGGACCATGAGAACCTCCTTAACGTAGGGGGCGCTTCGGCCGCCGCCGGGACCATCAACCATAACTTGTTCAGCGGTTCCCTAGGGAAAGACGCCGCTCCAATCGTCCTCGTCCACCGACACGGTGACGATGACGAACACGCCGTCCGTTTTGACCTCCTCGATGTCCACGTCCCGGGAGAACGCGTCGTCGAGGTAGTCTTCCAGGTCGTCCAGCTCCGACTCGGCGGTCCGTTCGTCGCGGAAGAGGTAAGCCAGGGTAGTCTCCACCAGGTAGCTCTCGCTGCCTTCCGACACGGAGGCGCCCACCGCCTGGCAGCCGCGCACGCCAGCGCCCTGGCATCCCTCCGACCCGAAGACAATCTAGCCCTGACCGGCCCGCTCCAGTGCTCGCCGGAGGTCGTTGTCATCGTCTTGCAACAGGGACCCGGAGCTGCGGCTGAGCGCCTTCAACATGCCCTCGACGGCATCGGTACTTCCAATAACCACCTCGCCGCGGCCATCGAGAAGAGCCGCGGCCTCCACCCAGAGGTCTCCGTCGTCCCAGACCACGTACCCCCGATAGTCGTCGTCATCGTAACCGGCGTCGTCCAACTCGTTCCTGATCTGCTCGAAATCCAAATCGCCATCGAAGACCAACACAGTCCCGTCGTCCCCCTGCGCCTGGACAAGAGTGTCGAGGTCGTCAAGGGAGACCCCGAGATCGTACAGACGGTCCTCCCATTCGTCCTCGAAATCATCCGCTTCGTCGTCGGGGGCGTCTCCGGCCAGCAACCGCTCCACGTCCACCACCTGCACCCAAAAAGCGGCGGCGGGAACGAGGCCAAGGGGGCCGCCCGGCAGCGAGCCGCCGCCGCGCATGATCAGGACAACCACCACAACCACGACGACGGCGATCAGGAGCACGCCGCCACCCCCTCCCCAGAGCAGCACCTTTCTTCTTCCGGCCGAAGTGGGCCCGCCATCTTCTCCGTTGGTCGCAACTTTCTCCATTCCGTCAAACTCCGTCATGCTATTCACGAAGGGTCAGCGTGGCCGAAAGACGGATTTCGGCGTCCGTCACGGAAACGGCCAGCATGAACGCGCTGAGCTGATCGACCAACGGCTTCACTTCCCGTCTGTACTCTTTGGCCGTGTCAGCATCGAGAGCGTCTTCCACCATCTCCAAAACCCCCGCTATGTCCGCGTAAACAAGGTAGTGGAGGGGTTCGGGGACCGCCTCGATCAACTCTCTGAACTCGGCCTTCGATCCCAGCGTGTCTGTTTCGCCCGACACGGCCTCGTAGAAGGCCTCAAGGCCGTCGACGTTGCTTCCCACGACGGCCCACTCTTCGGTCACAATGTATCCCGGCTGGTAAGCCCCGCCGGGAAAGTCATCGGCCCTCGTGGTAACCACCTCGTACTCGCCCAGCGAGTCCCGGTCGATGTCAAAGCCCTCATCCTGCAGTGCGTCGGCGAGGATGTCGAGGGTGTCCATGATGGACCCCGCGTCCCGGACGCCGGCCAGCAGCAGGCCCTCGACGACACCGGAGGCCGGGCCTCCCCCCAACAAGCCACCGAGATCACTGGGCAGGAGGGCGAAGGCGACCTCGCCGGTCAGCGCGTCGATCACGTCACGCTCCAGGTCGACGCCCAGCTCGTCCTCGACGTCTTCCAGGAACCCTTCATAGTCGTTCCGGGAGTCGGGATCGAGGTTTCCGATGGAGTCTCTTAACTCTTCCCACGCCTGGTCGACCCCGACTGCCGAGAACAGGACGAGGGTGTCGATCGGCAGCGCCTCGGGCGAGTTCAAGCCGTTGACGCCGTCCAGCGTGAACGCCCTGGAGGGGGTCTCGCCCACCAGTTCGAACCTGATACCGTTATCGACGAACGACGCGGACGCCGCCACGTACTCCGGCGTGTTCCTTTGGGCCTGCCTCAGCACCTCCTCCTCGTCCTCCGCATAGAGACCGACGGCGTCCACGAGGGTTTCCAGGACATCCTCGGCCTGGACGAACATGAACATGACCCGCTCGGCCGGCAGCGATTCCCGTGCCGCCAGGAACTCCGGGCTATCCCCGAGCGGCCTCGAGGGAGGGGATTCCAGGTTATCCAGCATCTCGTCTATGGTGTCTTCGCTGTCTGCCATGAGCATATATTCGCCGGTAAGGGCCACCGCCAAGTCCTCGCCTGCCACCCACAGGTCGACGCCATTGCGACGGTCGGCAACGAATTCCGTATTGAGTTCACCTTCGAGGAAATCGGCCAGATCTTCGATGAAGTCGACGGCGGACTCCCGGTCGTTGACTTGGGCCAGCAATATCCATTCGAGCCGGTCCGGGCCCGCGTCGAGCAAGGCTAGAGAGACGTCGGAGCCGATCCAAGAGGTAACGTCATCAAGGAAGTGGATGCCTGTCTCATCCTCCGCCTCGTCGAGGAGATCGTCACGGCGGTCGAGGAAGTCGTCCGTCTGAAGCCGGTCTATTACCTTACGCGCCAGCCCCATTTGCTCCGATCCAGGGCGGAGATTGACGGAGATGTAGACTTGTGTGTTGGCGGGCAGATACCGGGCGGTCACCTCGCCGGGGCGGCTCATCCCGCGCAGCAGCAGAAGCACCACGACGACGACTACAATCGCGGCCACTATCAAGAAAGCGCCGCCGCCAACGAGCAGAATCGTTCTTCTGGTCACAGGGGCACTCCCATCCTAACCTTCCCCCATTGAGGGAAGGGACTTGTTCAGATGTTCCTTAAAAAGGCTCTGAGGCCGAGCGGGGCGGAGACCGTCTTATTCGAGGGGGATCGTGCGGCGTCAGTCCTCTTTAAGTGCGGGGATTACCTCTTTGCCGAATAGCTCCAGGGAGCGCATGGTGTCCTCGTGAGAGAGGGGACCTCCCTGGGCTTCCAGGAGCAACGCACCGATGCCCAATTCCTCTTTGATGTAGCGCAGCTTCTTGATGACGGTGTCGGGACTGCCGACAACCAAATGGAAGTTGTCCTGCAACTGCTGGTAGGACATCTCGTTCAAGGGTGTCGAGCGCCGCCGGGCGTTGGCCGCGGCCCCGGCGGCCGAGAAGTAGCCGGGCGGGGCCCAGTATTCCTTGGGGCCCTTCAACGGGTGGCCCATCCTCCACATGAACGCCTTGCCGGTTTCCTGGGCCTTTTCGTCGGTGTCGTTCACGTGGGCGCAGATCATGAAAGCGAACTTGTCGGGGCCGGGCTCCCACCCGTTCTTGCCGGCAATGTCGCGGTAGTTTTGGAACAGGTTGCGGGCCACGCTCAATTCGGTGAGGAACGCGGCGTAGGTGTACCGGTTCTCCGCCGCCCACTGCACCGTTTCCGGGCTGCCGGTGCCGGGCACCCACACCGGAGGGTGCGGCTGCTGGATGGGCAGCATCCAGGGGTTGACCGCCCGGTAGTGATAGTGCTTACCCTCCCAGCGGAAGGGCCCCGGCGTGGTCCATGTCTTGATGATCAGGTCATGGCATTCCTCGAAGCGCTCCCGGTTGTGCACCGGATTGGTGTTGTTGGCCCAGCTCTCGATACCGATGCCCCGCACGAAGCCGGAGATTATCCGGCCGCCGGAGATCACGTCCAGCATGGCTATCTCTTCGGCCAGACGCACCGGATTGTCTGAAGTCGGCAGCATGTTGCCCAGCATCAGTATCTTGGTCCGGGTGGTATTGCGGGCCAGGATGCCGCCGGTGATGTTAACCTCGACGTCCATGCACGAAGGCGTATTGTGGTGCTCGTTGATCATCAGGCCGTCGAAGCCCACGTCCTCGGCGTACTGGTACTCATCCAGGTACCGCTTGAACAGGTCGTGGGCCGTGTGCGGGTCGAAGTAGGAGTTTGGAAAGGTCAGCCGCATGGAGGGGAACTTGTCGGCTTCCGATTCGGGGAAGGCCGTGTAGGGCAATTCGGTGAAGTAGAAAACATCCATTGCGTTGTCGACTCCCGTTGAAGTTCCTATGAAACACCTGAACAAGTCCCTTCCCCCCTCCCCTCCGTCATTCCGGCGAAAGCCGGAATCCACGTAGGTTAGAATGGGGGAAGGTTAGGATGGGGGTGCCGGCGCTTATTTGATAGCTAATACCGTTAAGCTCTCCTCCGAGATTTCGGCTTTCGCCTCAATGACCATAACTTGTTCAGAGGTTCGCTATGTCTCCGTATTTGCGGCGTGGTCCCGCCCCTTTTCATCGCCGCCGCAGGCCGACAGGAGAACGGCTGGCAGCGGGAAGGCCGCAAGCAGGGAGCAAACCGCGCTCGCAAGATTCCGGTGTTTCTCGCCGGTCAGCCCAAGAACTCCAGGGCGGTCTTGATGAACTCCTCGGGCTTCTCCACTTGGGGCGAGTGGCCGCAGTTGTCTATGACCACCAGGTCGGAGCCGGGGATCGCCTTCCGGTACAGGCTGCCGCATTCCACCGGGACGATGTGGTCCTCCCGTCCCCAGACCATGCGCGTTGGAATATTGACCCGGGCCAGCAGGCCGGTGAGGCGCGGGTCGTGCATATAAGGCTTCCAGGAGAGGCGCACCGTCATCTCGCGGTTGAGGTCGGCTGTCAGTTGTTCCTCAACCGATAGCTCGCGGGCGTAGACCGCCTCGTATTCGGGGGCTTGGCTGGGGTCATGGAAGAGCAGGTCGCGGACCTGGGCGGGGCTGATGATAAAGATATCGGTGATCTCTCCCTCGATGGGTTTGATGCCCGCCGCGCCCACCAACATCATTTTGCTGAAGGGGCCGCTGGCGGTGGCGGCAATCTCGGCGGCTATCCAACCGCCGAGAGAGAACCCGATGACGCGGGGGCGGTCCAACCCCGCCGTTTCCATAAACCAGGTGTAGAAAGCGGCCATGTCGGGTATCGTTTCCAGCCATTCCGGCCGGTCCGACGGGCCGAAGCCTGGGTGAGTGGGGTAGTAGACTGTGTAGTGGTCGGCCAGGGCTTGGACGTAGCGGAGCCAGCCGGTGTTGCCGCTGGCGCCGTGGAGCAGCAACAAAGGCTCGCCGCTGCCGCCTTTCAGCATCTGAACCTTCGTCCCGCCGACATCGATGGTTTCTTCATTAAATCCGGGCATAGTTGTTCTCCTAAGCTCTCTGTGTTTGATATCGCTGGCTAGGGGGCTTTCTGGAATGGGTCGGTTAGCTCCAGGTCATCGCCGATTTCCCGGAGGGCCGGCAGGACCTCCTGGCCCATCAACTCCAGGCACCGCATGGTGTCGGCGTGGGTGGTGTCGCCGTCGTTGGTCCAAACGCCGAGAATCCCGGGCCTCAACTCGCCCAAAACGTCCCGCAGCTTGCGGACCACTGTCTCGGGGCTGCCCACGATCCAGCGGTTGGAGGCCAGAATCTCGTCGTAGCTGGCCGTCTCCAGGCCCAACCCCAGGAAGGGGTCCTTGCGGACGCGGCCCTGGTACCGGGCAATCCGCGGGTCTTTCACGCTGCCGCTGTAACCCACCGGCATCATGTAGTCCCGGGGCATCGGGACCCGCCCCACCCCTACGTTGCCGGTGAGGAACCCTTTGGCCGCTTCGTAGGCTTTCTCGTCAGTGTCCTGAACGTGAATGCGGCACAGGTAACCGAAATGCTCCGGGCCCGGCTCGTAACCGTTTTCCCGGGCAGTTTCGGTGTAGATGTTCATCATGTCCTGGGTGCCTTGGGGGTCGGTCTCCAGATAAATGTATGGATAGTGATGCTCCGCAGCCCAGACCAGCGTCTCGGGGCTGCCCAAGCCGGGGATCCACACCGGTGGATGGGGTTGTTGCATGGGCCGTTCGAAGGGGTTCACGACCCTGAAATGATAGTGCTTGCCCTCCCAGCGAAAGGGCCCCGGAGTGGTCCAGGTCTTGATCAGCAGGTCATGGGCCTCTTCGAAACGCTCCCGGTTGAACAGCGGGTTGATGTTGGCCGCCAGGCTCTCGACTCCGGTGCCGCGGACGAAACCGGACACCAGCCGGCCGCCGGAGATCACGTCGATTTCAGCCAGCTCTTCGGCCAACCGGAGGGGGTTGTCGAAGACCGGCAGGGGGTTGCCCAGCAGGACTATCTTGGGCGTTTTGGTGTTCCGGGCGAGGATGGCCGCTTCCAGGTTCATGGTGGCGCCCAAGCAGGTGGGCGTGTTGTGGTGCTCGTTTAGCATCAGCCCGTCGAACCCCGCTTCTTCGCAATACTCGTACTCGTCCAAGTACTCGTTGTACTGGCGGTGGCCCACCTGTGGGTCGAAGTTGCTGTTGGAAAAGGTGAGGCGGACCGCCTGGTTGGGGCTGTTTCGAACGTCTTCCTCAGTGTAGTTAGTGTAGGCCCGCTCGGTGAACCGCATTAGGAACATGGTTGGCCTCCTGGGTTAGCGGATTATTTGGGATGGCATCCATTCGGCTCCAGGGAACATCTGAACAAGTCCCTTCCCCCATCCTAACCTTCCCGATCGGGGGGAAGGTTAGGATGCTTTCGCCTCAATGACCATAACTTGTTCAGGGGTTCCCTGGAATTGGGGCAGCATTTGACAGCTCTACCTCTCGAAAGTAACGGCGCAACCGAACGTCACTGCGAAGTCAGATGGGCTGACCTGCACGAAGTACCGCCCGGAGGCGTTATCGTTTGCGATAATCGCGGAAGTCTCTCCGCTCAGCCCACTCAGCCGCTTCCAATAACAAGTGTCGGGGGCGCCGGTTCCTGCTTCTCCCGAATACAAACCGGATTGGATATCCCGTCCCACAAGGTGGGCGCCAGGATCCAGATCCGTCAAGAACCCGGATATGGCCGGCGCGTGTTGCAAAGGCACCAACTCGCAATCTGTGTCCAGCGCTGCGTCGGTTGGCAGGACTTCTATGTAGAAACGCCCGACGGCGATATCATTAGCGATAATCGCGGAAGTCTCTCCTCTCAGCCCACTCAGCCGCTGCCAATAGCAAGAGCCCAGTACGCCGCTTTCAGCCTCTCCGAAATAAATCCCCGGCTCGATGTCCTCCCCTATGATATGCGTGCCAACACGGATCAGTGGAACTTCCGGAATCGGAGTGGGCACAGGTGTCGGTGTGAACGTCGGCGCAGGTGTTGAGGGAACCAGCGTGGGAGCCACAATCGGTACGGGCGGCGTGGCGACCGGCGACAGAGGCGTTCGTGTCGGTACAGGTGTTGGAGTTGCTGTGGCAACCGATGTGGTAGCCGGAATCGAGGTGGAAGTAGACAAAGTAACGGCGCAACGGAACGTCACTGCGAAGTCAGATGGGCTGACCTGCACGAAGTACCGCCCAGAGGCGTTATCATTAGCGATAATCGCGGTGGAGTCCCCGCTCACACCGCTTAACCGCTCCCAATAACAAGTGTTGAGGGCGCCGGTTCCTGCTTCTCCCGAATACAAACCGGATTGGATATCCCGTCCCACAAGGTAGGCGCCAGGATCCAGATCAGTCAAGAGCCCGGATACGGCTGGCGCGTGTTCCAAAGCTGCCAACTCGCAATCTGTGTCCAGCGCTGCGTCGGTTGGCAGGACTTCTATGTAGAAACGCCCAACGGCGTTATCATTAGCGATAATATCGGAAGTCTCTCCGCTCAGCCCACTCAGCCGCTGCCAATAGCAAGTGTCCCGGGCACCGCCTTCAGCCTCTCCGAAATAAATCCCCGGCTCGATGTCCTCCCCTACGATATGTGTGCCAACACGGATCAGTGGAACTTCCGGAGTCGGAGTGGGCACAGGTGTCGGCGTGGCCGTCGGAGATGCGGTCCGCGTGGGCTCGAACGTGGGTGTGTTGGCAGCACTACTTGATGATGCTGGGGTAGCCGTGGCGACTGGTGGGGTAGCCGTGGCGACTTGCGGGGTAGCCGCGGCGACTTGCGGGGTAGCCGTGGCGACTGTTGGGGGAGTGCTATCACATGCCAGCATTAATCCTGCACTGAGCAACAGAAGTAGAATGAATACAAGTGTACTAATGGATCTCGCCAGGAGCATAGATTGCCACTCGCAGGGGGTCAAACTTCGGTGATGTAATGAATGCGGGGATAGGTTAGAGGAGCGGCATCATAGAAACCACCGGGGCGCTACCGTTGTTTGGAGCTGACGTCTCCGCCGGGTGAGGGCCACCCTGGCACAATTACCCGGTCGACCGCTGGCTCTGCCTATCCTACGCGTGGGGCTTGCCAGGGTCAAGAATTGGCGGTTGGAGTAAGCGTTCAGTCAAGATGAGAAGCCTCGCCGCACCCTGTGGATACCGGCTTTCGCCACCGGCATCTACCGCACCGACGCATCGGCCTTTCATTCCTGTGCTATATTTGAAAGCGTTATTGCTTTCCCTAGGAACCTATATCTATGCCGAGAGTTCTGATTTCGGACCCCATCGGCGCGGAGGGCGCCGAGCTTCTCCGAAGCAAGGCCGAAGTTGACGTAAAGACGGGCATGAAGCAGGCGGAGTTGATCGCCACCGTGGGCGATTACGATGCCCTCGTGGTCCGCAGCGAAACCAAGGTCACACGGCAGGTGATAGAAGCGGCGAAGCGCCTGCAGGTCGTGGCCCGGGCCGGGATAGGCGTCGACAACATCGACCTCGACGCGGCCACCCGGGCTGGCATCGCCGTGGTGAACGCCCCTACCGGCAACACCGTGGCGGCTGCCGAGCATACTATTGCTTTGATGCTGGCGCTGGCCCGCAACATTCCCCATGCCCATGAATCGCTGCGGTCCGGCGAGTGGAGGCGCAGCGCCTTCATGGGA
This sequence comes from Dehalococcoidia bacterium, assembly GCA_034428795.1. Lineage (GTDB taxonomy): Bacteria > Chloroflexota > Dehalococcoidia > Lucifugimonadales > UBA3495 > VXOI01. Next base: position 12,136 of record DAOUHF010000071.1, read on the forward strand.
GTGGAGGTCCGCGGCAAGACGCTGGGCATCTGCGGCTTGGGCCGTGTGGGCTCCGTGGTGGCCCGGCGGGCCCAAGGATTCGACATGCGCTTGGTGGGTTACGACCCCTTCGTGGCCCCCGACTACGCCCGGCGCATCGGCGTGGAGCTGATGCCCTTGGAACAACTGCTGGAAGTCGCCGATTTCGTCACCCTTCACACGCCGCTCACCTCCGGCACCCGGAATATGATCGGGCACAAGGAGATCGAGCGGATCAAACCCGGCGCGCGCGTCATCAACGTGGCCCGGGGCGAGCTGGTGGACGAGTCGGCCCTGCTGGCCGGTCTCGAATCGGGACGGTTGGGCGGCGTGGCGCTGGACGTATTTTCCCAAGAGCCGCCGGCGCCCGGCAAGTTGTTGCAACACCCCAAGGCCATCGTCACCCCCCATCTGGGCGCATCGACGGAGGAGGCGCAGCGCGAAGTCGCCATCGAAGCGGCCGAACAGGTGCTGGCCGTGCTGAACGGCAAACCGGCCCGCAACACGGTGAACGCCCCCTTTGTGGCCCCCGAGGTCCACGACGTGCTCGCCCCGTTTATTCCGGTGGCCTCGGTGGTGGGCAAACTGCTGGCCTATCTGGCCGAGGGACAGGTCTCGGGCATCACCATCAGCTACCAGGGGGAGATCGCCAACCACGACACCCGCATGATCCAGGCGGCGGTCTTGGCCGGGCTGCTGGCGCCGGTAAGCACGGTGAACGTGAACCTGATCAATGCCCCGGTGCTGGCACGGCAGCGCGGACTCAGCGTCACAGAGCAGCACAATACCGTTTCCCGGGAATACGTAAGCATGGTGAGCGCCACGTTGGAGACCACCGGGGGCAATCTCACCCTTGCCGGAACGTCCATGCGCAACGAGCCCCACATCGTCAAGGTCAACGACTACTGGCTGGACATGGTGCCCAATACCCCCTACCTGCTGTTCGTCGACAACCAGGACCAGCCGGGGTCCATCGGCGCGGTGGGCACGATCGCCGGTCGTCACAACATCAACATAAGCTTCATGGAAGTGGGCCGGCTGCAGCTTCGGGGCCGGGCCATGATGGTCATCGGGTTGGACGACCCGGTGCCGCCCGAAGTCATGGCCGAGATCAAGGCCTTATCCCACATCTACGACGCACGCCTGGCAACGCTGACGAAATTAGGAATTAGGAATTAGGAATGGGGAATGGGGAATGAGGAACCGGATTGTCCGTTCCGCACTCCACATTCTTAATTCGACTAGGGAGGAGTTATGAGTGACAAGATCGCGATCATGGGAGCGGGCGCCCTGGGCTGCTACGTAGGCGCTTTCCTGACCCGGGAAGGTGAGGACGTAACCTTCATCGACATGTGGCCCGAACACGTGGAGAAGATGCGGAAGGACGGGCTCCACGTCTCCGGCAGCCAGGGCCCGTTCACGGCGCCGGTCAAAGCGATGCACCTGACCGACGCCCAGGGCATTACCGAACCCTTCGATTTCGCCTTCATCGCGATGAAGTCGTATGACACCGAATGGGCCACCCATTTCATCAAGCGTTACGTGAAAGACACCGGTTTCTTCGTGTCGCTGCAAAACTGCTGGAATGACGTGCCCATTGCGGAGATCGTCGGCCAAAACCGGGCCATCGGCTGCATCGCTTCTCACATAGAGGTGGCGCTGTGGGAGCCGGGACACGTCACTCGCGGGGGAGCAGTGGGCCGGGACTCCGGCCACCACGTGTTCCGGGTGGGTGAGCAAGATGAGCGTCTTTCCCCTCGTTCGGAAAAAGTGGCCGCGATGCTGGACTGCATCGACGGCTCATTTGCCACAGACAACCTGTGGGGGCAGCGCTGGGCCAAGCTCTGCCAAAACGGGATGGGAAACGCCCTTTCGGCAGCCTCGGGCATGGGCTCACAGGATATGGCCGAGGACCCACGCTGCCGCTCGATACGAATACACCTATGCAAGGAAGGCGCACAGGTGGGCCTGGCCATGGGCCTTCAAGTGGCGGACGTTCAAGGAGTGGCGGCCGCGACCTGGGCCGACGCCGACAAGGGCGACGTGTTCGAAGAGCTTGACGCGTTCCTGGCGTCCCACGGCGGGCGCGTCAATTGGCTGGCATCGATGGCCCAGGACGTTCACAAGGGCCGGCGGTCCGAGATCGACTTCATGAACGGACTGATTTCCCAAAAGGGAAGAGAGTTCGCCGTCCCCACTCCGTTCAATGACGCTGTCATCGAGGCGATGCACGGGGTGGATGACGGCACGGCCCCTCAAAGCGCAGACCACGTGGACCGAGTCCTCAAGGCCGTCGGCCGCTAGGTGAGACCCGCTGGGAGGAAACGATGTTCATCAAAGTAGAACCGGCCGAGTTTTTCATGTACCGGGTCATTATGGTGTTCGACCTGGAAAGTCCCGACTCCGAGGACGGGGCAGCCCGGGATTACATGAACGAATGGGAGTTGGAACCCAAGTACCAACGCGTCGGCGACTTCGAAGGCCGCAACAGCGAGTTTATGCAGTTCGGCGGTTGCTACTTGGGCAAGCACCTGGGCAAGATAGCCGAGATCCAACGCCGCCACGTGGAGGCCGAACTGCTGACCGCCGAGATAGACCGGTTGCTGCAGGACCCGGAACATCCGGTGGCCATCCCCGACGAACGGCGGGAGGAAGCTGTCCGGGAGCTGGTGGAAGGTTTCCACCAAGACTCGTCCTTCCAGACTGCCGAAAGCGGCGAGTTGGAGGCTGTATTGGACGGGGCGGCGGTGAGAGAGGCCGCCCTCGCGCTGCTGTCGGGCTCCGCCAAAAAGTCCTGACCGCCACGCCATCGCTGTGCGCTCGGCGCGGTCAAACGGGGTTTTCGTTCCCAAGACCGCGGAGGTTGGCCGGGGAAGGTGGAGCGGGCGATGGGAATCGAACCCACATGGCTAGCTTGGAAGGCTAGTGCTCTACCATTGAGCTACGCCCGCCCGTCGGGAACTCACCCCCATGATTATAGATGTTGGCTCACCGGGTTGCCAGTTTGAACCGTCCCCGATTAAACAGTGCCCGGTTGAACCGTCCTCAGTCGAACCGTCTCCGATTAAATAGTCCAATAACACCCGCTGGAAATGGACGGCGCCGCCTAGTCGTCGGAGGAAGACGGCGGGGCGGCTTGTTCCGTCGGGTCCGGTCGGGAGTCCCGGATCCGCGCATGCTCGGCTTCGTGGGCCGGACCGACGCCTTCGGGAGGCAGCAGGTCTTCCACGTCCCGGTCCAAGGTGAAACTCAGTCGCGCCCTCAGACGCGTTACGAAGTCGTCCACCTCGTCGCGGGAATGGTGGTACCGGTAGAGTGAATGACGCAGTATCTCGAGGCCGGTCTCCATTTGGGGCCAAACCACCTCCTGCACCCCCATCTCCAGGAGGCGTTCGCCCTCCTCCCGCGAGTGTACCCTGGCCACAATGTCCTGGACCGGCCGAAGTTGCAGCGCGTGCTCCGAAGTGACCCAGATCGATACCGGATCGCCGGTGGTCACGACCAAAATCGAGGCCTGTTGAATTCGAGCTGCCCGCAGCACCTCCACGCTGCCGGAAGAGCCGTGAATGGTGAAATAGCCCTGGGACTTCCAGTGTTCCAGAACATACGGGTCGAGGTCGACGGCGATGAACGGTATACCGTACTCCTGGAGCACCTGGGCCACCAGGGTGCCAACCCGGCCCAGCCCGCAAATGATGACGTGGCCGCCCAGGTGAGGAACACGCACCTCCGAGCGGGGGTTTCCCAAACGGTAGGGTTGAAAGGTCCTGAAGCGGCGGCCAAGGGATTCCACCGCCCGTGAGCTTCCGGCAATGATAGCAGGGGCGATGGCCATGGTAATCACCGCCGAGACCACCACGAGAGAGTGAAATGACTGGTCGACGACCCCCAGAGCGAAGGCGGCGGCCGCCAGGAGAAAACTGAACTCTCCGATTTGGACCATCCCAAACCCGCTGGTCAGGGCAGTGCCCGGCAGGTACCCGAACCCCCGGACCAAGCCGGCGGTTATGACGAATTTCAACACCAGGACGGAGCCCACAACCGCCAGCACCGGAACATAGTTTTCCACCACGAACATCGGGTCCGTCAGCATACCCAGGGAGGCGAAGAACAGGGCCGCGAAGATGTCCTTCATGGGCGTAATTTCGGCCAGGGCCCGGTGGCCGAAGTCCGACTGGCTCAACATGAGACCCGCGACAAACGCTCCCAAGGCGGCCGACAGGCCCACGTACTCGGTTACGGCGGCGATGGCGAAGGCCGTCGCCACCACCGTCAAGACGAAGATCTCCCGAGAACCCACGCGGGTTATCCGTTCCATCAACCACGGTATCACTCTGATGCCCAGCAGCACCGTCGTCGACAGCACGATCACCGCCTTGAGCAGCCCCAGTCCTGTTTCCTGCAGCACGGACTGGCCGCCGCCGTTCAGCGCCGGAAGTATCGCGATCATGGGGACGAAAGCCAGGTCCTGCACCAGCAGGAACCCGGTCAGCAAGCGGCCGTGCAGGCTGTGCAACTCACCCCGGTCCGACAGGGTCTTCAAGACGACCATAGTGCTGCTCAAAGACACCACCATTCCGAGGACCACGGAGGTTTCCAGGCTGAACCCAAGAAGAAAGCCTATGGGCACCATTACCCAGGTCGTAACCAGTATCTGGAGGACTCCCCCGACCATGACCACCCGTCCCAGCCGGTAGACATCCCGGAAAGAGATTTCTATTCCGATGGTGAATACAAGGAGGACGACCCCGATCTCGGCCAGCGTCTGCACCGTCTCCGCCGTTTCAACCACGCCGAGGATATGGGGGCCGATGATCATGCCGAGGGCCAGGTAACCTAAAATCACGGGGGCCCGGATCAGACGCGCCGCCATCCCGCCTATAAAGGCGGCTACGACTACGATCGCTAGGTTGGCGAACAGGTTTTGGTCCATCTGATCAGGCGCCTGGGAACTCGGAATACCGGGGTTGGAGAAGGAACCTAGCTTGGAGCATATCATACAGGCGGCGTTCCAAGGCGGACGGCATTACAAAGCAGGCGGCATTACAAGGCGGCTGGCGTCCGCCGCCTGATGGCGAAAACAGCCTGGAGCGACTCGCTCGCTGAATCTGCTATATTGCGGTCGAAGGCAGGCCGTTAGGGAACCTCCGAATAAGTCAGCGACATGGCGGCGAAAGCCGGAATCCCGGAGGGTAGATTAGGGAGGTTAGCTATGCAATGAACGCCGGCGCCCCCATCCTAACCTTCCCCCGTCGAGGGGGAAGGGACTTGTTCAGAGGTTTTTTAGATTAGAGTCGGCCGGGTCATGCCAAACGCCAGGCGCTGGAGTGACGAAGATGCCGGTGGAACGAAAAGAATATGAAATCGCCCCTGCGGGTCCTACCTACAGCCGGGGAGTCAAGGCTGGAAACCTGCTGTTTATCTCCGGCTGCACCGCCAGGGGGACGGACGCCCAAGGCAAAGGGCTGATGGAACAACTGGACGTGACCCTGGCCCGGGTGACCGGCATCGTCAAAGCCGAGGGGTCCGGCCCCGGCAACATCGTAAAGATCACCTGCTTCGTGACCAGCATCGCCGACTGGCGGAATGCCCCCAAAGAGCAGGAGGAAATCTTCGCCCGTTACTTCGAAGGCGAATACCCGGCCAATTCCCTCATCGGGATCAGCGAACTGGTCGAACCGGGGTTGGACGTGGAGATCGAGGCCATAGCGGTTTTGGACTGAGAGACTCGCTCCCTACCCCGCTCCCTATCCCCCGGCGGACCGAATCCAGGCCCGGATATTGTCGGGACTCAACGGCAACCGGTTAACCGGAACGCCAAGGGGAGACAGGGCATCGGCCACCGCGTTGGCCAAGGCGGCCCCGGTAGCCAGAATAGCGCCCTCCCCCGCTCCCTTCACCCCCAACGGGTTCAGCGGAGACGGCGCCTCTTCAAGGATAATGCACTCGATGTTGGGGACGTCGTTGCTGGTGGGTAGAAGGTAGTCCATAAACGACCCGGACAGCAACTGTCCGGAACCGTCGTAGACCAGCTCCTCGAGGATCGAACCGCCGATGCCTTGAGCGGCGCCGCCCACCGACTGGCCGTGCATGGTCAGGGGGTTGATGCAGCGTCCCACATCTTCCACGACCAGGTAACGGACGACCTCAATCTTTCCGGTTTCGGGGTCGACGGCAACGTGAGCGGCGTGGCTGCCATAGGAATAGGTCCACTCCTCCACCCGGAAATACTCGGTGGCCTCCAAGGCCGTTTCCGGGCTGTCGAATTGCCGGCCGGCCTCGGCAAGCTGGACCACCCGCCGCAGCGTCAGTGTCTCGCCACCGGGTGGACCGTCTACCCTGAACACCCGTCCCTGGCGCAGGTCAAGGGAAGACGGCTCCGTGTCCAGGTACCCGGCGGCCACCGCCAGTATTTTGGCCTTGAGGGTCTGGCAGGTGAGGTGAATCGCGTTGCCGGCCATGACTGAGGCCCGGCTGCCGAAGGTGCCGACGCTGGCGGGGAGATAATCGGTGCTGCCGTGGTAGACCCGCACCTCTTCAATGGGCGCTCCCAGTGAATCGGCGCAGATCTGGGCCATAACCGTCTCGTGGCCTTGGCCCATGGTGGTAATGCCGAGGTAGACCTCCACCTCCCCCGCGTCATTGAGGGCCACCCGGGCCCCTTCGTAGGGGCCGAACCCTGTGGGCTCCACGTAGCTGGCCAATCCGACCCCGTGGTACCGGCCTTGGGAGTCGCGTCCTTGGTCCTTCAACGATTCGTAACCGATCTCCCGGAGGACCCGGTCGAATGCGCTGTGGTAGTCGCCGCTGTCGTAAACAGTGAGTCTTCCATCGATGCGGGTAGGCCCCACGGTGTATGGCATCTCCGAGGCTTCGATGAGATTCTTGCGGCGGATCTCCGCTGGGTCCAACCCGAGGTCGGCTGCCGCCAGGTCCAACATCCGTTCCCTGATGAAAGCGGCTTCGAAGAAACCGGGAGCGCGGTAGGTTCCCGCCCCCATCTTGTTGGTCATCACGCAATTGACGTCCGCCCGAAAGGCGGGAACGCGGTACGGCCCGGTGAGGGTACTGGCGGTGAGCGCCGGCACCACGCTGCCGTGGGTGCGAATGTAAGCGCCCATGTCGCCATACACGGTGGCGCGCATGGCCAACAGCGTCCCGTCGGTGCGGGCCGCTATTTCCACCTCGCAGACCACCTCTCGGGAGTGATTAGCCGACATCAAGTGCTCGACCCGGTCCTCGACCCATTTCACGGGCCGGCCCAGCTTCATCGAGGCGAAGGGCGCTAGAAAGTCTTCGGGGTAGAACTCCCCCCGGATCCCGAATCCGCCGCCAACGTCCGGCTCGATGAAATGTATTCTCTCCTCGGACAACTCCAGGTGGCTGGCGAGGATGGCCCGGTTGAAATGGGGGACCTTGGTGGGACCCCAGACCGTAAGCTCGCCCGAATCGGCGTCGTAGTCGGCCAGGAGCCCCCTGGTTTCCATGGGGTTGCCGGTGTGCCGGTTGGTGGTGAACTCCTCCCGGCGGGTGTAGTCGGCCGTCCGGAACGCTTCGTCCACGTCGCCGATGGCGATTCTGGTATGGCCCGCGAGGTTGGTCCCGCTATCCCGGTGCAGCACGACCTCGTCTTTCAGGGCGTCGCGAACGCCGGTGACCGCGGGCAACGGCTCGTATTCCACGTATATGGCTTCCAGGGCATCTTCGGCGAGGTAGCGGCTTTCCGCAACGACCATTGCCACCGCTTCCCCAACATGACGCACCTTGTCGTGGGCAAGCGGTACCTGCAGAAAGCGGTCCAACCCCGGCAATTCGAACACCCGAATGGGTATGGCCTTGGCCAGGGAAGCGATGTCGTCGTAGGTGAAGACTGCCCACACTCCCGGCATGGCCGAGGCCTCGGCAGTTTCGGTCCGCGCGATTAGGGCGTGGGCGTGCGGGCTGCGTAACAAGGCGGCGTGGAGCATGCCTGGCCGGGTGATGTCGTCCAGGAAATTGGCTCGGCCAGTGAGGAAGCGCACGTCCTCCTCTCTCATTATGGGGGCGCCGATGTACGATTGGGTCATGCTGCCCTCCCGCTGGGCCCGGGCCTTATCGGTCCCGTGATTTCGCCGTCTTTACCACAACTCATCCTCTTCTTCCACATCCTCGGCCGGGCGGTCCCGGTCTGCGATGAGCCGGCCCTGCTCGACCTGCTCTAGCATGCGCCCGTACTCTGAAGCTATCTCCGCCCCCACGATCAATATGAACGCGGAGAGGTAGGTCCAAACCAACAGGGCAATCACTGAACCCAGGGAACCGTAGACCTTCTCGTAGGCAGCGAAGTTTTCCAAGTAAAACACGAACACGCTCTTGCTGACCTCAAACGCGATCGCGGCGAGTAGAGCCCCTGGCCAAATGTACCGCCAGCGGGTAGGGGTGTTGGGGACAAACTTGTAGATCAACAGGAAGATGGAGAGGGTGAACAAAAACGGCAACGGCCGGGTCAGGATGCTGATGGCGTCGCTCTCCAGAAAGCCGAGTTGTCCGACTTCGGGCAAGTCTACCGCGCCCAACACCTGCACGGCCGCGGTCGTGGCGAGGGACATGAGGAACAGTAGGCCCACGCTGAAAGCCATTCCGATATGGCGCAGCTTCGCCAGGTAGAAGGGAGGGTCGCGATGGAGGTCCCAAGCGCGGTTGACGGCCCTGCTGATGGCGCCGAAGACGGTGCTAGCGGTCCAGAAGAGGCCGACGATGCTGAGGAACCCCAGAACACCCCGTATCTTGCCTACGGCCTGGATGTTGGCTTCCAATGCGCCGGTGGAGCCGGGCAGGTACGTCTGAAAGAAGGCCAGCAACTGGACTTGTACGTCCCCGGACTCCAGGACGAGGCTTAACACGGCGATGAGCCCCAAGGTCATGGGGAACAGGGAAAGGATGGCGTAGTAGGCGACGCCAGCCGCCATGTGGGTGGCGTCGTCGTCGCTGAGTTCCCGTATTGTCCGCATTGCCAGCACGAACACCGGGATTTCCAGGAGCCGGTCTTTGACCCTCTCTTCTTTGGCGCGAAGGTAGCGGACCGGCCCATGGAATCGCGATATCAGCGGCGCCGATAGGCCGTACCATAGCTGCCTGCCAGGTATACGCACGGCTATACTCAGTGAATAACCCGGGGAATAACCCGGGGCATGGCGGCCACCGTTTGGGACTCCAGGTTAAAATTAACCGTCCGTTTCTTCGGACTTCCGGAACGGCGCTCTCACCACGACGCGTACGCCGGAGACTGTGCCGGAGACCGCTCCCGTGACGGTGTTTATGGTCGTCTCGCCGAACGACCCCGCGGCGCTCATCGCGCCGTTCGCCGCAGCCGACGCGGCGTCCTCGGCCCGCAGGCCGATGGACTTGGCGGAATCGATGGCCTCTTCGACAGCATTCCTGGCCACACTGCCGACGTCTCCCCCAACCTCCGCAGTGCCTTTGATCAATCCACGGGCGCTGTCTTCAATGGCCTGCAACACATTTCCGCCGACCTGTTGTGTGCCGGTCACGGTGCCATTGATCGCGTCCCTGGCGGTGGTGGCCAATTCACCACCAATCTCCTGGGAGCCGTGGATCGCGCCCCGGGCGACGCTGAAGGCGGCGTCCTGCACCCGTACGGTGATACTGCCGGTGGCTTCGATAGCGCCCTCCACCGCGTTGCGGGTCACCGACGCCACGTCGCCGCCGACCTCCGACGCGCCGCCGATGAGGCCCCTTGCGGTGTCCTCAATGGCTTCCAGCACATTGCCGCCCACTTCCTGGGTCCCGGTGACGGTGCCTTTCATGGTGTCTCTGGCAGCTGCTCCGAGGTCGGCTCCCGCATCCCTGGTGCCCTGGATAGCGCCGCGGGCCACGCTGAACGCCATGTCTTCGGCCCGGAGCCCCAGGCTCTTGGTGGTCTCCATTGCGCCTTCGGCCGCGCCCCGGGCAACGGTGCCGACGTCGCCGCCGACCTCCCCGGTACCCTTGATGGCGGCCCGTACGGTATCGCTCAGCACGCCAATGGAAACGGTGCTAACCTCGCCGGACCCACGGATTACTCCAATGACCGCCCCTTTCGCGGTGGACGCCAACTCCGTGCCCACCTCGTTGGTGGCCTGAATGGCTCCCTTCATCACGTCGCCGACCAAGCCCGAAAATTCCGTTGCCGTAGCCCGGGAGCCCTGCAGCGCGGCCACCGTGGTCGTGCGGGCGACCTCAATAGTACTTCCCACAACGTCGCCTGCGCCGCCGACCACGCCCGTCAACGCATCTCTGAGATTTCTGCCCAAGTTTCCAAGAGTCATCGAATTTCTCCTCAGACGATCGCTTCTTTCCCAGCGATCTTCCCCTCTTCAGTTATAGATGCTCATATTCTACTACGATTTTACGTTCGAGCGGCTTTCCGCCAGGGCGTACCGTGGGCACTATTGCTCCGGGGTCCCTGCATCCAGTCCGGACGGCTCGTCTGGAGTGAGCCAACGGCGCCCCGACAATAGCGTACCGGCCGCTGTGGAGCCTTGGGCGCCCTTCTCCTTGAGGGCCTCCCTGCTTGGGGGGTACAATACGTCGTCAAACTATCCGCACGCAAACAGGCCTTGGGCCAAGCCCCCAGGCCAAGCCCCCAGGCCAAGCCCCCAGGAGGCGGAATGCCCAGCCAAGACAGACAACAGTGGGAGGAGGAAATCCTCAAACCCACTGTGGCCCGCTTCCCTGAACGCCGGGGGGCATTCCAGACCGACAGCGGTTTGGCCATAGACTCACTGTACGGCCCGGAGGACCTGGCGGGAGACGGGCTGGACTTCACCAGGGACATCGGTTTTCCAGGGGAATTCCCATTCACCCGGGGAGTCCAACCCAACACTTACCGCGGCCGCATCTGGACCATGCGCCAGTACTCCGGCTACGGCACCGCCGCAGAGACCAACGAGCGATACCGCTACCTGCTGGAGCAGGGCCAGACAGGCCTGTCCGTAGCCTTCGACCTTCCCACCCAGATTGGCTACGATTCGGACCATCCCCTGGCCAAAGGCGAAGTGGGCAAGGTTGGAGTCCCCATCTGCAGCCTGGAAGACATGGAGACCCTGTTCTCGGGAATTCCCTTGGGCCGGGTCAGCACTTCGATGACGATCAACGCCACGGCGTCGCTGCTGCTGTGCTTCTATATCGCCGCCGCCAGGCGCCAGGGCGTGGAGCAACACGAGATAAGCGGCACCGTGCAGAACGACATACTCAAGGAATACATCGCCAGGGGCACCTACGCCTACCCGCCCCGTTCGTCCATGCGGTTGGTGGTGGATGTTTTCAAGTACTGCTCGGACAATGTGCCCAAGTGGAACACCATCAGCATATCCGGCTACCACATGAGGGAAGCCGGAGCAACTGCGGTCCAGGAGCTGGCCTTCACCTTCGCCAACGCCATTTCCTACGTTCAGGCGGCGTTGGATGCCGGCCTGAAGATTGATGATTTCGGTCCCCGCATCTCCTTCTTCTTCGTAGCCCAGAACAACCTGTTTGAAGAGGTGGCCAAGTTCCGGGCCGCCCGGCGCATGTGGTCCAGGATAATGCGGGACCGGTTCGGCGCCCGGGACCCACGGTCCATGATGCTGCGCTTCCACACCCAGACCGCCGGCGTGAGCCTCACCGCCCAGCAACCGGACAACAACCTGATCCGATGCACAGTGCAGGCGCTGGCGGCCATCTTGGGCGGCTCCCAGTCGCTGCACGTCAACTCCCGGGACGAGGCGCTGGCCCTGCCGTCGGAAGAATCGGCACAGCTCTCCCTGCGTACCCAACAGATCCTGGCCTACGAGAGCGGGGCCGCCGACGTGGTGGACCCCTTGGGCGGCTCCTATTTCGTGGAGAGCCTGACCAACGAGCTGGAGGCCCAGGCGGAGGACTACATTCGGCGTATCGACGACTTGGGCGGAGCGGTCTCCGCCATCGAGCAGGGGTTTCAGGTGCGGGAGATTGGCGACGCGGCCTACCGGCACCGGCAGGAAGTCGAATCGGGGGACAGGACCATCGTTGGGGTCAACCGGTTCACGACCGAGGAGCCTCCAGTCGAGGGGTTGATGAGGGTGGACGAAGCGGCCGCCCGGAGCCAGGTGGAGCGGCTGGAGCGGTTGCGCCGGGAGCGCGACGACGCCAGCGTCAGGGCGTCCCTGGCCCGGTTGTCCCAAACGGCCCGCTCTGATGGAAACACTGAAAACACGGTGCCCGCCATTCTGGAGTGCGTGGAAAGCTATTGCACTCTTGGGGAGATCTCCGAGGTTTTCCGGAACGTCTTCGGGGAGCAGGAAGAGATAGCTGCCTTTTAGGGCTGGATTCCGGGGGCGGCCACCGCCGTCGTTAAGTTATTGGGTGGAGCGAACACCAATGCCGGACTTGATACTGACCGAAGAGGAGCAGATGCTCCAGACCACCCTCAGGGGATTCGTCGACCAGGAGATTGCGCCAAAGGCCAAGGAATCGGACGAGCGCGCCGAATTCCAATGGGAGCAATGGCGCGGCTTGGCTGGACTGGGGCTGATGGGCTTGGGGGTCGACACCAAGTACGGAGGCAGCGGCCCGGCCAGCTACCGGCAGGTGTCCATCACGGCAGAGGAGGTGGCCCGGGGCGATGCCTCGGCCAGCGTGAGTTGGCTGGCGCACCTGGCATTGGGCGTATCCAGCATCGACGCCTTCGGCACCGAAGACCAGAAGCAGCGTTTGCTGCCGCCCTTGACCACCGGGCAAGGGGTGGCCGCCTTCGCGCTGACTGAACCGGGCGGTGGGTCCGACGCCGCGGCAATGCAGACCACCGCCACCGAGCGGGATGGCACGTACTTCCTGAACGGCAGCAAGATGTTCATCACCAACGCCTCTGTCGCCCAGTCAATCGTCGTCTTCGCCACCCAAGACCGCTCCTCGGGGTACAAAGGCGTCAGCGCCTTCGTCGTCCAGAAGGACAGTCCGGGGCTGACCATCAACCCGATGCACGGCAAGCTGGGGATGCGGAGTTCCACCACCGACGAGATAGTTTTTCAAGACACGCCGGTGCCTTCGGAAAACCTGCTGGGAGTGGAAAACCGGGGGTTCAACCAAGCCATGGAAATCCTCACGTCCAGCCGCATCATCATCGCGGCCCAGAGCGTGGGAATCGGACAGTCGGCCCTGGAGGCGGCGGTGCGCTATGCCCAGCAGCGCCAATCATTCGGCAAACCCATCGCCCAGCACCAAGCCATCCAGTTTATGCTGGCCGACATGGCCGCGGAGATCCACGCCGCCCGCGTGATCACGATGAACGCCGCCACCTTGAAGGACGCCGGTCAACCGTTCCTGCAAGAGGCCTCCATCGCCAAGCTGATGGCCTCCGAGATGTGCATCCGGGCCGCCGACAAAGCCGTGCAAATCCACGGCGGATCGGGCTACTTCCGGGAGGCCGGGGTGGAGCGGATTCTTCGCGACGCCAGGGTCACCACCATCTACGAAGGCACTTCGGAAGTGCAACGGTTGCTGATCGCACGGCAGTTGCTGGACCAATACCCGGTATGACGAGAGTGAGGCGGCAGAGTAGAGATGCAAGATAACCAACGGCCAACCAGGGTGCTGGTGGCCAAGCCCGGTTTGGACGGCCACGACCGGGGAGCCAAGGTCATAGCCCGTGCTCTCCGGGACGCCGGTATGGAGGTCATCTACACCGGGATTCGCCAAACTCCCCGGATGATCGTCCAGGCCGCGGCCCAGGAAGACGTCGACGTCCTGGGACTGAGCATTCTATCGGGGGCCCACCTGGACATACTTCCGGAGGTGGTGGACCTGCTGCGGGCCCAAGAGATGGACGACGTTTTGGTGGTGGTGGGCGGCATCATTCCCGCGTCGGACCGCCGGATATTGAAGGACATGGGGATCAGCGAGGTCTTCGGCCCCGGCACTTCCACCGGCGACATCGTAAGATACATCCAGACAGCCATGACCGAGCGTACAAACCCGAAGGAACCGCAAGCGTGAAATCTCGCGTGACAGCAGCCGAATGGGGAGCGATTTCATGATGGCCTACGGCATTTTTGGAGGGGCTGGGGGCAATGCGGTATAACATGGCTCAATTACTGATGGAGCCCACGGGTTCCACCAGGAGCTACCGCCTCGACGAATCGTTCGAGGGTATCCAAAGCAGCCCGGCCCAGGCTACCGGAACGGTCGAGGTGCTTCGTACCCATCAAGGCGTGTTGGTGAGGGCCAGGTTGGATACCAGGGCGAGCACTACCTGTAGCCGTTGCCTGAGCGAATACCGGAGACAGTCGACCCTGACACTGGAGGAAGAGTCCTTTCCTACGGTAGACCCCAGCACCGGGAAAAAGGCTTTCCCACCGGATGAATCGGAAGGCGTGATTCACATCGATTCCCGCCACGTGCTGGACCTGTCCGACGTCATTCGGCAGTACCTTTTGACCGACCAGCCCATAAAACCGCTCTGCGAGGATGGATGCCTGGGACTCTGTCCTGAATGCGGCGTCAACTTGAACGAGGAAGAATGCAAATGCAACGCCGCTCCCGTCGACCCCCGGTGGAACGCGTTGACGGATCTGCTGGCCGAGGACCAGGGCTGACCCTAGGGAACATCTGAACAATTCCCTTCCCCCCGATGGGGGAAGGTTAGGATGGGGGCTTTCGCCTCAATGACCATAACTTGTTCAGAGGTTCCTTAGAATCTTCGACGAGCGGCTCTGCGACAGGCCGAGCGTGAAATAGGAAAAGCGTCGGCAGGAAGAAAATGAAACAGCCCCGGATACATAGTCCCTGCTCTTGACCAGAAGGGTTGAGTTGGAGTCTAATTGCTCCGAAATATAGCCCGAATCCAATTCAGAGGCCTTCCCGTCCGACGGTTGGGCTCTCAATTGGATTCGCTGACCCAGAGCTAACTGGAGGTTACAACCCGAAATGGGCGCACTTCCCAAAAAGAAATTGACCCGTGCCCGGAAGGGACGAAGGCTGGCATCCTACCGGCTCCAGCCGGTTCACGCCGCCCAATGCACGCGATGCCGAAGCGCCAAGCGTCCCCATACCGCCTGCCCCGCTTGCGGGTATTACCGGGGGCGGCAAATGGTGGAGGGCTCGGCTTAGACACGGTCCAATACCGGAAAGAAAAAGAGGAATAAGCCAGCGATTCACGGATCTTTCGGGCGCCGTGCCCTGGAATCGTCCCGGCAACTCAACTCAGATCTCGGAGGCTAATACGACTACACGAGAATCAGACCGCCCGGCCTACATATTTCCGGGACAGGGGTCTCAACAGGTAGGAATGGGACTTGACCTTTTCGAAACGTTCCAGTCCTCTAGACAAACCTTTCAAGAAGCTGACGAGAGCCTGGGGTACCCACTAACCGAGTTGATCTTCAACGGTCCGGCTGCCGATCTGCAAGAGACCATTCATTCCCAGCCGGCGATTATGGCAGTAAGCATCGCAGCGTTGCGGGCTTGGCGGGAAATCCAGGGCTCCGTCCCCGAGCAGGCAATGGCCGTTGCTGGTCACAGCTTGGGCGAATACACGTCGCTGGTCGCGGCCGAGGTTTTGGACTTCGCCGACGCCCTGAAGCTGGTGCAACGCCGGGGCCAGTTGATGCAGCAGGCATCCATTCACCGGCCAGGCGGGATGGCCGCCATTCTGGGTTTGGACGAATTTGCCTTCGACCAGATCTGTGCCGAGACCGGTGTGGAGTTGGCCAACATCAACACCGACAACCAGGTGGTGATCAGCGGCGACAAGATCGCCGTGGCCCGGGCCATGGACTTGGCCTCGGCCCGGGGCGCCCGCAAGACTGTCCCACTGCCGGTGAGCGGCGCGTTCCACTCATCTCTCATGCTGGAGGCGGAAGCGGGTTTGATCGAGGCAATGGCAGCCTTGAATTTCAAAGACCCGAAGATGCCCATAGTAGCCAACTGTGATTCAAGACCGTTGAACACTGGCGACGAAGTCCGCCAGGAATTGGTCAACGGCCTCTGCCGATGCGTCCAATGGAAGAACTCCGTGAGGTATCTGGTCGATTCCGGGGTTTCACGATTCGTGGAGTTCGGCTCCGGCGGAGTGCTGGCATGTCTTATCAAGCGAATAGACCGGGAAGTCCAGGTTGCCACGGTAGCCGATTCCGCCTCGATGCGGCGGCTGGCAGGGGAACCCGCTTAGACTCCTCGTTGTCTCTGGTGACCCATGGCCATGGTTAAGTCCACAGACCACCGGCGAAAGGCAAGAACTGTCGCGTTGCAGTCTCTTTTCGCGTCCGATATTCGGGACAATCGGACGGAGCCGTCTTTCGAATGGCTGGACGAAGAGGAAGAGGTTGCACAGCAGGCCCTGGAGTTCGCCAACAGGCTTCTGCGCGGCGTTTTTGATGCTCGTCTTGATCTGGACGGTCTGATTGGCCGCTATGCGCCCGCTTGGCCGGTAAGCCAGCTTTCACCGATCGACCGCAATATCCTGCGCATAGCGTTGTTTGAACTGCTGCATAACCCGGGGACTCCCAGGAAAACGGCTGTCAACGAGGCCGTGGAGTTGGCCAAGGTTTTTGGCAGCGAGAGCTCCGCCAGGTTCATAAACGGGGTCTTGGGCTCCGTTATGGCCGGCCTGGAGTCCGGAGAAGTAACTACCACTGAACCTGTGCCTGAAGGGAGATGAACACTTGCCGTCCGTTTATGATCGGGTCAAAGATATAGTAATAGACAAATTGGGAGTCGACGAAAGCGAGGTGAACGAATCCGCCTCCTTCGTGGAGAATCTCAACGCCGACTCCCTGGACTTGGTCGAGTTGATAATGGCCTTCGAGGAGGAATTTTCCACGACGTCGTCACGATTGGAAATCTCCGACGAAGACGCTGGCAGCATTGCCACTATCAACGACGCTGTGGTGTATCTCAAGGCGCACGGGGTCCAGGATACTTGACCCCGGCCAAACCGGACCGCGGTTTCCAATCGCCAGAGCGCCATTCCAGTACCTTGCGGCCGGGTCATAACGGCGGGGGTCGTCCGCCACCGCAGCGCTCCGCCATCGTCCGGTCGCCGCAGCAGGGTTTTCGGGTGGGACCACGGCATTTCAGAGGAAGGCATCATACAGGTTACGTAAGGTAAATTCTGTAAAGAAGGGAAGTCGGCGGGAGGTGCGGGGATCATGAAAGACCCGGAGAACCCGGAATCGAACGGCCCGCAACTGGAAAGCCTGGAGGACGTGGCCCGGACGGTGAGGCAATGCACCGATTGCGCATTGTACCGAGGGAGGAACAACGCAGTACCCGGTGAAGGAAACCCTGAAGCCGAAGTGATGTTCATCGGCGAAGGTCCCGGATCCAGGGAAGACCGGGAGGGGCGGCCCTTTGTTGGCCCGGCAGGCCAACTGTTGGAAGGGCTCCTGGCGTCGATGGGCATCAACCGTGACGAAGTTTTCATTGCGAACATGGTCAAGTGCCGGCCCCCGGACAACCGGGACCCTTCACCGGATGAAATCGGGGCCTGCGCCAAGTACCTGGACCGCCAGATAGAGCTGGTCAACCCGAAAGTGATCGTCACACTGGGCCGGTTCTCCCTGGGGAGGTTCTTCCCCGGCGAGAGCATCACCCGGGCCAGCGGCAAAGTCCGCCAGAAAGACGGGCGAACAATCTTTCCGGTCATCCACCCGGCAGCGGCGTTGCGGCGGAACGAACTGCGCCAGACCCTGATACAAGACTTCCGCACCCTTTCCCAGGTGTTGGCGGAAACGGACCGGCCGGCGCCGGCCGCCAGCGGCGGCGAAGCAACTCCGCCCCAGGCAGCCGGCGTGGAGCCGGAGCAATTGGGGCTGCTGGGCGGCCCGGTCAACGGCGGGCCGACGGCAGCGGCTATTGGCACGATTGGCATACCCGCCGAAGAGTCGGCCCAACCCGGACAACTGACACTATTCTAGTCTAGGAAAATGTAAAGAATTGTCTTCGCAACTACGCGTCATTCCCCTGGGAGGTCTGGGGGAAATCGGCAAAAACATGATGGCCCTCGAGTACGGCGATGATATTATCGTCGTCGATTGCGGGGTCCAGTTTCCCGAAGAGGGTATGTTCGGGGTAGACCTCATCGTCCCCGACATCTCCTACCTGGTCGAACGCGCCGACCACGTCCGGGGCATTTTGATCACCCACGGACACGAAGACCACATCGGCGCCCTGCCGTTCGTTCTTCCCCAACTGTCTGCGCCGGTGTACGCCCCCAGGCTGGCCCACGGGTTGATATCCGCCAAGCTGAAGGAGCGCCCGGCCACCCGGGATTTCCGGGTGGAACCCATCGAGCCCGACACTCAATACACGTTCGGCGAGAATTTCGGCGCCAGTTGGTTCCGGGTGTGCCACAGCATACCCGACGCCATGGGGATCGCCATCACCACTCCCCTGGGCACCGTAATCCATACCGGGGATTTCAAGATCGACCATACTCCGGTGGACGGACGCACCTTCGACCTCGCGTCGCTGGCCAACTACGGCACCGAGGGAGTGTTGCTTCTGCTGTCGGACTCGACGTATGCGGAAGTCCCAGGCTACACCGCCTCCGAGCAGGTGGTGGGTGAAGCGCTGGACCGGGCGATCGCCGAGGCTGAGGGGCGGGTGATGGTGGCCACCTTCGCTTCGCTGGTCTCAAGGGTCCAGCAGGTAATAGACGCCGCCCAACGGTACGGTCGAAAGGTCGGCATCGTCGGCCGCAGCATGGTCGATACGGCAAACGTCGCCAGCGAGCTCGGCTACCTGAAGATACCGCCCGGCGTGTTGGCGCCAATGAACGAAATCCGACGCCTTCCTCCGGAGCAGGTGGTCCTCCTGACCACCGGCAGCCAGGGAGAACCGACCTCGGCGCTGGTGCGGATCGCCAAGAACGAGCACCGGGAGGTGAACATCATCCCCGGCGACACGGTAGTGATCTCCGCGACGCCCATTCCCGGCAACGAGCTTCCGGTGAGCCGGACCATCGATAACCTGCTGCGTCAAGGCGCCCGGGTACTATATGACCGGGTGGCTACGGTGCACGTCCACGGCCACGCCAGCCAGGAAGAGCTCAAGCTGGTGTTGAGCCTGGTGCGGCCCCGATACTTCGTGCCCGTTCACGGTGAATACCGCCACCTCGCCGCCCATGCCAGGCTGGCGTGGGACCTGGGCGTGGCCCAAGGCGGCATCTTCGTACTGGAAGACGGCGACGTGTTGGAGCTGGACGGAGAAACGGCTTGGTCCGAGGAACGGATCAGCGCCGGTCCCATCTACATCGACGGCCTCTCGGCCCGGGACACCCAGAGCCCGGTGCTCACCCAGCGGCGCAGCTTGTCCAAGGATGGGGTGGTAGTGCTGGTAGTGAAGGTCGACGGGCGTACCGGGCTGCCCCTGGAACGGCCGGCAGCCTTGGCCAGCGGTTTCATGGAAGACGCTGAAAGCCAGCAATTGTTCACGGACCTGGGCGCCCTGCTCTTCGAACGACTTTCCGGCGACGGCAATCCCGGCGCTGGCCGGGAGGAGCTCCGGTCCAAAGTCCGCGAAACTGCCCGTAGCTACATAGCTAGCGAAGCACGCCGGTCGCCTATGATTATTCCAGTAGTTATGGAGGTCTGAACCCGGCTACAGCCGTACAAAAGACTAAAACAGACTAAAACGTAACTGCCACTGGAGGGACGTAGTGGCAAGTTCTGTAGGGAAGCAGCGGCAATCGGCCGCCGCGCCATCGATCAAAGACACTACCCATGCTATTTCGGGCCCGGCGCGCGATGGCCTGATACTCTTCGCCATCGCCGTGGCGGCCGGTCTGGTTCTCTACACCATCACCGCCGGCCGGGAGTGGATCGTTCCCCACCTGGCCCAAACCCTGGGCCTCGGTTGGGCCCCGGTGGTCCTTTGGACGGCCTCGGTCGCCATCGTCCTGAGGCATAACCGCCGCCTCGTTTTCTCCTACTGGCGCCGCTGGATCACGGGCGCCGTTGCCGTCGCCCTCGCAGTGGGGGTGCTCTCCACCATCGTCCCTTCCGACGGACCCTTCGAAGACACCGGCCTCGGCGGTCTGTGGGGGCTGGAAGTCGGCGGGACTCCGCCCGTCCTCGCTGCAGCCAAACTTTTGGCGATCGCATTGTTAGCCCCAGCCCTGCTGTGGCCCAGAAGTATCGGCCCAGTCTATTACCGGGGCATCCGCCAGGCGTACTTCGCTCTGCGGGCGAGTTGGCGGGTCCTGTGGATGGCTGGCGCTTACGTCGTACACCAACTGGACCGGTTCGACTGCAAGATGCGTGAGGTCGCCCGCCGCCGTAAGGAAGAGGCCGGGACGCGCTCGCAGGCCCAGGGAGGAGCCGGACCGCCCGCCCCATCCTCGGCGGGCGGCCCGGAGTCGTCAGTCTGGAACGAGTCCCAACCCGGCATGATACCGACGTGGGACCCGGGCGAACCCGCCGCCCAAATAGCGGCGCCGGAGAACCCCCCGCCCGCCGCGGACAGTGCTCCATCGGGCAACAAGGATAGCTCCGCCTGGCAATTGCCGCCCGTCGACTTGCTGGCGCCGCCCGACACTCACCATGCGCCGGCGTCAGCCTTGCAGCAAATGGCGCGGCTGGTGGAAACCACCCTGGGCGACCACGGCGTCAGGGTAGAGGTTACCGACATCAAGGCCGGCCCCCGCATCGTTCAATTCGGCCTGGTGCCGGGCTGGGTCACCAGGAAAGGCGGAGACTCGAAAGACGGCGGCGAGCCAGGGGAACGCAGCAGGGTCAAAGTACAGAGCATTCTGACCCGGGAAAAAGACATGGCGCTGGCCCTCAAGACCCCCTACCTCAGGGTGGAAGCGCCTGTGCCCGGAGAGGCCTTGGTGGGTCTGGAAGTGCCCAATCCGTCTCCGAGTAAGGTCCACCTGCGAGAGGTGATGGAAACGCCGGGTTTCTCCGGCATGGCCGCCAAAGGCGGCCTGCCAATCGCCATTGGCCAAGACACCGGAGGAGCCGCCGTGGCATTGGACCTGGCTGCCCTGCCGCATATATTGATTGCCGGGTCAACCGGGGCCGGGAAAAGCGTCATGATCAACTCCATAGTGGCCTCCTTCCTGTTGACCAACGCCCCGGACCAACTGCGCATCCTGATGATCGACCCCAAACGCGTGGAGTTGACCCCTTTCAACGGCATTCCCCATTTGATCTGCCCGGTCATCGTCAACGCAGACGAGGCCAACGGCTCCCTTCGGGGGCTGATCCGGGAGATGATGCGGCGGTACAAGCTGATGGAGGAGATGGGCACCCGCAACATCGACGGGTACAACAGCCGCTCCAAGGAGAAAATGCCCTACCTGGTGCTGATCGTGGACGAGCTGGCCGACCTGATGATGGTCGGCGGGTTCGACATCGAGCAAAACCTGGTGCGGCTGGCACAACTGGGCCGGGCCACCGGCATCCACCTGGTGCTGGCCACCCAGCGTCCGTCGGTGAACGTGGTGACCGGGCTCCTCAAGGCCAACATCGCCGCTCGAGCCGCCTTCGCGGTAGCGTCCCAGGTCGATTCCCGGGTGATACTCGACGCCGTGGGCGCCGAGAAACTGATGGGCAAGGGCGACATGCTGTTGCTGCACAAAGAATCGCCCAAGCCGCGACGGGTCCAGGGCACCCTGGTATACGATCAAGAGATCGAGCAGATAGTGGGGTTTTGGCTGGACCAGAAGGGCCCTCCGCTTCCGGCTATCAACCTCGAAGAAGAGGAGGAAGAAGGCGGATCGGATGGTCCGGATATCGACGCCCACATGCTGGAGACCGCCCGGGAGTTGGCGGCCCGCAATCCCGACCTCACTACCTCCTACCTGGAGCGCCGCCTCAAAATCGGCGGCCGTAAGGCTGATCAGATTATGGAAGTCTTGGGGGAAGAGGGGTTTGTCTAGACAGAATCAAGGCGACATCCGTTCGAGGGGGGCTGGCCGATTTCAATTGGCCAGCCCCTTTGATATTATTTAACCGTTCCCAGACCGTTTCATCTGACACGCATATTCAGCCGGGTTCCGGAAGCTTCTTTGCTCATTGACCTGCATTGCCACACCTACCCCAAGTCAGACGACAGCTTCATGAACGTCGACGACCTGATACACGAGGCCAAGGCCCTGGGACTGGACGGAGTGTGTCTGACCGAACACGACATCTTCTGGGCCGCCGGAGAAGTGATGGAGCTCTCGCGCCGCCATGACTTCCTGGTGCTGCCGGGTTGCGAGATCAACACCGACCCCGGACACGTCCTGGTGTTCGGCCTCGAGCGGTACGAGTTCGGCATGCACCGTCCCGAATACCTCAAGGCGTTGGTGGAGCAGGCCGGCGGCGCGATCATCGCCGCCCATCCCTACCGCCGCCGGTTCTTGCCCGGTCCGGCCGAAAAGACCGGGGCCAGGGAAGAAATGCTGGAGCGGGCCAGCAAAGACCGATTCTTCCAATACTGCCAGGCCATAGAGGGCCTCAACGGACGGGGCACCACGGAACAGAACCGGTTTTCCCAAGACCTGGGCGACCGTCTGTCCGCTCCTTTCACCGCTGGCAGCGACGCCCACCGCGTGGAACAGCTTGGGACTGCTGCCACCGAGTTCCCGGAGAATGTCCGCGGATTGGACGATCTGATCGCTTGTCTGCGCGGCGGGGAATACCGTCCAGTGGAATTGCGGCCCAATGGGCTTGTGGCCGGCAGCCGGACAGAGTAGTGGCAATCCTTACGATAGATAACCTCCACGTGGAATTCCGTACCCGGGGGGGGACGGTCAAAGCCCTCAACGGAATATCCCTGACTCAAGAGGAAGGGCAGGTCTACTGTGTGGTGGGCGAGAGCGGGGCGGGAAAGAGCACCTTGGCCCTGGCTATCATGGGACTGCTGCCCCACGCCGCCAGTGTCATGCAGGGAAGCATCTCTTTCCAGGGCGCCGACCTGCTGCGGTCGAGCCCGGACTATATCCGCCGACTCCGGGGCCATGAAATCTCCATGGTGTTCCAGGACGCCCAAGCGGCCCTGAATCCGGTGGAGCCCATCGGCTCTCAACTGGAAGAGGTGATCCTGCAACACAGCAACCTCTCCCTGAGAAACGCCAACCGGTTGGCCCAAGAGACGCTGCACGAAATGGGACTGCCCGACCCGCGCCGGGTGATGGGACAGTACCCGTTCGCCCTGAGCGGCGGGATGTGCCAGCGGGTGATGATGGCAATAGCCTTGGTGTTACGTCCCAAGCTGCTCATTGCCGATGAACCGACCTCGGGCCTTGACGTCACCCTCCAGGCCGACATCCTGGAGAAACTTCGCAACCTGGTCCGGGAACAAAAGTCATCAATTCTGCTCATTACCCACGACATGGGCGTCGTGGCTTCAATGGCCGACAAGGTGGGAGTCATTTACGCCGGCACCATGGTGGAGCATGCCGACGTTATCCCGTTGTTCCACCGGGCCCAGCATCCCTACACCTGGTCGGTGCTCCAGTCCTTGCCGCGGCTGGACGAGCCTGGGCGCCGGATCCAGCCACTTCCCGGGGCCCCACCGGATATGATGATCCTCCCGGATGAATGCCCATTCCTGCCCCGGTGCTTCAAGGCGATGGGTCGATGCCGCACCGATCCCCGGCCCAGCCTGGCGGAGGTGGAGCCGGACCACTACGTTGCCTGCTACAATCCGGTGCTGCCGCCAGACTAAGGAACCTCTGAACAAGTTATGGTCATTGAGGCGAAAGCCGAAATCTCGGAGGAGAGCTTAACGGTATTACCCCCATCCTAACCTTCCCCCATCGGGGGGAAGGGACTTGTTCAGAGGTTCCCTAACATCCGCTACCGGTCAACGATGGGCCATCGCCGAGACCTACCCGAACGCCGCCTGCTCTCCCACCAGTAACTCCAGGGCCAACTCCGGCTCCAGTTGCCCCTGCTTGATGGCAAGGTCGGCCTCCAACAACCGGTTGTAGCGCCAGACGATATCCGGAAGCGGGTGACGGCGGGCCTGTTCCAGGGTCTTGCGGACCACGAAATCCGAGGATACGCCCAATCGTCCGCCGATTTCGCCTGCGGCCACACCCTGATCGATGGCGTCCCGGGCCAAGGCCAACAACCGTAGTTGCCGCTCCACCATACTGATGATGTAGGGAGCTTCCCGGCCGTCTTCCTTGAGGTCGTGCAAGAGACGCAACGCTACGGTCGGACGCCCATCGATCATGGCGTCGACGGCGACGAAGATGCTTGCCTCCCGGACCTGGGACACCATGGACTGAACGTCGGCCTCGGCAATCTCCCGAGACCCCCGGCCGGAGACGTACAGCGACAGCTTCTCCAACTCCTGTTCCAGGGTCCAGAGGTCGTTGCCCACGAGATCGGTGAGGGAGCGGATCGCGGAGGGTGAGATGGCAGCGCCTTTGGCTTCCGCCGCCTCCTTGGTCCAACGGGCGAGCGCCTCGCCCCTGGGAGCCGACAGCTCTTCAACCTGGCACACGGGACGCAGCAGCCGCAACAATGGGTTGTTCCCCGATAACGGTCCGTCGATAAACGTCAGCACCGTGGATTCGGGCATATTGGGAATGCCGTCAGCCAGCGCCCGCCATTCATTGACCGCCGGCGAGTCAGCGGAAGCCGCCCTCCGGCCCGAACGCTGCCTGCCAGTGGACGACTCAGCCGTGCCCAGGAGCCCTTCCATTACAATCACCCGGTGGTCGTCCATAAAGGGGATGGCGTAGACGATGCTGAGGACTTCGGCCGGATTCGCCCGGCTCCCTTGCAACCGGTGACGGTTGGCGTCCAGCACCCCTTCCGGGGCCTGTTCCGCTTCCAGTTGGGCCAGGCGCCGGGGAGCGAGAAAACCATCGCCGAAGATTACGGTAGCGGGCAACCAGTCCTCACGGGCAACCAGTCCTAAATCGAGGCCATGGGCCAATACCTACGGTTCGCAGTCCAAAGCGGCCAGCAGGCCGTCCAGTTCGCTGTCGCTCCCGAAGGCGCATCGCCGGGCCATCCGGTACAGATTATCCAGGTTGGACTTGTGCACTGAGCCCTGAGGCGTATCGACGTTGATCCAGTCGACTACCCGGCCGCGCTTGTTGAGGACTTTTAACGTCGGGATGTCGGAGCCAATGCCTCGCCAGTCCATGTCGATAACGATGGAGAGATCTCCCACCAGAGCAATGAACGTGTCCTCATCCGTGGTAGGCTTCCAAGCCACCTTGTCGGCCTGGGTCCTTTCCAGGAGCTTGTTGAGGATATCGATCATCGTTGCCATGCAGGGTCACCTCGGGCGGTTGGTGTGGGACCTGGTTTCCGTCGGCGGGCAGCCTTTGATTACAGCCCAGTCTCCAGCGTAGTCAACAACTCATTCAAACGCTCGTCCACGCCCTGCGCCGAGCGTTTCGCCGCCTGGAACAACCGCACGAGTAACTCATTCTCATCGTCGAAACCGCCGCGATACTGAAGGAATTCCAACTCGGTCCCCTTTTCGTCGAATATGGCAAGCTTGATCAATGTTCGATTCGCAGTGTCCGCTTGAGAAGAAATCATCACTGACAAGTTACCGATAACGGCTGAAAAGAAGTTCGGATTTACTGAAGTTTTCCACGGTATCCTTCTTTCCCTGGTGCGTTCCATCAATTTTACGGCGATTTCATTCATACCGGCCATGTCATTACCCCACTGTGGCGGTTTCGGCACCGCGTGCCACCGTACGGGCCTGTAATGCCACTCGTATCGCGAACACCAGTCCTATGCTTGATACGACAAGACCAGCCAAGCTGACAAAACTGCCCCACATATCCATTACGGACCTAGGGAACCTCTGAACAAGTTATGGTCATTGAGGCGAAAGCCGAAATCTCGGAGGAGAGCTTAACGATATTACCCCCATCCTAACCTTCCCCCATCGGGGGGAAGGGACTTGTTCAGATGTTCCCTAGGCGGAGATCTCCTGGTGGCGGGGGTGGAAGCCTGACTTGTCCTCGCAGGCGCCTGTTTCGGGGAAGATTTGAGTGTAGATGGCGCGGGAGCGGGCCGTTACTGTCTTGGTGACCCTTTCGTAAAGCGCCGTGGGGTCCGCGTTTTGCGCTTGGTACATCTCGTGCCGCAGCGCGCTGGAATCCTCCATTTCCCACAGGCACATGTACTTGAGCATTCCGTCGTCGCCGCTCTCCAGCTTGAACCGCCGGGCGCTGACGTAACCCGGAATCTCCAGCCGTTCCGGAATATGCTGCTGGTTGTACCAGCGGTGGAACTCTTCTTCGTCGGCGGGGTCTACGTCCATCATTACCACCATCACGGTGGAGCCGATGCGCTGTGTCGGAGTGTCGCCGTTTCGGTCCTGCATCTTGGGGGCCCTCTCGCAAATTTCCCTTGTCCGCCAGTGAGGGGTAGTATAGCATTGGTGAGATTGCGGGCCGGGTGTTGCGTCCGGGTGTTGCGTCCGGGTGTTCCAAAAAAGAATGCAGTCAGGCAGGATGAATTTGTGTGCGGAATAGTCGCGTATGTTGGTAACGATGACGCTTGGCCGATAATCTACGAAGGGTTGCAGCGGCTGGAATACCGCGGCTACGACAGCGCCGGGATCGCCGTAGTCAGTCCTTCCGGCCAGTTCCACCTTCGTAAGACGGTGGGAAAGGTCAACGGACTGGAGGACCTGGACGCGGGCTCCCACCCCGACGGCTACGTCGGCCTGGGACACACCCGCTGGGCCACGCACGGCCGGCCATCCCAAGCCAACGCCCACCCCCATACCGACTGCAACGACCGGGTTGTCGTGGTCCACAATGGCATCGTCGAAAATTACCGTGAGATCAAACGACGGTTGACCGCCAGCGGCCACGTGTTCCGGTCGGAGACCGACACCGAGGTGCTGACGCATCTCGTAGAAGAGGGTCTCGACCTGGGACTGGACTTTCCGGAGGCATTCCGCCGAATGGGAGGCCTGGTGGAGGGGTCCCAGGCAATCATGGCCATGCTGCTGGACGACGATACCGAGATCTGCGCCCTGCGCCTGGGGTACGCCGGCGGCATCGTGGTAGCCCATCACGGCGAACAGGCCATGATGGGCAGTGATCTGCCCGCATTGCTGCCCATGCTGGAGCGAAATACCCAGATCCGGGAGGTGGGCTTCCTGGAAGCCGGGGAAGTGGCCATAATAAACCGGAACGGCGTCGAGTATCAGGACCTTCAGGGCGGGCAGTTGGCCAAACAGACCCGGAGTGTTTCTCAGGATGAGATGGTCGCCGACAAGGGCGGCTATCACCACTACATGCTCAAAGAGATCATGGAGCAGCCCCAAGCCGTGGCCAGCGCCATGCGTGAGCGGGTGGACTTCGAACGCGGCCGGGTGGAACTGCCGGAATTCCCGCTGTCTCCCGCACAGATCGCCGGTCTTGACCGGGTGGTCTTTACCGGCTGCGGCACCAGCCTCCATGCCGCCCAAGTGGGGCGGCACCTCATGGAGCGTTTCGGCGGGCTTCCCGCCGAGGCCGAAAGCGCCTCGGAGTTCCGCTACCGTGACCCCTACATTGGGGCCAGTACCCTGGTCGTCGCCATCGGACAATCGGGAGAGACTGCCGACACGGTGGCCGCCATGCAACTCTCCCGGGAGAAAGGGGCCCATCTGGTCGCCATTTGCAACGCCGAGGGCAGCCAGGCCGCCCGGATGGCGGACGGCGCACTATACATGCGTTCCGGCCTGGAGGTGGGCGTCGCCAGCACCAAGACGTTTATCGCGTCGCTGACGATATTGAACCTGCTGGCCATATATATCGGGCAGTCCCGTGGTTTCCTGGAACCGGAAGCGACAAAAAAGCTGGTGGAAGGGCTGGCCCAGTGCCCCCGGCTGATCGGCGAAATGCTGGCCGGGTCGGAGGAATACCGTCAACTGGCCGAGAAGTGCGCCGACTATAACAATTTCCTGTTCCTGGCGCGCGGTCCCAACGCCCCCATCGCCCTGGAAGGGGCGCTGAAGCTCAAAGAGATAAGCTACATCCACGCCGAGGGATACCCAGCGGGAGAGATGAAACACGGCCCCATCGCCTTGATTGACCCGGGGATGTGTACGGTAGCCCTGGCTCCGAGGGACGCGCTGTACAACAAGGTGGCCGGCAACCTGAAAGAGGTCAAGGCGAGGGACGGCACGGTCTTGGCCGTGCTCACCGCCGGCGACACCGACTTGGCCCAAGACGTGGACTTTCCCGTTTACATCCCCGAGGCCCCCGACCACCTGGTCCCCATCCTGGCCACCATTCCGCTCCAGTTATTGGCCTATCACGTCGGCCTGCTGCGCGGATGCGACGTGGACCAACCCAGGAACCTGGCCAAGTCGGTCACCGTAGAGTAGGGTTAACCAGCCCACCGTCCCGCCAACCACCTTCGCTGCTGCCCCTGGTATCCATCCGGAGGCTCCTCTCTTCGTCAACGCCTGGTTATGTCGAGCCAATCCGTTGGCCGTTCGACAATAGTCGTTGACAACCGTCCGATTATCTGTTGAACTCGGCAATCGTGCGATGGAATTATAGAGTCCGTGAAAAACTCGATGCCAGTCGAGCAACTTACCCAAGTCTGGAACCAAGATGGAAGGATTGATCCGATGTACCTGAAACTCGACCATCCCCCGGTTCACTACGAGGACTATGTTCCATTGATCGACCCTCAATTGGCCGCCAAACTCGATTCCATCCGTTCGGAGATGGGAAACCAGAGGGTCCTGCACCTCAACAGCACCGCCACCGGGGGAGGCGTGGCCGAGGTCCTCCAGTCAATGGTGCCTCTGAGCAACTCCTTGGGCATCGAGACCGAAAGGATCGTAATCAACCCGCCCTATCCCGAATTCTTCCAGGCCACCAAGAAGATACACAACCTCCTGCAGGGGGCCGAAGGCTCGTTGACCGGCGAGGAATGGGAAGTCTACTTCCGTTCCATCAAGGAAGTGGCCCGCGCCATGAAACGGGACGCTCTGAAGGCCGACGTGTGGGTGCTTCATGACCCCCAGTTGTTGCCCTTGGCCCAATTCCTGCGGGAGCAGGACGGCTCCACCTGGCTGTGGGTGTGCCACATAGACCTCACGACTCCCAACGACAGCGTTTTGGACACGCTGCTGCCGTTGACCGGCCACTACGATCACCTGGTGTTCAGCCTGCAGGACTACGTTCCCGACGGCTTGGACTGCCGGACGCCGGTGCACATCGCACCGCCGGCCATCGACCCCCTCAGCGTAAAGAACACCGCCATGCCCGAGGATTCGGCCCGGAGCATCGTGTCGGCTATGGGGATAGACCCCAACCGGCCCCTCATCTCTCAAGTGTCGCGCTTCGACTTGTGGAAGGACCCCTGGGGGGTGGTGGACGCCTTCCGGACCGCCAGTGAATCCGTCCCTGGGCTGCAACTCGCGCTGTTGGGACTGAGCCAGGCCACCGACGACCCCGAGGCTCTGGACGTACTGGCCAGCGTCCGCGCCCACGCCGCCGGGGACCCGGACATTCATCTCTACTATGACCCGGCCGGTCTTCCCGATACGATCGACCGCATCGTCAATGCCTTTCAGGTGGCGTCGCTGGTGCTGATGCAGAAATCCACCAGGGAGGGCTTTGGTCTGACCGTTACCGAGGCCATGTGGAAGAGCCGGCCGGTCATCGGCGGCAACGCCGGAGGCATTAGAACGCAGATACAGGACGGCGTGACCGGGCACCTGGTTTCCTCGCCGGAGGAATGCGCCCGGCGCATCGTCGAGTTGGTCCAATCGCCGGAATTGCGGTCGCGAATCGGCGGGGCCGCGCGGGAAAGCGTCCGCCAACGGTTTCTGCTGCCTCGCCTGACCCATGACTACCTGAGCGTGGCCCAGTCCCACAAGTCGCAGCGCCAGCGTGCGTACGCCAACGGTGCGGACGAGGCGAGCGCCCTGGAAAACCTGATCCCCGGCCGCAGGCCGCAATTCCAGGTTGGCGCCCCCAACGCCCATTCCATTTAGGCCGGAAACTCTTTTCGGCCGGGACCCCTGGTTAGACCGGAAACTCTATTCGGCCGGTACCCCTGGCCCGTCGGCCCAGAGCGCACCCAAGGCCGGGCCGGTTGCCCTTGGTACCTGGATGGGGTAGAGTCGGAATACAATCGCACAGGCTCCACGTGCCTGACAACCCGCAGGCCGGGGGCGGGAGACGTCCGTGGACACCACAACGGTAATCGTCATGATTGACGGCCTCGACCCTGAGTACCTGGACGTGTGCAAAGCCCCCAGGTTGGCGGAGATCGCCGCGCGCGGCTTCCGTACCGCCGCCAAGGCTTTGATGCCCACGGTAACCAACGTCAACAACGTGTCCCTGGTGACGGGCAGCTACCCAAGTTCCCACGGCATCACGTCCAACTATTGGTGGGACCGCGAGCGGGACGCCGAGTACTACATGGAGTCGGGGGAGTTCCTCTGCACGGAAACGATGTTCCAGAGGGCCAGGGCGAAAGAAGCGCGCTCGTTGCTGGTCACCGCCAAAGACAAGCTCCGCAGCCTGCTCAGCGACGGGACGACGATCAACGTCTCCTCCGAGAAACCGCCGGGCTGGCTGCCGCAGGATGTCGGTGAGCCTCCGCCGGTCTATTCCCTTGAGGTCAACCCGTGGGTCATAAACACTGGCCGCTATCTCATGGCGGAGCAGGAGTTTGACCTGGTCTACCTGACCACCACCGACTACGCGATGCACACCTATCCACCGGAACACCCGGAGTCCCAACGGCACATGACCCTGCTGGACGAAGCGATAGGCCGGTTGATGGACGATTTCCCCGATTCGCGCATTTTGATTACCGCCGACCACGGCATGTCCTCGAAACGGCGCATGGTGCATCTGCCGCAGGAACTCAGCAGAGCGGGAATTGAGGCCCGGGCGGTCCCAATCATCAAAGATCTGTATACGGCACACCATTCTAATCTGGGCGGTTGCATCTACCTGTACCTGGACCCGGATCGTGTGTCCTCAGCGATGGAAGTGCTGCTCAATACCGGCGGCGTCGACGAGGCCCTGCCTCGAGATGAAGCGGCCCGCCGGTTCCGGTTGATGCCGGAACGCATCGGTGACATCATGGTCATGGGAGCCCCTGACGTCGTATTCGGAGACCCCGATGAAATCGAACTGCCGCCGGACCTCCGGTCGCACGCTTCGTCCCACGAGTCCGACGTGCCGGTCATTGGCTTTGGTCCCGGGCTGGAGCCGTCCCAATTCAGGGAGAACCGCGATGTGGGGCGCTTCGTTCTCGATCAACTTCTGGCCTGACCAGAACACCCCATGAACGCCTTCTGTGTCGCCGCTCCCGCCACCACCGCCAACCTCGGGCCGGGATACGACTGCCTCGGACTAGCCCTTGACCTGTGGAACACCGTGGAAGTCGACGTGCTGCCCCGGGGATCGTCTCCCGTGGTCGAAGTGACCGGCGAGGGGGCCGGCGAACTCGAGGAGGGTACCGGCAACCTGGTGTACCGGGCCATGGAGTTCCTGTTCGCCGAAGCGGATGCGGAGATGCCGCCGGTCGGCTTGCGTTGCCGAAACGAAATTCCCTTGGCCCGGGGCCTGGGCAGCAGCGCCGCCGCCATTGCCGGAGGCCTGGCCGCAGCCAATCACCTGTGCGATTCCAGGTTTCCGGCGGCTGACCTCCTGGAGATGGCCGCCACCATCGAGGGCCACCCGGACAACGTGGCGGCGGCGGTGCTTGGCGGGTTGCGTTTGGTGGTCACGGAGGGGCGGCAGCTTTACACGGTCGCGGTGAACGTTCCATCCGAGATTCACGCGGTGTTATTCGTTCCCGAAGTCAGAATCGCCACGGCGGATGCCCGCGCCGTCATGCCGGAACAGGTGAGCGTGGCCGACGCCGTACACAACATGGGGCGGGTGGCCCTGCTGGTTGCGGGGATGGCGACGAATCACCCGGAGTACCTGGAAGTGGCCACCCAGGACCGGTTGCACCAGCCCTACCGCCAACCGCTCTTCCCGGCTATGAAGCTTCTTTTCAAGGCCGCGCGGGACGCCGGCGCACTGGGGGCGTTTCTTTCAGGAAGCGGGTCGACCGTCTTGGCGCTTACTCGCGGCCGGGAAATGACCGTGGCCTACGAGATGGCCGAGGCTGCCCGGCAGGCCGGGGTAGAGGGCGCCGTCAAGGTCACTCGCACCACCGAATTGGGAGCGCACCTGGTCGATAGTCCCGTTCGGGTCAACTAATCATGGGACTTGTGGTACAAAAATACGGCGGATCGTCAGTAGCCGACGCCGAGAAAATCTTGAGCGTCGCCCGGCGGGTCATTGAGACCGGCAAAGGCGGCAAGAGCGGCAAAGGCGGCAAGGGCGGCATAGATGTTGTGGTGGTGGTCTCCGCGATGGGGGACACCACCGACGACCTGATAGAACTGGCTACTTCCGTTTCTCGTGACCCCAACCCCAGGGAGCTGGACCTCCTGCTTTCCACTGGGGAGTTAGTGTCGTGCACCCTCCTGACCATGGCGTTGCGGGACCTCGGCCAGGATGCCATCAGTCTGAGCGGGCCGCAAGCGGGGATTCTGACCGACACGAGCCACGGGCGGGCCCGGATTCACCGGGTCGACACCGGACGGGTGCGACATGAGTTGACGCAGGGACGGACCGTGGTGGTGGCCGGTTTTCAGGGCATCACCGAGGGGGACGACATCACGACGCTGGGCCGGGGCGGCAGCGACACCACCGCCGTGGCATTGGCCGCCGCTCTGGGCGCGGACCGGTGCGAAATCTACACTGACGTGGAGGGAATCTACACCGCCGACCCCCGGGTGGCCCCCCGGGCCCGGAAACTGGAAGAGATCGGGTACGAGGAGATGCTGGAACTGGCCAATCACGGCGCCAAGATGCATCCCCGGTCCATCGAGTTGGGCGCGGCCTACAGGGTGCCCATTTTCGTGGCGTCGAGCTTCAACAACGCTCCGGGCACCCTGATCCACGGCGGCTGCGACACGGCGGGCAAGCCGCCGGAGCGTACTTTACCGCCGCCTGGACCATCGACTTTACCATCGGCTGGACCATCGGCTGGCCTGGCGAATAATTCGACCCAAAATACGTTCCGGAATACGCCGGGGAATACGCCGGGGAATACGCCGGGGAATGCGCCGGGGAATGCTATGGAAGATAGAGTTAAAGTAACCGGTATAGCATTGAACGCCAATGTTGCCAAGATCACGGTGCGGCGGGTCCCCGACCGTCCGGGCATCGCGGCCGCCCTATTCGAACCCTTGGCCGAGGCATCCATCAGCGTGGATACCATCGTCCAGAACACCAGCGCCGACCTCACCACCGATATCAGCTTCACGGTAAGCCGCGACGACCTGGCCGTCGCCCTGACCAGGGTGACGGCGCTCACGGAGGAACTGGGGGCGGGCGGTGTGGTCAGCGACGCCGGACTGGCGTCCGTGAGTATCGTGGGGTCCGGGATGCAAAACACGCCCGGATATGCCTCGCGTATGTTCCGCTCCCTGGCCAACGGGAACGTCAACATCGATATGATCACAACGTCGGAAATTCGTATCTCCTGTATCATCAAAGAGGAGGACTGCAGGGAGGCGGTGCGGTTGCTGCATCGAGACTTCGAACTGGACCAGGACTGATCTGGTCCGGGACGGGTCTCACGCTCCCGGCTCCTGAGAGTTCCCGTCGAACAGTCACGCCGGGCCAGAATCCCCAGCCGGAAGGTACCCATTGTCCCAACCCTGCTTGCCCTACCTGTCGGTCGTCATTCCCGCCTACAACGAGGAAGAGCGTATAGCCTATACGCTGCAACAGGTGATTGGGTACCTGGCCGCCCGCGACTATCCTTGGGAAGTGATCGTGGCGGACGACGGCAGTACCGACGCCACGGCCGAAATCGTCGAGCGGCAAGGCTCCGGTTACTCCCAGGTGCGCCTTTTACCCCTCCCCCACTGGGGCAAGGGGTGGGCGGTCAAAAACGGCATGCGGGCCGCGACCGGCGACTACCGGCTTCTGTGCGACGCTGATCTCTCCGTGCCCATCCAGCAGGTGGAGCGCTTGCTGCCTCCGTTGGGACCCGACGCGGACATTGCAGTGGGGTCCAGGGAAGCTCTTGGAGCCGCCCGGTATGGTGAGCCGTCCCGCCGCCACTTCATGGGACGTGTCTACAACAGCCTGGTCCGCCGGCTGGCTGTCCCAGGCTTGGAAGACACCCAGTGCGGCTTCAAATGTTTCAAGCGCGGTCCCGCCACCGATCTGTTCGGCCGGCAGACCATGGACGGGTTCGCTTTCGACGTCGAACTTTTATACCTGGCGCGCCAGCAGGGGTTGACCATCCGGGAAATCGGAGTGGACTGGTACTACCGGGAGAGGAGTAAAGTCCGGCCCCTGCGGGACTCACTGGCGATGGCCCTGGACCTGCTGCGGATCAAGTGGCGACACCGGAAAGCCTGAGCTATCGGCGCCGGCGCCGTACCATACGCCGGATACCGATATTCGGCTGTTACGGGCCCGGCGCCGGTTTCGAAGCCGGACCGATAGCCCGGTCGCAACGGGCTTGTGGGACAGGTGAAAAATGTGGAATTTACGCTGGCATTTGGTATTGACCTATCCCATGCAATTGGTGTAACAGTAAACCGTCGCAGCTTCGATACCGCCCTCGCCAGCCTCAGTCGTCGTGTGCGAGGCCGCCGCCCTGGGTCGATACGACTGGCTCAAACTGGCTCAAACTGGCTCAATTGAAAGCTGTCCTGGAGAACCGATGAACCGGAACACAATACAAACACCCAACGGTCTCAGGCTTAAGCGGGACTTGGACCGGGAAGCCGTGGACCTTGCACTCAAAGGCGAGTGGGAACGGGCCACCGAAGTGAACCGGGCAGTCCTGGAGTTGTTCACCGATGACGTGGAAGCGATGAACCGTCTCGCCAAAGCGCTTATGGAGCTTGGCGACTATGGCGAAGCCCGGAAAGTGCTGGACAGTGTTTCAACCGTCGCCCCATACAACAAAATCGCCAAAAAGAACCGGGCCAGGCTGGACCAGTTGAGCAGTAATCCCTCCGGCAGCAGGCGCCACTCCCCAAG
This sequence comes from Dehalococcoidia bacterium, assembly GCA_034428795.1. Taxonomy (GTDB): domain Bacteria; phylum Chloroflexota; class Dehalococcoidia; order Lucifugimonadales; family UBA3495; genus VXOI01. The sequence continues at coordinate 47,162 of DAOUHF010000071.1, forward strand.
AGCGGCGGGCAAACCCCAACTATTCATCGAGGAAAGCGGGAAATCCACCACGACCATCCTGCGCCGTCCCGCCAGCCGTCCCGTTGCCGCCGGCGTTTCGCCCGGTGAGTCGGTGGACCTGGTGCAGGAGAACAACACGTTGAACGCCTATTCCGGGGACGGCGATTTCCTGGGGCAATTGGAGCCCAAGCTGGGCAAAAGACTGGCCGGGCTGATGAAAGGGGGCAACACCTACGCCGCCGCAGTAATCGGAGTGAACCCCCGGGGAGTTTCCGTGATCATCCGGGAGACTTCCCGCCACCGCAGCCTGCACAACGTATGCTCATTTCCCAATAGCGCCAAGGACGACGCCCTGGTTCACCTTAACGAGAAAGTTGCCCGGCTCTTTCGGAACGACGACCGGCGCCGCGATCAAGGCGACGGGTCCGACGAAGATGACGAGGAGGAAGACGTCGTCAACGAGGGAGCCATGGAAGACGACTGGACGGAGAACGAATAATACCGCCCGCTGCTGCCTTCCGCCTCCCGGCTGAATCTGGACCGCCTGTACCTGCCGGCGCTTGGCCGCTTCAACCGCCGGGTCGTCCGCTGCTTCAAACGCTCGATTTCGATAGCCTTGGCAAGGGTATTGATTAGTCATGGATACGCATATAGAATAAGGCACTGTCTCCCAGACCGAACTTTCCCAGACCGGACTTCAGGGAGCGACGTGTAATTCTGATGACATAAGAGGAGGACAGGTGATTGAATGTACTAGGTTGTCATCTTCTGCTGGAACTCAGGGACTGTAACCCCACCCTCCTTAACGACCTAGACTACATACGTCGGGTGATGCTGGCGACCGCCCATGACGTAGGCGCCACAGTCGTCGGTGAGTCTTTTCACCGCTTTACTCCACAGGGTGTTACCGGAATTCTGGCCATCGCGGAATCACACATCTCCATACATACCTGGCCGGAGTACAGGTACGCCGCCGCAGACATATTCTCGTGCGGGTCATCGTTCCTGCCCCGTGAGGCCGCCGCCCGGCTGATTGAGCAGTTCGAGTCCCTTGACCCGGACATCAGGGAGATCCAGAGAGGCTTGGTGGCCGACGCCGTGGCCGGCTGAACCACCGCAGGGTTCTCGGAATCCATGGAATTATCCGGCAATTGGTTTATGGAGAGCGTATCACCGGACCTGGCAGTAATGCTGCGGGTCCGGGAGATTCTCTATTCCGGGGAAACACCCTACCAAAAGGTCGAAATCATCGATTCCGATGTTTTCGGACGCACCCTCGTTCTCGACGGAAAGACCCAGTCCACCGAACGGGACGAGTTCGTGTACCATGAGACCTTGGTACATCCGGCGATGCTCTGTCATCCGGACCCGCGGCGGGTGTTCATCGGCGGGGGCGGCGAGGGCGCCACCCTCCGGGAGGTCTTGGCCCACCGAACGGTCCAGGAAGCAACTATGCTGGACTTGGACCAGGAGGTGGTGGATCTGTGCCGCCGCTATTTACCCAACCATCACCAAGGCAGCTTCGACGACCCCAGGACCAGTCTGTTCCATCAAGACGCCAGGGGCTTTCTGGCGGAGGATGGAGAGGGGTACGACGTCATCATCCTCGATCTGGTTGATCCCCTTGAGGGCGGCACCGCCTTCCTGCTATACACCGAAGAGTTCTACCGGATCGCGAGGGCGCGACTCAACAGCGGCGGTGTTTTGGTAACCCAATCGGGACCGGCCGGACTGCCCAACCACCAGGAATGCTTTACCACCATCTACAACACCCTGCGGCGCGTTTTTGTCCACGCCGCCGGGGCCCAGGTGCACGTTCCGGCCTTTCAGACCCTTTGGGGTTTCACCCTGGCCTCCGACTCGCCACTTCTTCCGGCGGGGGGGCAGCCGGTAGATGAATTGCTGGCCGACAGGGTAAGCAAAGGGCTGAAGCACTACGACGGCGAGACCCATCGCGGCATGTTCGCCCTCCCCAAGTACCTCCGCAACGGACTGGAAAACGAGACCCGCGTCAACCGGGATGCCGCCCCGGTGTTCATGGTCTAGGCAAGAATCCCGGCCCCGGCGCGGAAACCCTCCCTCCTACCGAAAGATTTCGTACACCGTCGCGGTGAAGGTTCCGGTCGCGCCTCGTGTCGCGGCTGCCATATTAGGAAACATCTGAACAAGTCCCTTCCCCCAGATGGGGGAAGGTTAGGATGGGGGCCGCTAAGCTCTCCTCCGAGATTCCGGCTTTCGCCTCAACGACCATAACTTGGACCATAACTTGTTCAGAGGTTCCTTAGACCCGGTCAGGCTCTACGGCTGGATCAGCACGCGCATCGAGCCGTCGGTGTCTTTGCGTTGGGTCAAGAGTTTGTGGCCTGCTTGTTCCGACCACAGGATGACGTCGTAGATGTTCAGGGCGTCGGCGAGGATGGCCTCGACGAAGGACTGGCGGTCGAGGTCCATCTGGTAGGTGATGGCTGCGATCACCCCGGCGCAACTCTTGCCGCGGCCATCGATGACCACCCAGCCGCTGTTGCCGTCGCTGATTATGGGGGCCATATCGCCGTGGACGCTGATTTCGCCGCTTTTCCGCATGTCCAACTGGCGTTTGAACTCCGCCACCGCTTCCCAAGCCACGGCCCGGCCGCGGTCGCCGTTGGAGCAGACGGCGCCGCGCACCCCGACGATGTCGGGATTGATGCGGGCCAGTTCGTCCAAGTCGTTGATTTTGAGGTGACCGGAAAGCGCGGTGCTCATGCCCATCTGCTTGCCCCGGAGCACTATGTCGCGTAAGACAGGCTCCGGCATGAAGTCAAAAAGGTTCCGGCCGTCCTTGGTCAGGGTGTCGATCAGGAACCCGTCACACTCGCCGTCCTTGGCCAGTTGCACCATGCAAAGCGGATCCAGGCCGTCCTCGTAGAGCTCGTTGTCGGCGAACACCGAGCCGATGAGCTTGGTATTGAACCCCTCCAGCGCCCGCCTGGCCTGCCGCAGCACATCGACGGCGGTATCGTAGTCGCCGCGCTGGAACCCTACTTTCACCGACGTGGCGTCCAGGTGGGCAGCCGCATAGACGGCCATCGCCACTGTGCCGGGCTGGTTGGGCACCACGCCCAAGGTGACGCTGACATGCTTCTCCACCGGGATTATGCCCCGCACCTGGCGCACGATTGAAGGATGTCCCGACCCGACCAGGGCCTCCTGCAGATTCTTGACGTCGACGACGTCGGCCCCGCCCTGCTCCGCTTCCAGGGCTTCGTCAACGTCCTGGACGCTCACCATCAGCAGCATCCCGGCAGCGAAATTGTTGTTGCCGTCCAGCCAGGCGGCCCTAGGTTGTGCCGCCGCAGCCACGGGCATCCGGGGTTTCAGGGGCTCAAGCTCGTCCCGCATTTGCTCTTTCTCCTGTGGGGTAAGGTCGATCAGGGGCAGGCGGGGAGGCCCGGCGGCCAGTCCCATCAACTCCGCCCAATGTTTCACCATGGAAACGGGCAGTGCGCCGTTGTACTTGTCGAGCGTCCGGGTCCACCAGGTGTCAGAAAGCTCGTTCAACCGGCGTATGTGCCGGTCGTAGAAGGCCTCGTCCAAGTCGCCCTTGGTGGCCCGGTCGATAAACTGGACGTAGTAATTGGCCCCCGGAACGTCGAACCGCCAGTCTGAGGTGTTGGAGAACATCACCTGTTGCTGGAAGCCCAATTCCTGCGCTTTGAAGAAGATCCACTCGTCGGGAGTGCTTATGATTGCTTCCTTGCCCAGGGTCAGGTGGGCCTCGATGGAGATTTGCTGATTAAAGCTGGCCTCTTTGATGCCGACGACGTTGGGGATGCGGCAGAGCCGCTCCAGGCCGTTGGTGCTCATCACGATCCCGAACTGGGGCGAGTTGTAGAACATGATGGCCAGGTTGGTATTCTCGGCCAGAAGCCGAACGTACTCAACAACCTGGTCCTCGGTCTTCGTCACCATGAAGGGCGGAGCCACGACCAGCAGGTCGAACCCCTGGTCCTCGGCGTGCCGGGCAAGAGACAGCATCTCGGGGGCCGAAGAATCGGTAACGTGGGCAGCAATGAGCCAGTCACCAGCGGACTCCTCGGCCACCGTGTCCATGACGTCGATGCGTTCGTCGTGGGTCAGGCTCCAGAACTCCCCCATACCCCAGGTGCAGCCGGCCCCGGTGGTGCCGAGGCTTCTGATGTGTCGGATGTTGCGCTTCATCCCTTCCCGGTCGAAGCGGTCATCCGGGGTGAAGGGGGTCACCAGAGTCGTCCATTGGCCCTTAAGGGCCTCCCACGCCCACGCCTGGGCCTCGTGTTTCGAGTAAGTAGCCATGACATGCACACTCCTTTAGGATGTGTTGCCGGAATCGCGTGGACCGTACGTCCGAAGGATAGCATCCCGTTCCGGCCAAGTATGGTCCTTGCATGCCGCATCCCAGCATTCGCCGCACCAGACCCGCGGGTCGTCCGGGCACTCGCCGCAGCAAGCATGGCAGTCGCCCGTCTCCAACTAGCTGCTGGTGCATGCTATTCCACTCGCCACAAAAACCTTGGCTCAGTAACCGTCATTCGAGCCTAATTGATCGTTCGAATCCTGGGGAATCAATCGGGCGACCGCCTCAATGGTTCGTCTGGCGATCGGGACAGCTGCCTCAAGGTCTGCCAGTTCCACGTCGACATCATAAAATCCTTTATGCAAGATTTCCGCTGTGGAAAACCCCGCCAGGAGGTAAGGGTCGTCCGTCTCGCTAGATACTTGGATCGCGAAATTCTTCAGCCTCCGGTGCCGGGCGACGTCTATGCCGCGCACCGCTGCCAGCGCATGAAACACTTGGGTCACGCTTCCCCAGAACATTTCCCCGGCCTTGGAAACTTCTTCGTTCCTCAGCGCCTCCAGGCCGTTCTCAAAGTATTGCTCGGAATGCTCCATGTGCCTTCGGACTTTAGTTGCCAATTCGGACGTCATGCCACCGCCTCTATATGCTCACCCTTGCGTTCGATCGTGGCCTGGTCGTGCGCCTGGCGGACCATCGACAAAACGAATGGGATTCGGGAAGTCTGCTCCAGATCCACGATAACGCCATAAGGATGGCGTAAGGACGAATTCGGAATGAATTTCCGCCCCACTTGTAGTCGCGCTGGAAGACAGGGATCAGGAACTGCTTGACTCCGTTAATGATTCCCTGAAATGTGGTGTTCTTGGCTTCCACGGCTATGCCACCCTACTCCTCGTCGCCGTACTGGCTCTTGAGGGAGTCCACCACGGCGGGGTCGGCCAGGGTGGTGGTGTCGCCCAAGGCGCGGCCCTCGGCTACGTCCCGCAGCAGGCGGCGCATTATCTTGCCGCTGCGGGTCTTGGGGAGCTCGGCGGCGAAGTAGATGTCGTCGGGGCGGGCCATCGCCCCGATCTTCCCGGCCACGTGGGCCTTGAGTTCGGCGATCACGTCGTCGGACATGGCCACTTCGTCCTTCAGGGTTACGAAGGCCACGATAGCCTGGCCCTTCACCTCGTGTTCTTTGCCGATGCAAGCGGCCTCGGCGACCTTCAAGTTGTCCACCAGCGCGCTTTCGACCTCCATGGTGCCGATGCGGTGTCCCGAGACGTTGATCACGTCGTCCACGCGGCCCAGGAGCCAGAAATAGCCGTCCTCATCCAGCTTGGCTCCATCGGCGGTGAAATAGATGCCGGGGAACCGCGACCAGTAGGTGTCCTTGAACCGTTGCGGGTCGCCGTAGATGTTGCGCAGCATCGAGGGCCAGGGCCGTTTGATGGTCAGGTAACCGCCACCACCGGGACCAACCGCGTTCCCGGCCTCGTCCAGAATCTCGGCTTCGATTCCGGGGAACGGTTGGGTTGCCGAGCCCGGTTTCAGCGTGGTCAGGCCCGGCAACGGGGCGATCATGATGCTGCCGGTCTCTGTCTGCCACCAGGTATCCACCACCGGGCAGTTGCCCAAGCCGATGTTCTGCCAGTACCAGACCCAGGCTTCCGGGTTGATCGGCTCGCCCACGCTGCCCAGCAGCCGCAGGGTGGACAGATCGTGGCGTTGGGGATACGAGACGCCCCAGCGCATGAAGGTGCGGATGGCCGTCGGCGCGGTATACAGGATCGAGACGCCGTACTTGGCCACGATGGCCCAGAAACGGTCCCGGTCCGGGTAATCGGGGGAACCTTCGTACATAACCGTGGTGGCCCCGTTGGCCAAAGGCCCGTAGACAATGTAGCTGTGGCCGGTGACCCAGCCGATGTCGGCGGTGCACCAATAGGTGTCGTCTTCCTTCAAGTCGAAGACCCACTTGGTCGTGGCGTAGGTGCCCAGGAGGTATCCCCCGGTGGTGTGGACAATGCCCTTGGGCTTGCCGGTAGTGCCGCTGGTGTACAGCAGGTATAGCATGTCCTCGCTGTCCATCGGTTCCGGGTCGCAGGTCTGGGGTTGGCCCTCGACCAGGTCGTGCCACCAGATGTCCCGGCCGTCCACCATCTTGTCGTCGGCGCTGCCGGTCCGGCGCAGCACCACCACCCGTTCGATGCTGGGCGAACCGTCCAAGGAATCGTCGGCGTTCTGCTTCAAGGGGACAATTCCGCCGCGGCGGTAGCCACCGTCGGCGGTGATCAACACCTTGGACTCGGAGTCGTTGATGCGGTCGCGCAACGACTCGGCGCTGAATCCGCCGAACACGACGCTGTGGGGTGCGCCAATGCGGGCGCAGGCCAACATTGCGATGGGTAGTTCCGGGGTCATGGGCAGATATATGGTCACCCGGTCGCCCTTCCTCACACCGAGGCTCTTCAGGCCATTGGCGAAGCGGCAGACCTCGCGGTAGAGGTCCCAGTAGGTATAGACTTTCCAATCGCCCGGCTCGCCCTCCCAAATGATGGCGGCCTTGTTGCGCCGGCCGGCCGTCAGGTGACGGTCGATGCAGTTATAGGAGACGTTGAGCTTTCCGCCGACGAACCACTTGGCGAAGGGAGGATCCCACTCCAGCACTCGTTCCCACTTCTGGAACCAGTCCAACTCCTCGGCAAGACCGGCCCAGAAGGCCTCGGGGTCCTGCCGGGCCTTCTCGTAGATGTCCGGGTCCGCCATGTTGGCTTTCCCGACAAAATCCCCAGGAGGAGGGAAGGTGCGCTCCTCCTGGAGCAAGGCTTCAATGTTTCCTGAGTTCTCTACCATAAAAGCCCTCCGACATGGCCGCTGTCCTTCCGGTCAGCTTTGAACGACTGATAAAAGTTCCTGCTCGTAGAACTCGGCGCCCCTATCATACGTTTCAGGAAACCGGTCTAACATTTCAACGAATTGTCTCATTATCGGACTGATCCAACCGATAGTTTCCAGAATTTGTCCGTGGAGCTCTGTCAAGTCGCCACGGCTCCACACCGGCTCGTGATGAAATACCCGGTTTCGCAACAAGCGTATATGATAAAGGCGCTTAGATAGGCGGCCCCGAGTCCGGTGTTGATTTGGGACGCCGGGAAAAACCGGTTTGAGTAGCTTTCGCCATAGTTGCTCCTCGTATTGGCTATCAAACAGACCTGCCCAGAATCCGAAATTCAGTTGGGCTACCATGTCTCCTGAGGTGAACGAAGCCCCTAGTTTCTTCCGCGCCTTCTGCAGAGCGTCCTTCGATTTCTTCGTCCTAAGTCTGTCGAACCAGTACTCGTCGCCGAATTCGTCACTAGCGGCGTAGTGAATATGGTTGCGCAGCGTGATTTCCAAGCCGTTTAATACAGGATACAGGCTTTCGCATAATGCCACATTCCAAGCGTAGGCGCTTAACGATAGCAAATCGTTCGCTGTGGCCTGCTGTCGATAAGGTCCAATCCGAGACTCGGAAATCGTGTGACAGATTTGATGAACGTATTCTGATGGCATCCGGTGTTGTTATCTGTTAGTATTGGCATGTAGTCCCCGGGTCGTCCTCTCCCGACCTTTAGGTCGGTGATGACGCCGGGGTTTTTGTTTGCCCTCGATTGGGTCGGGATCGGCCCTCCACGGCATTTGTAGCACACGCTACCCACCTTGTAAACGACCAGCGGCGTAAACGACCAGCAGCCGACGGGCGCCACCGCTGCCCCCCGCCTCCGCACCCGCGTCTTCCGCCCATGCCGTAGAATTCATGGGCTATGAGTGCCTCCGGCAGTCCCATAACCGCACCCGGTGGCGGCGCTCCCGCGGCCGGACGCTGGAACGACGTTGTCTTGGCCTCCATTGCCGGTTTGGGCATGTTCCTGGCGACGCTGGACTTTTCCCTGAACGTGGCGCTGCCCGCCGTGGCAGAGGCGTTGGGCGCGGACCTGCAGAGCGTCCAGTGGCTGCTGGTCGTGTTCATCGCAACCAGGGCAGGTATTGCCATGGGTGCGGGCAGCTTGGCCGACAGGATCGGGCTGAGGCCCGTCTACCTGTGGGCCACCGTAACCTACGCCGTATCCATGGTCTGCATTGCCTACTCGCCTGGCCTGTCGGCAATGGTGGGCTTCAGGGCGATGCAGGCAATCGGGACGGGCGCGCTGTACGCCGTGTCGCCGGCCATTGCCGCCAACGTCTTCCCCGCCCACCGGCGCGGGCTGGGGATGGGGTTCACGGCCGGGTCTCACGCTCTGGGCATGTTGGCCGGGACCCTCGGCGCAGGGTTGTTGACCGGATGGCTGGGCTGGGAGTGGACCTTCCTGGGAAGAGTCCCCTTTGCGGCAGTCGCTTTGGTGTTGGCCTTCATCTACCTGCAGCGGAGTCCCGGCAAAACCGGGCCGGGCGGCGGCGCGGCCGCGCCGCCGTTCGACATCGCGGGGGCCTTCTCGCTGGTGGCAGGGGTATTGTGCTTGGTGATAGGCCTGCGTTTGGGCCGTTCAATCGGCTGGGACTCTTTGCCCGTATTGGTCCTGTTGCCGCTGGCGCCGCTCATCTTATGGCTATTCTGGCGGCTGGAACGGACAGCCTCCTGGCCGGTCCTGCCGCTGCACCTGCTTCGCAACCGGGGATTCGCCGTTTCCACCATCACCATGTTCCTCGCCTATTTCTGCGCCTTTGTAATCTGGTTCATCTTCCCGTTTTACGTGGCCGACAGCCTGCTACGGGGACCGGTGACGATCGGTATCCTGCTGGGCATCAACGCCTTGATGATTTCCGGCTTTTCCGGCTTCGGCGGGTGCTTGAGCGACCGTACGGGCACCGCCCCGGTGGGGGTGGCCGGCATGCTGCTGATGGCCGCCGGTCTCGCCTATATGGCGTTCTTGGACCAGGAGTCGTCCCTCGGTAATGTTGGCTTCCGGGCGGCCATCGTGGGCGCCGGCCTTGGACTCTTCCAAGCGTCGGCCTACGCCCTGATGATGAAGAGCGTGCCGGAGGAACGCTTTGGGACGGCGGGCGCGGCGTTGTCCCTGGCCCAAGCGGTGGGCTCGGTATTGGCGATTGCAATCCTGGGAGGCGTTTTCGCTTGGCGGAGCGATTACCATCTGGCTAACCTGGCTGGAATCGTCAACCCCGAAGGCGTGGCCTTCGTCAAAGCCCTGCGAGACGTTTACCTGTTGGGCTCGGTACTGGCCCTATTGGGAGCGGTCGTTTTCCGGTTCGGAGTCGCCAGGCGGTCGAAGGAAAATCCGCCGGAGGGCCCGCCGGCGATCAGGACGTGACGTCCCGCGGCTGGTCGTCCAAAATATCGAGCAAACACGGTGGGAAGTGGAATTCGACAGGCTCCCGCATCGCATTTTCTTGACCCGGTAGGGGTTGGTTGTTACACTGCTTCGGTGCGGGCGGTTAGCTCAGTTGGTTAGAGTACTTGCTCGACACGCAAGAGGTCAGTGGTTCGAGTCCACTACCGCCCACCACCTGCCCATTTGATTGGCATGGTGACCGCGCCGATTTCCGATCCATCCCATCATCAGGCTAACCGTCCGGCGTCGGGCTGACCATTCGGCCCACCACTTTGTCGCCCTGACGGTTGCATCAGAGAGAAAAAATGGACGCCGCCCAACTGACGAAACCTACCGCCAACCCCAGAATTCCAAGGTTCGGGCCGGGAGACACCGTAAAGGTGAATTTCCGCATTCGCGAGGGTGAGAGGGAACGGATCCAAGCCTTTCAGGGCGTGGTCATCCGCCTGCAGAACGGCACGGGTCCCGCCGCCAACTTCACCGTCCGCCGGATCTCCAGCGGCATCGGCATCGAGCGTATCTTCCCCATCTACTCCCCGTTGGTGGAGTCGCTGGAGGTAACCCGGTACGGCTCGGTGCGCAGGGCCAAGCTTTACTACTTGCGCGGTCTCCAGGGCAGGGCAGCCCGCATCAAGGAAAAAAGTCCGCTGCAGCGGCGCAAGGCCTCTCGGCCAACGCAGGCGGCCGTTGATGCCGAAGCTGCCGAAGCTGCGGCGTTGGCCGCGCTGGCTGCGGAAGCCGCGGAAGAACCGCCGGTGGACGAACTGGAAGCACCTGCAGAGGAAGGACCGGAACAGGGACCTCCCGAGGACCCTGAAGCGAAAGAATAAGACCATGAACCGGCCCGCCAGGAGCGGGCCGGTTGGTTTCACGGCCGGGCCGCGACCTCCCGGCTCACCTCAACGCACCGGGATTCGACTCCGACCATGGCCTGCATGAGATACGCGGATGTGGCGGTGGACGCCGCAGTACCCCACCCAACCACCTTCTCCTACAAGATACCTGCTCATTTATCTGTGGAGTCCGGACACCTCGTATGGGTGCCCTTCGGCAGCCAGGTCCTCAAAGGCTTGGTGGTCGGGCTCTCCCCGTCGTCACCGGTTGCGGCCACTCGTGACATCCTCCAGGTCGTGGAACCTTCCCCTTTGTTGGGCCCGGTCCAACTGGAGTTGGGACGGTGGTTGAGCCGGTATTACCGTTGCGTCTTGTTTACCGCTTTATCCCTGTTCCTGCCTCCAGGGTTCGAAGCTCAAGTCCGTTCCCGCCTCAAGGTGTCCCGGGAAATCGACGTGGACTCCCTCGGTTTGAAACCCGGCGTCGCTGCGGCTCTTGAGGCGCTGGCCACGCGGACTTCCCAGCCCGAGCGGGAGTTCTTGAAGGCTCTGGGCCGGTCGGACCAGAGAGAGGTGAACCGTCTCGTGGAACGAGGCGTGGTGCTGCGGACCGTTTCCCTCCCCACCCCAATGGCTCCTCGGTACGAGTCTTTCCTGCTTCTCCGTGACGCCTCGCCCCCTGAAGCTGATCTGGACGCCGATTTGGGCGCCGGTCTGGGCGGCCGGCAGCGAGCTCTTTTCTCGGCCCTGCAGTCCTACGGAGAGCCGTATCCTGCCCGGCTGGCCAACAAGGAATTTGGCGCCGGTACCGCCCAGGCGCTGTTCGACAAGGGGCTGGTGGGGATGGAATGGCGGCGCACCGGGCCCAACTCCCTGCGTGAAGAAAAAGCGGGGCCATCTTTCGGAACGCCACGCTCCGGGCCGACAGGCCTCACGCTGACGCCGGAGCAGGGAACGGCGCTGGCCGACATCGAGCTCGCGCTGGACAACCCGGCCCATGAGCCCCGGAGCTTCTTGCTGCACGGCGTAACCGGCAGCGGCAAGACCGAAGTCTACCTGAGGGCCATCGACCGTGTGGTGCGCCACGGAAAACGGGCCCTGTTCCTGGTGCCGGAAATCTCCCTTACACCCCAGACGCTGGAGCGTGTCAATGCGTGGTTCCCCGGAAGGGCCGCCCTATTGCACAGTCGAATGACCCCGAGGCAACAGTTCGACCAGTGGTGGAACGTGAGAGAAGGCCGTTTCGACGTGGTGGTCGGGCCGCGGAGCGCGTTGTTTGCACCGTTGGAGGACTTGGGGCTCATCGTCATCGACGAAGAACACGAGTGGACCTACAAGCAGATAGAGTCCCATCCCTTCTACCATGCCCGCACCGTTGCTATGGAGCTGTCGAGATTGACCGGCGCCGGAGTGGTCTTGGGCAGCGCCACCCCGGACGTCGAGTCCTACTATGACGCTTCCCGCGGCCGGCACCGCTTGTTGACGTTACCCAACCGCGTAGGTCCGGCGCTACTGGGTCCGGTGGCCGGGGCGCCGGAGCTTCCCGGACCCGGGACCCAGTCCGCGGCGGCACGCATGGCCGAGGTGCAGGTCGTCGATATGCGCCAAGAGTTGCGGGAAGGGAACCGGGAGATATTCAGCCGGGAGTTGGCCACAAGGCTGACAAGATGTATCGATGAAGGGCGGCAGGCGATCCTCTTCTTGAATCGACGGGGGGCCGCGCCCATCGTGCAGTGCCGGGACTGCGGTTTCGTGGAGACCTGCCGCCGCTGTTCCGTCTCGCTGACCTATCACTCCGTTTTGGGACGGCTGGTCTGCCACCAATGCTACGGCCGGACTTCCATGCCCCGGCAGTGCCGCCGCTGCTCCGGCAGTCATATCCGCCACCTCGGCTTGGGCACCCAAAGGGTGGTGGACGAGGCGACGAAGCTCCTGCCCGGAGTCCGCATTGACCGGTTGGATGGAGACTCCACACGCTCTGGGCACGGCTTGGAGCTGGCGATGGACCGGCTGACCAGAGGAGAGACCCAGGTGCTGGTTGGGACCCAGATGGTAGCCAAAGGACTCGACGTGCCGAACGTTTCCTTGGTTGGTGTAGTGCTGGCCGACATAGGCCTCTTTCTGCCCGATTTTCGTGCTGGCGAGCGCACGTTCAGCCTGCTGTGCCAAGTGGCCGGCCGGGCAGGCCGGGGCGGCGCGCCGGGGCGGGCCATCATTCAGACCTACAACCCGGAACACTACGCCGTCAGGGCCGCAGGCGCTCAAGACTATTCGGCCGTCTACCCGGTAGAGATCGAGTCCAGGCGGCAACTTGGCAATCCGCCGTTCAACCGGATGGTCCACCTGGTATTTCACAATTCGAATCGCGGTTCGGCCCAACGTCAGGCGGCGCAGGTCCGGCGCGAATTGGACCGCCGCGCCTTCTCGAAGGGACTGACTGACGTGGACGTTTCCGGCCCCGCGCCGGGCGTTCCGGAGCGGGTGCGCGGCCGTTACCGGTGGCGACTCTTGTTGCGGGGCCAAGACCTCCACGAGGTGTTGGAGGGGATGGACCTTCCCGCCGGCTGCACGGTAGACGTTGACCCGGTCCATCTGCTCTAGGCGGTTTTGCACTCACCGGAAGGGTTCAATATAATGGTCGTCAGCCCCTCGCAGGCGTCGGGTGTAAGCTGCGGGGGGTCATAGGTAATTGAGAATCAAGATGCTGCGGATTCGTCCGCGGTGCAGAGGCGGTATACCGTGGCGGTACTAACGATCCGGACGGCGCCGGACCCGGTGCTTTTCAAGAAAGCCAGAAAGATAGCGAAGATAGCCCCCCGGCACAAGAAACTGACCGACGACATGGTGGAGACCATGGAATATCACAACGGGGTGGGCCTGGCTGCCAACCAGGTGGGCGTGCTGGAACGCGTCGCAGTGGTCCGCACTCCCGAAATGGAAGAGGCCATGGTGCTGGTCAATCCGGAGATCGTTCGGCAGGAAGGCGAACGGGAGGTGGAGGAAGGGTGTCTCAGCGTTCCCGGTTACCGGGGTATAGTACGGCGTTCTCTGAAGGTCCGGGCTCGGGCCCAATCGCTGGACGGCAAGCAGTTCAAGGTCGATGCGGAGGAGTTGCTGGCCCAGGCGTTGGAACACGAGATCGATCACTTGAACGGCATTCTCTACATGGACCACCTGATCAGCCACGAAACCCTGCGAAAGGTCGACGAGTCCCCTGACGAAGAGTGGGAAGAAGAGGACTCGGACGGACCGGATTCCGGGTCGGGGCACAGTCACCTCGATGGCGCCGGGTCTAGTTTCGAAGACTTGCATCGCCGGTTACACGGCATTGGCGATGAATCCGGGGCCCGGGCTGAAGCTCCGACGGCCTAGCCGGGGAGAAGCCGCGCTCGGCGAATCTCGCTTCGCTTTTTCATCCGCACGCAGCGCCTTGGGCCCAGCCGCTTAGCCTGGATGTCCTCTTTTGGGCCTTGGGATTTGCATGGCAACGAACCGGCAATATTTTTCGTGAGATGCCAACCGCAAGATGATTAATCAACTATTGGAGTTCTTCGGCTCTCGCGAGACGCCGGTATACCTGGTTGGCGGGTATGTGCGGGACCGGCTGTTGTCCCGCCCCACTGACCGGGACATCGACCTTGCCGTCGGGGGGGATGCCCTGGCAATTGCCGCCGTCCTGGCCCCTCACCTGGGCGGCTCTCTAGTGCCGCTGAGCCCCTCCCGAGGGTCGGTGCGCGTCGTGGTAAAAGCAGCTTCGCAAAAGGCCGCGGGACTCGATCCGGAAGTCGACCCGGAAGTCGACCCGGAAGAATCTGGTCCGGAGCAATCTGGTCCGGACGATGATGGTCCCCCATGGACGATTGACCTCACCGGCTATTCCGGCAGCATCGAGGAGGAGTTGGGGCGCCGGGACTTCACGGTCAACTCCATGGCCTTGCCCCTCGCCAGATGGGATGACCGGGAGGCCCTGTTGGACCCGCTGGGAGGACAGGCGGACTTGGCCCGGAAGCAGATACGTGCGCTCGGGCCCGGAATTTTCGAGTCGGACCCCGGCCGGTTGTTGCGGGCCATGCGGCTTTCTTCTCAATTGCGGTTCCGCCTTGAGCCCGAAACAGTCCGGCTGGTGGCCTCCAACGCTCACCGGCTGGCGGATGTGTCCGCTGACCGGGTCCGGGACGAATTCCTGCGTATTATGTCGTTGAATGGCGCCAAGGGACAACTGGAAGCCATGGACCGCCTTGGGCTTTTGGGGTTGATCATCCCGGAGTTGGAGGCCACCAAGGGAGTGGACCAACCCCGGATGCACTATTGGGACGTTTGGGGACACACCCTCCACGCCGTGGAAACCGCTGAATTGGTGACCCAGGGCCATCAGAATTCGTCCATCTATTTCTGCGTGCCCTGGCGCCCGGAAAGCGCGGCTTATTTCAACCAGACCGTGGCCAACGGTCACAACAGGCGCACGGTGCTCAAGCTGGCGGCCCTCTTCCACGACATCGCCAAACCGCAGACCAAGACCGTGGACGCCACGGGCCGCACCCGTTTCTTCGGCCATTCGGAGCAGGGGGCCGAGACCGCGGCCAGACGCCTGCGGCAGCTTCGCGTAAGCTCCCGGGGGATCGCCATGGTGTCACGGATGGTGGAGGAGCACCTTAGGCCCACCAACATGATGCAGGGACAGGAATGGCCCTCCAACCGGGCAATTTACCGGTTTTTCCGGGATGTGGGTGAAGTCGCCACCGACACCATCTATTTGTGTCTCGCCGATTATTTGGCCGCAAAGGGGCCCGAGTTATCGCATCCGGAATGGCTTGACCATGCTAGAATGATGACGCACATCCTCCACGTGGGCGCCAGTGAGCCGGTCTCCCCAGCAACCGTTCGTTTGGTTACCGGCCGGGACATAATGGAACGCCTCGGGTTGGATCCCGGTCCTAGGATCGGGTCGTTACTGGAAATAATCGAAGAAGCCCGGGCCGCCGGCCAGATCGAATCGGCCGAGCAGGCCTTGGAATTAGCCGCCCAGACACTGCAAAACTTGGAAGACTGACACTCATCAATGCGCTCACGTAGTATCCGCTTGTCCATCGGGATCCTTTTGGTTCTCGGTCTCGCAATCGTCGCTCTCGGCTTCCCCTCCATCAATATAGACCTTCCGGGTTTCCCCGCGCTGGCGCGGGGCGGCTCCGGGCCGCTCGGCCTGAAGTTGGGCCTCGATCTCCGTGGGGGCGGCCACCTGGTCTATCAAGCCGACACCGGCACGCGCTTCGACGTCGCCTTTACGCAACCCATCGATTTCAACGAGTTAGCCGCGACCCTGGAACAGCTTCGCTTCGGTGAAGACGATTTGGCCCTGGAAGACTACCAAATCGTCCCCAGGGACCTGACGCTCCAGGTGCGGCAACCGGTCGAGGAAGCGCCGGAAAGCGAAGGAGAGGCCGTTCCCGATGAACCGGCCCCGGACGGACCGGCTGAGGACCAACCGGCCCCGGACGGAACGGTTGAGGATGGACCGGCGCCAGACGAGCAGGCTGAGGATGGACCGGCGCCAGACGAGCAGGCTGAGGATGAAGCGCCTCCCGAGCCGACGTTCGTCCAAGTTGTAAGCCGGTTCCAAATTCGGGCAACGCTCCTGGACCCAGCCGACCCGCGCCGGAACGGTCTGAGGGAGGCGCTCTCCACCGCGCTGGGGGAGATCAGCCTGTTCCAGATCACGGATATCCCCAGTCCAACTCAGGACCAGATGGAAGGGATCCTGGACAACATAACCCGCCGGGTCAACCGCTTCGGCACCGAAGAGCCCATTATCCAGATATTCGGCGACGACCGGATCATCGTCCAACTGCCCGGCGCCAGCGGTTCCACGTCGGAAATCCGGTTCATTGAACCGGCGGCCGGGCCCGCACAGTTGGGACTGGTGCGCCGCATTCTGGAAGATGCCGGAGTCGATGACGCTACGGTCACCCGGCTCGACGACAATACCTTCCACGTCATCTCGAGCACCATCGGAGCGGACATCCGCGCCGACGCCCAAGCCGCTCTGACCGACCAGATAGGCGATATAGACTCGTTCGAAGTCAACAGCGCCATCGACGCAGCCAAGAACCTCATCGGCCAGACCGCCCGGTTGGAATTCAAGGAGCGGACCTGTGCCGACCAGGGCTGCGTCCGTTTTGCCGACGCGGACCTTGGGCTGAGCGGCGACGACCTGGACCGTGCCGAGGCCGGAGCCGACCCTTCCGGATTCGGTTGGGTTGTAAACCTGCAGTTCAAAGACCGGGGCACGGAAATATTCTCGGAGCTTACCCGGCGAATTGTGGATGTTCCTACCAAGCGGATCGCGGTCGTTATGGACGATGACGAGCTCATCGCTCCCGTGGCCCTTGCCTGGATCAGGAACGGCCGCACTGTAATCAGCGGGGATTTTACCCGTGACGAAGCTCGTAACCTGGCCATCCAGCTTGAATCGGGGCGCCTGCCCGTGCCGTTGCAGCTGGTCCAGGAAAGGGACGTCGACGCCCTGCTCAGCTCCGAGTCCCTCAAGAACAGCCTGCTGGCCGGGATGGTCGGCTTGGGGCTGGTGCTGGTGTTCATGATCGCCTACTACCGAATGGCCGGAGTGGTGGCGGCCGGGGCGCTGATCTTCTATGCAGTCATAGTGCTGGCCGTGTTCAAACTGATTCCCATCACGTTGGAACTGGCCCACGTCGGGGGGTTCATACTCTCCATCGGTATGGCGGTGGACGCCAACATACTGATCTTCGAGCGAATGAAGGAAGAGGTCCGCATTGGGCGCACCCTCTCTTCGTCCATGGAGGTCGGATTCAGCCGTGCCTGGCCGGCCATCCGGGATAGCAACATTTCCACGATGATCACCTGCCTGGTGCTGATGTGGTTCGGCGACCGGTTGGGCGGCGGGTTGGTCACTGGGGTGGCCATCAGCCTGTTCATCGGGGTGGCGGTAAGCATGTTCACAGCGCTGGTCGTGAGCAGGAACCTGCTCCAGTTGATGGCCTGGATTGGTCTGGGACAGCGGATCAGCCTGTTCACCCCGGAGCCGGCGTCGAGCCCCGCCCAGACCACTGGAGGAAACCGCTAGTGCTGGACGACAAATGTTAGACGTAGTGGGCAAGCGGAAGTGGTACTTCCTCTTCTCGGCGCTGATTATCATACCGGGGCTGCTGTCGATGCTGGCGCCGCCGGGCTGGGTGAGCGGTAACTCGGGATTCCTGGCCGGGATCGACTTCACCAGCGGCTCGGTCTTGAACGTGACCTTCGACGCTCCGGTCAACGAGGAGGATGTACAGGAACGGATGGCCCAATTGGGCCACCCGGAAGCCCTGGTGCAGAGATTGGGCCGGGACAACTTCTTCATCCGCACCAAGGTGCTGAAGGAAGCGGTCGCCGGCGGCCTATCGGAGCGGGAGACCATCGAACAGGGCCTGGAGGAACACCTCGGCCTGCAGCGGCAACGCGTGGAGTTCGACACCGTCTCACCCATCGTGGCCCAGGAAACGGTGCAGACCGCCTTCTATGCCCTGATCGCGGCCTCGGTATTCATCCTGCTGTATGTTTGGTACGCATTCCGCCGGGTACCCAAGGCCCATCGCTACGGGGTCAGCGCCATACTGGCCCTGGTTCACGACATCCTCGTGATCCTGGGTGTGTTCTCGATCCTGGGGCGGGTGATCGACCTCGAAGTTAACTCCATGTTCATCGTTGGTCTGCTCATCGTCACCGGGTACAGCGTCAACGACACCATCGTGGTCTTCGACCGCATACGGGAGAATGTGCTGCGCCATCCCGACCGGGAGCTGGGACCGTTGGTGAACCTGAGCATTATGGAAAGCCTGGGCCGGTCGTTGAACACCAGCATGACAACCCTCTTCGTCCTGGTTGCCATGCTGCTCATCGGAGGGACGAGCATCCGGGAGCTCCTGCTGGTGTTGGCCATCGGAGCCGTTGTCGGCACCTACAGCTCGATTTTCATCGCTAGCCAGTTCCTGGTCTCCTGGGACCGCGGCGAAATCGGCCGGATACTGCGCCGCCGTTCACCCGCCCCCGCTTAACGACCAAAAAGACCCCCCTTTGGGGTTGGGCGCCCGGGGTGATTCCTCAGCCCTCCCAAAAGGCTGTAGCCTGGCGTAGCAGGGATCTTCCGTAGTTGCCCTTTTGCGAAGGAGGGAGGAGCGGCTCCGGCCGTTCATGCGGTGGCTCATATGGTGGTAATCGACGCTCATTGTCACGTCGTTCCGCCCTCGTTCCGTTCCCGGCGTCACGAACTGGTGGATGCCGACGCCACCTTCGGCGCCCTGTTCGCCCGGCCGGAGTCCAAACTGGCCACCGCAGAGGAACTGCTGGATGCCATGGATCGAGACGGGATCGACCGGGCGGTGGTGATGGGACTGGGATGGGACGACCGGCGGACCGCCGCGGAGGCCAACGACTACATCATCCAATCGGCCACGGTTTACCCCGGCCGGCTCACCGGCTTCTGCTCCGTGAACCCGGCGTGGGGAGAGGAGGCGCTGCGGGCGGTGGAGCGTTACGCGGCCGCTGGCGCGCGGGGCATCGGTGAGCTTCATCCGGATACGCAAGGCATCGACATCACCGACCGGGCGCTCATGGCCCCGCTCATGGACCTCGCCCGCTCGCTGGACCTGCCGGTGGTGGTGCATTCGTCGGAGCCGGTGGGTCACCAGTACCCCGGTAAGGGAAGCACTACACCCGGAAAGCTGTATAGCTTCATCACCAATTTCCCGGACAACACCATTATCTGCGCCCATTGGGGGGGCGGCCTGCCCTTCTACGCTCTGATGCCGGAAGTGCCCGGTTCGTTAGAACGGGTGTACTTCGACTCGGCGGCTTCGCCGTTTCTGTACTCCCCGGAAATATTCAGAACGGTGGCGGCGCTGGCCGGGGCGGACAAGGTGCTCTTCGCCAGTGATTACCCCCTGATGAGCCCGGCCCGTCCGCTGCGTCAACTCCGCTCCCTTGACCTGCCTCCGGAACACCAGCGGCTGATACTGGGTGAAAACGCCGCGCGCATCCTGGACCTCCCGGCCCTGTGACTCCAGGAACTGTGACAATGGAACCCGAGTTCACCACATTGCCGGACTACTTGAAGGACGGGTTGGACCTCGTGTTAGTCGGCCTCAACCCGTCCCAGTACTCGGTGGAGGCCGGACACTACTTCGCCAACCCTCGTAATCGCTTTTGGACCGCGTTAAACCGTTCGGGCCTGGTCCCGCGCGAGCTGGCCCCTGAGGATGACGGCAGCCTGTTGGACCTCGGCATCGGGCTGACCGACGTGGTGAAACGGCCAACACCTCAAGGATCGGGACTGAAAGCGGCAGACTACCGCCGCTGGGCCCCGGTGCTCAAAGAGAAACTGCTTCGCTGCCAGCCGGGCTTGGTCTGCTTCCACGGCCTGATGGCCTACAAGGCCTATCTCCGTTACGCTGACGGTCTCCAGGAGAGTCCGGGCTTGGGGCTGCAATTACGGACCATCGGCGCATCCCGGGTGTTCGTCGTTCCCAACCCCAGCCCGGCCAACGCCAAATATTCGGTCAACGACCTGGCATGTTGGTACCGTGAGTTGAAGGCAGTGCTGGAATCATGACCGCCGGAGACCACACCCTCAGGGTATTCATCGCCACCGCCATATCCGGCGAAGCGCACCGGGCCCTGGAGCAGGTCATCGACGGACTGCGCCTCGAGCTTCCGTCGGGAGTGACCTGGGTCAGGCCGGAGGGAATCCATCTGACGCTGAAGTTCTTGGGCAACGTGAAGCGAGAACCCCTGTCACGGCTGCAAGAGGCGGTGGCCTCCGGGGTAATCGCCCAATCGCCCTTCCGGCTGCGCCTGTCCGGCTCCGGCGTGTTTCCCAACCGGAGGCGGCCCCGGGTGCTGTGGGCCGGCGTACAGGGGGAACTGGAAGCTCTGGGCGACCTGCGGCAAATGGTGGAGGACGCCGCCGTAAGGGTTGGATTCGCCCCGGAGGGACGCCCCTTCTCGCCGCATCTCACCTTGGGCCGGGTGCGGCGGGACGCCAACGAAGCTCTGCTGGAACGTATTTCCGCGGCCGTCGCCGCAGTCGACCTTCCCTACTCCGGCCCATGGGAGGTCCGCTCCGTCCAGACCATGCGGAGCATCCTCCATCCCACGGGCGCCGAATATACGGTGCTGGAATCGCCGCCCCTGGCGGGTTCGAGGCCGACCCAGGCCGCAAGTCCGGCGGGCCCCTGATGGACCGGGCGACTACGACAATAAGTCCCGTTCCGCCCTACGATTTCGAGCTTACGGCCGCGTTCCAGAGCCGCTATGGCCTCGACACCATGGAGGGCGGCACCTACCGCCGGTTGTTGGATCTCGGCGACAAGTTGGTGCTCGCTTCCGCCCGGTCGGTGGGGTCGATAAACACTCCCCAACTGGAACTTCGGCTGCAAGGAGAGGGCCTTGGGTACGACGACGTCGGGCGGGCGACCCGACAGGTGGAATGGCTGCTGGGCGCCACCCAAGACCTGCAGCCATTCTACTCGTTGGCCGCGTCGGACCCGGTGATGGCCGGATTGGTGGAGCGGTTTTACGGACTGCACCCAACCCACACCGCCACCCTGTTCGAGGCCCTGGTGCTTGGGGTGCTGGGACAGCAGATAGCCGCCAACGTGGCCCGTATCATCCGCACCCTGATAATCGAGCAGTTCGGACTCAGCGCCGTCATTGACGGAGAAACTTACTACGCTTTCCCTCGTCCCGATGCCATTTGGGCCTCCTGCCCTGACGTACTGCGGACGATGAAGCTGACCCAGCGAAAGTCCGAATACATACACGGCCTGGCCGGGGCGGCGCTGGACCCCGCAACAAGCCTGGACCCCTTGGGCCACCTGCCCGACGAGGAGGTGGTCCAACGGCTGGTTTCCCTGCGGGGAATCGGCAAATGGACCGCCCAATGGGCGCTGATCCGGGGTCTGTCCCGTCCCAACGCGCTTCCTTTGGGCGATTTGGCGCTGCGCCGGGTAGTATCCCGCCTCTATCTCGACGGACAAGAGACAACCGACGCTCAAGTGGAAGCGGTGGCCCGCCAATGGGAACCCCACCGCACTTATGCCACCGTCTACCTCTTCACCGCCCTCCGCTACGGGGTGGAATAGCGGAAGCCGCCTCCCTCTCGTCGTCCCGGTCGCAACCGGGACCCAGGGACCGATGCTGATTTCGGCTCCCCGGAATGCCGCTAACCGAAGATTCGGGTCTGGATTCCGGCTGCGGCCGGAATGACGGGGGATTTTCCGACAGTTAAATGACCTTGGGTTAGCGGAACATCTTGAGGAGGGAAGCAGGGTTGCGTGACCGGGAGACTTGCTTTACCAGTTTCTGGGTCTGTTTGAATTGGTTCAAGAGCTGGTTGATGTCCTGGGGTGTGGTGCCGCTGCCCCGGGAGATGCGCCGCTTGCGGCTGCCGTTGATGATCTCGGGGCGTTGGCGCTCGTCGGGGGTCATGGAGCGGATAATCGCTTCGATGCGCTCAATCCGGCTTTCGTCCAAGTCGCCTGCGGGCAACTGCTTGCTCATCTGACCCATACCGGGAATCATTTCCATTATTTGGCTCAGGGAGCCCATCTTCCGGACGCTCTGAATCTGCTCCAGAAAGTCCTCCAGGTCGAAGCTGGCTTGCCGGAACTTTCGTTCCATCTCCTTGGCCCGGTCTTCGTCCACGGCGCTCTGGGCCTTTTCGATGAGAGTGAGAACGTCGCCCATGGCCAGGATACGGGAGGCGAGGCGGTCGGGGTGGAAGGCTTCCAGCCCGTCGGGGCGCTCCCCAACGCCCATGTACTTGATCGGAACGCCGGTGACCCGCGTGATGGACAGGGCTGCGCCGCCCCGGGCGTCGCCGTCCATCTTGCTCATAATCAGGCCGGTCAACCCCACCCGGCCGTGGAACCCTTCGGCGGTGTTGACGGCGTCCTGCCCGGTCATGGCGTCGACGACCAACAGGATTTCGTTGGGGGAGACGGCCTTTTTGACCTCCTCCAACTCTTTCATCAACCCGTCGTCGATCTGCAGGCGGCCGCCGGTGTCGATAATAGCCCAGTTGACGCCAAGTTGTTGCGCCCGCTCCAGGCCGGCCCGGGCGACCTTGACAACGGACGATGACTTCGGGTCTTCGGAATAGACGGGGATGTCCAGTTGCCGTCCCAGGGTTTCCAGTTGCTGGATGGCGGCGGGACGCCTCAGGTCGGCGGCGATGAGGAGCGAGCGGCGGCCCTGCTTACGCTGCTCCAAGGCCAGTTTGGCGGCGGTGGTGGTTTTTCCCGAGCCTTGCAGTCCCACGAGCATGATGGCGGTGACCGGTTGGCTGGACAGCGTCAGGGTGTGGCTGCCCCCGCCGAGCAGAGAGGTCAACTCATCATGGACGATTTTTACGACCTGCTGTCCCGGTGTGAGGCTTTCCAGCACCTCGGAGCCTTGGGCCCGCGCTTTGACGCTGGCGACGAAGTCACGGGCCACGCGGAAATTGACGTCGGCCTCCAGCAAAGAGCGCCTGACCTCGCTCAGGGCCTCGTCGATGTCCTTGTCGGTCAGCCGGCCTTTGCTGGACAACCGGTTAAATATCCCGGTCAACCGGTCCGTCAGGTTCTCAAACATTGCATTTCTCCATCGGCGCTATGACAGTTCGGGTAGTTTGATTCTAGTTATGGTGAATAAATGGGTCAAGGAAGTACCGGTCTCCCGCAGCAGGAATCGTGGCCGCCAGCCCGGTTGTGGGCGACCGGGTGTGCTAGAATTGTGGCGTTTCCAGGCCGCAGGGACGGCCAGATGGTGCGGCGGAGGTGTGGAACGGCCCGGTGTGTGTCGGGACCGTTCGTCCCCATGATCCCCATTAGACTCTCTCTCTCCAACTTTCTTTGCTACCGGGACAACGTCCCAACCCTGGATTTCACCGGCATCCACGTCGCCTGCTTGTGCGGCCCCAACGGCCACGGCAAGTCGGCTTTGTTGGACGCAATCACCTGGGCCCTGTGGGGCCGGGCCAGAAGCCGGACCAACGACGAGTTGATTTCCTACGGCGCCGACGAGTGCCGGGTCGACCTCGATTTCTCCTCTCGCGGACAGGAATACCGGGTCACTCGCAGCCACGGCCGGGCCGGGAGACGGCGAAGCGGCTCCAGCGGACTGCAATTGGCATTGGTCAGCGGAGGAGTGGCGGCGCCCCTGACCGGTAACGTAATGCGGGAGACCCAAGCCCGCATCGACAACACGGTCGGCATGGACTACGACACTTTCGTCAACTCCGCCCTCCTGGTGCAGGGCCGCGCCGACGAGTTCACCCGGCGGACCCCCGCTGAACGCAAGACCGTCCTTGGCAAGATACTGGGCCTGGAGACCTACGACCGGTTGCAGGTCCGGGCCAAGGAGCGGAGGGACCGGCTCGAATCCACTGCCCATGGGTTGGAAGCCAGCATCCAACGAATTCGCTGGGAGCTGGAGCAGTCGGCCGGCTCGGAGGACGAACTCGCACTGGTTTCCACCCGGTTGGCAGCTTTGGAACAGCAACTGGCCCTTCAGAACGACAGGACTTCCGCCCTGGACATCCGGATAGCCGACCTGCGGAGACGGCAACTGCAGCTCGGGGACTCGGTCGAACGCCTGGAGTCGCTGCCGGTGGAGTTGGAAGGCCTGAAATCGGCGGAGGCGGCTACTAGAGAACAGGTCCAACAGTTCGAAACGCTGATCGGGCAATCGGCCTCTATCCGGGACGGGGCGGCCTGGTTGGCCGCCGCCCGCCGCCGGTTCGAGGACCTGGAGCAGGTCCGCGCCGAATTCGACAGCCTGGAGCGGGAGAAGACTGCTCTTCGAGGGACCATCCAGGTCCGGAAGACCCGCCTGGAGTCGGACATAGAGGAGTTGCGGCGCCACATCGACCGCCTGACCCCCAAAGCCCAAGCCTGCCCCGGACTGGAGGAGGATCTCCGGGTGGCGCAAGAATACGAGCCGGTCTTGGCCCTGCGGGAAAAGGAGATAAACGAAGCGCGGGCAAAGATCACCAAGCTGTCTGTCAAGATGGGCCAAATCCAGGGCTCCGTCGAGCGCTTCACCAGCGAGGGCAAGGAACTGGCTAGCAAATTGGAGTTGCTGCGCAAGGCCTCCGATGACGGAGACGCGGTCTGCCCTCTCTGCCAGACCCCGTTGCGGGAAGACGGTTGCCTACGCCTGGAGGAATCGTACACCCAGGACATCGAGTTAAAGCGCAAGGAATTCCAGGATGCCAAAACCCAGCTAACACAGCTCGAAGCCCACAACCAGCAACTGGGAAACGGCCTGCCTTTGCAGGAACGGGAATTGGCGGAGGCCAGGACCCACCGGGAGGTGAGGCTGAAACAACTGGCCGCCGGAATCGAAGAATCTCGGCTGGCCGCCCAAGAATTGGAGCAATCGTCGAAAGGACTGGCCAAATACACGCTGCGCCTGAATCAAGACGAGTACGCCGAAGAAGAGGCCGGCGGGCTCCGCTTGCTGGAAGAGCGCAGCCTGGAAATGGCCTACGACGATAACGCCCGCCAGTCCAGCTATCGGGAGACCCAGGAACTGGAGGGGTTTGCCTTGCAGGTACGGTTGCTTGACCGGGCGGAAACCGAGGCGCCCGGTCTGCGTGAGGCGCTGAACCGGACCGTCGATATGATCGTCCGCCGCGGAGAGGAGTTGGACAACCTGCGGCGCTCCCTGGCCGACGATGAAGCCGCGTTGGCCGGTCTGCCGGCCTTGGAGTCGGAGCTCGATGTTGAGAAGACCCAGGAATCGGCCATCCAACAAGCGATACAAACAGCAACCACCCGCCGTGGTTATCTCCAGGGTCAGGTGGACCTCAGGAAACGTCTCAGCCGCGATCTGGAAGAGGAAACCCGCCGGTTGGTTAGCACTCGCGAAGGATACTCCATCTATCATGAACTGACGGCAGCCTACGGTAAGCAGGGTATCCAGGCTATGCTCATCGAGACAGTCGTGCCCAGAATCGAGGACGAAGCCAACGAACTGCTGGGAAGAATGACCGACCACCGGATGAACGTTAAATTGGAAACCCTCAAAGAGCCGTCATCGGGCAAAGGCGCTCCCAGGGAGACGCTGGAAATACTGGTCAGCGACGAGCTGGGCCCGCGCAGCTACGAAATGTACAGCGGCGGCGAAGCGTTCCGGGTCAATCTCGCCCTGCGTATCGCCCTGTCCAAGGTGCTGGCCCAGCGGATGGGCGCCCCGCTGCCCACCCTGTTCATCGACGAGGGTTTCGGCACTCAGGACACCGTGGGGAGGGAACGGGTGCTGGACGTGATCAGCGCCATCGGCGGCGAGTTCGAGAAGGTAATCGTCATAACCCACCTTGACGACCTCAAGGAGGCCTTCCCGGTGCGCATCGAGGTCTTAAAAGAAGGCAACGGCTCCAGCTTCTGCCTGACCTGAGCCTTTGAGCCCCTCGAATACCCATCGGCGGCAACGGGACAACCATGAACAACGCTACGGACAGCCCGGTTTACGTCAGGACCGCCGGCCCCGAGGACGCCGAGGTCCTGGCCTGGTTTAACCGGGCTATGGCCCTGGAAACTGAGGGCCGGGAATTGGATGGCGACCTGGTGCGTTCGGGCGTCGAGGCGGTCTTCGCCGGCGGTGACAAAGGGTTCTACGTCGTTGCAGAGCTCTCGGACCGGATCGTCGGAGGGCTGCTGGTCACCTACGAATGGAGCGATTGGCGGAACGCATTGTTCTGGTGGATACAGAGTGTGTACGTGAGACCGGACAGCCGCCGTATCGGGGTGTACCGGGCGATGCACGGCTACGTCGCATCCAAAGCGGCGGAGCGCGGCGGCGTATGCGGCGTCAGGCTCTACGTCGACAAGGACAATCACCTCGCCCAACAGGTATACGCCGGTCTTGGCATGCGGCAGGCCCGGTACGAAATGTTCGAAGTCGAGTTCGAAGAGCGATCCGGGAATCAACAGGCTTGAAAAAGATGTGGGGAGGCAAATCGGATGTTGCCCGATAACGTCAGAGAATTCATCACCGTCAACCACGAGGGCGTATTGACCTGCTTCAGGCGCAACGGCGCCGCCCAGATGAGCATCGTGACCTGCGGGGCGTACCAGGACGGCGTGGCGTTCACCACCACAGAAGACCGGTCCAAACTTCACAACCTGCGCCGGAATCCGAGGTGTTCCCTGTTGGTGTCTCACCGGGACTGGCGTCCGTTCGTCGTGTTGGAAGGAACGGCGCGAATCCTGTCCCCTGGCCGCTCGGACCCCGAGGAATTGAAACAGGCATTGCGCGACGTGTTTACGGCAGCCTCGGGACAAGTCCATCCCAATTGGGACGAGTACGATCAAGTGATGGCGCAAGACCGCCGGTCGGCGATTGTCGTCGTGCCCGACCACATTTACGGCACCGCTCTTTAAGGGCGCGTTAGTCCATAAGGAACAGGTCCGATACGTCGACATCCGGCGCCACGGCTTCGGCTATCACCGCCCGCCCCCCCTGCCGTATTTCATTCCTCAAGTTTGCCTCGAGAGGACGAGCGATAGTAAGCAGACCGGAGACTACTGCAAGTCAGCGCCAGCCAAGAGTTGGCGTACGGCGTCGAGCGCGTCGGCGACGGGCACTGTACGGGCTTCGTCGTCCTGCCGGCCCTTGACCTCGACGACCCCGTTGCGCAGGTTGCGGGGGCTCACCACCAGGCGCGCCGGCAGTCCCAGCAGGTCGGCGTCGTTGAACTTGACCCCGGCTGCCTGGTCCGCCCGATCGTCGTAGAGCACGTCGATGCCGTGTGATGTCAATTCCGCGTAGAGGTCGTCGGCCGCTTTGGATACGGACTCGTCGGAGAGGTTCAGGCCTACCAGGTAGGCGTCAAAGGGGGCGATGGGGACCGGGAACACGATTCCCTGCTCGTCGTTGTTCTGCTCTATGGCGGCGGCCAGCAGGCGGCCCACCCCGATGCCGTAGCAGCCCATGATGATGGGGTGCTGCTGACCGGAGGCGTCCAGGAAGTTGGCGCCCAAGGACTCGCTGAAGAAGGTGCCGAGCTTGAAGATGTGGCCCACCTCGATGCCCCGGATCGACTCCAGCGGGCTGCCGCAGCGGGTGCAAGACTGACCGGGTTGGGCCAAGGCGATGTCGGTGAGGAGGTCCACCTGGAAGTCCCGCGGATAGTTGGCGCCGAGCAGGTGGGTGTCCGGTTTGTTGGCGCCGACCACGAAGTTGTTGCCTTCGTTTATCGAAGGATCGGCGACTTTCGTGATGTGGGCGATGCCCACCGCCGAGGCCGATCCCGCCACCAGTCCGGCGGACTGGACCTCGGCGTCGTCGGCGAACCGCAGGTCGGCGCAATGCAGGGCATTTTTCAGCTTGACCTCGTTCACCTCCAGGTCTCCCCTGATGGTGACGAATACCGGCTCCCCGTCCGCCATGTAGAAGACGGCCTTCAGGGTCTTGGCTTCCGGGACGCCAAGAAATTCCGCCAGGCCGGCAATGGTCTTGATGCCGGGAGTCGCGACTTCCCGCAGCGGCGCTTCCGGCTCCAGCGCCACGTCGGGGCGCGCCGACTCAGCCTTCTCGGCGTTGGCCGTGTACTGGCAGTCGGGGCAGCTGATTACGGTATCTTCCCCGGTGGGGGTGGAGAGCAGGAACTCGTGGGAGTCCTTCCCGCCGATGGCCCCGCTGTCGGCCTCGGCCATCAGGACCGGCAGTCCGCAACGCCTGAAGATGTTGCGATAAGCCTGGGCCATGTCCTGGTACGTCGAGTCCAGGCTCTCGTCGTCGGCGTTGAAGCTGTAGGCGTCTTTCATGTCGAACTCCCGCACCCGTACCAGCCCGGCCCGCGGACGTGGTTCGTCCCGGAACTTCGTTTGTATCTGGTACAGGAGAAGCGGCAGATCCCGGTAACTCTGCACGTTGGCCTTGACGATGTTGGTAACGACCTCCTCGTGGGTGGGCGCCAGCACCATGGGGCGGCCCCGGCGGTCTTCGAAGGAGAACAGGTTGTCGCCGAAAGCGGCGCTCCGGCCCGTCTGCTCCCAAAGCTCCAATGGCTGCAGGGCGGGCATCATCAGCTCCTGACCGCCGGCGGCGTCGATCTCCTCGCGAATGATGGCCTCTATCTTGCGCAGAGAGCGCAGGGCCAACGGCAAGTACGAGTAGACCCCGGCCGCCACCTGGTGGATGAGCCCGGCCTTGAGCATCAGGCGGTGGCTCGCGGTTTCGGCTTCGGGCGGATCGGTGCGCAGGGTCCTGGTGACCAGATGAGAGACTTTCATGACAACGGCTCGATCATTAGGAAACCTCTGAACAAGTCCCTTCCCCCCGATGGGGGAAGGTTAGGATGGGGGCGCCGGCGTTCATTGCATTGCTGACCTCCCTAATCTACCCTCCGGGATTCCGGCTTTCGCCGCCATGTCGCTGACTTATTCGGAGGTTCCTTAGCAGACTTGGGACGCGGTGAAAGCCGGTCCAGCTTTCCAAACCATTATAACCAGTGAAACGGCTCGGGCGCGGCCCGAAAAAAGAGGGCCTCCCGGGGGAGGCCCTCGGCACTGGCGCTGGCACCGGTACTCAATGGTCTTCGGGTTTCGGCGTTAATCGCCAGCAGGGGCGGACGTGCTCTCCACCTCTTCCATGAGGGCGGTCAGCATCTCATGTTCGGGGACCACCCGGACCTTTTCGCCCTTGCGGAAAATCACGGCCCGGCCGGCCCCGGCGGCGATCCCGACGTCGGCGTCCTTGGCTTCGCCGGGGCCGTTGACCTCGCACCCCATCACCGCGACCTTGATGTCCTTGGACTTGGACCGCAGCAAGGCGTCCACGTCATTGGCCAGCTTCACCACATCCACGTCGGCCCGGCCGCAACTGGGGCAGGCCACCAACACCGCGCCCTTGCGCCGCAGGTTCAGGGACTTGAGGATTTCATACCCGGCGATCACCTCTTCGGTGGAATCGCCGGCGAGGGAGACGCGGATGGTGTCGCCGATTCCTTCGTAGAGCAGCACTCCCAGTCCCACTGACGTGCGGATGGAACCGGACATCGGGGTGCCGGCCTCCGTGACGCCCAAATGGAGGGGGTAGGGGACCATGTCGGCCAGACGCCGATAGGCTTCCACAGTGGTGGGGACGTCGAAGGCCTTCATTGAGATCTTGATCTGGTCGAAGTCCTGGTCTTCCAGCAGGCTGATCTCCCACAGGGCAGTGGCCACCATGTGGTCGACCACGCTGTAGTCGCCCTCCCGTGCGTCTCCGGCCTTGGGGAGTTTGTTCACCAAGTCCATATGCCGCGAGAAGCCGCGGGTGCGGCCGATGCCGCCCACCGGGGGCAGGCTGCCGAAGTTGACCCCAATGCGTATGGGGACGTTCATCGCCTTGGAGGCCAGGACGACCTCCCGGACCTGGTCCTCGTTTCTCAGGTTGCCGGGGTTCAGGCGCAGGCAATCCACGCCGCCCTCCAGGCATTTCAACGCCAACTGGTAGTGGAAGTGTATGTCGGCGATCAACGGTATGTTGATCTGCTTCTTGATCTCTCCCATGGCCTCGGCGGCGGCCATGTCGGGCACGGCGGAGCGGATGATTTCGCAGCCGGCCTCTTCCAACTCGTGAATTTGCCGGACCGTGGCCGCCACGTCCCGCGTGTCCGTCTTGGTCATCGACTGTACGGTGATATCGGCGTCGCCGCCGACTTTGACGCCGCCCACGTATACCGGCTTGGTTGGCCGTCGTTTACTCATCTGTCAGTCCCCTCCGATGTTGCGGTATGGCGGCCAGGCTACCTCGGCTGCCGATGGTGAGTTACGGACATGTTACACGATAGAGGTGACCGGTTCCATAAGACGAATTGACTCTTGAATGGGAACTCGTCCGTTCGTTTTTCTGCCATTAGTTACTTGCCAACCCTTCCGCGCCCCGGATGTAGTCCGCCGTCGCCCGGATATCCGCAATAACGGCTTTTTCGGGTTCGCAGTCCCCGTCGTAAAAATATGCGCCATGGAGGTTGTGGGCTATTGAGCCGTATCGGACTGCTAAATCGATGAAAGCCTAACCCTCGTTACGCAAGTTTCGGATTCCACGCCGCGTTTGCCCAGTCGTGCGGGGTTCCTGCCCCGTTCCGGGCCAGGACCAGAGCGTCGGTGGCCCGCTTTGTCGCTCCCCAGGCCTTCTCGGCTGCGTTACGCAGCTTACCGCGCTCCAACTCTTCCAGGGCGTCCTCGTAAAGCACCCAGGCATCAACGAATATGGCGGTTACTTGTTCTGTTTCTAACACGTGCCCTCGGCGCTTCCAGTCACGTCGATTCTGCCATTCTCCCCCTTTGTTCCCGCCCGTTATCCTACCCCAGGAAGCTGCGGCCCTCCAGAAGGCGGTTGATGTCGTTGGCGGTGATGATTACGATGCCGACCAGCAGTACAGCGAGCCCTATCATGTGCACCAGGCCCTCTTTTTCGGGCGGGACCCGTTTGCCCCGGCGCACCCATTCCAGGGCGACAAAGACTATCCGGCCGCCGTCCAGCATGGGTATGGGAAGGATGTTCAGGATGGCCAGGTTGATGCTCAGCAGTATACCGATCCCCAACCAGCCGGTGAGCCCGGCCTGCCGGGTGATTTCCCCGGTCACCTGAGCGATACCGACGGGGCCGGATAGCTCCGGGGCCGAGCCTTGGGAAATTGCCCCGCCCAACGATTGTTTCAGCAGGACCAGCGTCTCCCACATGTCGACGAAGCTCCGGGGGACCGCTTTCCAGAAGGGCTCGGAGCGGGTCTCCACCCGTGACTCCATCAATTGGGGCACCACCCCCACCAGCCATCTTCCGGCGTCGGCGTCGAAGCGGGGATTGACCGGTAGCAACCGCTCCCCGTCGCCTCTCTGCACCAGCAACTCCATTCGCGAGCCGCCGTTCAGGTTTACCTCGCGGGCGAAGTCGCGGCGGCTTTCTATTTGCCGTCCGTTAGCCGCCAGTATGACGTCGCCTTCCTGTATTTGGGACTCGGCGGCGGCCGTGCCGGGGCCGACCTCGGAAACCGTGAGGCGGCCGACGACGACTTCCTGGGGAATCATGAGCAGTATGGTGAATATGGCAATGGGGAGGATGGCGTTCATGAAGGGCCCGGCGGCCAGCACCAGCAAGCGGGCGCCCGCCCCCTTGCTGGCCAGGCTGCGGGGCACGTTGGGGTTGGACTCCCCAGCCAGCCGGACGAATCCCCCCAAGGGCATCAAGTTCACTGAATAGAGCATGTCGGCCAAGACGAATGATCCGGGTGCGACGGCCCGGACCTTACCCTCGTGCTTCAGCAGGTCTTCGTCGTCGAAGCGGGGCCCATTGTCCTTTTCATGTTCCCGTGGGCCGCCAACTGCCTCGACGCGCTTGGCGAGCAGGTTGCCGTC
This sequence comes from Dehalococcoidia bacterium, assembly GCA_034428795.1. Lineage (GTDB taxonomy): Bacteria > Chloroflexota > Dehalococcoidia > Lucifugimonadales > UBA3495 > VXOI01. The sequence goes on from DAOUHF010000071.1 coordinate 79,026, forward strand.
GGCGTCCTCGGCGGAGCTCACCTTGAGCCGCATCCCCGGCTGGATAGCCTGCGGTCCGGGCAACCCGGCGAACAGGGTGGCGCTGTCGGTGAGCACCGGGGTGCGGCCGGTGTAGATGCCGAAGGCCCGAGGCGGGAACCCAATGCCGAATTCCAGAACCTTGATCCCCATGGCCCTGGCGGTGGCAAAATGACCGAACTCGTGCACCACTACAAGGACCACCAGAAGGGGCAGAAGGGATGCGATGGCGATCAGGAAGGAGTCCATAGGCGTCGAAGAACAACAAAGTCCGGAGTCGAATGGGCCGGCGGTCCCGGATAAGGCTCAGGCGTAGGCTATCTCTTTGCTCCGCGCCGAGGCCCACGCATCGGCGCTCAACACCTCTTCGGCGTTCCCGGCGGGCAGGGACTCGTGCTCGGAGAGCACCTGCTCCACCAACCGGTGGATTCCAGTGTAACCGATTCTTCCGTCGAGGAAGGCCTGCACCGCCACTTCGTCGGCGGCGCTCAACACCGCCGGGTAGGTGCCCCCCTTTTGGCCGGCCGATACGGCCAGGGAGAAGCAGGGATAGCGTTCCGGTTCCAAAGGGTCGAACGTCAGGGAGTGGGAAACCCGGGTGTCCAGACGTGGAATCATCTCGTTGGGCAAGCGGTTGGGGTAGAACAGGGCGTACTGGATAGGCAGCCGCATGTCCGGGGGGCCCATCTGGGCCTTTACCGAGCCATCCGCGAACTCCACCATCGAGTGGATCGTGCTCTGTGGATGCACCACCACCTCTATGCGGTCCCAGGGAACGTCGAACAGCCAATGGGTCTCTATCACCTCGAACGCCTTGTTCATCAGCGTGGCGGAGTCGATTGTGATCTTCCTGCCCATCTTCCAGGTGGGATGCTGCAATGCCCGTTCCGGCGTCACGCTTTCCATCTCTTCCAGAGGAGTCGTGCGGAAGGGGCCGCCGGACGCGGTAATCAGCAGCCGCAGTATCTCGTTGTCCTCTCCCCGGAGGCACTGCCAGATGGCGCTGGGTTCGCTGTCGACCGGCAGGACCTTCCCGTGGTAGCGGGACTCGTATTCCTTGATGAGGCGGCCGGCCATCACTATGGGTTCCTTGTTGGAGAGGGCCACCGTCTTGCCGTGTTCCAACGCAGCGAGAGTGGGCGCCAAGCCGACGCTGCCCATCAGGGCCACCATCACCTGATTGACCTCTTCCAGGCACACCATATCCGCCATGGGAGTAATGAAGGCGCCGGAGAGGGACATATCGGGCCGGGCGGAACACCACGTGTGACGGGGCTTGAACTCGGCCGCCTGTTGGGTCAATAACTCGACGTTGTTGCCGCCGGCCAGCCCAATGACTTCAAACTCGTCGGGGAACGCCCGGACGATGTCCAGGGTCTGGCGGCCTATGGAACCAGTGGACCCGAGGACCACGATCCGTTTCATGGCTCAAACACCGCTCCCAGCAAATAATATACGGCGGGCAGGGCGAGGAGGATGCTGTCCATCCGGTCCAGTATTCCGCCGTGTCCCGGAATTATACTACCCGCGTCCTTGGCATTTGACAGTCGTTTCAGCCAAGATTCCAGCAGGTCTCCCGCTTGGGAGACAGCCCCCACTGTAGCACCAATGACCGCCTGCTGCCACCCGGCCAGTCCCAGGTCCAGGAACAGGCCCACCAACAGCGCCGCCGCCACAGCCGCGGTGAACCCGCCGATGCTGCCCTCCCACGTCTTGTTGGGGCTGATGGACGGGGCCAATGGCGTCCGTCCCACCGCCCGTCCCACGGCGTAGGCCCCGGTGTCGGTGGCGAAGGTCATCAGCAGGCAAAACAGCAGCCAGTTCCGTCCCAGCTCGCCGCCTCCGGGGATTTCCCGGAGCGCCAGACTGTGGGATAGCAGGAAGCCGGCGTAAAGAGGGCCCGCCAGCAGGTAGATGTAGCCGAGCACGTGGCGTTGACCGGCGTAGAAGGCGATGTACCAGAGGGTGACCGCGAAGGCGCCGGCGGCCAGCACGACACCCATAACCGTCAGGTAGCTCTCCAGACCGGACGACGCCTGCGCCGCCAGCAGTATGGCGGCAACCCAGGTTATGCCGAGGGCGGTGGGGAGAGGTCCGACGCCGGACGGCAGGAGGCGGTAGAATTCCCAGAGAGCGACCGCTCCCGCCGCGACGACCAGTATGGTGAGCCAGGGAGCGCCCAGCCAGACGGCGCCCAGGAGGATGGGCAGGCCCACCCCCGCCGTGATTAGTCTGAGTCGCAGATGCTCAGCCCTGGGAATCCACCCTGCCGTAACGCCGCCGGCGGTTGGCAAATGCCTCAAGAACGGTATCCAACTCCTCGGTCCCGAGGTCGGGCCACAGGGTGGGGGTGTGGTAGTATTCGCTATAAGCCGATTGCCATAGCAGGAAGTTGCTGATGCGCTGCTCTCCGGCCGTCCGGACTATCAGGTCCGGATCGGGGCAATGGGCAGTGAACAGGTACCGGCTGAAGGTCTCTTCATCGACTTCTTCGGGAGTCAGGCCATCGCGGATAATGCGGCGGACCGCTTCAGTGATCTCGGCGCGGCCACCGTAGTCTAAGGCGACGTTCAGGGTGACCGCCGTGTTGTTTCGGGTGAGTTCTTCCGCATCGGCGATGGACTTCCCGAGCTCCGGGGCCATGTTGTCCTTCTGGCCCACGTGGACGATGCGCACGTTCTTCTCATGCAACTCAATGGTCTGGGCGCCGACGGCCTCGGAGAAGATGTCCATAAGGCCTTCGACTTCGCCTTGAGGGCGCCGCCAGTTCTCTGTCGAGAAGGCGTAGATGGTGATGACCTTAACACCCTTGTCTCTAAGGGCTTCCAGGATGGCCTGGATCCGTTCAACTCCGGCCTGATGCCCCTCCAGCCGCGACAATCCCCGCCGCTGGGCCCAGCGGCCGTTGCCGTCCATGATGAAGGCGACGTGAACGGGTACAGTGGAGCCGCCTTGAATGGAGCCGTCTTGAATGGGGTGGCCTTGAGCCGATCTAACGGGCGAACCGCCAGCCGACCGGTCCGGCGACCGGCCTGCCAAGGGGTGCGGCAATTGATCCCGTGCCTGGTCCAACCCGGTCTTCACCCGTGCCCGATCACACCTGGCGTATTTCCGCCTCTTTCGCGGACCCCGTTTCGTCGATCCGTTTGCTGTGGCCGTCGGTCACCTTTTGCAACTGCTCCTGGGCCCGGCGGTTCTCATCCTGGGAGATTGCTTTATCCTTTTCCAGCTTTCGCAGCGTGTCCAACCCGTCCCGGCGCACGTTCCGGAGCGACACCTTGCCGTCTTCCACCTTCTTCTTGAGCAGCTTGACCATTTCCTGGCGCCGGTCGTTGGTCAGGGCCGGGATCGGCACGGTGATGACTGCGCCGTCGTTGGAAGGGTTGAGGCCAAGGTCCGATTTTATCAGGCCCTTTTCGATTTCACGCAAAGAACCCCGGTCCCAGGGAGTCACCTGGATTGCCCGGGGGTCGGGGGCCGCTATGGAGGCGATTTGCTTCAGAGGAGTCGGCGCGCCGTAGTAGTCCACCGGCACGTTTTCGATCAGCGCCGGGGTGGCCCGCCCGGTCCGCAACTGGTTCAAGTCCCGTTTGAAGGCATCGAGCGTCCGGTCCATCTTGGTGTCCACTTCGCTCAATACCTGTTCCGGGGTTAAGTCAGGCTCGCTGTCCATCTCTTTTGGAGGCATGATCAACTCCTCCCAGTAATCATAGTCCCTACGGTGTCACCGGAGAGTATACATCCGATGTTGCCGGCTTTGAACATGTTGAACACTACTATGGGCAGCTTGTTATCCATGCAAAGAGACACGGCAGTGGAATCCATCACCGTCAGGCGCAAGTTGAGGGCATCCATGTAGTCCAGGGTGCCGAACCGGACGGCGTCCGGGTTCTGGTTGGGGTCGGAGTCATAGACTCCGTCGACATTGTTCTTTGCCATCAGCAGAATGTCGGCGTCGATCTCCAGGGCCCGAAGGGCCGAGGCGGTGTCGGTGGTCATATAGGGGTTGCCGGTGCCGGCGGCGAAGAGGACGACCCGTCCCTTGTCCAGGTGACGTATGGCCCGGCGGCGGATGTACGGTTCGGCCACCGCCTGCATGGCCAGCGCACTCTGGGTCCGGGTGTCGACACCCCGCTGCTCCAGGGCGTCCTGAAGGGCCAGGGCGTTGATGACGGTGGCCAGCATGCCGGCGTAGTCGGCGGTAGCGCGGTCCATCCCCCGCTGCTCGGCAGCCCCTCCGCGCCAAATGTTGCCGCCGCCGATTACCACGCCGATCTGCACGCCCAACTCGTGGGCCTGGCCGATTTGATCGGCCAAATAAGAAACGGCGTCGGGGTCAATGCCCAAAGCGGTGGCGCCCCTCAGGGACTCACCGCTTATCTTCAGCATTACCCGGCTATAGGGACTCTGGCTCAAGGGGTCATTCCCGTGGGCTCGGCAGCCGCGGACGAAGGGTGGGACGCGGGGGGACTATTCCCCGACCGCCAGACGGTTGAAACGAATTACCCGGACGTTCTCCCCCACTTTCGCCGCCAGCTTCCGCACCGTCTCTCCAACAGAGAAGGAGTTGTTTTTGATGAACGATTGATTGAGCAGGGCGACCTGGGCGGGCGGCCTCTCGTCCCCCTCCTCCATGTCGTCCCTGTCCAGGTAGACTGGAGCCATTGCCGCCACCTGCATGGCGATGTCGTGGGCCAATTGGTGGAACTCCTCGGTGCGGGCTACGAAGTCGGTCTCGCAACCCAACTCGACGATAGCTCCGACCCGGCCGCCGGTGTGGATGTATGACCCGATTACGCCCTCGGTGGTGGCGCGTTCCACTCGCTTGGCCGTGTCGGCCAAGCCCTTGGCCCGGAGGGAATCGGCAGCCTTCGCCAAGTCCCCTGAGGCCTCCTCGAGGGCCTGCTTACATTCCATGATACCGGCGCCCGTCTGGTCGCGAAGGGCCCGTACCAACTCGACGGTGGACAACGAAATACTCCTTGGCAGTGCTGGGATAGCGCCGGCGCAGGTGAGCGCCGGCCTGTCGATCACCTTGGTTGAGGCTATTCCTCGCCTTCGAAATCAGTGACCGGCTTGAGGGTCGTCATCAGGTTTTCCAGCGCCTCCGAGGGGCTGGTGGTTACCGGTTCGGGAGGCGGCTCGGCCGCTGGCTCCCGGGCCGCGGCAGCTTCAAACTGCATGGCGGCCGCAACCTCGGCGATCGTTGTTTCGTCGAGCTCTTCGAGCTCGGACAAAGCCGCGTCCTCCCGTTCGGACAACGAGTAGGCTTCGGCGGCGAGCTCCTGCATTTCCTCCATTTCGGCCTGCAGGGCGGCCTCCCGTTGGGCCAAGCCCTCCAACACGGCGGAGGCCATGCGGTTGGTCACCAAGCGTATGGACCGGACGGCGTCATCGTTGCCGGGGATGATGTGCTGCACCAGATTGGGGTCGCAGTCGGAGTCGACGATCGCGAAAATATGGATGCCCAAACGGCGGGCTTCCGCCACGCAAATGTCTTCCCGGCCTATGTCTATTACAAACAGGGCTTTGGGAAGCTGGGTCATATCCCTCATGCCCGTGAAGTACTTCTCCAGGCGGTTCAGGGTGTCCCGCATTTTGACCCCTTCCTTCTTGGGAAGGACGCGGAAGTAGCCCTGGTCACGCTTCTGCTGGAGCTCCAGCATATAGTTGATGCGGGTACGAATGGTCTGGAAGTTGGTGAGAGTGCCGCCCAGCCACCGCTGGTTAACGTACCACATGCCGCAACGGTCGGCCTCGGCCTGGATAACGTCCTGGGCCTGACGCTTGGTGCCCACGAACATCACCTTACCGCCTGCGGCGACCAACTCGACCATGTCCCTGTAGGCCTGGTGGATCATTCCCAGCGTTTGCTGGAGGTCGATGATGTGGATGCCGTTGCGCTGGGTAAAGATGTAGCGCTTCATGGTGGGATTCCACCTTCGGGTCTGATGCCCGAAGTGGACGCCCGCTTCTAGAAGCGCCTTCATCGTAATCGGTTCCCGTTGTGTTATCGGACGCGGTTCAGGAGGCCTTTCCTCCGCGATCCTGGGTTCAGTCAATACCGCAGTTGACTCTGCTGGTCGCTCTAGCGACTCTACCATTAATACCTGCCTTTTTCGGTCGAAAATCGGCCATCAGCGGGCCGTTTGGAGTCGCGTGAGTATAACATAGCTCCCGATAGCAGGCAACGACGGGGGCCTGTCCCAACAGGGCAATCGCGTCTTAATCAGAACCTTAGAATTGTATAAAATGGAGGAAATCGGTTAAGTACGGGGTGGTGGTGATGATGAAAGGGGAGGGCGCATCGATTATGGCCTGTTTTGCTTCTTTGGAGG
>DAOUHF010000072.1:0-2473 GCA_034428795.1 Dehalococcoidia bacterium
GTGCTGGCTAGCTCGCAGGTGAGTGGCCGGTCGGAGGTCGCCTGAAATTCCAGGAAGTGGAGGCTACTCCGGGATAGAGTTATCTCCACCTGCGGGGTGCCGGCGTCGGCTTGGTGGACCTCTTCGTGGGTGTCCAGGATTCGCAATTTGCCCTCGCCGTCGCAGTTGGGTTCGAAACGGACGGTAATTCCGTGGGCGGCTTCGAACGCGAAACGTTCGGTCATCCAGCGGCCAGTGAGGCCGATTTCGGCGCCGAACTCTCCGCTGTACGGGGGCAGGCTCCGGTCTCCCAATCTTGATGCGGGTTCGCCCCGTTTCAGCTTTTCGACGATGGGTGCGATGTCGCTGGATGACAGCGCCAGCGCGTAGTTGGCGGCGGTGAATTTGAACCCCGAGACGCCCAGCAGGCGGCCCTCGGCATCCAGCAAGGCGCCGCCGCTTTGGCCTCCGGCCGCGGCCGCGTCGGTCTGGAGGTAGGTGAGGCCCGGGGCCGGCCAGCGCCGGATCCGGGAGAGCACCCCGTCGACGATGGTCGGCTTCGGGGACGTTTCCACCTCGCCGGGATAGCCGATCAGGAAGACGCGGGCGCCGACCGGGAGGTCCTTGGCCTCGTGGAATTGTAAGGGGTTCCCTTCGAACTCCACGGGTCCCAGGAGAGCCAGGTCAGCCATCGGCTCCACCCCGACCACGGGCACCCGGTCCAGGCGCGTTCCGTCGGGGAAAGTTAATCTCACGGTCCGGGCGGGCCACACCACGTGCATGTTGGTCAGAACGTAGTTGCCTTCGATCAGGATGCCGCTGCCTTGGGTGTGTGTCGAACGTACCTGGGCGATGGATGGCGCGATTCGCGCGTACAGCTCCGCCGACGATGTTTCGGGCTTTGGCGGGATCGTCGGTTCCGGTGTCGGCTGCGGTTCTTGGCTTGGCGTAGGGACTCGGGTGGCGGTTCCGCCCGGTGTTCGTCCTGCGGCGGGCAGTTCCTGCAGCGAGGGTTTTGTTGTCGCGGTGGGAGGAGGGGTCAGGTTGATTGTTGGCTCCAGCTCCGGAATTGCTCCGGACGACGCAACGGGCATTGAGGGCGGTCCGGCGTCGGTGCAACCCGTGATTATCATCGCCGCGGCCACAAAGCAGAAAAGTAGTCTTGGAAGTGTTGCTAATCGTCTGGGCACGGGTCACGATCTCGTCTGGTGCGTTTTCCGGTTCGTTTTCCGGTTCGTTGATCGTGTTGACCGGGCGGTGTCCGGCGGCGACGCCGAAGTCGGCGCGGGTTCCCGCTGGCGGTCCAGCGGAGTGATCCCAGAATGTGTTCCTCGTGCCCGGCCGTATTCGTTGCTTTCCCAGCAAGCCGCGGTACCGTCCCCTCGCAGCCCACAGGTATGCACCCGCCCCGCGTCAATGTGAGTCATCCGACCGCCCGGTGGGATGGATTGGCCACTGCTGTCATCGCCCCAGCATTCCGCCAGATCCCGATCGTTGATACCACAGGTGTGTTCGTAGCCCGCGGCGATGGCGGTGAATGATACGCCGGACGGCGGGTCGGCCTCGCCCTTGTCAGAGTCGCCATTGGCGCCCCAGCAGACTGCCGTTCCGTCGAATTGCAGCATACAAGTGTGCTTGCCCCCGGCCGCAAAGGAGTTGGGCAGCGTCGGCATCCACGTTGTAGACATAGGGTATAGGAGCAGGATCTGGAGACTGTGTTTCCGGTGGCCCAGCTGCGAAGGGATTGGCTGGCCCAGCATCTGCTTCGTTTTCAGTGAGGGTAGTAGCCGGGTCTGGGGACGGTGTTGCAGGGAGCGTGTTGGTGGGAACGGCGACCACTGTCGCGGCGCTAATGGTTCTTTCCAATCCAGGAGTCGGGGCTGGCTGAGAAGGTTCATTGAATGTGCAGGCGAAAGCACCAAGCGCCCAGGCGCCTAACAGTAGCGCGAAAGCGTGCCCGGATTTCGAGAACGCCAGTAGCCAATCCATAATGAGACCAATATAACATCGAGTCCGATCCTGTTTCCTCTCCGAAATATGTAACCGGAACTTCAGCACTTGGGACCCGCGTTTCCTTGCTGCTGAACCATGTTGATACCCAGCTTGGTTCACCCAACAACCGTTACGTAAATCAACTCCAATAAGGCGAACAACGGGGCTACTGATGCTCCATCGCATGAGTCGCAGGGGTAGTTGTGCGTTACCCCTAATTATCGCGCAGCGAACGCATCCGCTGGCGCCGGGCTCGGGAGGGTGGTGGCTGTGGCCAAAGGTAAGACCTGCTGCCCAGGCGATGGCCCACGATCACCAGCAGCCCAGTTTCTCCTTCTCATGCCGTAATCCAGTAATCGGGAACCTGGCGGTTATGGTGGTGTCATCATAGCTGGTTACCCGGATCACGACTTGGTTGCCGTCGAGGAGATTGCTCGCGAACCGGCTCGGGCTTTCCAGAAACGAGGCCTTATTATCAACCGACTCACCACTGAATGTAGAA
>DAOUHF010000073.1:0-1645 GCA_034428795.1 Dehalococcoidia bacterium
CGACAACGCCGGTGCTGTCACCATCACAGCCACCCCCCAACTCGCGGACACCTACACCATCACCCTGCGATTCGCCCAACCCGGCCGCACCGACACCCGCAGCATCACAATCAACGCCGCATGCCCCACCGGCCAAGCACCATTCCACACCGGTGGCGGCCTCTGTGTGGCCGTGTCCACGGTGCCGTCGGGGTGTGCGGTCACTGCTTTGGGAGCGGGCACGCCATGGTGGGGCCGCACCGCCGCGACAGGCGCGTACTCCCTCTATGGTGCAGGCGCGCCCGCGGCGTGCACATCGCTGAGCCAAAGCAGCCGCGCCAAGTACTATTCGTTCACGGTCCCCCACGGCGCTCCCTCAGACGGCCTACCAGCACGAATAGCCCTCGAGCCGCTTCAACGCCGGATGCGGCCGGGGCAGACGCCTCCCGCGCTCACCTCAGGCGGGGGAACACCGTCGGTGACGCTGTGGCGATACGTGCCAGCCAGCGGACCCAACCAGGTGCAACAACTAGCTCTCACCACCGCCAGAGCGGCCGCGGACCCCGTGCTGTCGCCAACATTGACCGCGGGCGACTACCTCATCGAGATCGCCCCCACCGGCACCGTCACCGCAGGGTCGTTCCAACTCAGCGTGTGGGTGCCATCACCCCAGAAGGCCCACTCCGACGTGCAACACGTCGGCAACACCGGGCTCGGCGGCGCGGGCATGACCCTCGAGCGGTTCCTCGACGCTAGGGGCAGCATCTGCTACGGCGCGCACCCCACCTGCCCCACAGACGCCGACGATCCCTTCGACCCGCCCAGTTCGACGTATCCGTGGCTTCCGTTCATCACCGACCGCTGCAGCATCCCACAGGGCCTCGTCGAAGGGATCGAGTCGTGGCTCAACGCCATGATCCTCCAACACAGCTCGCCGTTCACGACCCCCGTACTGGTCGATCTCGCCCAATACATCCGCGACCACGTAACGTTCGGAACCCAGACCGTGTCATTCGTGTTCGCCTGCATGCGACATGACTTCAACTGGCGCAACCTCTACCGAGTCGAGCACCACCTGCAACACGGAGACACATGGAACACCACTGTCCGAGCACACGCCGACGAACGATTCAACATGGACCTAAGGCGACTGTGCGATGCCAACCGTGGAAGTTCGCCGGTTACCTTTAGGCACTACAGCTGGCAGGTCCCAAGAGATCTCGTCGCAAAATGCCATGAGGTGGCTGATGCCATGAAGTTCGGTGTCTCGACGGTCCCGATGTTCTCGATCACGTATGGAGACCAAGATGTCTGACAGCAGCTGCCATGATGGGATGCATCGCAGGGTCTGCCGGTCGATCGCAGGCGTATCGCGTCAGAGGGCACTTCTGGGTGTCTGGGTCTGTCTGCTGGTGCTGGGGTTTGGAGTCATGGCGTGCTCAGCCGATTACGACTCGGATTCTGGTGCGAGTGAATCACCGGGTGAATCGTGGGTGGAGCGTGCCTCTGAGCAGCGCAACGACGGTTCCGGGCTGTTCGCGGGGTACACAGAAGACGAGATCGGGACTGAGATCCTCGTCGACGACCGGCTTAAGAGTCGTTACATACTGGCTCGATATCGTACCTACGAAGACCACCGTCTGGCATCAGTCGCCAAGAACGATAT
>DAOUHF010000074.1:0-1836 GCA_034428795.1 Dehalococcoidia bacterium
ATCGGCCGGACTTGATCCAACCAGCCGACCGGATGCTGGAGTACCGGGACCTTCGCAGAGACGATGGGGATCCGGAGCCGTTCCTGTAGCCACCAAACCCGCACCCTCACCCGAGCCTGACCGGCGCACTGGAGCGAGGCCTCCGTCCGGACCCGGTGGTGTTTGGGCAACACCGGCGGCGGCCATACCTGGAGGGCAACCAGAATGAAGGATATGAAATTTCGCAGGTTGCTCCACAAGAGGGTCCCGAGCCGAACGGGCAGGAAACTTTCGCGGTCCGGCCCGGATGTTGCCTGCCTTGCCAGAATGGAGCCTATAAAATTTCGCAGGTTGCTCCCCAAGAGGGTCCCGCGTCGAACGGGCAGGAAACTTTCGGGGTCCGGCACGGGTTGTTGCCCGCCTCGGCGGTCGGGGGCCGTTTTCCCGGGTCCCACGCCTCGGCCAACGGAGAAACTTTCGGGAAAAATGCGGGTTTTCCGGTCCGCCGACACCAGGTGCTGTCCGTTGGTCCCAAAGGGAATTCGGGCAGTAAATCTTCCCTGCGCGGTTGCTCGGGAGTCTCCTTCAACCAGGGGCAGGGGGCTATAGCGAATCCGTGAGGGAATATCGGAAATATGAGGATGATTTTTCGGGGCCTCTCCGGGGACGACGAGCGTGGCTGCGCCCATGACATTGGCAGTTGGACGACCGTCGATCCCGAGACCGGACCGGCCGGCCCCTGAGACCTTCGGGCGGGAAACCCTTTGCACACCTTAAGGTGATGTGAGAGGTCACGGCGCTGTCGGGCGCGCTCCTGATGACGCCGGCTCCTGGGGCCTGTTGTGTCATGCCGGACGCGGGACTGGGACTGCGCTGGGCCCTTCCAGCTTCAGTTTGGGTGACACCCGGTTGCCCCGTTCGGCGTGGTGTTCCGGGGGCAGGGACCATTGCACTGCGGTCCGCGAGGTTGGGGAAGTCGTGCTGGGCAGACCGGCCAAAGGCCGCGCCATTACGATTGAGTCAGGAGGATTGCCGTGGACAGTTGCTGGCATGAATCCCTTACGGAGCGGGATCTGGAATACCTCAGGCGGGCGTCGGGCGAGGAGGAGTTTAACGGACTCCTGCCCCACCTGGATCCCCGGGTGGCCGAGGTCTTCGGCGAGGGTCAGGATGAGGATCCCTTGGGGAGGTGGACGTCAACGGTGTCACGGCTGAGGAGCCATGGGAGCCCTTCGGCGGCACACCGGAATCCGGCTTCCCCTGTTGATGAGCGGGGAACCACACCTCCCACTCGCGGGACTCTCCCCGCTCAGCAGTGTTGGACGGCGGCGGGTTGTTCAGGGTGGCGGACAGCTCGGAACTGACCCGCGGCTGGTTCGTAGACAGGGTCACCGACCCTCCTTCGTCCTCGTCGGTGACGGTGATGGTCACCGTAACCTCGCCGGTGGCGTTGGACGGATCGGTTGCGGTCACGGTGACGGTGTAACTGTTCCTGGTCTCGTAGTCCAGGGCGGCCTTGGTCTGCAACTGGCCGGTCGATGTGTCGATGTCGAAGAAGGTAGTATCCGTTCCGCCAAGTGTGTAGGTCAGTGTATTGCCGGTGTCGGGGTCGTTGGCCGTTGGCCGTTACCGGAGCGCCGATGTTCCTGCCCGCCTCCGTGTTTTCGGGGACCTCGCGGGTGGCTGGAGTGCCAAGGAACTCCGGTGCAGTGTTGGACGGCGGCGGTTGGGGTGCGGGTTGCCGGGGCGGCGGTTGGGGTGCGGGAGGCGGTGGGGGTGCGGCCTGCACTGCGGCTGAGACCGCTTGGGCGTTTTTGTTGGAAGCAAACTTGTCGGTATAGGACGCCGTGGCCCGCA
>DAOUHF010000075.1:0-2450 GCA_034428795.1 Dehalococcoidia bacterium
TCCAGGCATTCGACCAGTGCGTCCCTTTCCTGCGGCGACGCGAGGTCCGGGCTGTTCATCAGCGTCACCAACTGCTGGGGGTCTCCGATTTCCGACAGGCAGGACAGCTCGGCGTCTGACAGATCGGAGATGAGGAGTCCCGCGCCGTTCATGCCGGTGGGGCCGTTCATGCCGGTGGGGCCGGGCATGCCGGTGGGGCCGGGCATTCCGGGTCCCGGAGCGCCGACCATCTGCAGTCCGCATGCCGTTGCGGCGTTGATGTAGGCCGTGGGAGACCCCCCGTCCCTGGGTTGCATCGCTGCGGCCACTCCCTCGGGCCCGCCCAACTGGCTCGTCACGCATTGCAGGCTCTCCCGGTCGTCTGGTCCCAGGCCCAGGCGGGGGCTGGCAATCTGCCATTCTTCCTCATTCAGACAGGAGAGCGTCAGGACGAATCCTGCCATGCCGCCCATCATGGCGGTCCCTTCACCGCCGGGTCCCATGCTTGAGGAGAGCAGCACGGCGGCGATGTCAAAGTCCTGGAATCCGCGGCGGACGCAGGTGGATGTCTCTGCGCTCAGCGGCCCGGTCTGGCCGATGAGTCCGGTCAGGAACAGCCGGAGCAGCGTTTCGTCCCCCAGGCACCGGACCGACTCCTGGGCATCCTGGACATCCTGTGGTGAGCCGGGGCCCGGGCCGCGCATCAGCATCAGCACCTGCCGGGGGTCTCCGGTTTCCGAGATGCAGGACTGCTCACCTTTGGACAGCTGGGACATAAAGGCTTCCGGATCGTTCATGTCGAGGGGGACGAGCATTCCGGACTCCGGAGTTGTTTCCGGGGGCGCGGTGGTCGGCGCCGGGACTTCTGTCGGCGCCGGGACTTCTACCGGAGCAGTGGTCGGCGCCGGGGCTTCGGTCGGTGCCGGGGCTTCTGCCGGAGCGGTGGTTGGAGCCGGAATGGATACGGCCGTCGGGGCCTGGGCCGCGGCGGTTGGGGATGGACTCGTCTCCGGGCCGGAACAGGCCAAGAGGGTCGTCAGAGCGACTAATATCGCGCAATACAGTAGTTTCGACATGGCAGTGGTTCTGCTCCTCAGATTGGGTAGTTTCCCGTCAGCTGTATAATCCCGATGCTCGATCGGTTATCCCCGGGGGTCGCCCGGTTATTTTCCGGGTTGCGATGGACCGTCCGGCCCTTGTTAAGGGCCGGTCCCGTGCTGGGCGTGGGCATGAGCCGGTTCTCGATCGCTTCCAAGAGGTTGATCATAGCCCATTTGGGTGGACTGATGGTGAAAATATGGTCTCAAGCAGCGGCGGTTTCCGGTGAAGATCTGGTGTGGAGGCAATTGGCGGTCCTGCCCCCGTTGTGCCCGGCATCTGCGCGCTGAGGCGCTCCGGTTTGGTGGGGCGCCGCATATCCGCCCCCTTCCGCCGGTGCGCCGTGAGTATCCGGTTGCTTGAGCAGTTGAAGAGCCAGTGGCTTTGTTGCGGCCCGGATTCGGGTCGAGACCGGCTACATCTGGGCCAGGTTCACGGCCAGGGTGTAGGCGGACCAGCCGTCGCCGGTCCGGAAGGTCTGGGGCTTGGCGGTCTGGGCGTCCCGCATGATGCCGAACCCATCGCTGAAGGGCTTGAAGGCGACTATCTTGTCGTACCGGACCCGGAACCGCTTACGGCTTCCGCCTTCCGGCGAAGTAGATGTGCTTGGTCGTTAGGCCCAGCGCCCCGGTGTCGGCGTGGACCGTCTCCTCCCACTCTATGGGCCGGCTCCGGAAGGTGCTGGGCCGGTAGTACAGGCCCCGGGCCACCCGGATGCTGAGGCCTTGGGAGGAGCCGCGGCGCTCCCGGCGCACCACCGTCTCCAGGGAGTCAACTCCCTGGATGACCCAGACGAGCTGCTCCGACTTCATCAGGTTGAAGGGGACGGCTCCGTTCACGCGTTGCCGCTGGGGGATGATGCCCTGGGTGACGTCCCGGATCACCGCGGCCTGCACGAGGCTCGTCTGGACGCCGTTCCGATCCAGGTCCTGCTGAGTCAGGGAGAAATAGTCCGCGTACTTGGCGAGGGCGTTCTCCTCGTCCAGGGAGAGGAGGCCGTCTTCGAGGGCCCCCTGGACGGCCGTTTCCCAAGCCCGGATGGGGAGCCTGTTGGCTTCACCCTGGCCCAGGCCCGCCTGTCTGATGCTGAGGGCCAGGTCTTGAAGGTGGCCGTCCCGTCCTGCACGGAGATGGCTGCCAGCCTGGCCTCCATCACGACCCGGTCCGCCCCGGCCCGGTCCAGTTCGGACATCGCGCCCTGGTCGGCGGCGCTGTTCTCCAGGGCGAGGCGGTCCCGGAAGGCTCGGAGGCGCTCCTCCTCGTCACGGGTGATGATGCCGTCGGCCATGGCGGAGGCCACGCCCTGCGCGAATCCATCCTCCAGCGCACGTTCGATATCTTGGTCAGTGGCGTGGGAGCGGAAGTCGTTATCG
>DAOUHF010000076.1:0-26813 GCA_034428795.1 Dehalococcoidia bacterium
AAGCCGGACAACGCCGCCAGGTTGTCCTTGCGAAAGTCCGAGATGGTCCGGAAATCGGGTGTGTTGTTCGCCGCCAGCACCCGGAACGCGATGTCCTCGTGGAGACGCTGGGCGATGCGGCGTGAGGAGGCCACCCCGGCGCAGTAGCCGTAGAGCAGCACCTTGACCATCATCCGTGGATGGTACGGCGGCCCGCCCCGCCTTTCCTGCTCATAGCGGGCGGTGATGTCCGACAGGTCCAACTGGTCCACGATGTCGGAAATGAAGTAGGCCAGATGGTCCTCGGGCAGCCACTCCTGCAACGCCGCCGGCAACAGCAACTGCTGGTTGGGATCGTAGGGAAGGTAGGTCTTGCTCATCAAGGGCTCCATGCTGCTGAACTGCGACCATTATATATTCAACCACTCGCCAACCGTGTTTCTCGGACGGGCTGCTAGTATTACAACGACGGATTAACTGGCGAGGTGATTCCTGCGAAGAAATTGAATCTGGAACAGTGCCGCTGCGGTCTTCTCGAGATCGCTGATTCGTAGCTGGACAAGAACCGTCAGCCATCTTATTCGGCAATCCGTCGTTGTAATACTAGCCGGCCGCTCCAAATCCGAGCCGCTGTTCAGAACAGGGGAAATCCTTGCGAATCACGAAATCCAACGGTTATGATGGCTCCCATGACCCACCAGCCCCTCTTTCTTAGCCTTTTTTTGAGCCGGTGAGGGAGGCCCCATGCTTTACCGTACTTTCAGGTATTCCCAATGGGACGGCACCCAGCGGATCTTCGACGTCGACGCCGACGAGCTCATGGACCTTCTGTCGGAGGACGTGTTGAACCAGGGCGACGTGATGCAGGCCCTCCGCGACCTCTTCCGCCGTGGAATGCAGGACCGGGACGGCCAGCAGATGCCCGGGCTCCGCGACCTCATGGAGCAGTTGCGCGACCGCCGCCGGGACCAGATGCAGCAACACAACATGGACTCGGTGCTCGACGACCTGAAAGAGCGCCTCGATGACATCATCCAGACGGAACGGTCCGGCATCCAGCGCCGCCTTGATGAAGCCCGGCAGGATATCCCGGAGGCCCATCCTGGGGCCAATTCGGAGGCCAATTCGGAAGCCCCTTCGGAGGCCAATGATGAGGACCGGCAACAGCAAGAGGCGCTGCTGAATCTGCTCCAGCAACGCGCCGACCGTAACCGGGAGCGCTTGGATAACCTGCCCGAAGGAGTGGGCGGGCAACTGCAGGAGCTCATGGAGTACGACTTCATGGACCCTGAAGCCCGTCAGAAGTTCCAGGACCTGCTGGACATGCTGAAGAGCCAGATGGCCCAGAATATCTCCCAGCAGATGCAACAGCAGGTCCAGAACATGAGCCCGGAAGACATGGCGGCTACCCGCGAGATGATGCGCCAGCTAAACGAAATGATGCGCGACCGCCTGGCGGGCCGGGAGCCCGATTTCGACAGTTTCATGCAACAGTGGGGACCGATGTTCGGCCCCAACCCGCCCCAGAGTTTCGACGAACTGATGGAAATGCTCCAGCAGCAACTGGCGCAGATGCAGTCGATGCTCGACAGTATGTCGCCCGATGCCCGGCGGGAGATGGAAGACGCGCTGATGCAGGCTCTCGACCCGGCGACCCGGCAGGAAATGGGCCGGTTCGCCGACCTGATGGAGCAGCTCATGCCGATGGACGACGTGCGCCGTCAATACCCGTTCTTGGGCGACGACAGCCTGACCATGGAGCAGGCGATGCAGATGATGCGCGAGATGCAGCAACTCGACCAGCTTGAAGCCGCCCTGCAGGACGCCATGCGCACCGGCGACCTGCGGGACATCGATCCTGACAAGCTGGCCGAACTCCTGGGAGAGGAGGCCCGTCGCGCCTGGGAGGAATTGGAGCGGTTGCGGAAACTGCTGGAAGATGCCGGGTACATCACCGCCGACGAAAAGATGGAGCTGACGGCCAGGGGCATCCGCCGTATCGGCCAGAAGGCGTTGAAAGAGGTATTCGGCCATCTGAAGAAGGACCGGTTGGGCAGCCACCAGACGGACACCCGCGGCGCCAACGGTGACCTGTTGGGCGAGACCAAGACCTACGAGTTCGGCGATCCGTTCCTGATCGACCTGCAGACCACGGTAAAGAACGCCGTACTGCGGGGCGGCCCCCAGGTGCCGGTGCGGCTGGGCCCCCAGGACTTCGAGGTGCACCGCACCGAGCACATGACCAAGGCCGCCACCATAGTGCTGCTGGACCAGAGCCGGTCTATGGGCCTGTTCAACAACTTCCAGGCGGCCAAAAAGGTCACCCTGGCTCTCATGGCGTTGATCCGCAGCCAATATCCCAGGGATACACTTCACGTGGTGGGTTTCTCCGACTACGCCAGGGAGATCAAGGAAGAAGACCTGGCCAAGGTAAGTTGGAACGCTTGGGTGTCGGGCACCAACTTGCACCACGCCCTGATGCTCTCCCGCAAGATGCTCTCCCGCGAGAAGGGGGGGACGCGCCAGATTATCGTGATCACCGATGGCGAACCGACGGCCCATTTGGAAGGCGATCGGGCGTTTTTCAGCTACCCTCCCAGCTACCGCACCGAGCAGGAGACACTGAAAGAAGTGCGGCGGTGCAGCCAGGAGGGCATCCAGATCAACACGTTCATGCTGGAAAACAACTACCAACTGGTGAATTTCGTCGACCGTATGACCCGCATCAACCGGGGCCGGGCCTTTTACACCAGTGCGTCCAATCTCAGCGAGTTCGTCCTGGTCGACTACCTGACCAATCGCCGTAAACGGGTAACGGCGTAAGCCGCTGGGTGGCAGCCGAGCCTCGGTACATGCCAGCGGCGAGATATTAGCGGCGACAGATGTCTGCGAAACTGCACATAAGGGACAACAAACAACGTTTTTAGATGCCTGCGGTTGTATAGCTGTGCTGTGGCGACTAGAATGTCGCGGGGGAGTTGCCTGAGTGTCAACTCCCCCTACCGTTCGCGGTAAGTTGCTTTGGGAAGTGGAACAGTGACAACAGAGACTCGTACGGTTGCAGGAATATTCGCCGACGCCAGATTCATGCACTCGGAGTCGCTGAGGCTATTGGAAGCCGGGGATCTGCGCGACGCTGCCGAGAAGGCGTGGTGTGCCACCAAACGGGCGACTGACGCCCTCATCTTGAGGCACACCGGACGGGAGCCGAGAACCTCCGGTGTAACCTATCGGAACATTCGTGGTCTGCGCCACCAAAGTGCGGACCTGGAGAGCCTCGCCAACAGGTACAGCCAACGGATGCAGGACCTGCATGGTTCCTGCTTCTACGATGGCGTGTGCGAACCGGAGGAGCCCATAATCCAGGATATCCATGCCAC
This sequence comes from Dehalococcoidia bacterium, assembly GCA_034428795.1. Lineage (GTDB taxonomy): Bacteria > Chloroflexota > Dehalococcoidia > Lucifugimonadales > UBA3495 > VXOI01. The sequence goes on from DAOUHF010000076.1 coordinate 3,360, forward strand.
CGCCGCCTACATCGACGACGCTGAACAACTGGCAGGTGTGCGATGAACACGACCAAAGAAGGAACTAGGGCGGACAACCAAGCCGCTCCCACCGCGCATAGAGGCCACGCAGCTGGCCGGCAAGCACGGCTGGTTGGACGATGAGGACTGGGGCGACCTCGGACTGAGGCAACTGACAACGCCTTATCAAAGCCCGGCTCTTCCCCTACGAGCCCCCGGAAATCCGCAAATTCAAAATGAGACACTACCCGCTAGACTGCGGTCGTGACAATTCGCCGCGCCGTCTGGTAGGATAGACGCACAATCGAATAGAACAACGGACACACTTTTAAGACAGTCCAGAGAGGCTGGCAAAGTTGGATGTCCCGCTCTCGCCGCAGGCCCTTCCGGCACGGAACGGACGCCCTTGCCACCTTTCAGGCAAGGGTTTTTTCTTGGCCCGGGGAGCGTGGAGTTCGGAAGATGGACGAGCGGCAGATTATGGACGAAAGCGGCATCAGTCGCTCCCTCTCCCGTATCGCCCATGAAATACTGGAGCGCAACCGGGGCGTTGCCGGCGTTCTCCTGGTCGGCATCCACACCCGCGGCGTCTTCCTGGCCCGCCGGCTGGCCGCCAACCTGGCGGCCTTCGAAGGCGCCGAAGTCCCGGTGGCGTCCCTGGACATCAACCTTTACCGGGACGACCTGCAGGAGCGGGCCCAACCGCGGGTGCGGCCCACGGAAATGCCCTTCGGCATCGCCGGAAAGAGGGTTGTCCTGGTAGACGACGTGCTCTTCACTGGACGCACGGTGAGGGCCGCCCTGGACGCGTTGAACGACTTCGGCCGCCCGCGGCAAGTGCAATTGGCGGTCCTGCTGGACCGCGGCCACCGGGAACTGCCCATTCGGGCCGACTACGTGGGCCGGAACATCCCGACCGGTTGGGACGACTTGGTAAAGGTCCGCTTGATGGAAAGCGATAACGTGGATGAAGTGGTGTTGGCCAAAAGGACCTTGGGCCTTCCCACGTTTACAGACGAAGACGGTGAGTGAGGATGGGTGGAGATGACGACCACTAGGACCATTGAAGACGCTCCCATCCAGGAGGTCCCCCGGTCCGGCAACCTCCCTCCGCGCCAGCACTTGCTGGACTTGGACGACTACTCGCGGACCGAGTTGACCGCCACCCTGGAGTCGGCCCGCGGTATGGCCGAGGTGCTGGGCCGCGACATCAAAAAGACGCCGGCCCTGCGGGGCAAGGTGGTGGTAACCTTGTTCTACGAGGCCAGCACCCGCACCCGCATCTCCTTCGAGGAAGCGGGCAAGGTGCTCAGCGCCGAGGTGATCAACATGAGCGCCTCGGGAAGCAGCGCCGACAAGGGGGAATCGCTGCTGAACACCGGCCTCACCCTCCAGGCCATGGGAGTAGACACCCTGGTGGTCAGGCACCCGCATTCCGGCGCACCCAACTTCCTGGCCCGCAATCTCGAGCGGGTCAGCGTTATCAACGCCGGCGACGGCATTCACGCCCACCCCACCCAGGCGTTGCTGGACCTCTACACGGCCCAGTCCAAACTGGGCGGACTGGAGGGGCGCAAGGTTGTCATAGTCGGCGACGTTCTCCACAGCCGGGTGGCCCGTTCCGACATCTGGGGCTTCACCCAAATGGGCGCCAGGGTGGTGCTTTCCGGACCCGGCACTCTCATGCCCCACGATTTTCTGCGCCCCGCAAGTTCGTCCGCCACTGGGAGCCCCCAGCTTTCGTCCATGATTGAAATCGACACCAACCTTGACTCGGCCATCGAAGAGGCCGACGTCGTCATGGCTTTGCGCCTGCAGGCGGAGCGTCAGCAGGGTGGATTTCTGCCCAGCCTGCGGGAGTATATCCGCCGCTGGCAGGTTACCGGCGAACGTCTGGCACGGGCCAGGCCCGGCGCCCTCGTGATGCATCCTGGGCCCATGAACGAAGGAATTGAGATCAGTTCCGGCATCGCCCACGGCGGCAACTCCGTCATCGAAGAGCAGGTTACCAACGGGGTCGCGGTACGCATGGCGGTGCTCTATCAATTGACGACTGGCCCCCGGACCGTGCCGGCAGTCAACAACTCAAATAACGACCCGGCGAATAACGGAGCAGGCGGCGAGGGGTAGACGTGACCGGAGCAAGCGAAATCTCAGAGACGGTCCTCATACGCGGCGCCCGGCTCATCGATCCCGTCCGGGGCTGGGACCGGGCCGGCGACCTGCTGATGGGCGGCGGCGTGATACTGGCGGCGGGAGACGTCGCGCCGGAACAAGTCCCCTTGGGCTGCCAGGTGATTGACGGACGGGGACTGGTGGCCAGCCCCGGATTCATTGACCTCCATTGCCATCTGAGGGAACCGGGGTACGAATACAAAGAGACCATCGCCAGCGGGTCTCAGGCTGCCGCCCGCGGCGGCTTCACCACCCTGTGTTGCATGCCCAATACCGACCCGCCCATTGATTCTCAACCGGTGGTGGAGTTCATTCACGCCCGCGCCGCCAGCGAGGCCGCCGTCAGGATTTTCCCCATCGGCTGCGTGACCAAGGGACGGAAGGGGCGGCAGCTTGCCGACATGGAAGAGCTGGCCAATTCCGGTGTCGTGGCCTTCAGCGACGACGGCGACCCGGTGGAAGACCCAAACCTGATGCGCCTGGCCCTGACCTACAGCTACGACCTCGGGCTCCCGGTCACCAACCACTGCCAAGACCTGTCGCTCTCTTGCAACGGCGTCATGGCCGAAGGAGCCGTTGCCACCCGCCTTGGGCTGCCCGGCATACCGGCCGCGGCCGAAGAAGCGATGATCGCCCGGGACATCTCCTTGGCCGAGATGACCAACGGGCGGCTGCACCTGGCCCACTTGAGCACCGCTGGAAGCGTGGCGCTGCTTCGTCAGGCCAAGGCCATGAATCTTCGCGTCACCGCCGAGGTCTGCCCCCACCACCTCACAGTCACCGACCAGTGGGTTATGGGGGCCCGCGGCCTGGCAGGCGCATCGGCTAGCCCCTACGCCTACGACACCGCCACCAAGGTCTACCCTCCCCTGCGGACGCAACGCGACGCGGACGTCCTGGTGGAGGCGTTGGCGGAAGGGACCATCGACGCCATCGCCACGGACCACGCGCCCCACGACGGCGCCAGCAAGCAGGTCACCTACGAAGACGCGTCCTTCGGGATCAGCGTGTTGGAGACCGCCCTGGGCTCCTGCCTGCAACTGGTCCATCAAGACAGGCTCAGCCTGCCCGGCCTTGTGGCCCGGCTGACCTCGGGGCCGGCCGCCGTCATTGGAGAGCGCTTCGCACCATTCGCGTCGTTGCAACCGGGCACTCCCGCCGACGTTGCGCTGTTCGACCCGGACCGGGAGTGGACCGTGGACGCCCGCAGCTTCGCCTCAAAGGGCAAGAACACCCCGCTGGACGGCACAACCCTGAAGGGGTTGGTGCAGGCCAGCTTCGTGGCGGGGCGGCCGGCCTTTCTGGCGCCAGACCTGATACTCCATACCTGACAGGGGCCTATGCTTCCAATCAACCGCCAACCACTTGCGGACACGATTTCAGACTCCGCGCCGAAGGGCTCTCGGGAGCCGGATTTCACGACGGGACCGGTGAGCTAAGTGTTTCCTCGGGCCAGCCTGGTGTTGGCGGATGGGTCGGTACATCGCGGGTTCGCTTTTGGTTCGGCAGCCGACGGTATGGGGGAAGTGGTCTTCAATACTTCCATGACCGGCTATCAGGAGGTGCTGACCGACCCGTCGTATGCCGGCCAGTTGGTGACCTTGACCTATCCGCTGGTCGGCAACTACGGGATCAGCGAAGAAGACCATGAGTCCAGCGCTATCCAGGTGGCCGGCCTGATCGTCCGGGAGCACTGCGACAGCCCCAGTCACGGCAGCAGCACCCGCACCCTTCACGAGTTCCTCGCCAGTCGGGAAATCCCGGGGATCAGCGGAATTGACACCAGGGCCGTGACCCGCCGCCTCCGGACTCGCGGAGTACTGCAGGGGGCCATTACCACCGGCTCCCCGGAAGCCGCTCTGGAGCGCATTACCGCCGCTCCAGCCTACGACGATTACGACTACGTGGAGACTGTGAGCACGGACACCAGGTACGAGTGGCAGCCCAACGCTCAAAACGGCTCCGAATCGGGCCGCCGAATCCTAGTAACCGACTGCGGGCTCAAATACAATATTCTTCGGCATTTACGCCAGCGGGGCTGCCAGGTGACCGTGGTGCCGGCGGCGACGCCGGCCCAGGAATTGCTGGAAATGGACCCGTCAGGGGTGCTGCTATCGCCCGGTCCCGGCGACCCCAGGATGTTGGACTACGTCGTCGGCAACGCCCGCCAGTTGCTGGGCAAGGTCCCCGTAATGGGTATCTGTCTGGGTCATCAGATAATCGCCAGGGCTTTGGGCGCTGAAACCTTCAAACTCAAGTATGGCCACCGGGGCGGGAACCACCCCGTCAAAGACCTTTCCGATGGCCGGATCTATATTACGGCCCAAAACCATGGCTACGCGGTAAGTGCCGATTCGCTGCCAGTTGGCCTGGAAATCTCTCATATCAACCTGAACGACGAAACAGTTGAGGGACTCACCCATCGGGATATGCCGCTCTTTTCAATTCAATACCACTCCGAGGCTTCGCCGGGGCCCCAGGACAGCGAGTACCTGTTCGACCGGTTCCTGAAGATGGTGGACGATTTCGGAGCTTGATCACCAGGTGGCCGAAATCCAAACGGAGGTGCGATAACCGAAATAGCCGGTCAGACACATATAGCTTGAGAAACCAGGCAATCTTGCATTGCCTCGGATTCTCACCCCACTAAGCGGGCATTCACTGGAGGAATTATTTAATGTCATCTTTCGCTATGGTTTTGCTGGAGGGGGGGTTGGATGTGGAGGTGGACGTGGACTTTGCCGGTATGACTTCCTTGCTCGACCAGGAAGTCGGCGGCTACTCCTGCGGCGACTATCTCTACAGGGTAGGAGCAGGTAAAGGAACAATCGGTGAGCGTTGGGTCTTCATGGTTAACGCGGTGGACCCCGAAATCGAAGGGCAGCCCTTGATCTCGTTGGGCCGGTTTGAAATCGAGCCCACCGACCATGCGCTGGTCCACCTCTGCATTCCTCCTCGCATGGAACAGAACATGCCCGGAACGGATGCCGCCGATTGGGACGGACGCTTGTTCGGTTCATTCGTGTTCCAGTTGCTCAACTCCCTGCAGTCCAGAAAAATGGTCAAGTTGCCGGGCGTTTTGCCAATATTTTAACGCGAACCGCTGCGGCTGGCGGCGGTGGGCGCCCGGACGCAGCGGCCGGCGCCCCGACGCAAAGGGAGGCCGATATCAAGGTTGAACCAAAAAAGGTGCTGGTAATCGGCTCCGGCCCAATCGTCATTGGCCAAGCTGCGGAGTTCGATTACGCCGGCACCCAAGCCTGCAAAGCCCTCCGGGAAGAGGGCGTCGAAACAGTCCTGGTCAATTCCAACCCGGCAACGATCATGACCGACCAGGGCATCGCCGACCACGTATTCATCGAGCCGCTCACCGTCGAAGTCCTCGAAAGAATCATACGGCGGGAGCGGCCCGATGGCCTCTTGCCCACGTTGGGAGGGCAGACCGGCCTCAACCTGGCGGTGGCCTTGGCCGACGCCGGGGTGCTGGACCGGTATAACGTCCGCATGCTGGGCACCCCCCTGGAGACGATCCGCCGCTCCGAAGACCGCGAGTTCTTCCGCAGCTTCCTGCACGAAATCGCCGAGCCGGAACCGGAGAACGTCACCGTGGGCTCCTTGGAGCAGGCCAGAGAGGCGGCGGACCGGATGGGGCTTCCCTTGGTCATTCGCCCGGCTTACACCCTCGGCGGCAGCGGTGGCGGCATCGCGTACACCGAAGAGGAGTTCGAGGCCACAGCCAAGTCGGGCCTGTCGGCCAGCCCCATCTCCCAGATACTCCTGGAACGGTCGCTGGTCGGCTGGAAAGAGATCGAATACGAGGTGATCCGGGACGGCGCCGACAACTGCATCACCGTCTGCAACATGGAGAACCTGGACCCGATGGGGGTCCACACCGGCGACAGCATAGTGGTGGCCCCCAGCCAGACGCTGTCGGACAAAGAGTACCAGATGCTGCGGACCGCCAGCCTCAAGATCATCAGAGGGCTGGGCATCGAAGGCGGCTGCAACGTACAGTTCGCTTTACAACCCCACCCCAAGGTCGCCGACGCCATCGGCCTCACCTGGCAGCCCGAATCCCCCTACTACGTCATCGAGGTCAACCCACGGGTCAGCCGCAGTTCCGCCTTGGCCAGCAAGGCCACCGGTTACCCCATCGCCCGGGTGGCGGCCAAGATCGCCGTGGGCCGGCGCCTGGACGAAATCGCCAACGCGGTGACGGGACAGACCAAAGCGGCCTTCGAGCCGGCATTGGACTACTGCGTGGTGAAGATGCCGCGATGGCCCTTCGACAAGTTCCCTCACGGCGACCGCCGCACCACCACCCAGATGAAGGCCACCGGCGAGATCATGGTCATCGACCGGTCGTTCGAATCCGCGGTACAGAAGGGGGCCCGGTCCCTTGAACTCGGAGGTCGTACCCTCCTGTGGGAGGACTCCGCTTGGCGTTCCGACGGCGAGTTTTCCCTCGACAGCCTGCCTCTGGACCCCAACGACCAGCGGCTTTGGGCGTTGATGACCGCGCTGCGCCGGGGCGTTGACGTCGATACGCTGGTCCGGCGGACCTTCATCGACCCCTGGTTCGTGAACGCCTTGCGGCGCATCGTCGAAATGGAGCGGGAGCTCCTGTCTCAGGAGTTGACGCCCGATCTGCTTTATCGCTCCAAGCGCACGGGCTTTTCCGACGAGCAGGTGGGAACCCTGGCCGACATGCTCCCCGAGCAGGTGCGCAATCTCCGCCACCAGTGGGGCCTGCGGCCGGTCTACAAGACGGTTGACACCTGCGCCGCCGAGTTTGACGCCGTTACACCGTACTACTACAGCTCCTACGAGGAGGAAAACGAGGCTCTGCCCCTTGAAGGCGCGAAGGCGCTGGTTATCGGCAGCGGGCCCATCCGGATCGGCCAGGGAATAGAGTTCGATTATTGTAGCGTTCACGCCGCTTGGGCGCTGTCCGAGTCGGGTGTGCGCAGCATAATGGTCAACTCCAATCCCGAAACGGTTTCCACCGATTTCGACTCCAGCGACCGCCTCTACTTCGAGCCCTTGGACGAAGAATCGGTACGGGACATCATCGAAAACGAGACCGGGGACGGCGACCCGCCGCCGTCGGTGGTCCAATTCGGCGGGCAGACGGCCATCGACCTGTCCCAGGTGCTGTCCATGGCCGGGTTACCCATACTGGGGTCCAGCGCCGAGGCCATCGACATTGCCTCCGATCGGCAAAAGTTCGAAGACTTCCTTTCCCGGCTGGGGATACCACAGCCTCCCGGCGCCGCCGTGACCTCGGTGCAGGAAGCCCTGCAGGTTACCCAAAACATTGGGTATCCCGCAGTGGTGCGGCCCAGCTACGTGTTGGGCGGGCGGGCAATGGAGATCGTCCAGAACGCCTCTGAGCTCATCCGGTACCTGACTGCGGCTACCGAGCTCTCCCCCGACAAACCGGTCCTCATTGATCGTTACATGGAAGGGAAGGAGTGCGAGGTCGACGCGATCTGCGACGGGGAACGGGTCCTGATTCCAGGGGTCATGGAGCACGTGGAGAGGGCCGGAGTGCATAGCGGCGACTCCATGGCGATCTACCCCGGATTGAACCTGCGCCGGGACGAGGTGGAGACGATTGTCGAATACACCACTCGCATCGGTCTGGGACTGGGTGTGCGCGGATTGATGAACGTTCAGTTCGTAATCCACGGCGGCCCCGCCTACCGCAGCCCACGGGTGCCCCAAAAGGACGCGGAATCGACCACGGTGTACGTGTTGGAGGTAAACCCGCGGGGCAGCCGCACGATTCCCTTCATCTCCAAGGTCACCGGGGTGCCGGTGGCCAGGCTGGCAACCAAGGTCATGCTGGGCCACAAACTCGCCGAAATGGGCTACGAAGGCGGTCTGTGGCCTGTTCAGAACTTGGTGGGGGTGAAGGCCCCCGTGTTCTCCATGGCCAAATTGGTGGGAGTCGATTGGCACCTGGGGCCGGAGATGAAGTCCACCGGCGAGGTTATGGGCATTGACCGCGACTTTTCCAGCGCCCTCAACAAGGCGCTCCTCGCCGCCAACCTCAACCTGCGCAGCGAGAGCGGGGTCTTATTGAGTATCGCGGACCAGCACAAAGCCGAGGCGGTTTCCATAATCCGCGGATTGAGCAGCGCCGGCTGCCGGCTATACGCCACCGAAGGCACCGCCGCAATGATCGCGGCCATGGGCGTACCGGTTACCATGACCACAAAGAAGCTGGGCGAGGGCCATCCCAACGTGGTGGACGTCATCAACGACGGCAGCGTCAGCGCGGTGGTGAACACCGTCTCCGGGGTGAGCGAGGTGCTCCGCGACGGGTTCAACATCCGGCGGGCCGCCGTTGAACGCCAGATCCCCTGCTTCACTTCCTTGGATACCGCGAGGGCCGCAGTGGAGAGCCTGCTCACCGGCCAGGCCAATTACGCCATAGGCACCACCGCCGAGTACCTCGGGCAGGCGTAGAGGTTAGGATCTAATGGCAACCCTCCCGTCTTTCCGGCGAAAGCCGGAATCCACGTAACCCCAACCCCCATCACCATCGTCTTTCCGGCGAAAGCCGGAATCCACGTAACCCCAACTCTGATAGCAGGTCAACTCCGGCCTTCGGGCAACTCCTGGGCAACTCCTGAGGTAGCTGAAGCCCATCCACGCCAATCCATCAAACACATCCCGCCGTGCAGTGTGCTTTTGCGCCAACTCGCGGAGATACGACACCGGGGGGCGACGTGGATTCCGGCTTTCGCCGGAATGACGGAAGGGGTGCCCGAATGACGGAAGGGGTGCCCGAATGACGGAAAGGGTGCCCGACTCACGGAAGGGGTGCCCGACTCACGGAAGGGGTGCCCGACTGGCGGCAGGGGTGCCCGACTGGCGGCAGGGGTGCCCGACTGGCGGCAGGGGTGCCCGACTGGCGGCAGGAGTGCCCGAATGGCGGGAGGGATGCCCGAATGGCGGGAGGGATGCCCGAATGGCGGGAGGGATGACGTCATCGCTACAGGGCCGGGATGACGTTGCCCACCTCCCGGGAGGTGGGCAACTCGTTCTTTCTCGTTCATCATCCCTGCCAGAAACTCCGGGATGACTCGTGTTGCTGATGCGGTCCCGTCGGCTACATCATCCGCTGGATGATCCGCTTGGCCTGCTCTTCGTCCAAGCCCAGGGGGCGGTTGGCCAAGGGGCCTTCACTCTCCAGGACTTTTTCGGCTTGGTCGAGGGAGGGCGCCTCTTTCTTGAAGAAAATTCCGGTGTAGATGGTGTCGCCCCACAACATTGCTTTCTCGCAGGCGGCCTTCCAATCGCTGGTGTCGTGTTCTTCGTCTTCCAGCTTGGTCACCCGTTCCTTGAAGAAGGGGTGAGTGTTGTCGTGGTTAAACGTCACGCAGGGGCTGAACACGTCGATCAAGGAAAAGCCCCGGTGCCGTATACCCTGCATGATGATGTCCGTCAGTTGCCGGACATCCCCGCTGTAGCCGCGGGCCACGAAGGTCGCCCCGTTCATGATAGAGGAGGTGATGGGGTTGACCGGCGTTTCCACGCTGCCGAAGGGGGTGCTCTTGGTGTTCATTCCCAAGCTGCTGGTGGGCGATACCTGACCGGTGGTGAGGCCGTAAATCTGGTTGTTCATCACCACGTAGGTGAGGTCCACGTTGCGGCGGGCGGTGTGGGCGAAGTGGTTGCCGCCGATCCCGTAGCCGTCGCCGTCGCCTCCCGTTACCAGAACCGTCAACTCGTGGTTGGCCATCTTGGCGCCCGTGGCCACCGCGAGGGCCCGGCCGTGGAGGGTGTGCATCCCGTAGGAGTTGAAGTAGCCGGGCAGGTTGGACGAGCAGCCGATGCCGCTGACGGTGAGTATCTGGTGGGGCAGCAGGCCCAGCTGGGCGCAGCTACGCTGCAGGGCGTTCAGCACGCCGAAATCGCCGCAACCCGGGCACCAGTCAGGGTCCACCTGGCCTTTGAAGTCCCGGGCGGTCAACTGTATCTCCGGCCTGCCATTGGCTACGCCAACTGTCGTCATTTCATCACCTCGTTAGAAAATAACTTTTAGACAATCACTTCTTGGTAGGGCACGTAACAGTCGGTGTTCGCATTGATGTGTTCGATCACGCCGTCAACGATATGGTGGGGCGTGAAGGGCTCGCCGTCATACTTCCGAATGTGGCCGTGAGCCTTGAACCCCGTCTCGCTTCTCATGTAGCGGGCGAACTGGCCCGAGAAACTATTCTCCACCACGATGGCCCGCTTGGCTTCCCTGAGGATGGAGTCGATGTGGTCGGCATGGAAGGGGACGATCCACTTTATGTGAAGCTGGTTGGCCTTCACTCCCTGCTCGCCCAGCATTTTGATCGCTTCTTTGACAATCCCGTAGGTGGAACCCCAGCCCACCAGGGTCGCCTCGGCGTCGGTGGCGCCTTCCAGCTCGGGAGCAGGGATGTCGTTCAATACGCCCTCGAGCTTCCGGGCCCGCTTCTCGACCATCATGCGGCGCTTGTGGGGGTTGGTGAACTCGTCGCTGATCAACGTCGAGTCTTCGTCGTGCTCGTCGGTGGCCACTATGTGGACGTACCCCTCGATTCCTGGAACGGCCCGTGGGGATATGCCAGACTCGGTGTATTGATACCGCTGGTAACCGTTGGCCGGGGCCGGCTCGGTGATCAACGCCCCGCGGTCAATGTTGGGGTGCATGTCAATGGCGTCGGGGTCGACGCTGTAGCGGCCCTCGGATATGAACAGATCGGATACGAGTATCCCTGGGCACTGGTACTTGTCGGTCAGGTTGAACAATACCGGCATGGTGTCAAAAGCGTCCAATGAATCGGAAGGGGCCACGATCAACCGCTCGTAGTCGCCCTGGCTCGCGCCCAGCACCTGCCAGAGGTCGCCCTGTTCCGTCTTGGTGGGAACCCCAGTGGAGGGGCCGGCGCGCTGGACGTCGACGAACACTGCGGGAATTTCCATCATACCGGCGCTGCCCACAGCCTCCGTCATCAGCGCGAATCCGCCTCCGGAGGTGGCGCACATGGCGCGGACGCCGGTATGGGCTGCTCCGACGACCATGTTGGCCACGCCGATCTCGTCTTCGACCTGCCGCACCATAATCCCGAGGTTCCGGGAGTTGGAAGCCATCCAGTGGAGAATGCCGGAGGCGGGACTCATCGGGTAAGCGGCGTAGAACTTGACGCCGGCGGCGGCGGCCCCCATGGCGATGGCGTCGTTCCCCGACCATACGGCCAACGGCTTGGGTCCCACCGGCATGGCTTGGGGGAACTCCTGGAAGTTAGCTACGGCGTATTCAAAACCCGCTCGGGCCACACCCACGTTCTCGTCGACTACGCCCTGACCCTGGCGCTGGAAACGGAGAGCGAGGCTCTCTTCCAGCACCTCGAACTCGATCCCCAGAAGGGAGATGACCACTCCCATGGCCACCGTGTTCTGGATCAAACGGTTGCGGCTCTGGGTTAATTCGGCAACCGGTATGGGACACAAATCCGCGCCGTTGGACTCCCCGGGAGTGGTGGTGTCGCCGTTGTAGACGACGCGGCTGCCGGGACCCATGAGGTGCAGATGACGGTTCATGGTGTCCTGATTCAGGCAGAGGAGAAGGTCCAACTTGTCGCCGTGGCTGTGGACGAGCTCGTCGCAAATGCGGAGCGTCAGAAAAATGTGCCCACCGCGAATTATCGATTGGTAGGCGTTGTAGGTGCTGAGGTGGAGACCACGGCGTACGACGATACGGGCCAGGATGTCTCCAGGGGTGGCAATGCCTTGCCCGGCCTCGCCCCCGATCGCCATCGCGAAGTCAAACGTACCCAGTCCCATCGAAGCGCTCCTATTTTGCCGTCTGGCGGGACTTGCGCCCCTCAGGTAGACGGTCTTTTGGCAGGATAGGCGGAACGGGAACACCCATTTGGTTTCAGGCGGTCCACAGTTCGCGGGGTTGGCTCCCCAAGATTGTCCCCTAGTATACCGCCACCTTACCCGGTTAACAAATCGCACCTTAGAAAACCTCTGAACAAGTCCCTTCCCCCCGATGGGGGAAGGTTAGGATGGGGGCGCCGGCGTTCATTGCATAGCTGACCTCCCTAATCTACCCTCCGGGATTCGGGCTTTCGCCGCCATGTAGCTGACTTATTCGGAGGTTCCTTAGAAAATTTTTGCGCCGCGGGCGGGCCGCCTCGGCTACGGCTGATTTTATTCACGGTAGCTTAGACGAAAGGTTGAGGCGGACGTTTTACATGTGTAACGCTCGCCCTTGAGCGGAAAGCGCCGCCTCCTTGAGCATTTCGGAGATGGAAGGATGGGCGTGCACTGCCCATCCCAATTCCAGGGTAGTGCCCTCCAGCATTCGCGTCATGGAAAGCTCCCCCAGCAGTTCGGTGACCTCGGGGCCGATCATGTGCCCGCCCAGCAGTTCGCCGTACCGCGAGTCCACCACCAGCTTCACCAGCCCGTCGGTCTCGCCCATGGCCAGGGCCTTGCCGTTGGCCATCACGTTGAACGTGCCGATGTTGACGTCGTAGCCTTGTTCCCGCGCCTGGGCTTCCGTAAGCCCGAAACTGGCAATCTGCGGCTGGCAATAAGTGGCCCGCGGCATGTAGGTGTAGTCCAATGGCTGGGGCTCCAGCCCCGCGATGTGCTCCACCGCTATCGTCGCCTGGGCCGAGGCCACGTGGGCCAACGGCATTTTGCCGGTAACGTCGCCAATGGCGTAGATTCCGGGAATGTTGGTGGTCATGTTGTCTCCGACTTCTATTCCCGCCGGACCGAACCCTATTCCCACGGCTTCCAGGCCGATCTCTTCGATGTTGGGCCGCACGCCGATGGCCACCAACACTTTGTCGCACGCCAGTGATTGGGTGGCTCCTCCCTGGTCGACGGACACGCTGACCCCGTTGGCCGTGGTCTCTACGCCGGTGACGCCCGCGCCGGTGAGGACGTTTACTCCCATCCGCCGGAAAGCCCGCTCCAGTTGGGCGCTGATGTCCTCGTCTTCGTTGGGCACGAGGCGCGGCAGCAGCTCGACGACGGTCACGTCCACCCCGTACATCTTGTAGATGTAGGCAAACTCGACACCGATGGCCCCGCCGCCGACGATGACCACCGAGGCCGGCAACTCCTCCAGCACTATCGACTCCCGGCTGGTAATGACGCGGTCGCCGTCGATGGGCAGAGGCGGGATGGAACGCGGGCGGGAGCCGGTGGCGATAATGACGTTTTTGGCGTCGATGGCGGGCCCGTCCGCGACCTCCACCCTGTTGCCGGCGGCCAGACGCCCCGTCCCTTGGATGTGTTCGACGTTGTTCTTGCGCAGAAGATGGGCCACGCCGCGGGTGTTCCGGTCGGCCACCCGGCGGCTGCGGGCCACGGCGGCCGAATAATCGGCGTGAAAACCCTGGAACGAGAAACCGAACTCATCGGCCCTGTTGATGTAGGAAAGAATTTCAGCGTTCTTGAGAAGGGCCTTGCTGGGGATGCAGCCCCAATTGAGGCACACGCCGCCCAAAGCTTCTTTTTCGATAATGGCGGTCTTCAGACCCAACTGCCCGGCGCGGATGGCGGCAACGTAGCCACCCGGCCCGGATCCGATTATTGCGAGATCGTAGTTAGAGTCCATCAACCCCCGCCCGAGTCAAGATTATACCGGCGGACACGTTACGTTAACAGCAGATACGAGGGCCGGTCAATTGTCCGGCATTGACGTTTCTGCTACCATAGACCGCACACGTCCACCATGACGTCCAGCGTGATGTCCGCCATGAATGAGGGTCGAAAATGTCGATAATTCCGTTGCGGGTTTTTGGGGGCTTGGGTTTCCCCGAGATCGCCATCATAGCCGTTGTCATTCTATTGATATTTGGGGCAAGGCGGCTGCCGGAGATCGGGTCCTCCATGGGAAAGGGCATCCGCACCTTCAAGTCCGCCTTGATGGGCGAGGACGAAAAGACCCAACCGGAGGCGGCGCCGGTCACGAAGGGGAACGACGAGAGAGGCCCATACTAGACAGCCCGGAGACACCAACGAAAACCAGAAGGGCCGGAAATTCCGGCCCTTTTTTTAATCACATTTAACCTTGGGAACCTGTGAACAAGTCCCTTCCCCCCGATGGGGGAAGGTTAGGATGGGGGTGCCGGCGCTCATTTGATAGCTAATACCGTTAAGCTCTCCTCCGAGATTTCGGCTTTCGCCTCAACGGGCATAACTTGGACCATAACTTGTTCAGAGGTTCCCTTGCTGGCCATCTCGACCGCTTCCTTGGCGTGGTCCAGCATATCCCGGACTAAGATCAACGGGTCATTCCGAGACATAGATCACCTCGGCCTCGTCCAGAACACGCTGCCGGAAATGCCGACCGAGCCAACCCTCCGTATTCAGGTCTACCTTCCTGCCTAGCAAATCACTTAGTTCCAGCTCCATGGCGAAAAAGGCCAGCCCGGGCGTGCGGCCCGGCTCGAATTCCACTAGCACGTCCACGTCACTTGCATCCGTGAAGTCGTCCCGTATCACCGAACCGAACAATGCCATTCGCTTGACGTGGCGCCGTTTGCAGAAATCCGCGATCTGCCCGTAGGGAACGTCGATTCTGGCAGTCATACTCCTACTCGCCGGTTGCCTATTGCCGCATGATTGCCGCTTCCGCCTTTTGCCGGTTCCGGCCGGCAAATCGCGCCAGCAGGACTCCGATTTCGTATAGGGCCAACAGCGGGACGGCCACGAACGCCTGGTTCACCGGATCGACGGTCGGGGTAATCAATGCCGCCAAAAGGAACGCCACCACCACCCAGTAACGCCGGAACCGGCCGAGTCCTCTGGCGGTCACCAATCCCAACTGGGCCAGCAGGTAGAGTATCAGCGGCGTCTCAAAAGCGATGCCCATCCAGAACAGCAGGCGTATCATCAGCCCCACTATATTGCTCACCTTGATCATCGGAGTTGCCACGTCGTTCCCGAAGGTCAAGAGGAAATTGAGGGCCGGCGGGGTTAGTACGAAATAACCGAAGGCCACCCCGGCAACGAAGACAATCAAGGCCGCCGGAAGGGAGGCGAAGAGCACCCGGCGCTCCCGCCCCGTAAGCCCGGGCGCGACGAACATGATGGCCTGGTAGAGAATGACGGGGATAGCCAGGATAAACCCGCTGACGAAGGAGATCTTGACAGCCGTGCTGAGCAGTTCGGTGACTTCGGTGTAGATGAGTTCGACGGGCTTCCCGTAGACCAGCTCTGCCGGCCGCAGCAGCAGTTCGATCATCTCGTCGAAGAAGTAGAAGGAGCCCGCGCTTGCCAGGATGATGGCCGCCACGCAGATGGTGACGCGCCGGCGTAACTCGCGCAGGTGCTCCATCATCGACAGCTCGCGCATCGCGGTTAGTCCCGGTTGACACCACGGGTCGAGTCAGGCCGCGCTGCCTGGCCGGATGGGCCTTCGTCTTCCTCCGGCAGGTCGGGGCGCGTGGGCACTCCCGGGGCGGGCGGCGGCGTCCCTTGGGGTCGGGTGCGGTCCTCTTGGGCTATGGCGTCGGTAACTTCGCCGAAAGTCCGCCGCAAGTCACCCAGCACCTTGCCGGTCCGGCGGGCCATGTCGATGGAGCGGCCCGGGCCCAGCACCAGGAACCCAACCAGCAGAATGACCGCCACCTCCATTATGCCGACTCCCATGACGTTCACAGCGCAGCCTCCCTCGGGGCCGCGCCGGCGCCGGTCGAAGGGCAAGTCGAGTTACAGACTGCCGGGGCTGGTATAACCCAATCCGCCGGCCGCCGGTAGCCCAATTCGTCCAGCATTTCCAAGAGCCGGCAGACCGGCAGGCCCACGATGTTGGTATAGCAGCCCTCCCAGGAAGACGCCGGGCGCAGCGCCGGGTCCTGTACCGCATAGGCCCCGGCCTTGTCCCGGGGCGTGCCCGAGGCGAGGCTCTCCTCGATTTCATCGTCGGTGATGTACCGCAGGGTAATCTCCGAGATCATACTGCCGGTGACGGACTGACCGGTGGAGGCGTTCACCACCGTAAGCCCGGTGGCTACGTGGTGGGTAGTGTTCCTCAACCTCCGCAGCATCAGCCGTGCATCGTCGTCATCCAACGGCTTGCCGACCGATTCGCCGAGATGCACCACTGTGCTGTCGGCGCCAATCACGAACCCCGCGTCCCACGACTCCGCTACTTTCAACGCCTTGTCCCGGGAAAGCCTTTCGACCATTGCCACGGGGGTCTCGCCGGCAAGCGGGTCTTCGGGAACATCGGCGGGTTGGACTTCGAAGTCCAGTCCCAGGTAACCCATGATCTCCCGGCGTCGGGGTGAGGCCGAAGCCAGGACCAACGGGGTTGGCACGCCGGCCCAGCGCAGTACGGCCACGCATTCCACGTGGTGGGTCTGTGGGAACATGTCGATGGGTATCACCTGTTCCAGGGAGTAGCCGCCCCGGACCAGCACCCTCAGGTCCCGCGCCAGGGTTTCGGGATCGCACGACACGTAAGCCACCCTGGGCGCTTGTAAATCCACCAAGGCGGCCAACGCCCCCTCCTGGCACCCGGCCCGGGGCGGGTCAAGGATCACCGCGTCGGGCTTCCGGTGCAAACCGCCGAGTAATTCTTCGGTGCGGCCCGTCAGAAATTCCAGATTGTCCAAGCCTGCCGAGTTTTCTCGGGCATCGGCCACAGCCGCCGCCGACTCCTCAATGGCAATCACCCTTTCGACCCAAGGGGCCAGCAGCACCGCGAAGGCGCCCACTCCGGCGTAGGCGTCCACCAGCACGTCGGTTGGGCCAAGGGCCAGGTGATGGCGGACCGTCTCGGCCGCAAAGGCCGCCTGCTCTACATTTACTTGGAAGAAAGACGGAGATGAAACGAAGAAATCATGCCCGTCGACCCTTTCCACGTAACGCTTCTGCCCGGTCGGGACCGCGATAGCCGGATTGAGCAGCTTCGGTTGCACCAGAGCGTCGCCCGAGTGTTTTCCGGCGCGGATGGATAGTTGAGTCGTTTCCTGACAACGGTCCTGCAATTCGGTCAAGAGGGCGTTGACGCCCCCGTGCATCAGCAGGCAGTTGTCAACTCTGACGAATCGGCGAGTCTCCCGGTTGACGAACCCTAGTTCGCCGCCGCGGTTGACCGTGAACCGGGCATGATTGCGGTACCCGAGGCGGTCGGGCGACGGCGCTACCATAGCGACAGTCGGGGCTGCCAGACCGCCGACCCTGACCAAGGCGTCGAGCACCTTATCCCTCTTCGCCTCCAATTGGGCACCGTAGTCCAAGTGCTGCCACTGGCAACCGGTGCACTCCCCAAAATAGGGACACTCGGGCTCAATGCGGTCCGGAGACCGTTCGACGACTTCTATAACACGGGCGGAGAGGTACTTGCGGTGCACCCGCACGACTTCGGCGACGACGTGTTCGCCGGGGATGCCGCCGAACACGAATACGTTTTGCCCTTCGTGTTCCGCCATGGCCTCGCCCAGTCTGCCCCACGCCGTAAGGGTCAGGTCGAGCCTGTCTCCGGCGGAGGACCGTTCGGGACCGTGAGTCCCGGACGGCTGGTCCGGCTGGTCAAATTTTACCTGGCTGGCATCCATCGGCCTTCCACTATAATCCAGTAGGTTGGCGAATCCAAGTTGCCTGGTTTCGGGTGACTTTGGCTGCTGCGGGAGCGGGTTGAAGCGAGCCGCCGCGACCATTATCGGTTGACCGGGAGAGAGCCGGGACTTAAACTGAGCCTAACGCCCGGCGGTAACTTGCCCTGAATGGGTTGATTTGCCACGGGAGCGAACGATGCGACACGAATTCGGAGGATGGACATGGCAGAACCGATAGAGGTAAACGAACAGAACTGGGACGCTCAGGTGATGAACTCTACCGTTCCCGTCCTGGTCGATTTTTGGGCTGAATGGTGCGGGCCCTGCAAGATGATCGCCCCTTCGGTGCACGACATGGCGGTGGAATACGACGGGCAGTTGAGCGTGGGTAAGCTGGACGTCGATAGCAGCCCCAACATCGCCATGCAGTACGGCGTCCGCAGCATCCCGGCGCTGATCTTCTTCAAGGACGGCAAGCCGGTGGACCAGATAGTCGGCGCGGTGCCGAAGGGCGTGTTGAAGAAGAAGATCGACTCCGTCCTGGGAAGCTAGGAGCCCTCGCCCAACAACGCATCCCCAAGGCGCCGCCCCAAAAGCGGCGCCTTTTTGATCCGTCGGCGGTTCGCTGATCATCGGACTACCGGCGGGGACTACCGGCCTGGAACCGCCGCTCCTTCGTCCGCCTCGGCCTCAGGGAGAGGGTCTACACAACCGCGAATCCCTCATAGC
Organism: Dehalococcoidia bacterium; assembly: GCA_034428795.1. Lineage (GTDB taxonomy): Bacteria > Chloroflexota > Dehalococcoidia > Lucifugimonadales > UBA3495 > VXOI01. Next base: position 21,839 of record DAOUHF010000076.1, read on the forward strand.
CGTTCGCTGCTACCTCGGTGCAATGGGCGCGATAATTGATCGCGTTGTCGGGATACAGCAGGAGCGTACGCGCTTTCCCGGGAATGTTGCCTCCCACGAACCAGGAGTTACTCTTGGTCAAGATGTTGTCGACGCTCAACCTTTCGATTTCCTCCCCCCATTTGTCCTCCGCTTCCACCGTCGCCTCGATCCGTACCTGTTCACCTTCCCGCATCCGCCCGATGCATTCGGTTACCCATTCCACCACAAACTCCGCGCACCTCGGGAAGTTGCAACTCGTTGCCGAGTTTTCGATGAAGAAATTCGGAAAGCCGGAGCTCTGGATCCCCAAAAAGGTTCGAGGGCCTTCGGCAAATTTATCCTTCATGGTCAGGCCGCCCACGCCTCGGATGTCCATCCTGGTCAGCGAGCCGGTGACGGCATCGAATCCGGTGGCGAAGATTATGACATCCAGTTCGTACTCGCCATTTTGAGTCTTGACGCCCTTGGGAGTAATCGATTCGATGGGGGCCTGCCTCACGTCGACCAATAACACGTTGTCACGGTTGTAAGCTTCGTAATAGTTGGTCTCCAAAGGGATGCGTTTGGAGCCGAACGGATGGTCCTTGGGCACCAGCATTTCCGCTACTACCGGGTCATGGATACGCTCCCGGATTTTGTTCCGCACGAACTCCGCGTATACCTCATTCGCCGCGTCATCCGTCAGCATGTCCTGGAAATTGCCCATCCATTTGGAAAAGCCGCGTTGGGCCCACAACTCTTCGTACTTCGCCACACGTTCTTCCGGCGTTACGTCGAAGGTCAACCGCGGGTCCACGTCGTGAAGAAACGCGCCAGAGGTTTCCTCGCATTTCTTGAAGATTTCAGGGTAGTTGGCCTTGATCTCCCGCTGCGTCTCGGCGTCGATTTCCGAGTTGCGCAATGGCGCCGCGTAGTTGGGCGTACGCTGGAATACGGTCAGATGCGCGACTTCTTTGGCGATCTCCGGAATAAGCTGAATGGCGGTTGCGCCGGTACCGATCACACCCACCCGCTTGCCGGCAAGGTCCATGCCTTCCTCGGGCCACCTGCTTGTGTGGCACCATTCACCCTGGTAGTCGTTGACTCCGGGGAAGTCGGGAATATAGTGGGCCGATAGCACGCCCACGGCCGCAATCAGAAATCGCGCCCGCGCCCGGTGGCCATTCTCGGTGTGTATCTCCCACTGGTTCTCCGCCTCGTCGTAGACTGCCGACGACACCCTTGAATTCAATCGGATATCCCGGCGCAGATCGAATTTGTCGGCCACATAGTTCAGGTAACGTTCGTTCTCCGGCTGACCCGAAAAGTGTTCCTTCCAGTCCCATTCCTGTAGCAGCTCCTCCGAAAAGGAATACCCATAGGTGTAGCTTTCGGAGTCGAAACGGGCGCCGGGATACCGGTTCCAGTACCAAGTGCCTCCAACCCCGGCCCCGTCTTCAAAGACGCACACCGACAGGCCGCGCTGGCGTAGCCGGTACAACTGGTAAAGGCCGGTAAGCCCGGCTCCGATGATAACCGCGTCAAACTGTTGGACATCCTCAACAGAACCCGTCGCGGCCTGGTGCTCTTGCTGTACAGAACCTGCCATAATCTCCTCCATATATATATTCGGGATTTGTCAGGTCAATATAATGAAGGAGCCTCAGAGCGTCAACTGCGTCCGATTAACTCAACGGCCTACTCTCATAGAAAAGGAGTCCACATGAATTCGATCCGCAAACCGGTCGCCGTCGTGGTGGGGGCGACATCCAAGTGGCAGTCGGATGGCCGCAATACCAAACTGGTGCACGGTAAGGCGCTGGATGACAGCGACATGCCCGTCGGCGCGCGCTGGGGCGTGGGGGGCGCCATAGCCCAAAAGTTTGCAAAGGAGGGCTATTTCGTCGTGCTGACGACCCGTAATGCCGCCAATGCCTCTGCATTGGAAAAGGCGATCCGAGAGCAAGACGGCGAAAGCATGATTGTCGAGCTGGACCTGGTATCGCGCGAATCCATATCGGAGGCGTTCGCCCAGATTCGGGAACAGGCTGGTGACCCGGATGTCCTGGTCTACAACGCGGGCTACCTGGAGGGGCGGGACCTTCCGCCAGAGAAAGAATTACTCGAAAACCTCCCGGTCGAAATGTTCGAAACCGCGCAGCACATTGCCAGCCGTGGACCGTTCCTGGTCGCCCAAGAGGTGTTGCCCGCCATGCGAGAGCGAGGCGAAGGCTCTTTCTTGATTTCCAACAACGCGTGGTCCCTGCGCGGACGAAAACGAATGACCGGAGAGTCGCTGTACTACCCGAGAGTGTTGATGCGCACCCTGGCGCAGGTGCTGACGGAGGAATACTCCGAGCATGGCGTGCACGTAGCCAACGTCGTGATAGACGGCCTCATTGATTCTCCAGGCACCCGGGCCTTGCCCCGCGCCCAGCAGCAACCGGACGTGATAATAAATCCCGTTAAGATTGCTGAGGCGTTCTATTATCTACACACCCAAGACAAGTCCTGTTGGACCCATGAGCTCCAGTTGACTCCATTTCCCACCAAGCCGAGCTATTAAGCGGCCACTAATATGACCGGCCGAGCACCGCCCGCACACCGCCCTCGCACTTGCGGGAGTAACGCACCGGTACTATTATGGGCAGGATTTGGCGCAGCGAGGCCACACCTCACCACCTGGACCTTTCGGCAGGAGGACCAATATGGCAGCCAGCAAAGAACTTGACGCCGTACTTGAAATAATCCGGACTTGGACGTCGGAAGTCCGGAAGACTGTGGAACACGACCGGCTCTCTTACGAAAAGATGTTTTCCACGCTGCCTTGGGACGATGACGTGGAAACCGAGAGGGTGGGCGCCGGCGGCGTGCCATCTGAGTGGATAACCGCGCCCGGGGCCGACCAGGGCCGGGTGGTCCTCTACTTCCACGGCGGCGGATTCGTGTTTGGTTCCATGCGGACCCACCGGGTCATGCTGGCCCACCTGTCTCGGGCAGCCAAAGCCCGGGTCTTGGGGTTGGACTACCGCCTGGCCCCGGAAAACCCTTTTCCCGCCCCCATAGAAGACGCTCTGACCGCCTACCGTTGGCTGCTGGACCAAGGCATCGACCCCAGGAAAATCACCCTGGCCGGCGACTCGGCCGGCGGCGGCTTGGTGTTGTCTTCCCTGGTGGCCCTCCGTTACGCCGGCGAACCCATGCCCGCGGCCGGGATCCCCATCTCGGCCTGGACCGATATGGAGGCCACCGGAAAGTCCATGATCACCAATGCCGAAGCGGACACGTGGGTCGATCGGGAAAGTCTGTTGAAAATCGCCAAAGTCTACCTGAACGGCAAAGACCCCAGAGCGCCCTTGGCCTCGCCCCTCCATGCCGACCTGCGCGGCCTGCCTCCTCTGCTGATGCAGGTGGGCGGAGTCGAGGTCTTGCTGGACGACACCAACGCCTTGGCCGAGCGTGCCAGGGAAGCAGGGGTGGCGGTGGAGGTCGAGGTTTGGGACGACATGCCCCACGTCTGGCACACCTTCGCCCCCATACTGCCCGAAGGTGAAAAAGCCATCGAACGCATCGGCGAGTTTATCTTGCAGCACACCGGCTAGGGCGAATCAGCCTGAGGCCCGGCTTTGGCCTTTGGTCCAACAGTCGAGTGAAGACTACGATGCGGCGGCGAAAGAGGTGGCCTACGGGGCCGCCAGATAGCCGCCGCACCGTGTCAACCAGGGTTCAGAGGGCGAAGAGCCCTCTGGAAACCCCAATTATCGTATCTACGGGAGTGGATGGGGCCCGGTGGCTCTTGCGGACTTCAAATCCGTTATGCCTCGTGACGAGCGAGGTAGGTGGGTTCGACTCCCTCGCACTCCCGCCACCATCATATTCGATCACCCCCAGTTTTCGAGCGATTTGAGGCTGAATCAACCTTGCAGCGGCCGGGTTATCGCTTGACTGGTCCAGGTTATTCCGATGAAAGTTGGTATACATTTAGGTATGCTGGAAAGGCATATACCGGCAAGGAAACAGCAAGCACTCTCCGCCGCTAAAGTCAAGACGCTCAAAACCCCCGGAATGTACGCCGCTGGCAAAGGACTGAACCTAAAGATGGAGGACACGGGGGCCAAGCGCTGGATTCAGCGCTTGATCATCGGGGGCAAGCGGCGCAACATCGGCTTGGGGAGGTTATCCCTCGGTGTCGCTGGCTGAGGCCAGGGAAGTTGCCGACGCCGACTCACCGTAAGGGCCCGTTTACACAACGACAATCTACAAACTCAACGCAAAGGAATTCATCATGGCAATTGAGGACATCAAGGATTTGGCAGAACGTATACCTAGCCTGCAGCCGATGCTGGATGATGAGGCAAAAACAAAACAGTTTCTGATTCTTCCTTTGATACGAGCACTTGGGTACGATGATGCCAACCCGGCAGAAGTAGTACCTGAATACACTGCGGATTTTGGGACCAGGACAGGCTGGAAAGCCGACTACGCGTTGATGTCGGGGGAGCGTCCCCTCATTGTCATGGAGTGTAAACAGCTATCAAACAGGCTTTCCACTGACGAAATTATTCAGCTAGGACGCTACTTCTCTTTCGTTCCTTTTGCCGGAGCCAAAATCGGGATACTTACCAACGGCGTCATCTACAAGTTTTTCACCGACGAAGCAGAACCAAATAAAATGGATGAGGAGCCGTTTTGGCAAGTTGACCTCGAATCTCTGAATGACAATGATCTTACGCAGTTTAAGAATTTCACGAAGGATGACTTCGACCCCCTTGGGGCCGTCCAGACAGCGTCTCGCTTCAAATACATAAGCGGAATGAAGGAGACCCTGAACCAACAATATCATCATCAGCCTGATGATGCTTTCGCGGAATGGCTTGCCAGACCCTTACTTCCGCCCAGAAGCAGAATGACCCAAGACATCAAGGAAATGGCGCAGCAAGCTCTCCGTGAGTTTGTTGAAGAGTTGGTCACTGCC
>DAOUHF010000077.1:0-1796 GCA_034428795.1 Dehalococcoidia bacterium
GACTGAAGACCGTCCGCCGACCTCCAATCTACCCCAATGGAGCCCAGCCATCTCCCCTGTAGCTCCCTCACCCACCCTGCCGCTATCCTCACGCCGTCCATCGGTGTCCTTCGGTGGATTCGGGGTTAGGGAAAGACTGGATGCTGCCGGCGCTGCTCAAGCCAACGGAGAAGCTGGCCGTGGACCTGCTCTCCGACTGGCCCTGGTTGGCACCGGCCCACCTGGGGACGCTCCTGGGGGTCAAACGCTCCCGGCTATCCCAAGTAGCTCTCCGGCTGGCGGAGTTGGGGTTGATGGCGACCGCCGCCGTCCAGGGACAACGCCGCCTGGCCCTCACCGATAGGGGGCTGGCGATGCGCTCCCGCCGGGACCGAGCCGCACCGGGCGCGGCCAGGCAGCGGTGGAGCGCGTCGTTGGTGGATGGGAACGCCGAACCGGACTGGCGCGGCGTCCCCGGCAGGCGCAGCCGACAACTGCTGCGGAACATCGAGCACACCGCCGCCGTCCATGACCTCATCGCCGCCCTGGCCGGCCAGACCCGATCCCGCTCGCGGCAGGTCGGCCAGCTGGACCCGCCCCCGCGGGCGTCGCGCTACTTCCGCCACCAGGGACAGCTTCGTTCCATCCACCCCGACGCCTTCGGGATGCTGCGGCGGGGCAGCGACACCTGACCATTCTTCCTGGCGTGGGAGCGTCGCGCCGTGCGGCCGGCGACAATGGCCGCCCGCATCGCCCCCTAACTGCGCTACTACTCCTCCCACCGCCCCACCGACGACCACGGCGCCCAGCCCCTGGTCCTGGTGGTCTTCGACGACCCCATCGCCGTGACCCACTTCCTGGCTGTGGCCCAGGGCGAGATGGAGCGCGCCCGCGTCCAAGTGCCTCTGCTGGCCTCCCACCGCGAGCTGGTGGACCAGACCGGGCCGCTGGGACGGGCCTGGCTGCCGCCCGGCGGCTACGTGCCGGGCTACGCCTTTCAACCTCGCTGAGATACGCCCACCCACAGGAGAGTGAACGCGGGCCAAGTACCCGGTCCGGGCGAAAGAGGTCGTTTCTCAGGTGTATTCCTACCCCGGCCACGAGCCAACCGGCCATCAGCGGCACGGCCCAGGTGGGCGGGACGCTGACGGCGGACACGTCCGGCATCGCCGACGATGACGGGCTGGACAACGTGTCGTTCACCTACCAGTGGATTTCCAACGACGGCAGCACGGACTCGGAAATCGGCGGGGCCACCGGTTCAACCTACACCCTGGCCTCCGACGACGTGGGCAAGACCATCAAGGTGCGGGTGAGCTTCACCGACGACCGGGGCCACTAGGAGCAGTTGACCAGCGCGGCCACGGATGCGGTGGCGGGTCTGCCGCCTCCGCCGTTGACCGCCAGCCTGGAGAACGTCGCCACGTCCCACGACGGGGAGAGCGCCTTCACCTTCGAGCTGCGCTTCAGCGAGGAGTTCGGCCTGAGCTACAAGACCCTGCGGGACCACGCCTTCACGGTCACCGGCGGAACGGTCAAGAAGGCGCAGCGGCTGGAGCAGGGCAGCGACGTCGGCTGGCGGATCACGGTGCAGCCCAGCGGCAACGGCGACGTGACGATCACCCTGCCGGAGACCACGGACTGCCACGCCCAGGGCGCCATCTGCACCGGGGACGGCAGGAAGCTGGCCCACCGGCTGGAGTTGACGGTCGGCGGGCCGGGCCAGTAGGGAGCAACAACAGAAGCAAGCACACATGGACGCACCGGCGAGGCTGGCCGACAGCCCGAAGACGCTGGCGCCCGGGTTGATGACTGCC
>DAOUHF010000078.1:0-1516 GCA_034428795.1 Dehalococcoidia bacterium
GCCGGGCATCAAGATAGGCACGGCAATCACACTGCTCTCGAGGTCGGGTCATATTTCCGGTGAGATCGTAAACGGGCGCATCCGCTATCGAGACTTTCATCAGGCAAGGGCTGAAGAACGGCGGTCGGCGTTACTGAACAGTCTAGACTCCGCTGAAATCAATTCCGGATACACGGAAATGCAGCCCCCACTTGAAATTGGGTTGCCATTTAAGCCGATGTCTATGGGTGAGGGTTGGAAGGACTGGCCGTCGCTGCCCGATCTGCTTCCAACTTCGTTTCCAGGAGTCAAGACCAGTCGCGATTCGTTCCTGATAGACGTTGACCTTAACCGGCTGAAGGAGCGGGTGGGGGACTATTTCAACTCCGAATTGAGCCATGAAGAGATTGCGCGGCGTTACCCTTCGGTAATGGATTCCACCAGAATATACGATGCCCATGCTGTTCGTGACGCATTGAACCAGCGGGGTGGCCCGACCGAGTCCAGCTTCGTTCGCCACGCATACCGGCCATTCGATAACCGCTGGCTCTACTGGGAAGCGGATAGTAAGTTGCTTGACCGCCCACGCCCCGACTACAGACCGCATGTATTCGAAGGGAATCTCTGGTTGTCCGCCGTTCCTAAATTGCGAAGGGACGCAACTGAATCTCAAACGGTCTCAACGCAATATATCGCGTCGCTTCATCTTAACGAATGGAGCGCGAGCATGTTCCCCGCATGGCTCCGCGACGAAGGGTTGGGACTCGGCACCGACGGAGCGCAACGCCGCCCCAATCTGTCGCCCGCGGCCCAACGCTACCTCGACCGGCTGGGGCTGAGAGTGGAGGACTTGTTCCAGCACGCGCTGGCGGTACTGCACGACCCGGCCTACCGCGAGGCCAACGCTGGGGCGCTGCGGATGGAGTGGCCGCGCATCCCGCTGCCCGGCTGGCCCGACGGCGATGCGCCGGGAGCTACGGACGATCTCGCAGCCTCCGCCGCCCGAGGCCGCGAGCTAGCCGCCCTGCTGGACCCGGAGACGCCGGTGCCTGGCGTTACCGCAGGACCGCTGCACCCGGAGCTGGCGGCCATCGCCGTTCCCTCCACCGCTGACGGCCACAACATGGCCGACGAAGACTTTGCCCTCACCGCCGGCTGGGGCCACTTCGGCACAGGCGAAGCCGTGATGCCTGGCACAGGCCACTCCGCGCCAAGAAACTTCACCGCACTCGAGCGAGACACGCTGGACAACGCCGCCGACGTTCTGGGCAACAGCACCTTCGACATCCACATGAACGACAACGCCCGCTGGAGCAACGTCCCTGCGGCTGTCTGGAACTACAAGCTGGGCGGCTACCAAGTTCTCAAAAAGTGGCTCTCCTACCGGGAGCACAAGGTTCTGGGGCGTAACCTGCGGCCAGAGGAGGTGCGGCACTTCACCGACACCGCCCGGCGCATCGCGGCGATTCTGATGCTCACTAAGCAGCAATGAAAAAGGGTGGGCGGCCGAAGCCCCGGGCGAACAACCCGAAGCGCG
>DAOUHF010000079.1:0-2187 GCA_034428795.1 Dehalococcoidia bacterium
TCAACAGCCGGATGTCCTTGTAGTCCAACATGGGCAAGATTGTTGGCAAATCGGCCGTGCCCGACAAGAGGGTTTTGCCGCACCAATGCCGCAGCCGTAAGTAGGAAATCGGCTTGCATCGACGCCGCAGCGCCGCCACGATGCTCCCGATTTGGCTGATTTTTGCCCGAGTTGTCGCGGTCGTGCTCCGTTATGTCGTCTCGTGTTGGGCAAGTTTTGAAAATGTGGAGAACATCCCGGACAACGGCCCATTTGGATGGTATATTGACCGAGGCGACCAAGGTCAGGGCGGGGAAATGTCCCGCAGGCAAGTGTTATGTGTAGGCCGATGGTGCCCGGGGATACCACGGTCCGGCCGAACGGCGGCTACTCCTTGCCGGGAAGCTTGACCATCACGGTGGGTTTCAGCCTTGACACTAAGGCACCGAAATGACTCTCTATAACGATGCCCCCGCGCCAACCGGTGTGCAACCGACGACCACCCGATTCCAGGGTGGCGGATAGTTTGGGTGGGTGCGGCGATCTTAGAGGGTGGGTGACAAATTCCCTTGTCTACGCCGTTGCGCCTGAATCGCCTTGGACTCAGTGCCTTCTCCCTTGATGGGGGAAGGTTAGGATGAGGGTGAAAACCTGATTGTCACACGCCCTCTCAGTGATCGGCGGCAGCAGTACGGGCTTGCCCCGCGTCCTCGACATCGCCCTTCGTGGAGTGCCTGCTGCCCGAACTGGCGGCCCAGTCTTTGGTTTAGTTCATGCGCTGCTGACCGGATTCTTGCCGGTGCTGTTATTACCGCTTGTCGGGTGGGTCGTAGACCGCTGGGGACCGCGTCGCCTGGTTTGGTGGGGATTAGTGGCGCTCGCCGTCGGCGCTGTTTTGTATTTGGGATACCGGATCGGGGCGGTGCTGTTTGTGTCGGTTGCCGTGGTCAGCGTCGGCAGCGTATTCGGGACTCAATTGCCGATCGCTGCGGCGGTGAATAACTGGTTCCAACGCCGTAAGGCTATGGCCATGGCCGTGATGATGGTGCCGTCAGTTACGGCGTCCTTCGTATTTGATGTGTTGCGGACGGTGGTGGTGATACATCCACGCCTGGCATCCCTGATTGTGGCAGGCACCGTCCTGATGCTTGCCTTGCCTCTATCGAGGTTGGTGAAGAATCGTCCCGAGGATGACGGGTGGCACCCCGACGGTGTTGTCGCCATTGTCCCGGGCGACGGCCAACCGGGCCAGTCAGATAATGAAGGGACTTTGCTGCCGGATTACACCTGGCGGGAGGCGTTGCGTGCGAGAGCCTTCTGGATGTTGGCGGTGGCCGGAACTGTGCTGTCGATCTCATCCAGCGGGTTTTTTTAGCCTATTGATCATGCGCGACCTGGGATTCGCTCCCGGCCACTCTGTTGCTGTGCTTTCGCTTGGAGACGCGTTTACGGCGGCGTTCGTCCTGGCTGGAGGGTGGATCGGAGACCGCGTCCCCATCCGTCGCGCGATGTTCGTTTTCGGCTTGGCGGAAGCCGCCGCGATCGGTGTCTTGTGTTTCGCCGGGACGTTACCGATGTTCTGCCTGTCCGCGGCCCTGGCAGGTATTGGCGCTGGCGGCAGGATCCCACTCACACTGGCCGCACATGGTGTTTACTTCGGCCGGCGTAACTTTGCTACGATCACCGGAGTAACACTTATGGCGTTGAACCTGGCTGGCGAGGAAGGCTTTGGGGCGATCTTGGTAATCTGGCTGGTGGAGCTGGCTGGAAGCTACGCTTTGCCTCTGGCGGTCATCGCGCTGGTCGGTGCGGCGGCATCGTCCGTGTTCCTGTTTATGGGCGACCCGAAACCCGCCCCGTCCCAGAGTTGAGCCATGGAGAAGCTGAGGCCCTTCCGAGGGGCGGGTGTGACCGGATCATGTTCACCGCAGGGTACAGCAGCGTCGGGAACACGTCCCGCAAATTATTTGGATCCGGCCGTTTCAGTAGGCGCACCGCAGTCTCAAAAACGGCTAGTTACCGCAAAGCTGGCCTTGGCTTGGCAAAATGACGCATTCCGTCGCGTGGACCGCGTAACTGCATTGCCTTGGCGACGGATTCTGGTTATTCCCGTAGACGGTTTCCGTTATCGACGGATCGAAAATCAGTGCGGCGGAAATCGCAATCGGGCCGGCGCCGGCAGCGCCCGAACAAAATGGTTTACGTAAC
>DAOUHF010000080.1:0-2189 GCA_034428795.1 Dehalococcoidia bacterium
GGCGAGGGCGGCGTACATGAGCGGCTGGCCGTTGTAGGTTTCGGCCAATATGGCGGTCGGGACAATGTACGAGATCATGCCGTACTGCATGATCTCCTCGTATCCGTCGGGCAGGTTCTCCAGGATCACTTCCCGAACGGCAGTGACCGACGCCTTTCGCGTGGGATCGAGTTCGTCCAGGTAGTCGTCAACCGTGGTTGCGTCGCTGTGCATGTGTCGTTCCTCCTAATTGACGGAAAAAATATTCGACCCGGCCAATCCGGTCCGTGCAGGTCTTTTGACATCGGGATTGGCTATTGCCTGCCGCTGAATTTTACAAGCCGCGGTGATGGCTGATGCCCGCGGTGTCGGTTGTCGCCAAGGGGGAGGCCAAAGGCGGGTTTGAAGAGCATGTTTCACAATGCACCTGCTTAGTTTCGAACTACGCGGTCGGGGATTGGATTCCCGTTTTCAGAGACCTTTGCATAACTACTGGGGTAGGGCGAATATGAGTGGAGTCAGTCCGAAGATGTCAGGAGGGTGTTATGCACCGCGATATGGGTCAACCTTCACTAGCTGAATCGCTGCTTCCGGAGACACTTGGACACAACGAGCGCCTGGAACGGATTGCAGAGGCGTTCGACTGGGACCGGTTCGGCCGGTTGTTGGCAAGAGTCCACTCCGCTCTGGAAGGGAGACCCAGCTACCCTCCGCTGATGATGGTCAAGGTGTTGCTGCTGGAGCAGTGGTACAACCTCTCGGACCCCCAGATGGAGGAGGCGCTCCAGGACCGGATATCCTTCCGGCGCTTCGTGGGGCTGGGTCTTCAGGACGATACGCCCGACTATTCGACGATCAGCCGCTTTCGGGCGACATTGGAAGAGCTTGGGATAAGCGAGACCCTGTTCAAGGAGCTGGAGGTCCAACTGGACGAGCGGGGACTGGTCCTGAAGGAAGGGACGTTGATGGACGCCACATTGGTGAAGGCTCACGTGCGGCGGCCGTCCACGGCGGGCCGCGGCGCCAAGAGTCCGGCCGATCCCGATGCGGACTGGACCAAGACCCACCGTGGGAGGCGGACCCACTTCGGCTACAAGGTGCATCTGGGTGTGGACGCCGGCACGGGGCTGGTGCGGAAGGCGGCGCTTACCCCGGCCAAGGTCTATGAGAGCGAGGTGGCCGATGGTCTTGTTAGCGGTGATGAGCGGGCGGTGTACGGGGACCGCGCCTATGAGTCGAAGAGGAGGCGTCGTTGGCTGAAGTCTCAGGGGATCAATGACCGAATCATGCACCGCTCCCACAAGCATCAACGGGAGTTACCGCACTGGCAGAAGCGTCGCAACGAATTGATATCGCCCCGGCGGGCGTTGGTGGAGAAGGTGTTCGGGACACTCAAGCGCAGCTACGGGTACAGCCGTGTCCGCTACCGTAATCTGGGGCGAAACGCCGTGGAGATGTGGTTCAAGCTGATGGCCTACAACCTGAGGAAGGCGGCCAAACTATCCAGTTGCCCGGTCTGAACCCCAACGGCGAGGGTGATCCTGCCAGGACCGGGCCACCAGAAACAGGCGTTGAGGTCAGGGCCGCCCCGGAACGGGCCCAGCCAGCACCCTTTCCGCGCCGGAACATACCCACCGGGGGCTACTCAACGAGTTATTCAAAGGTCTCCGTCAACGAGAGCATGGCCCGCACGCCAGCCAGCCAATCGGTGCTGCCCGAGTACTCCACGCCTGCCGTCTTGGGCGGATGGGCAACGATAAGCACGGCGGCCCCGGTCTGTTCGGCCCACTTGTCGAGCCATGCCAGGAAGGCGCGGACGCTGCGGCGGTCGATCTCGGAGTCGGCGTAGATCGCCGCTAGGGAGTCCAACACCACTAGGGCGGGCGGCTTGTCCAGTCGATTGACGGCGGCCTGCAGTTCGAAGGCCAGCGGCGTCTCGTCGGCCACCGCGTACCGCGATGGCGCTTGCCAGAGTGGGCCGCGACCGCGCAGCACGGCTAGGTAGAGCGGTGCGTCCGGAGTCGCCCCCTTTCCGCCGATGGATGACGCAGCCAGGCGGCGGGCGATCTCGGGGCCGTCATCTTCCCAAGACGCAAACACGGCGGTTCCGGTCTCCTCGGTACCGAGATCGACTGCGGACGCTCCCACGATCCAGTCACCCGGCTTCCCACCTGCGACGGCGGCGGCGAGCTGAAGGGCCAGCATGGACT
>DAOUHF010000081.1:0-28986 GCA_034428795.1 Dehalococcoidia bacterium
TGAACAAGTTATGGTCATTGAGGCGAAAGCCGAAATCTCGGAGGAGAGCTTAACGGTATTAGCTATCAAATGAGCGCCGGCGCCCCCATCCTAACCTTCCCCCATCGGGGGGAAGGGACTTGTTCAGAGGTTCCCAACCTTCCCCCTCAAGGGGGAAGGGGCACGTGTTTTTCGTCGAGGATAGCCAATAGGGCTGTTTTTGTATCCGGGTCACCAACTCTGAACAGTTCCGCTCCGCGCACTCTGTGGTTAGCGGGCGCCATGGCGTGTTAGTATGAAGCCAATATGGACCCGTCTTCTATCAGAAATTTCTGCATCATCGCCCACATCGACCACGGTAAGTCCACCCTCGCCGACCGCTTCCTGGAGATTACCGGCACGGTCCGCCCCGAGGATATGAAAGCCCAGTTCCTGGACCAGATGGACCTGGAACGGGAACGGGGGATCACCATCAAGGGTAAGGCGGTCACCATGTACCACCAGGCCCCGGATGGTCAGACTTACCAGTTGAACCTCATCGACACCCCAGGCCACGTGGACTTCAGCTACGAGGTGTCGCGGGCCTTGGCCGCCTGTGAGGGGGCGCTGTTGGTGGTGGACTGCAGCCAGGGCGTGGAAGCTCAGACCATTGCCAATACGCTGCTCGCGATGGAATACGACCTGGACCTGATCCCGGTCCTGAACAAAGTAGATCTTCCTCAAGCTGAGCCGGAACGAGTGGCTGGGGAGATAGAGCAGGTCTTCGGGTTCAAACGGGAAGAGATGCTCTTCGTATCGGCAAAAGAGGGCACCGGCGCCAAAGAGGTGTTGGATGCCGTGATCGCCAGGATCCCCCCACCCCAAGGGTTGACCGCCGGACCGGCGCGGGCGCTGGTGTTCGACTCAGTTTACAACCCTTACAAGGGTATCATCGCCCATATAAGGGTGAAAGATGGCGCCATCGGCAAGTCGGACCGGGTGCGGGTCATGTCCTCCGGCACGTCGGCGGAGATCGTGGAGGTGGGCGTCTTCGCGCCGGCCCCGCGTGTGACCGATCTTCTGGAAACCGGCCAGGTGGGCTACGTGGCCACCGGCCTCAAAGACGTCCGTGAATGCAGCGTCGGCGATACCCTGACCATCGTCCGCGCTCCTGCCAGCGAGGCGCTGGCCGGATACGTGCCGCTGAAGTCAATGGTGTTTGCCGGGCTGTATCCAGCCGACGGCGAGGACTATAATAACCTTCGCACCGCTCTGGAAAAGCTGCAGTTAAACGATGCGTCGCTGATCATGGAACCGGAAAGCAGCGGCGCCCTGGGGTTCGGTTTCCGTTGCGGGTTCCTGGGCCTGATGCACCTGGAAGTGGTCCAGGAACGGTTGGAGCGGGAATACGACCTGGCCCTGATCGTAACCGCCCCAAGCGTGGCCTACGAGGTGAAGCTGGCCAACGGCAGCTCCGTCAAGGTGGACAGCCCCGCGAAGCTGCCTCCTCCCAACGAGGTCGACGAGATACTGGAACCGATATTGGACCTGACCATAGTAGCTCCCAGCCGTCACGTCGGCGTGATTATGGACCTGATGCACTCCCGCCGGTCCGAGTTCAAACGGATGGAATACATTCAGGGTCAGGGCACCCTCCGCGATGGCGCCCAAGAGCACGGCGACCAGTCACGAGTGATGATGGACTACACCATGCCCCTGGTGGAGTTGCTGGCTGATTTCTACAACCAGCTCAAGTCCCGCACCCAAGGCTACGCCTCGTTGGACTACAGCTTTTCCGGGTACCAAAGGGCGCCCCTCGTAAAGGTCGACGTATTGGTGAACCACGTACCAGTCGAAGCGCTGTCCATGATTCTGCACCGGGACCAGGCCGTGGCCCAAGGGCGGAGAGTAGTGGACAGGCTGCGCACCACCATTCCCAGGCAGCTATTCGAGGTGCCGATACAGGCGGCCATCGGCAGCCGGGTCATCGCCAGGGAAACGGTGCGGGCAATGCGCAAAGACGTACTCGCCAAGTGCTACGGCGGCGACATCACCCGGAAACGCAAACTGCTGGAGCGCCAGAAAGAAGGAAAAAAGCGCTTGAAAATGGTAGGCCAGGTGGAGATACCCCAAGAGGCCTTCCTCAGCCTCCTGGAAGTGGGCGGAGACCGGTAGGGCGGGGATGTGCCGTCGGCTTTACGGACCGTGAGGGAGTGACGTGGAGGGCCGACTCTTCACCCGCTATTTCCTGACCGACGGCATTAAGGCAACCGCCGAATGGCAGGCCTCTGTTGATCGCCCGGCCTCGGTTGATGGCCCGGCCTCGGTTGATCGCCCGGCCTCGGTTGATAGCCCGGACGCGTTCGCCGTATTCAGGAATGGCGTCGCCGGAGCGTACCAGGCGTTCCGCAACTTCAGTAACCCCAACGAGGCCGTTACCGAACAGGAGCTGGTCCGCCCGGTGCTGGAACTCCTGGGTTGGGCCGATTACCTGCCGCAGCAGGGCGCATCCCGTCACGAGGACATTCCCGACCACCTGCTCTTCCCTGACGCCGAGGCCAAAGGCCGTGTCGCCTCCAAAAGCCGGTCGGATGAACGCTTCCGGGATGCTTTGGCAGTGGAAGAGAGCAAGCGATTCGGCCTCCCTCTAGACATTAGGGACCGGGACGACCGGGTCCAACCGAGCAGTCCGCACAGCCAGATTCTCAGATATCTCTCCACTGCCGACAGCGTGACGGACGGTCGGATTCGATGGGGACTGTTGACCAACGGTGGTATCTGGCGTCTTTATGACTACCGTGCCCGGCCCCGCGCCAGCGGCTACCTGGAGGCCGACCTCACCGGGATATTGGACCAGGATGACGACGACGCCCTGCGCGTCTTCCACCTGTTATTTCGCCGCGAGGCTTTTACGCCGCAAGAAGGCGCGACGGCCTCGTTCCTGGAAATCGCGCTGGCCGAGGGCCGCCGCTACGAGGAACGGGTGGCACAGGACCTCTCCAGGGTCGTATTCGAGAGCGTCTTCCCCCAACTGATAGAAGCCTTGGCGGACGCCGCCGGCGAGAGCCTGGCGTCGGCACGGCAGGCGGCGCTGGTCTTCCTCTACCGGCTGCTCTTCCTGCTCTACGCCGAAGATCGAGGGCTGCTGCCGGTCAACGACTCGCGCTACGACGACTACGGCATGCGAAACCGGGTGCGCGACGACATCGCGCGGCGGACCGCCAATGGAGATGCTTTCTCCGCCAGCGCCGCCAGCTACTACGGCCACCTTATGACGCTGTTCCGGCTTATCGACAAGGGCGACGCATCCATCGGGCTGCCGCCCTACAACGGAGGGCTTTTCGCCCCGGAAGCCGCGCCACTGCTGGAAAAGGCGACGCTGGCCGACGCGACGCTGGCCCCAATTATTTACAACCTGAGCCACACCGAGACGGACGGCGGGCGGCTCTTCGTCAACTACCGCCTAGAACAGCTCCCCATCATCGCACCGGCCGACTACGACCGGCACTTCGGGAACAAGACCGCCGGGGAATTGGTCCGCGATCACGTACTCCGCCTGACCTACACGGCCCACGACATGGCGCCCTTCGCCCGAGACTTGGGCTATGACGGCCCGCCGTTCATCTGGAACGAAGAGGAACGCCGCACCTCCGCGCCCTCTACTTCCACCTCTATGGTTTGGACCGTGAAGACGCGGCCTACGTGCTGGGCACCTTCCCCATAGTCCG
Source organism: Dehalococcoidia bacterium (assembly GCA_034428795.1). Lineage (GTDB taxonomy): Bacteria > Chloroflexota > Dehalococcoidia > Lucifugimonadales > UBA3495 > VXOI01. Next base: position 3,687 of record DAOUHF010000081.1, read on the forward strand.
CCGGGAGGACGAAGCCCAATTCGGCAGCTACCGGACCCGCAACCTCATCCTGGCCTACATGAACGCCCTCGCGGCGGGTGACACCGAGACGGTGGTAGTGGTGTAGGTGGAAGGGGCAGGGGGTGGTATAGCTCGAGGAGAAGATCCAGGCGGGTGAGGAAACCCTTTAATCTGAATCTTCCTCTAGTGGCCAAATGTCCCGGAGGATAATATTCCCGCCTTGGCGTACGCCCTGTATCTCTACTAGTGAGTCCCACATCGGACGGACTATGTCGCTCATCATCCCTTGGGGCACCTTTACCCTATGTGTTTTTCGGTCCTCGTCAACTATCCTGATTTCGTCACTATCACCTTGGGTTGCGTTTGCGTAAAGCAGCGTCCCTTGCAATCCGATGGATTCAGTTTCGTTAGATACCCGGTCCCCGATAGGAGGCAGCGGGAATTCCGACGCCGGTTTAGCAACCTCCACAGAGCGTTCCTTTCCGCCTCTATGCACAGTAAAATTTACCAGCCGGATCCGCTGCCCATCCGGTGCTATTTTCTTAGCTAGTCCGAAGAAATTCCGCAGATATGCTGGGTCAGGTATCCGCTCTTGGATTTCCGCCACCCTCGACCTGTTGATGAATTCAATCAAGTCCATGAACTCATCGACAATTTCGATTGGATTTGACAACACTCCGGGAAACGACAATTGTCCCGTTGGGTTGCCCAGTTTCAACGTCACCGCAAAGCTCCCGGTTCTTGGCGCTGAAACGAAAGTCTGGTATCCCGACTGTACGTCCTTTGTAGGGGAGCCTCCCTCCCGGAACGGCTTGGCGGTCCGTCGCTCGACGATGCGGTAGATTAATTTTGATGAATTATCGACCCGTCCATATATTTCATTGTGGTTTACAACACCAAATCCTACTTCCGGCCCAGATAGACTTAACTGGATTTCATCCTCGCCCAGTGTGAGGCCGCTCCGGTCAAGGTTCCAATGGAAATATACCTGCTCCAGGAGTTCCCTCAACTCCCAAACAATTGCCGGGTGCGGGTCTTGAGACAGGACTTTAGAGGCCAGTTGTTCGGCCAGCCGGTAATTTTTACAGTCCAGCGCCAGCGTCCCGGCACTACGGTGCCAGATCGAACGGGTTAATTCATCCATTTGGCCCAAGTTTTCCAACTCCGTAATCGCGGCCAGTTCGGCCTGCAACGCCTGGTCAAAGAGACGTGCGGCCTCTTCCGAGTTGCCCCGCGTTCGTTCCCGCGTTGCGAAAAACGCCGAGTCCACAGCCTTGTCGTGCAACTCTTTGGCGGTGGTCATTTCTCTCTAACCTCGGCCAAGGGGCGCCCGAACTCTACTACGATTACGTACACGGGCAACCCTGAACTGTCGGATGGGTCCGCTTGATTCAGTTTTCGTCTTACTCTCACTCTTACATCCCGGTCGTTGCCGTCACGGATTCCCGACACTTCCAGCCGCGCCTTGCGTTCGAAGACGGACATATCGGACCCATCGCCCAACCAGTAATCGACCCCAGTGCCTTTGAGTGACCGTTCAATTATCGTGTAACCTGTTTCCCTTATAGCCAGCAAGGCCGCGACGCCTGCTGCGCCATTTTCAGTGGCCTCGTCAGGGTCGTTCCAAGCGCGGCGGGATTGGTCGCTGATTGGAGGCCAGTCCAGATAATAGTTGCTGTTTCTCAAACTTGTGACGATGAGCCGAACTCCTTGGACATGTCCTTGCGATTCCAAACATACGCCTCCGGCTTACGCCAACGCAGCACCAACAGGTCCTGAGATGCCTGGAATGGAACCATCTCCCAAATCACTCAAATTCAGCACTCGTAGAACCCGGTGTAGTCCCGTGCGCCCCTAAAGCCCCAGCCCGTCGCGCAGTTCGCCCAACTGTTCCAAGTGGCCCCGCCAGTGGCGGTCGAAACCGGCCAGAACATCGCCCAGCGTTCGTGTTCCGTGCTCGTCCCTGGTTTGCTGGTGCATCACGGCCGACCTGCCTTCCAGGTCCTCGTCGTTGGCGGCGCTCAACGCTTGGGCCAGGCTGTCGAAGAAGTGCTGGATGTCGTGCTGTATTTGCTCCAGGTCGTGGGCGGCCCGTTCCGGTGTCATGTTGGAGCGGTCCGACCAGATTTCGTATTCGGTGATTGACCCGGACACAATGCCGTCGGCCACCTTGTGGATGCCTCCGGGGGGCGTGTCCAGCAGGTGGTAGAGTACCTCACGGGTCGACCAAGACTCCGGGTCCGGCTTCCAGTCCAGGCAGTAGTCCATGCCGTCGAGCAGTGCGGCCAGCTTTCCTTGGATTACCGCGGCGTTATCCACATGGGCCTGTTTCATCGAGGTCAATCGCTCTCCTCCAGGTCTAACTTTGAAGCCAGGTCTAACTTTGAAACCAGGTCCCGCAGCAGGGCCCGCACCGGCTCCCTGGTGTCATCCCGGCGCAACGCGAACTCCAGGGTCGCCCGGAGCAGCCCCAAGGGGGTCCCGCCGTCGTAGCGTATGCCTTGGAACTCGTAGGCGTAGAGGTCCTGGCTTTCCAAAAGCAGGAGCATGCCATCGGTGAGTTGAATTTCGCCCTTGGCGCCTGGAGCGGTCCGCTCCAGGCAGCCGAAAATATCCGGCGGCAGGATGTAACGGCCCACTATGGACAGGTTGGACGGAGCTTCCTCGCGGAGGGGCTTTTCCACCATGCCCCGTACTCGGTGCAGTCCTTCGGACACGGTGACGGCGTCGACTACTCCGTAATTGTGGACCGTTTCCCATGGCATGGGTTCCACGGCGACGACCCCCGAATCGACCCGCTCCCAGACCTCGACCATTTGGGCCACGACGCCGGGGGAATGGTGGACGATGTCGTCGGGCAGTATGACCACGAACGGTTCGTCGCCCACTGCGTCCCGGGCCGTGAGCACGGCGTGTCCCAGTCCCAGGGCCTGCTCTTGGACGACGAAGGAAACGCGGGCCAGCCGGGAGGCTTCCAGCACCGTTTCCAAGAGCCTCGTGTCGCCGCTGTCCGCCAGGCGTTCCTCCAGGGCCGGGTGAGGGCTGAAGTATCCTGCGATGCTTTCCTTGCCGGGGGAACTCACCACTATGACCTCTTCCACCCCGGCTTCGGCGGCCTCCGCCACCACGTATTGCAGCATGGGCCGGTCCAGGATGGGCAGGAGCTCTTTGGGGACTGACTTGGTTACCGGCAGGAACCTGGTTCCCAGTCCGGCCGCGGGAATCACCGCTTTTCTGATTGGCATGGCGGTATATTAACATGGGCGTCTGTCTGGACTGTGATTCAAGAGAATTTCGGGACGGCCGGGATTGTCAGGTCTGCCGGTCACCGTGGGCCATTGGTCCTGTAAATCAAGGTCCAGATTGACAGGCAATCACCCGTCACCCTACCATGACAGCGAGGCCGCACTAGATGGGGAGCTAGCGGTGCCCTTTAACCCGCAATCCGCTACAGCGGGGTTGAATTCCTCCCCCCGGCTTGTCCAATGGGCCGATATCTCGGGCCTGCGGCATTGAGGGCCGGGTCCCACGCGACGTAGACCTGTGAACCCCGCCAGGTCCGGAAGGAAGCAACGGTAAGCAGGGCACTGCGGGTGCCGTGGGAGTGCCTGGCCTGAGTCGCGACCCGAGACATGCTCAGTGGTTAATGTCAAAGGGAGGTGCGCGGTCTCAATAACGATGATATCAAATCGCTCTTCCGCCAGGCTTCTTCCCCCGTGACCGCGCCTCCTTCTTTCCGGCGGAGGCGCAAGTCCTTGGGCCAACACTTCCTGACCGACCAGCGGACTGTGTGCAGAATCGTTCATGCTGCCGCCCTGAAATCCGACGACCTTGTGATTGAGATCGGCCCGGGCCGCGGTGTGCTGACCCGCCGGTTGGTCGAGTTGGTTGAAACGGTCATTGCCCTGGAGTTGGACCCGGAGTTGTGCGCCCAGCTACCGGTCCGCCTGGGAACTCCCCACAACCTGATCTGTGTGGAGGCCGACGCCAGGACGGCCGATTTTGGCCCGTTAGTCCCTTCAGGCCGGGACTACAAAGTTGTTGCCAACCTGCCCTACTACGCGGCCAACCCCATCATTCGCAACCTTCTGGAGACCGTACCCAAGCCCTCCGTGTTGGTGGTGATGGTGCAAAAGGAGGTGGCCGACAGCATGGTGGCGCTCCCCGGAAGAATGGGTCTGCTATCGGTGGCCACCCAACTGTACGCCGAAGCCCAAACTGTGTGCACCGTACCGCCGGAAGCCTTCCGCCCTCCGCCGGCGGTCACTTCAGCAGTGGTGAAACTCGTAACCCGGGCGGCTCCGGCCGTGGCGGTGGATGACGGCGCTGAATTCGTCCCTTCCGAGTTCTTCGACGTGGTGCGGGCCGGGTTTTCAGCTCCCCGGAAGCAACTGCGAAACTCCTTCAGCCACGGCCTCGGCATCGCTTCGGACGCAGCCTCCGGTGTGTTGGACCGGGCCGGCGTCGACGGGCAGCGCCGCGCCCAGACCCTGGACCTTGCGGAATGGGGACGGCTATACCGGGCCTGGCGCGACCGGCCTTCCCGTAACGGGCCTGGCATTTAACGAAATGGCGCTGACTGTAAGGGCGTTCGCCAAGCTGAACCTGACCTTCGAAGTGTTGGGACGACGGGACGATGGCTACCATGAAATCAGGTCGGTCCTTCAGACCATCGACCTGGCCGACGAGCTCGAGTTCTCCCCGGCGGCCGGTCTGTCCGTGGAGTGCGACGAGCCGGAGCTTTCCGGCGACCGGAACCTGGTGTGGCAGGCCGCCACCGTCTTGGCCGAGGCTCATGGTGTGGAACCCAGGGCGTACATCCGGCTTAGAAAGCGCATACCCGTGGCCATGGGGTTGGGCGGCGGCAGCAGCGACGCCGCCGCTACTCTCCTGGCCTTGGACCGGATGTGGGGATTGGACTCCAGCACGGAGACCCTTTTGGCGGCGGCCGCCCGGCTGGGTTCGGACGTTCCGTTCTTCCTGAAGGGCGGGACGGCGTTGGCCGAAGGCCGCGGCGAGAGGATTTCGCCGTTGCCATCGGTGCCCCCGACCCATGTGACCATGGTGTTCCCCGACCTGATGGTGCCCAACAAGACCGCGACCATGTACTCCCGGCTCACCCGGGCCCACTATAGCGACGGCGGCGTCACCCGGCGTATGTTGGAGGTCCTTGGGGGAGGGTTGTTCGTCCGGGAATACCTCGGCGGGTCGGTCTTCAACGCGTTTCAGGGTGTGGCCGAGTGGGAATTCCCGGTGCTGGCCGAGATGCGGCGCGACGTGGCCGCCCAAGGCGGGCCGGAGCTTTACCTCTGTGGAGCGGGCCCCGCCCTGTTCGCCCTGCCGGGCAGCGATATGGACCACCAAACGGTCGTGGATACCTTGCAGGGACGTGGCGCCGGGGTTTACCTTGTAACGACCAATTCTGCCGGAAGCGCAGAGGCGCCCGCGTATTAGGGAACTTCTGAACAAGTTATGGTCCAAGTTATGGTCATCGAGGCGATAGCCGAAATCTCGGAAGAGAGCTTAACCCCCATCCTAACCTTCCCCCATCGGGGGGAAGGGACTTGCGAGCGCCGGCGCCCCCATCCTAACCTTCCCCCACCGGGGGGAAGGGACTTGTTCAGATGTTCCTTAGCAGATGAAGACTGACGGAAGTACCGGACCAACACCGGAAATGGCGAAAGGTTGTACATGCCCATGGGAATAATCGAAAGCATCTCTATCGGGATAAATCCCTACCTGATCGACGCCGGGAATTTCGTTCTCTCCTGGCACGGCTTGTTCACTTTCCTGGCCGTGGCGGCGGCCGTCATCCTGGTCGTGCGTTGGGGCTCCAAGGAAGGGTACAACGTCGATATCCTCTATTCGGTGTCAATGTGGGCCATTGTCGGTGGGGTCATTGGGGCCCGAATACTTCACGTCATAGACTTCTGGGACTACCCGGGCGTCGACTACAAGAACAACGTCGGCCAAATTTTCCGCGTGTGGGCGGGCGGAATCGCGATTTACGGCGCGATCATGGGCGGTTTTGTCGGCGGGTCTCTCTACCTGCTGGTGCGCAATACCGATTGGCTCTTGGCGCTGTGGAGACCATTCTCGTTGGTTCTGGGCCAGCCCAACAAGGCCGCGCTACCCTCCATCGGGCGCCTGGCCGACATTACGGCTCCGGCTTTGCTCGTGGCCATGGCCATCGGACGTATCGGCGACATCATCAACGGTGAGCACTTCGCAAAGTTCACCGATCTCCCTTGGGGAGTAATCTATACTCACCCGCTGAGCCCGGCGTCAGGCAGAGTGGCTACGCACCCGGCCGTTGCTTACGAGTTGCTGTTCGATCTGGCGCTTTTGGCGGCGTTGTGGCCGCTGCGGAACCGTTTGCGGCCCAACGGCATGTTCTTCTGCCTGTACGGGGCCACCTATTCCGTGGGCCGGTTCTTCCTGAGTTTCCTGAGGGAGGAATCAAACGTATACTTCGGCGGCTTGAACGAAGCGCAGATCGTGGCTTTGATCGTTTTGGCGTTGACGCTGCCGGTATTGGTGTGGAGGACCCAGATTGTGCGGACCGACGACACCAGGGCTCGCCGCCGGGCGGCTTAAGAGAAAAAGCTGGTCAGCCAACCCCGGTGACGGCCTGGGCCGGCCGGAAGTGGGACACCTTCAGGGTCAAGGCATTGTTGCCCTGCCAGGTGTCAGTGGTCAGAGTGTAAACCAGGTCAAGCAGCCGGACTTTCGGGTCCCAGAATTGGCCTTGGTTGAAGGCCAGGGCGGTAGCGGTCGTTCCGCCCTGCTCCACCACGAACCTTACGTGCTGGTCCGAATAGCCCATCGTACGCCACTCACGGACCGACACGCCCAATGACGCGAACACCGGACGAGGGTTGCCGGGCCCGTAGGGTTCCAGGGTGGAAACCCACTCCAGCGCGTTGCGGTCCAGCTCGGCCAGGCTGACCACGGCGTCGATGTCCACCGCGGTGTCCAGGCCGGGTTCCTCCAGGGTTTCAGCGGCATAGGCGTCCAACCGGGCGGCCATGTCCGGGATCGAACGGCGATGCAGGGTAAATCCGGCCGCTTGGGAGTGCCCCCCATACCGCAGGACCAGGTCCTCAGCCGACGCAATGGCATCGACGATGTTGAATTCGGGGATGCTGCGGCCGGACGCCACCGCGTACTCTTCCTCCACCGCCAGCACCACGGAAGGGCGCCGGAACTGATCGCACAACCTCCCCGCGACCAGGCCGGCCACACCGCGAGGAATCGTTTCGTCGGCCACCACCAGTACCGCAGGCAAATGCTCCATCGCTTCCACTCGCTGGCAGGCCAGGTCAAACGCGCGCCGCGTGGCCTCGCGGCGCTCGAGGTTCAACTCATCCAGTTTTCTGGCCAGATCCTTGGCTTCGTCGACCGAGCGGGTCGTCAGCAGCCGGAAGCTGTCCATCGGGTGTCCCATCCGGCCTGCGGAGTTCAGGCGGGGCACAATCTGAAATGAAAGAGTCTCCACGTCGATCTCTTCGGGGCGGACGCGGGCGGCATCGTACAGGGCCCTCAGTCCCGGGCGTTGAGTCTGGGTCATGAGACGGACCCCTTCCGAGACGAGGTACCGGTTTTCGTCCAGCATCGGCACGAGGTCGGCGATGGTGCCGAGAGCGGCCAACTCCAGCAGGCTATGGTCCCACGGCTGTCCATAGAACTGGAACAAACCCTGGACCAGTTTGAAGCCCAGCCCTGCGCCGCATAATTCGAAGAAGGGGTAGGCGCTGCCTGGAAGTTTCGGATTGATGATCGCGGCCGCTTCCGGTATACGGTCGTGAGGCAGGTGGTGGTCGGTGATTATCGCGTCCACACCCTTTGAGCCAGCGTAGGCCACCTCTGCCGAGGCGGTGACTCCGGTGTCGACGGTGATAATCAGGGTAACGCCCTCCGCTGCGAGCTGGTCTATGGCGTCCGTGGAAAGCCCGTGGCCTTCGTCGACACGGTGGGGCAGGTACGGAGTGACCGGGATCCCAAGGCTCGAAAGGCCCTCGGCGATAATGGCCGTCCCAGTGACCCCGTCGACGTCGAAATCGCCGAAGACGCCAACCCGCTCCCCTTCGTTCACCGCCCGGTAAAGGCGGCGGACGGCGGCCGTCATGCCGGGCAGCCGCAGGGGGTCGTACGGAAGGCGATGCGGAGGCTCGAGGAAAGCGCGGAGTTTCCGGGGAGTGTCGAAACCCCGGCGGACCAGCAAACGCGCCACAGGCGGCGGGACGCCAGGCAATGCGATTTCAGGGTCGGATTGAGCTGGGAAGCGCCACCGGGGGGCCGGCGTTGCCGGGTCCACCGGTATCAGAGGTCGAGGTCGGGTTTGGCGAAAATCAACACCGAGTTGTGGCCGCCGAATCCGAAGGAGTTGCTCATTGCGATATTGATTTCCTGGTTGCGGGCCTCGTTCGGAGTGTAATCGAGGTCACAGTCCGGGTCTGGTTCGTCCAGGTTGATGGTTGGAGGAACGAGGCTGTCCTTCATGGCCATCACGCAGATGGCCGCCTCCAAGGCCCCTCCAGACCCCAGCAGATGACCGGTCATAGACTTGCTGGAACTGATGGGCACCCGGTAGGCGTCTTCCCCCAACGCTATTTTGATGGCCTTGGTCTCGTGCCGGTCGTTCAAGGGTGTGGACGTGCCGTGGGCGTTGACGTAGCCGAGCTCCGAGGCGTCCAATCCGGCCCGTTCCAGCGCCCAGGTCATCGCGGTCGCGGCGCTCTCGCCCGTTATCGAAGGCTCGGTGAGATGGTGGGCGTCCGAAGTGGCGGCGTACCCTCGAATTTCGGCCAAGGGTGCGGCATCTCTACGCCGGGCGCTTTCTTCGCTCTCCAGGACGAACACCGCGGCCCCTTCTCCGATAACGAAACCGTCTCGCTGGACGTCGAAGGGACGGCTGGCCCGCTGTGGGTTCTCGTTGAACCGGGATAGCGCGCGCAATGCGTTGAAGCCCGCTACGGCCACCGGGGCGACCGGGGCTTCACTGCCTCCCGCCAGAACGATGTCTTCCTGGCCGCGGCGAATGATTTCCCAGCCCTGTCCGAGGGCGTCGGCCCCACTGGAGCAAGAGGAAACCAGGCAGTAATTGGGCCCCATGGACCCGGTTATCATGGAGACTTGGGCCGAGGCCATGTCCCCCAGCATCATGGGGATAAGGAATGGACTAACCCGCCGCGGGCCGCGGTCGCTCAGGACTTCGAACTGTTGGGAGAGGGTTGTTATGCCGCCGATGCCGCTGCCGATAATGACCGCCACCCTGAATGGGTCTCCCTTTCCCGGTTCCAGGTTGGCTTGCCGGCACGCCTGTTGGGCAGCGACAGCGGCGAATTGAGCGAACCGGTCCATTCGCCGCGCCCCTTTGCGCTCCAGGTAGTCCTCGGGGTCGAACCCTTTGACTTCGGCAGCAAACCGCGTGTCGAAATTCTCGGTATCAAAGGCCGTGATGAAATCGACCCCCGACCGCCCTTTGGTTATACCGTCCCAGGTAGACGCCAGGTCCAGGCCCAAGGGACTGATAATGCCGATGCCGGTGATAAATACCCGGTGCTGTCCTGTCATAACCTGCCCAACACCTGCACTCTCCCGAAAGCTTGCCGCGCCGCTCAGTCGGTCGCCTAACCGGTGGCGGTGCCGGTGCGTTTGCGCCCGCCCGGCACCGCCGTGTCGATCAGGTCCGTGATCTCGGCGATTCGCACCGAGATACTGGCTGCCATCTCCCGGCTGGCGTTGGCCCGGGAATCGGTCAGCGTCTTGAGCGACTCGGTCAACTCGGTCAGCCGGTTGCTGATGCCGTCCGCCAGGTCCTTTCTGGCGTTGGCCAATGGCTGGGACACCGACCTCAGGGTTTCAACCAGCTCGCTGACCTTGGTTGACAGGTTATCGTCGAGCTCCGCCGCCGGGATGGCTGCCGGGCCGGACAACCGGTCCAGGGTTTCCGTGGCTTCGCTCACCCGCGCGGCTATCGTGTCGCTGAGTTCCCGGCTGGTGGCGGCCAACCGCAGCTTGTAGGTCCGCAGGATGCGGAATATGCGCCGGTAAACGTCGTCCACCGGGCTCAGCCGGTCGGTATAACGGTCGAACACCTCGCGGCTCTCCTGCATCGACCACCGCTCGTCGTGGTGCACCAACTGGCGGCCCGTGTACAGGTGGTAGGGGCGCATCTCTCCTTCCTCCAGAAAGCCGCCATCCTCGTTCAGGGGTTGCAGACCGTTCCAGTTGGACGTGGCCGGCAACGGAGTCAGGAAGTTGGCCGTTTGGTATTTGCTCACCTGGGTCACCCAATCGGCCAAGGCCATGATGCTGGCTTCAGTATCGTATGGCAGACCGATGATGGTCATGGCCACCACGGTGAACCCCATTTCGTTGAGGTACACCAGGTCGCGGTGCATCTGCCCGGGCTCCTGGCGCTTATTGACGGCCTTCAGGTTCTCAGCGTTGTCGGATTCAACGCCCAGATAGAGCATCTTGACGTTCGCTTCTTGGAGGGCGTCGGCCAATTCCGGGTCTTGGCCGATTTCCGCCCGGGCCTGCACTATCAGATTCATGCCGTCGGTAGGGCCTTTCCAGCCCTGGAGCCGGGCCAATCGCTCGTTGCGAAACTTGACCGCTCGAAGGGGCGGCGCGTGAAGGTCGTCCGACACGAACACTTGGAAAGAGCCGTTGCGTGAGGTGTGGATCAGCCCGTCTGCGGCAAGTTCCCGCAGTTGGGCCAAGCGCTTGAATTCCGTCTCGCGGGACACCAGGCGGTAGCCAAGAAACTGTTGGATTACCTGGCAGTAGGTGCAACTTTCGGTGCAACCCCGTATGGTCTCCATCACCCCGCCAGCCATGGGGTTGACCGAGGTCAGGTCCTTGATGGAGTGGTAGTCGGGCAATTCGACGAAGTCCGGGCTGACGAGTCCCACCCGCCGGGTCTCGACTATTCCACCGTCTTGCCGGTAGCTGATGCCGGGGATTTTGCTCAGGTACTGGTTCCGGTCGGCGCCGCGATGCTCCAACAGAACGTCGCACAACTGGCCGACGATGTCCTCCCCTTCGCGTTGCGCCACCACGTCGAAATCCCCGTACTTGAAAGCCTCGTCAGATAGAGGGCTCATCTGGGGGCCCCCGCCGACGGTCACGATATCGGGATGATATTCCTTGGCCAGGCGGGCGATCTGGTAGGCCCGTGGGGCCTCGTTAATCAGCGCCGTCACCAACAGGATGTCGATGCCGTCCAAGTCCCGGTCAGGGTCCATAAGGCCGGACCGGTCTTCGAACCAGATTTCTCGCTCGTACAGATTGGGCCCTTCCCACTGGGCCAGGGCGGCAGAAAGGAACAGCAGGCCCTGCCTGGGGATGGCTACGTATTCGAAATTCCCGCCGGCAGACGCTGGTTGAAACAGCATCACCCGTTTGATACGCGACATTTTCGCTCCTCAGCCGGTTTGTTCTCACCGGCTATAGACCTTCCATTCAGCCTCTGGTGTAACCGGAGAGCCGGGGAAGGCCCTCTTCGGTATCCACGGCGTTCCCCGTCGGATCCGGCCACCGGGGAACAGGATAACCATCCACTGAATACTGGACTAACTAGGGTATTATACAGGACATTGTCAGTCAAGAATAACTGGATTTTGGACCGCATGGCCCCTGTTCGAATACTCGTCCGGTTTCCAGCGCCCGGAACGCCCGGAATCTTCTATAGGCACCCGAAAGACGGACCCGCAAGACGGACCCGCAAGACGGACCCGAAAGTTAAGCCCGCAGCCAACGAGCAATTCTCCTATCCGAACATGGGGTCGACCAATAGGGCTCAACGGAGATTGGGAATTATCTCCCTGGCAATTACCTCCAGATGACGCTCCCGATCTTCCTTGGGACAGGTAATGCTGAAGATTACGTGCCGGGCGCCTGCGTCGATGTATTCTTGCAGCCGGTCAATGCAATGCTGAGGCGTCCCCAACAGACAGTAACGCTTGACGATATTCATGAAATCGCCGCCGTAGAGATAGGTCCCGCCCAGTTGCCGGGCGGCGACTGCAGCGGCTTCTTCCTCGGTTGGGTAGATGCTGATGTATGGGAAGAAGGCCCAATGGAACCCGTCCAGGCTCCGCCCTTCCGCGGCAGCAAATTCTTTGACCTTGGCCACGCTGTCCCGGTACCGGCCGGGGTCGTAGAAGTAGGGCAGCCAACCGTCGCCCAGCCGCGCCGCCCGCTTCATGGCGGCGTCCCTCCGGCCCGATACCCACACCGGCGGGCCCGGCTGCTGCACCGGCGGCGGGTTTATCATCGCTTCGTCGAGGCTGAAGTGGCGGCCCGAGTAGGTGACCCGTTCCCCGGTCCACAGTCCCCTCATTACTTCCAGGCACTCGTCGGTCCGGCGGCCGCGCTGGTTCACTTTCAACCCTGCGGCTTCGAACTCCACCGGGTATTCTCCGCCGACGCCCACCCCGAGGATAAGCCTGCCGTTGGATGCGGCGTCCAGTGTAGCCGTGGACCGGGCCAGTACCAGGGGATGGTAGAACGGCGCAAGGACGATGGACGATACGAGGCGTATTGACTCGGTGGCGCCGGCGGCGACCCCCAATACCGGTAACGAAGCATGGGTGGGGGCGGGTGGGTCTCCACGCATGAAGTGCTCGCCCGCCGAGAAATAATCGTAACCCAAGCTCTCCATCAGCCGTGCCTGGCGGGCCGTCTCACCCACCTCGAGCACCAAATTCGCCCCGAAGCGCAATTCGTTGTCGTTCATCGCAAGTTCATGGTTTATGTAGCCGCCGGGCGGCCGCCCCCGGGTTTGAGGCACGGGTTCCAGTCACGGGTTCCTGCACCGTATCCGCATCACATATTACCCCAGGTTGGCGTCGGGGCCAACGGGTTTACCGGACCGGCCGCCGTATCGTATTGACAATATTGGGCCATTTCAGCCGTAATTAAACGGCGCTCTTACGGCGCTCTTACGGCGCTCTTACGGCGCTCTTGTCGATGCTGGTGTTCGCCGTTAGTGGCGGAGGAAGGATAGTTTGCTGACTTTGGTGACCGGCGCCACCGGCTTCCTCGGTCGGAGGGTGGTCCGAGAACTGCTCGGTCGGAGGCACGACGTCCGTTGCTTGGTCCACGTCCCGGGACGGGAGCGTCTGTTCGACCACCGGCTCGTGGAAGTACATTACGGGAACGTCTTGGAACCTGAGTCTTTGGCGGCCGCCTTCTACGACGTGGAGGCCGTGGTGCACTTGGTGGCTATCATTCGCCCTACCCGCCGTTTGACCTTCGACTTGGTGAACCGCCAGGGTACCGCCAACGTTGTGGCCGCCGCCAGAGATGCGGGAGTCCGCGACTTCCAGCATGTCAGCGCCATCGGCGCCGGCAGCGACCGTTCCTATCCATTCCTTTTTTCTAAATGGCAGGCCGAGCAGGAAGTAATCAACAGTGGGCTGCCTTACACCATCATCCGCCCGTCGTTGCTCTTTGGAGAAGGTGACGAATTCCTGACGGCCCTGGCCGGCTTGATCAGAGTGTTCCCGCTGGTCCCGGTGTTGGGAGCAGGCAGCAACCGGCTGCAACCGGTGGCCGCCGACGACATTGCCCGATGTATCGGCATGTCCGTGGGCCGGCAAGACCTGAAGGGACGCGTGCTGGCCTTGGGCGGACCCCAACGCCTCAGCTACAACGAAGTCCTCGCCGAAGTGGCGTTGGCCATGGATAAACGGCGAATGAAAGTGCATCTGCCCGTGGCGCCGGCCTACGCCGCGGCGGCGATACTCCAGCGGCTGATGGCGAAAGCTCCAATCACCACCGACCAGATTCGGATGTTGGGGATTCGCAACGTGGCGGAGGTGGACGAAGTGGAACGCGTCTTCGGGTTTACCCCTCGCGGGCTACGCGGTAACATTGGTTTCGTGAACTCAGTAGGGTTCATGGACGGACTTGGAATGGTGCTGGGCTTCCCGCCCAGCCGGCCCGTGCCATGACCCCGCCAAGGTGCGATTTGGACTACCGCGAGTCAATAGCCCATCTGCTGACCCTGGTCGACCTGGAACGCAACCGGGTCGACGGGCCCCGCCAAAAAACGATTTACAACCTTGAGCGCATGGACCGGTTCCTGGAACGGTTGGGCCACCCTCACCTTGATTGCCCGGCCATTCACATCGCCGGCACCAAGGGGAAGGGCAGCACGGCAGCCTTCTGCGATTCCACTCTCAGGGCCGCCGGCCTGCGCACCGGTTTCTACTCTTCGCCCCATCTGCACACCTTCCGGGAACGCATCAAACGCGATTCAACCCCCGTAACCGAAGCAGTTTTCGCCGGACTGGTTGAAGACCTTTGGCCTCTGCGGGATGGCGGCTCCTCCGCCCAGGAGTCCAGCCAGGTTACGCTGTTCGAGTTTCTTACCGGCATGGCCTTCCGGTGCTTCAGCCGCGACCGGGTGGATGTCCAGACCATCGAGGTCGGCTTGGGCGGCCGGTTGGACGCCACCAACGTGGTGGAGGCCCAGGTTGGAGTCATCACCTCAATCAGCCTCGACCACACGGCGGTCCTTGGCGATACTGTCGCGGAGATCGCGGCGGACAAAGCCGGCATCATCAAGCCCGGGGCTTCCGTAGTCGTCTCGCCCCAGACGCCGGAGGCGCTGACGCCGATTCTGGCCGCCTGCGCCAAAATGGGCGCCGACCCGGTCTTGGTGGGGCGAGACGTTACCTGGGAACGCCACGAGGCGGGACCGTCGGGACAGGTCGTCACCGTCCACGGGCGAAGTGATTCCTACCATCTCATGATTCCCCTGCCGGGCGACTACCAATGCGAAAATGCGGCTGCCGCCGTCGCCGCGTTGGAAGCATTCTCCGAACGAATGGGGATTAAATTGAATCCTGAAGTGGTGGGGGAAGGGTTCGCCCAAGTCTCATGGCCCTGCCGTATGGAAGTGTTGGCCGAAACCCCCTTCGTGGTGGCGGACGGGGCGCATAACGTTTACTCTGTTACCAGCCTGCTGGCATCGTTGCCCGATTATTTCCCGTTCGAGCGGCTGTTATTGGTGGCGGGAATGTCCCGCGACAAGGATATCCAGGGCATGGTGGCCCCCTTGGCGGCCTCGGCGTCTCAGGTATTTGCCACCAGCTCCAGGCACCCGCGATCGGTTGGAGCGGAGGAATTGGTGGACCTGTTCTCGGCGATGGGAGCCCCGGCCCAAGCGGCGGCCACCCCGGGCGACGCGCTGCGGCTGGCCACGGCCGCAGCCGGACCCAACGATTTGATATTGGCTACCGGTTCGTTGTTCCTGGCCGCCGAGGTTAGGGAGGCAGTGCTGGCGATAGAGCCGGAAGTGTACCCGGAGTTGGCCCCGTAGCGCCGCCGGGCCCGCTGGTTGGTCCGGCCAATGCGAATAACTGGACCGCCGGAACGGGCGGGAGGTGAGTGGGAGTGGACCGGGTAAGGGTTGTTGTGACCGGTATGGGCGCCATGACCCCGCTGGGGCAGTCGCCGGACCAATTCTGGGAAAACCTGGTTGCCGGAAGATCGGGCGTCGGTCCCATGACTCTCTGCGACCCCACAGGTTATCCCTGCCGTATCTCAGGCGAGGTATCCGATTTCGACCCCGGCCAGCACGTCGCGGAGCGAGACGCTCGCCGCATGGCCCGTTTCACCCAACTGGCCGTGGCCGCCGGACTCCAGTCACTGGAAAACTCTGGACTCGACGTGTCCCGTGAAGACCCCTACCGGCTGGGAGTAATCCTGGGCAACGGCAACGGCGGATTTCCGACCCTGGAAGAGAATTGCCGCATACTGGCGGAGCGGGGCGGGATGCGCATGTCCCCGTTCTTCTTCCCGATGGTCCTCCCGAACATGGCCGCTGCCGCAGTCAGCCGCTACCTGGGGGCTCACGGCTACAACTCCACGGCCACCACCGCATGCGCGGCCTCAAACCAGGCCATCGGAGAGGGAATGGAAGTCATCCGCCGGGGTGTTGCCGACGTTGTTTTCGCCGGCGGCACGGAGGCCGGGATCAGCCTGCTGGGATTGTCGGGCTTTGCCGTCATGCGCGCCCTGAGCACCCGAAATGACGAACCTCAATTGGCCAGCCGGCCCTTTGACGCCGGTCGCGACGGCTTCGTACCGGCCGAAGGATCGGTCGTGTTGGTCTTGGAGAGTCTGGAACACGCGGTGCGGCGGGGGGCCGCCATTCTGGCGGAAGTGGCCGGTTTCGGCTGCACCTCCGACGCCGGGCACCCCGTCCAGCCCGAGGAGTCAGGCGCCAGCGCCGCCGAGGCCATGCGCCTGGCGTTGGCCGACGCCGGTGAGCCCCTGGAGGCGGTGGACTATATCAACGCCCACGGAACCTCCACGCCCCTGAACGACACGCTGGAAACGGTGGCTATCAAAAGGCTGTTCGGGGAACTCGCCTACCGAATACCCATCAGCTCGACCAAGTCGATGATCGGCCACTCCCTGGGCGCGTCGGGATCTTTGGAGGCGGCGGCCTGCGTCAAGACCATCATTGAAGGCGCGATCCATCCCACCGTCAATCATGAGTCCCCGGACCCCACCTGCGACTTGGACTATGTGCCCAACCAGGCCCGCCAAAAGGACGTCCGGGTGGCGCTTTCGAACGCGTTCGGCTTCGGAGGGCAAAACGCGTGTTTGGTCTTCCGCAAGTTTAGTGGCTAGTGATTAGTGGCTAGTGATTAGTGGCTAGTGGTCAGTGCTCAGCGGCTAGCCAGTGGCCACTAGCCACTGGCCACTGGGAGGGGGCAAATGACCGAACGCCTTGTATCCGGTGCTGTCCTGCAGGAAGACGCCGACGTTTCACTGCGACCCCGGCGTCTCTCCGATTTCGTCGGCCAGGCCCAGACCAAAGAGTCCCTCGACATTGCCATCCAGGCCTCCCGGATACGGGACGAGGCTTTGGACCACGTTATCATCTACGGGCCTCCCGGTCTGGGCAAGACGACCCTGGCCCACATCATCGCCGCGGAGTTGGACGTGGCCATCCGGGTGACCTCCGGCCCGGCGGTGGAACGGGCCGGCGACATGGCGGCCATCCTGACCAGCCTGCAGCCCCGGGACGTTCTGTTCATCGACGAGGTCCACCGGTTGAACCGGGTGGTGGAAGAGGTGCTCTATTCGGCCATGGAAGACTTCTTCCTCTCCTGGATGGTGGGCAAGGGCCTGGCGGCCCGCAGTGTAAACCTTCGAATCAACCCTTTCACCCTGATCGGCGCCACCACCAGGTTCTCTATGGTAAGCGCGCCCCTGAGGGACCGGTTCGGCTCCATTTGCCGTCTCGATTACTATCAGCCCGAAGAAATGGAGATCATTGTAGGCCGGTCGGCCCGCATCCTGGACACCGAGACCGACGAACAGGGCGTTAAGGAGATCGCCAGCCGTTCCCGCGGTACACCCAGGGTGGCCAACCGCCTGCTGCGGCGGACCCGGGATTACGCCTTGGTCAAGGCCGACAGCCGGGTCGACGGAGTGGTCGCCAGAGCGGCGTTGGAACAGTTAAAGGTGGACGAACTGGGTCTGGACCTGTCGGACCACCGCCTTTTGAGCAGCATTATCGACAAATTCGACGGCGGCCCCGTGGGGCTGGAAACGCTGGCCGCGGCCTTGAACGAAGACTCGGACACGATCATGGACGTATGGGAACCCTACCTGTTGCAGTTGGGTTTCCTCGACCGTACCCCCCGCGGTCGCGTCGCAACCCGCCGCGCCCACGAACATCTGGGACGGCCCTTCCCGGCAGCCTGGCCCATCGACCAAGGCCGCCTGAACGGCCTGTAGCCGGCGCCGGGACCGGTTGCCCGGCCGCGCGGCTAGCGTCTACAATGATGGCCCGTGGAGGCGTTCCCCGCGAGGCCCTGAGTCCCCTTCCATTGCCGATGCTGTATTGGGTGATATGAGTTCCGTGGTTCGTATGATATCCACAACCGGTTCTCCTCCGGCGGAACACCTTCCGCTGCTGACCGGGGTGGTCCGTCAGGCTGGCGCCGGCGAACGATTGACCGACGCCGCCGCATGGGCCCTGGTATCGGCCGACCCGGAACAACTGGACGGGATGTGCGAGGCCGCGTCGGCGCTCAGGGATCGGGGCAAGGGCAGAACAATCACCTTTTCGCCCAAGGTATTCATTCCCCTCACCCACATGTGCCGCGACTTCTGCGGGTACTGCACCTTCAGGAAGACCCCGGAACAGGCCGGCGACACTTTGTACATGACGCCGGAGCAGGTGCTGGACGTGGCCCAGGCCGGGGAACGCCTGGGCTGTACCGAGGCGTTGTTCACCCTTGGGGAACGGCCCGAGCAACGCTACCCCGAAGCCAGGGAATGGCTGGGCCGGCGCGGCTTCAAGACCACTCTGGAGTACCTGACCCACGTTTCCCAATTGGTCGTGGAAAAAACGGCTCTGTTACCCCACGCCAACCCCGGCACCATGAGCCGCCGGGAATTGGCGGCGTTGAAGCCATCGAATCCGTCCATGGGCCTGATGCTGGAGAGTACCAGCCCCCGGTTGCACGCCGCCGGAGGGCCTCACGAGTTCGCCCCCAGCAAACGCCCCAGGGTGCGGCTGCGCACCATAGAGTTGGCTGGCGAGTTGCGGGTGCCATTCACTACTGGTATCCTCATCGGTATCGGCGAGGATCGTCGAGACCGCATAGAATCGTTGCTGGCCATCAGGCGGCTCCATGAACGGTTCGGCCACGTTCAAGAGGTGATCGTCCAGAACTTCAGGGCCAAACCGGCTACCCCGATGGAAGGGGTACGGGATGCCGAGACCGAAGAGCTTATGTGGTCGGTAGCGGCCGCACGGCTGATATTGGGGCGGGATGCCAACGTACAGGTGCCGCCCAACCTGAGCGCCGATAACTACCAGGTCTATCTGGATGCCGGTATCAACGACTGGGGCGGCGTCTCCCCACTGACCATCGACTTCGTAAACCCGGAAGCGCCCTGGCCGGCGTTGCGGGAGCTAAAGGACCGCACGGCCGCAGCGGGGTTCGAATTGAGGCCCCGTTTGGCGATTTACCCGGAGTATTTTGTAAATACCGAAGAGTTCCTACCGCCCGGTCTCCGGGCCAAAGTATGGGCCGTGGCCGATGATGCGGGATACGCACAAGGGGGGACCCAAAGATATGCCGGGACCGACTAACCAACGATCGCCGGAGGAACGGACTCCCGTGGGGGCTCTGAGCGGCCTTGCCGGCGCCCTTAAACCCGAGGTGGCGTCCATTTTGGACCAAGCCCTCTCCGGGGGCGACATATCGGCTGAGGAAGCCACCACCCTGTTCGAATGTTCGGGGGCTGAATACAACGCCCTGGTGTGGGCCGCCGACGAACTGCGCCGCCGCACCGTGGGCGATGTCGTTACCTACGTGGTCAACCGGAACATCAACTTCACCAACGTCTGCATCAAGCGGTGCGGCTTCTGCGCCTTCAGCCGCGACTTTCGGGAGGAGGAAGGTTATTTCCTTCCAGTGTCCGAGATAGTCCGCCGGGCGAAGGAAGCCTGGGACTACGGCGCAACCGAGGTCTGCATCCAGGCCGGCCTTCCGCCGCAGATGGAAGGCGACACCTACATTCGCCTTTGCGAAGCCATCAAGTCGGAGCTGCCCGACATACACATCCACGGGTTCTCTCCCGAAGAGGTGCTCTACGGATCGGTCCGGTCACGGTGCACCATCAGGGAATACCTGGAAGGACTGAAAGCCGCCGGCGTCGGCAGCCTGCCGGGCACTTCCGCGGAAGTATTGGACCAGGAGCTCCGGGACGAGATCTCCCCGGGCCGGATCAACGTCCAGCAGTGGATTGAGGTAATCACGACAGCCCACGACCTGGGCATACCCACCACTTCCACCGTAATGTTCGGCCACTTGGAAACCGCGGCGCAGCTCGCCCGCCACATGGCCCTCCTCCGGGACATACAGAAGCAGACCGGCGGCATTACCGAGTTCGTGCCCCTGAGCTTCGTACACACCGAAGCGCCCATGTTCATGAAGAACCTGGTTGAGAATGTGCGCCCCGGTCCCACGGGGATGGACGTGGTCAAGGTCCACGCCATTGCTCGCATCATGCTGAACAACTGGATACCCAACATACAGGCCTCATGGGTGAAAGAAGGCCACCGGATGTCCCAGTTGCTCTTGACCGCCGGAGTCAACGACTTGGGCGGCACGTTGATCAACGAAAGCATCTCCACGGCGGCGGGCGCCCAGCACGGGCAGCTCATGCGGCCGGCGGAGTTCCGGCAAATAATCCGCCAGGCCGGCCGCGTCCCCGCCGAACGCTACACCACCTACGGTGTGCGGCGAATCTTCGGCGACTCCGACGAGGAACTGGACCCGCTGGACTTGGTGGGCGACAATGTGGAAGAAGTGTTCGGCTCCTACGCCCGTCTGGTGAAGCTGGACACCTACCGGTTCGAGCACCCCCGGCATGCCCAAAAAGCCGCCGGCCAGTAGGACCTTCCGGTCCTCGACGATGCCGGCTGTTCCCGGTGCGTCGCTGCGCCTGAAGGACCGGCGCGGCGTGGCATGGTAGGCGCCGCCCCTGAATCCAGGCCGAGGGTTCTGGCCTTGGCCGGCGGGGTGGGCGGGGCCAAGTTGGCTTTGGGACTGGCCCAATGCCTTCCCGCCGACGACCTGACCATTGTCGTCAACACCGGCGATGACGAGATTTTCCACGGCCTGCACGTATCGCCCGACCTCGATACCATGATGTACACTTTGTCCGGGCGCTATAACCCCGCAACCGGGTGGGGAATTCAGGGCGATACCTTCAACTGCCTGGAAATGCTGAAAGATTTCGGCGTGGATGCCTGGTTCAACCTCGGAGACCGGGACTTTGCAACCCACATTCGCCGGACCCAGATGCTGCAGGACGGCGCAACCCTTTCTGAAATCACCGGCGATCTGTGCCGGCGCTTGGGCGTGGCTCACAGGATAGTTCCCATGAGCGATCAGCGGGTCCAGACGGTGTTGGACACCGAAGAGGGCGCCCTGCCCATGCAGCACTATTTCGTCCGGCGCCGCGCCGAGCCCAGGGTAACGGCGGTGCGGTATTTGGACGCCGACAACGCCCGGCCTTCCCCCGGGTTCACCGAGGCGATGGATAACGCCCGCGCGCTGGTGGTGTGCCCCTCGAACCCCGCCCTCAGCGTCGCCCCCATATTGGCGGTGGCCGGGGTGATGGACCGGCTCAAGTCCTTTACCGGGCCGCGAGTGGTGGTGAGTCCGATCGTCGGAGGGGACGCCGTACGAGGCCCCGCCGGCAAGATCATGGCCGAGATGGGACTGAAGGTTACGGCGGTAGGCGTGGCCCGGTTGTACCGTGATTTCTGCGACTACCTGGTGATCGACCGGCAGGACGCCGGCCTCGCTCCCAAGGTCGCTGCCGCGGGCCCCAAGCCTGTCGTCACCAATACCATCATGGAGTCCCTGGAGGACAAGACCCAACTGGCCAAAGAAATCCTGGAGTTGCTACCCTGATGGCGTCGTCATCTATGGCGCCTGAATCGTCCGGCGAGGCCATGTTCAACGAGGAAAACAACGTGATTGCCATCGTTCCCATGAAAAACCTGTCCGATGGGAA
The DNA here is from genome assembly GCA_034428795.1 of Dehalococcoidia bacterium. GTDB lineage: Bacteria > Chloroflexota > Dehalococcoidia > Lucifugimonadales > UBA3495 > VXOI01. The sequence continues at coordinate 25,266 of DAOUHF010000081.1, forward strand.
GTCGCGGCTGGCAAGGAGCCTCACCCAGGAACAAAGGGCGGAACTGACCTTGGGGATGCTGCGGAGGGTCTTGATCGCCCTCACCGGAACTTCGATAGACTTGATTTGGGTGGTGGGGGGCGGCGAGAGGGTGCGCAACGTGGCACGGAACCACCACGCCGCGTGGCAGGAGGAAATGGGCCGCAACCTTAACGACACCCTGTTCAAAGCCATCGACCAAGTCTCTATGCGTGGGAAGGCCGCGCTCTATTTGGCCGGCGACCTTCCCTTCATCAAACCGGCCGACGTTTATCGCATGCTGCAAGCTTCCCGGGGCCACGGCAACGTCACCCTCGCCCCGGCCCGCCGCGATGGCGGCACGAACGGAATCCTGATCCCTCACGGGGTCCCCTTCCGGCCGCAATTGGGCCGCAACAGCTTCCGGAAGCACCTCTCTCAGGCTGCCAGACTCGAGTCTTCGGTCGCCATCGCCTACAGTCCTGGCCTGGGGTTCGATTTGGACATTGTCGACGACTTGGAAACCTTTCAACACATGGAGCCGGATTTGCTGGAACGGTTGGCGCCCAGTTTCCGGGCATTCCCGGTGCGGACGGACCCGGATCCGGCTCCGGCCGACCCAGGAGTTTCGTGGCGTCGTGAATATCGATAAGCCTAAAATCGGCGTACTGTTGCCCACCAGGGGCCTGCTGCTGGGCGGCGACCAGCCAGCAAACGCCGACCGGATCCTGCGCATGGCGGAGAGAGTCGAGGCCGCCGGCCTGGACTCGGTCTGGGTCGGCGACAGCCTGGTGGCCAAACCACGTTTGGAACCCATGGCGGCCTTGGGCGCCATCGCGGCCCGCACCAGTCGGGTCCGTCTCGGAACGGCGGTGCTGCTGCCGGCGCTGCGGCATCCGGTCCTGCTGGCCCAGACCATGGCCACCGTCGATTTGATCTCGGGGGGCCGGTTGATCATCGGCGCCGGCGTGGGCGGCGCTTTCAACGACGAGCAGCGGGGCGAATGGAAGGCCGCTGGCGTCGATCCGACCCGTCGCGCTCGCCGGTTCGAAGAAATCGTCGAAGTCGTCAAAGGGCTGGGCCCGGGAGAGCCTTACGATTTCAAGGGACGCCATTTCGAATTCGACGCGGTGACGATGCGGCCGTCGACAACTCAACCGGGCGGGATACCCGTACTGATGGCTACCCACTACCGGGCAGGACGGCCGGCCCAGATCGACCGCGCGGCCCGGCTGTCCGACGGCATCATAGCCATTTCCGACACGCCCGACGAATTCTCTCAGGTTATCGCCCAAGTCGAGGCCAAGGCGGCCGAGTTGGGCCGAGACCCGGCCAATTTCGACCAGACATTCTACCTCACCGTAAACGTTGACTCCGACTTGGACCGGGGCCGGAGAGACGCCGAAGATTTTCTTACCGCCTACTACGGGGCCGAAATCTGGGGTACGCGGTGGGGCCCGTTCGGCGGGACCGAGAGGGTGGCGGAGCGGATGGCGGAGTACGCCGCCGCCGGGGCCCGAACCCTGGTGGTCAGACTGGCGACATACGATCCGGAACGACAACTGGACGTCTTCCTGGAAAAAGTCGCCCCCCACTTTACGTAACGCCGGCCGTCCGATCAGGGCGAACGACGAGGAGACGCTTTGCTTCCCATTGACCTTTCGGGCCAGAAAGGAATCGTCTTCGGTGTGGCCAATGAGCGCAGCATTGCCTGGGCTATTACCGAATCCCTTTCCCGGGCCGGCGCCCGCCTGGCCCTGACCTATCAGGGCGAACGATTGAAGCAGCGGGTGGAGAGTTTGTCGAGGACATTGGACAACCCCTTGCTCCTGCCGTGCGACGCCACAAACGATGAGGAAATCGACCACGTCTTCGAGGCGCTGGGTCAAGAGTTCGGGGACATTTCATTCCTGGTTCACAGCATCGCCTATGCCAACCGGGAAGACCTCAGCGGCCGCTTCTCCGACACGGGGAGGGAGGGGTTCCGCATAGCGATGGAAGTGAGCGCCTATTCGTTGCTGCCCTTGGTGCGCCGCGCCGCGCCCCTGATGACCGGCGGCGGCAGCGTGGTCGCGATGACTTTCGACGCCTCCCAGCGGGTGTATCCGGGGTACAACGTGATGGGAACGGCGAAAGCGGCGTTGGAGAACAGCGTTCGCCAGTTGGCTTCGGAGTTCGGGCCGGATAACATCCGGGTCAACGCCATATCCGCCGGACCGCTGGAAACCCTGGCCTCCCGCGGCATCAGCGGCTTCCGCGAAATGCGCCACATCCACGCGGAACGAGCGCCCCTGCAACGGAACATCACGGCAGATGAGGTCGCCAACACCGCCCTTTTTCTCTGCAGCCCTCTTTCCAGCGGTATCACCGGGACCATCATCCCGGTGGACGCGGGCTACCACATCATGGCCATCTGAGTCGCCGCCGGACGGGGCGCCGCGAAAGAAAATGACCGCCGTTTGGCGGTCTTTTCTTGTGGTGGCGCGGGGCCATGTTTCCAGCCCTGATTGGACGATTCGGGCTATCCGGGCGACGAAGTCGCGTCCAACCCGCTCAATACCCGGCGGTCGGCGTCGGCGGCCTCGCCCCTGCCCTGCTTCGAATAGGCTTCGGCGCGGCGTTCCCAGGCTTCTGGAAAGCTGGGGTCCAAGGCGATGGCTTTGGTGAACTGGTCGATTGCCTCCTGGGTCCTGCCGTCGTTAAACATCCTCATGCCGCGGGCGGTCATGGTGGCGGCGGTGGGCGGGGCCCCGGGCGGCGGTACGCCCCATGGCGCCGGGACCGGCGCCTCGGCGTCTTGATCAGCGGGCCGGGCTTCGGCGTCTTGCCCCATAACCGGTCCAGCCTCCGTCGTCGCTGGGGCCGCGGTCGCTGGGGCCGCCGTCGCAGGTTGGCCCGCAGCGGGTCCGGGCTCCGTGGCCGCCGGAATGGGTTTGGCCGTTTGCGCCATTGCCGGGTCGGCGGCATCGGCGGCTTGAGCAGTTACCGGACGAGCCTCTTCAGCCGTCGGGGGGGCTTCGACAGACTGGGCTATTACCGGCCGGGGTTCTTCAATGGGGGAAGGCTCGACCTCCCGTACGGCAGACGCATCCGGAGACCTGGCCGCCGCAGTCTCCACGCCCGCAATGGAATCCTCGACCAGGGGGGCCATGGGGGCGGGGATGTTGTAGTGCTCGGTACCTTCCGCTGTATAAACCTCGGTCAGGTCCCAGCCGCAATTGGTGCAAAAACGCTGGCCGGGACGGTGCGTGTTGGCACACTTGGAGCAGGCGAGCCTTTGGGGCCTCGTTTGGGGATCGATGGTCGTCCGGGGCATGAAAAGCATGAGCAGAAGGGGTAATACGCCGAGGAAGTTCCATGGCAACAGACCCAACAACAGGGCCGCGCCACCCCAAATCCACGGGTTTCGACCCCGCGACATTGCAACCTTGGCAGTCCAGACCGCCAAGAACAGGACAAGCAGATAAGGGAGAATCGCGCCAAAACTCATGAGGAGAGAGGGGTTTTTTCTTCCAAGCTCGAAAGTTGTGGCAATCGGCAGGGTATGACTGAATATACACCCATATTCGTGCTTGAAGCAACGCCTGTGTAACGACCCAGATCCACCACCTAAGTAATCGGGAGAGGGCATTCAGGGTGGGATGGTCTCTTGGAGGGCGGTGGTTGAGGGGTAGGGTCCCGACTCAGGCGGCGGTTGGTGGTCTCCCTGGGGGTCTTGGGGTAG
>DAOUHF010000082.1:0-1671 GCA_034428795.1 Dehalococcoidia bacterium
CCAGCCCTCCCAGGGACTGTAATCGCGCAGGTGCAGGTCGGCCATGGTCAAGCTCTTCTTGATGGACGGGTCGATGATCGTAATGTCGGCGTCGCTGCCGGCCGCAATCGCTCCCTTGCGGGGATAGAGACCCAGCATTTTGGCGGCGTTGGTGGAGGTGATGTTGGCGTACTGCTCCAGGGAAACGCCGCGCCGCACCACCGCTTCGGTATAGTTGACCCCCATGCGAATTTCGATGCCGATATTGCCGCCCCGCACGTCCACCACGTTGCGGCCGGCAATCTTGTCCAAATAGGTGGTGAAGCTGCTATCGGTGGCGGTGAAGGATAGGTCACGGCGCAGCAGGCCGTCCCACAGGTGCAACCGGTCGTCTTCATACTTCAGCGACGGATAGGTGTGGTACTTCATACCGTCGGATTCCTGGTAGTTGTCGCAGTTGAAGGAGAGCGCCAAGGTCAGAACCTCGCCATAGACCGGAAGGCCGTCCGCGCGGGCCTCGGAAATGGCGTCCAATCCGTCCTTGGCAGTGACGTGGACAAAATAAACGCCGGTTTCGGTGAGCCGGGCCAGGCGTATTACGTGCTGGAAAGCCAGGTCTTCCACCAGCTTGGAGTGAATCTGGTGAACGTTATGCCAGTCCCACAACCCTCGCTGTTGGGCCAGCAGATAGTTATACATCACCAGCTCATCGTCCTCACCGTGGACCGCCAGCACTCCCCCGTGACGAGCTGCCTGACCCATGACGTCCGCCAACCGTCCGGTATCAATTTTTCCAATGGGAGTCAGGCTGTTAACCCGTCCTTCCGGGGGCCGGATGTCGGTGGTGAACACCTTGATGCTGGGAAACCCGGCGTTGATTAGCTCGCTGTAGCGGGAGATGGCGTCGGGAGTACTGCCGCTGGAATAGATGCAGTGGGTGGAGTAGTCGGTGTAAGCGTTGCCCGGCCAAACGCCGATGAAATCGTTGATACCGGCAACCAGGTCGCCCTGGTTGGGCACCGGGGCAAAGTCCAGGACGGTGGTAGTACCGCCCCAGATGGCTCCTAGAGAGTGGTCCAACGGGCCGGCGTTCGGGGTTCCGGCCACCAGTTGGCGGGCGCCGGGCTGGACGTTTGCAGCGGCATGGGCGTGAGTCTCAATGCCGCCGGGGACCACAATTTTGTCGGCGGCGTCAATTATCGTAACTCCTTCCGTAGGCAGGAATCCGGGCAACGCAACTGCAACAATCTTCTCACCCTGGATTCCCACGTCCCACTGGCCGGCGCCCCCGGGCGTGACCACCGTGCCCCCGGTAATGAGTTTGTCTAGCATGGCTCACCTCCACAACTTGGGTGCATTATTTCTTTAAGTTGGCGGTATTGCTCCCTATCTTACTCGGTTCTCGCGAGATTTGTGCTGTTCCTTCCCTGAGTGAGGTATGGAGGGCTCCCCCGCCGGAAGCGCCGAGTGGGCGGGGCGGCCTCTCCCTACTGGCCCTCTTTAATCCAGTCAGCCACCCGCTCGCCAACCATGATGGCGGTAGCGTTGGTATTGGCACGGGTTACGTTGGGCAGCACCGAACAGTCGGCCACCCGCAGGTTTTCAACCCCGCGGACTCGGCAGAACTGGTCGGCCACCGCCATCGGGTCGGAGTCCGGCCCCATGCGGCAGGTACAGGAGTAGTGCCGGGCA
>DAOUHF010000083.1:0-1993 GCA_034428795.1 Dehalococcoidia bacterium
TCGGGTACAGAAGCCGCTGCCCTTCCCTGAGCTGGAGGAGGAGCGTGACCGCGCCGAGCGGGTGAAGCAGGACACGCCGGTGCTGGTCATCCTCGGCAACCCGCCCTACAACGGCTTCGCCGGCATGGCCGTAGGCGAAGAAGAGGAGCTCAAGCAGGCTTACAAAACCACCAAGCAGGTGCAAAAGCCCGAAGGCCAGGGGCTGAACGACCTGTATGTGCGCTTCTTCCGCATGGCTGAGCGGCGCATCGCGGAGAAGACTGGCCGGGGCGTGGTCTGCTTCATCTCCAACTACTCATGGCTGGACGGTCTGTCCTTCACCGGGATGCGTGAGCGTTACCTGGAGGCTTTCGACGCCATCCGCATCGACTGTCTCAACGGCGACAAGTACAGGACGGGCAAGACCACGCCCGATGGTTCGCCCGACCCCAGCATCTTCTCCACGCCGGGTGACCCGGTGGGCATACAGGTGGGCACCGCCATCACTACGCTTGTCCGCAAGTCCGACCACTCGCCTGCCGGGACTGTCGGCTTCCGCCATCTGTGGGGACAGTCCAAGCGGGAGGAGTTGACGGAAACTGCCGAAACGGGGCTGGAGGCCCTCTATGAATCAATCGCGCCAGTATTGTCGTTGGGCCTGCCCTTTGCGGCTATGGCAGTCAATGGGGATTGGCAGGACTGGCCCGCACTGCCTGACCTGTTCCCGATGTCGTTTCCTGGAGTCAAGACCAGCCGTGACTCATTCTTGGTAGACGTTGACCTTGGCCGACTTGAAGAGCGGGTGGATCACTACTTCAATCCGGATTTGAGCCACGAGGAGGTTGCCCGTCTCTATCCTTCGGTGATGAACCCCGCAGCACGATTCAATCCTTGCGCGGTTCGAGACTCGCTTCTCAAACGCGGTAACCTGGCTGAGAAAAGCGGAATCGTCCGATACGCCTACCGCCCGTTCGATAACCGATGGCTCTATTGGGAATCGGAAACCAAGTTACTTGACGAGAAACGAGCCGATTACAAGCCGCACGTGTTCGATGGAAATCGGAGTTTGGTATTTCAGCGAAAAGCCAGACCGGACTCTTCACCACCATTGTTCATTTCAAACATAGGGGACCTCAATCAGATGAATAGCGGAGTCCATTGTGTACCCGCATGGCTTCGCGACGAAGGCCTGGCGCTTGAAGGGGATGGGACCCACCACCGCCCCAACCTGTCGCCTGCTGCCCAACGCTACTTGGAGCGGCTGGACCTGGGTGTAGAAGACCTGTTCCACCACGTCCTGGCCGTGCTGCACGATCCAGACTACCGGGAGGCCAACGCCGGGGCTCTGCGGATGGAGTGGCCGCGCATCCCGCTGCCCGGCTGGCCTGAGGGCAATGCGCCGGGCGCCGCTGAGGAACTGGTGGCTTCGGCCGCGAGAGGCCAAGAGTTGGCTCAGCTGCTGGATCCGGAGACGGGAGTCTCCGGAGTCACCATGGGCCCGCTTCACCCGGAGATATCGGCCATCGCGGTCCCGGCCACCGCCGATGGGGGCAACATGGCCGACGAGGACTTCGAGGTATCGGCAGGTTGGGGTCATTACGGTTCTGGGAACGCCGTGATGCCGGGACAGGGCCTGGTCGAGGAGCGGTCCTGCACTGCCGAGGAACTCGCCGCCCTGGGCGATGCGACGGCCACGCTTGGAGACAGCACATTCGACATCTACCTGAACGACCGGGCCTACTGGCGCAACGTCCCCGCCAAAGTCTGGAGCTACAAGCTTGGCGGCTACCAGGTCCTCAAGAAGTGGCTCTCCTACCGGGAGAGCAAGGTCCTGGGCTGCAAACTGACGCCGGAGGAGGTGCAGCACTTCACCGGCACGGCGCGCCGGATCGCGGCGGTCCTGATGCTGACTGGAAAGTGAGCTGCTCTCACGCCGTCTCCCTGGAGGGAGCGCCGTACGGCGGGGCCGGGTTCGGATTTCCCGGCCCGAGGTGGAAATCAAGCCAAGCTCAGC
>DAOUHF010000084.1:0-1893 GCA_034428795.1 Dehalococcoidia bacterium
TGTTTGATGTTCACCATATCGTATTTCATCTCCTGTTGGTGTGTGACGTGATGGCCCATCCCTGGAAACGGCATGGGCTGTGGGCCGCAGTAAATGTGCTGGCGGAACAGAAAATCGGGCGGGATGAGGGGTTTCCTCATCCCGCCCGACGGGCATCGCTTGGAGTGTGCTCCCAAGAAGGCGGACTCCTTCCGGGGGATTCATTCAATGGGCGTCAGGGTTGCATCATCGGTGCGCCCACTTCAGGCCGCCGCCGAACCAGGTCGGTGGACACCGATAGGCCTGCCCCAGCCCGCCACCACCGGCGCGTCCGCCCTCCCGGTGGCCGTGTCGGACTCAGAGCCTCATCGTCCGCAGCGCGTCGATGAGCTCAGGGCCTGCATCCCCGGCTTGTGCAGATACGCGCCTTGCGTGTCCTCCTGAACGGACCCCGGCAGCGAGGAAGCTGTGAGCATGGAAATTGCTTCAGCCGCTTGGGCCCAATGGGCTGGCGGCCGCGGGAGATGCCTGAAGGAGATGGGAAATCCCGTGAGGGGAGAGGTGACGACAACCGCCGTGCCGCTGGGGTGCGAACCAAGCGGGCACGGCGGTTGTCAGTCCTGGTGCGGGTCAGGTCGGGCCTTTGGAAAAGGCCGGTCAGCGCCTGACCGGCTTGGCTGCTTGGGCGAGCAGTTCGTTTTCCTTGACTCCATGCTCGGGGCATCCCGGAGGGGGACTGAGGCAGGTGAACCTCCATTGGAACTTGAAACAGGCGGTTTCCAGCACCGGCCAGTGGGAGACAAACCGGAGCGACGCGCCCGGCACGGTTTGTCTCCCGTTCTGCGTCTTCGCCATGATAGTTGCACCGGCATCAGCCGGTTGATTGGCTCCGTGAATGATCAGGATCTCGAGGACGGAATCACTGGACAACAACAAATTCACAGCGGGGAGTGCCCCGACCGGCCTTCGCCAATCTGTTGTGCCCTTGAACCTCACCCACCGCCATCCGCTCCTCCGAAATAGTTGGGTCCCAGTTCCGGCGCATCGTGTTCTCTATGCCCCAGTGGGTCCGAAACAAAGAAAGCAGAAGATCCGCCTATCTGTCTGGGGCGCTGCTGCAGCACCTGGCGGCCCACTCCGCTCAACCTCGTTTCCTCTCCCGTTGGTCCTCCGCATTGAGCACCGGCCGCCGCCCGCGCCAGTGTCAGAAGGTGTCCAGGTACTCCGGCCAGACCTGGTCGCCAAGGATCCAGCGCTCCTCGGAAAATCCCCGATCCATTAAAAGCCCATGATTTTTTTCCGTGGTCTCCTATCTACAGGGGACCGGCGACGGGTTTCCGGCATGCAGTCCAAGAGGAAGGAACCGAAGCTCACCGTCGCTGCCCCCCAGACTAAACCGGAGGAACACTGGAATGGACACGCAGAGCTCTTTTCCCTTCTATGAACCCAAGCAAGCCTCAGAGATGAACCAGTTCGACATTGACGCCGATGCTGGAAATGTCCCCGAGCCGAAAGGCATCGACGACATTTCCAGCTCTGGTGAGTCACTGAAGTCGGACGGCGCTGAAATCGCTGCGCCCAACCCGCAGGGTTCAAGTGGCCTGGCCCGTGATTCCGCGGGCAACGGCGAGCTGGTATCGGCTGAGCAGACGTCCTCCATATACGAGGCCACCGGTCTAATCGGGCCGTTCAAGCTGAATCCCATGGGTCTGGCCTTTCCCGACACTTCTAATGAGGACCTCATGGCCCTCGCGGCCAACCTAGAGGCCATCGGTATACTGGAGCAGCCCACGGTGGCATGGACTCAAGGAACAGAGAACCCACCAGAGGTGATCGACGGGAAACGCATAATCCAGGCCGCCGAAATCGCCGGCGTCCAACCCACGTACCGGCTTCTCCGCCGAGATATTGCTC
>DAOUHF010000085.1:0-1581 GCA_034428795.1 Dehalococcoidia bacterium
TCCCAGGGGAGCCAGGACTCGGTACTGAAATCAAACTCGGAAATGGTCAACAAACCCTCAGGCATCCGCGTGGAGTCTTCGGGTTCGGGAACCTGGGTAGGCTGGGGGGCGGTGTCCAGCTGCTGGGAAGTGGCAGACGCCGGTAAGGGAGCGACGGAATCAGTTGCCGGGGCCGCGGCGGGTTCGGACGCCGCCGCCGGTTCCTGGGCCGGAGCGGCTGCCGATGATGCTGGCGCTGCGGCCGGCTCGGGCGCCGGGGGGGTGGTCGAACTGCCGCAGCTTACCGCCAGCAGGGCGATAAGGGCAGCCGTCAGATATACGGATAAAAAGTTTAGACCGCTGAATTTCTTCATGCAACTACCTCACCGGTTTCAGATTGATTTTAAAATGAGTTTATGCCGGGCTTTCACCTTGAATAATGAGCTTAATGAGTCCGTTACGCATCCCGGCCGGCATTTGTTCCTTCCGCTAATCCTGCCCTGGCTCTATCCCCCCGTCCCATTCGGTTGGCTGGTCGGGTAAAGGTGGCACGCCACCAGATGCCCATCCTCCGCCTCGGCCAGCACCGGCGGCACCGTTTCGCAGACGGACATGACATTGGGGCATCGGGCAGATAACCGGCAGCCGGGCGGCGGATTCAATGGGCTGGGCACCTCGCCCCGGAGGACTATCTCCTCCCGGTGAATGTCCGGGCGCACCGGGAGCGCGGCGGATAGCAGCGCGCGGGTGTAAGGATGCAGAGGGTTGGTAAATACCTCGCGCGAACTGGACTTTTCCACCAACTCACCCAGATACATTACACCCACCTGGTCGCTCAAAAAACGAACGGTGCCCAGGTCGTGGGCAATCAGTAGATAGCTCAGGCCAAGCTCCTGCTGCAACGACTTGAGCAGGTTGGTAATCTGGGCGCGGATGGAAGCGTCCAGGGCGGACACCGGCTCATCCAGAATCATCAACCGTGGCGATGCGGACAGGGCGCGGGCAATGGCGATACGCTGCCGTTGGCCGCCGCTGAACTCGTGGGGGTAGTTGGATGCGCTGGCCGGACTGAGGCCCACCTGTTCCAAAACCTCGGACACGCGCTCCGCCACCTGCTGGCGAGGCGTATTGGTGGTGACTACCAGGGGATCGCCGACGATTTCCATTACCCGCATCCGGGGAGACAAGGAGCTGAAAGGATCCTGAAACACCGCGCCCACCGCGCGCCGATACTCCTTAAGGTCTTCGCCTTTTAGCTCCGCCACCGACTTGCCCCGGAACCTGATTTCGCCGGACGTCAGGGGTTCCAGAAGCAGGATGAGCTTGGCCAAGGTGGACTTGCCACAGCCGGATTCACCGACCAGCCCAAAGGTCTGCCCCTCGGGGATGGCAAAGGCCACGTCGTCCACCGCCTTAATCCAACCCACCGGGCGGCGCAGGAGCACCCCTTTGTTCACCGGAAAGTATTTGCGTACGTGCCGGACATCCAGCAGTACGTCATCCGGGTTGGCCCCGGCCGCGGCCCCGGCATTCATACTGCCCAGGGCGTCGCCGGTGGTCATTGTCCGTCCTCCCGGTAAAGCCAGCAAGCGGCCGTATGGC
>DAOUHF010000086.1:0-4826 GCA_034428795.1 Dehalococcoidia bacterium
GGCCCGGAGGGCAACCCCAGCGGCCCGGAGGGCAACCCCAGCGGCCCGGAGGGCAACCCCAGCGGCCCGGAGGGCACCCCCAGCGGCCCGGAGGGCAACGCCAGCGGCCCGGAGGGCAACCCCAGCGGCCCGGAGGGCAACCCCAGCGGCCCGGATCGCAACCCCAGCGGCCCGGATCGCAACCCCAGCGGCCCGGAGCAGAGCGGCCACCCGGAGGGATAGGAGAAAGCAACAGGAGCGAAGGGGATGAAGCTAGGGTTCATCGGAACCGGCAATATGGGCAACCCGATGGCGGCCAACCTGATCAGGGCCGGCCACCAGGTGACCGTCCACGACCTGCGACGCGAGGCCGCAACCAATCTCCTGGAAATGGGGGCCGAATGGGCGGACAGTCCAAGGGAGGCCGTCCCGGGAAACGAAGCGGTGCTAACTTCTCTTCCCGTCCCCCGGGACGTGGAAGCGGTGGTCCTGGGGGAAAACGGAATCCTGGAGGGCGCCGCTAGCGGCTCCGTCGTTTTCGACCTCTCCACCAACTCGCCCACGGTGGTGCGCCGGCTCAACCAGGTCTGCGCCGAACGGGGTGTCACCTTGCTGGACTCTCCGGTGAGCGGAGGCGTCTACGGGGCGGCTGCCGGCACCCTGGCGGTGATGGTGGGCGGCGACCGGAGCGTGTTCGACCGGTTCGAAGGAGTCTTGGGCGCAATCGGCAGCCACGTGGTCTATTGCGGCCCCGTCGGCAACGGCTCCGTCTGTAAGATTTGCAACAACTTGATGAGCATGGGTACCGGAGTGCTGTTGGCGGAGGCCCTCACCCTCGGTGTCAAAGCCGGCGTGGACCTGGCTATCCTGGCCGACGCCATAGCGAATAGCTCGGGAAGCTCCCGGCGTCTCACCGAAAAGTTCCCCCGGTACCTGTTCCAGGGGAACTTCGAACCGGGGTTCGCCACCGCCTTGGCCGCCAAGGACGTTCGCTTGGCCACCGACTTGGGACGAGAGTACGGGGTGCCCATGGACCTGTCCAACCTGGTGGACCAGCGGCACGTCGAGGCGATGTTCCGCGGCTGGGGTCCCGAGGACTCGGACGCCGTGGCCCGCATTCAGGAGGAAAAGGCCGGGGTGCAACTGCGGCTTCCCGAGATTTCCTAGCCTGGCGGCCTGCCAGCCGGCTGTTTGACGCTGGAAAAGGTATCCACGAAAAACATACGAAATACTTTAGGGAACATCTGAACAAGTCCCTTCCCCCCGATGGGGGAAGGTTAGGATGGGGGCCGTTAAGCTCTCCTCCGAGATTTCGGCTTTCGCCTCAATGACCATAACTTGTTCAGAGGTTCCTTAGAATATAGGCGGAGGTCCTCCCGGCATGACCCAAATATCCCCCATGGAACCATTCGACCACGATGACGGAGCTGCGGCCGACTACCGCCGCCAAGCCAGGGAATTTCTGGTCAAGGGCCGGCAGTACCTGGCTGAAGATGACCTGCATCAAGCGGCGGAAAAAGGCTGGGGAGCGGCGTCCTGGATGGCCAAGGCTGTCGCCGAGACACAAGGTTGGAAGTACAGCAAGCACGACGAATATTGGGACGTAATGTACCGCGCGGAGCAGATGTCCGGCGACCGCCGGGTGATGCAGCTAAAGGCCGTGGCAAACCAATCGCACGGTTATTTCTATACCCGCAAACGTTTCTTGCGCCCGGACGACATCGCCGGGCAACTGGACCTGATGGACGAATTTCTCGACATCCTCGAACCCCTTGCCGAATCCGCCCCCGATGGGTGAAGGCCCGCCGCTGAGACGACCCGATCCAGAAAACGAATGACGAAGAGAAGCTGATATGACCACCAACATGCAACGCTCGGCGAGACCGGAGTACAGCGATACCATCGAGGCCATCGAGGAGTGCTACCGGCTGGGCTGGAGCGACGGCCTGCCGGTGGTCCCGCCGGTGGAATACAAGGTCCGGGAGATGCTGGAGCTTTCCGGTCTCACCGGAGAAGAGGAGTTGCTGTCGCTGGACATGCGGCGGCGGGTGCTGACCTCCGAGAACGCGGCCGCCAACGCCGTCATGGCTGGCTGCCTGCCGGAATATTTTCCCGTCCTGACCGCCACGCTCAGGGCGTTGGACGAAGAGAAGAACTACGTCAACATGGCGGCCTCCTCCACCAGTTCACCGGCCATCCTGATGATTGTAAACGGCCCTATCCGTCACCACCTTAGCCTCAACTCCAAGGACGGCATATTCGGGCCGGGGAACCGCGCGAATGCCTGCCTGGGGAGGGCGGTGCGCCTCTGCTTCATGAACGGGTTCGAGGCCAGGCCAGGTATTCTGGACCGGGGCACACTCGGCAATCCAAGCAAATTCAGCCTCTGCTTTGCGGACAACGAAGAGGACTCCCCTTGGGGCCCGTTGCACGTGAGCCGCGGCTTCCAAGCGGAAGACAACTGCGTTACCGTGGGCGTGGCCTACAACCCCATCACCGTAAACAATGCCTACGGCAACACCGGCGAATCGATTTTAGCCTCCGTGGCGGACACTCTGAAGAGCGCCTGCCTGGCTTGGCGCTTCCCCGCCCAGTGGGTGCTGGTATTCGGACCCGAGCACGCCATCACTCTGGCTGGTGACGGCTGGACCCGGCGGGACATACAGGACTACATGATTGAGCACGCCGCCCGACCCCAAAGCGAATTGGTCCGTCTTGGGATTGCCCAAGGCCCCGAGCGCGAGGGAGACGACCGGTTGCTGCGCCGTTGCTCACGGGAGCCGGACGACATAATCATCGTGCTCGGCGGCGGCACCGGAGGCCGCAACAGCGCTATAATCGACACCACCAATTACCAGATACGAACGCGAAAGATCGAAGTGGACGGCTGAAATTCACTATTTGCGGCAAACCTCAGACGGCACGGAGGCGATATGGCTGAAACGGTCACCGTCAGAAACATTCGAATGGTCAACCCGTCGGGAACCGGCCTTTCCTCGGAGGAGTTCCACCTTAACGAGCGCCCCAACACCCTGGCGGGCAAGACCCTGGGCCTGTTGGAGAATTCCAAGCCTAACTCGGATAAAGTCCTCTACCAGTTAGGTCAGATCCTGCAGGAGAAGTACGGCCTGAAAGAGGTGCTGTATTTCGGCAAACACTCGGCTTCCCTGCCCACCAAGCAGGGAACCGTGCAGGACATGCTGGACCAAGTGGACGTCCTCATCACCGGGGTCGGCGATTGAGGCTCCTGCAGCTCGTGCAGTGTGCACGACGGCATCGAAATGGAGCGCCTGGGCATACCCACGGCGTCGATCATCACCCACGTGTTCAACAACACCGCCAAGGCCATGACCCGCATGATGGGGGTGCCGGATTACGAGTACGTGGTGGCCCAACATCCCCTTTCCAGCCTCACGGACGAAGAATGCCGCCACCGGGCCGAGACCCTGGCCCCCGAGGTCGAGCGTATCCTGTTGGGCAGTACAGCCGCCAGAATCGATCTCTAAATCCCTGGAAGCCCGTCAACTACGGAAGCACTTACAAACTATCTCAAAACCCGGTAGATTAGCTGAAAGACTGCCAATCGTCAGGCTAACGCGTGGATTCCCGCTTTCGCGGGAAAGACGGGTAGGGCGTAGATGACGTCATCCCTCCCGTCATTCCGACGGAAGCTGGAATCCACGTCGTCTCCGCGGTGTCCGTTTGCCCGCGAGTTGCCATGGATGCCGCCACCCCCACCCGTCATTCCGGCGAAAGCCGGAATCCACGTAGCCTCCCCGGAGTCCGCATGGCCGGGAGTTGGCGTAGATGACGGCATCCCTCCCGTCTTTCCGGCGAAAGCCGGAATCCACGTCCCCTCCCCGGAGTCCGCATGCCCGCGAGTTGCCATAGACACCGCCCCCCCCCGTCATTCCGGCGAAAGCCGGAAACCACGCACCCCAACCCTCAGGGACAGCCCGTTAACGCCAGACGACGGTCAACCACTGAGACAGCCGAAGCGTGGAAGGGACGTGGACCCCGGCTTTCGCCGGGGAGACGGAGTAGGGCCATCGGGGCGTCCTTCGTCTCAAACGGAGGTCGGAAGCAACCCCCCAACCCGTCATCTCGCCCACCCCTCCCGTCTTTCCGGCGAAAGCAGGAATCCACGCACCCCCCCGGTCTCCGTTCGCCCGCGAGTTGCCAAAGACACCGCCACCCCACCCGTCATTCCGGCGAAAGCCGGAACCCACGCACCCCAACCCTCAGGGACAGCCCGTTAAACTCCACACTGCGGTCAACCACTGAGACAGCCGAAGCGTGGAAGGGACGTGGACCCCGGCTTTCGCCGGGGAGACGGAGTAGGGCCGCACCCCACCCGTCATTCCGGCGGAAGCCGGAATCCACGCACCCCAACCCTCAGGGACAGCGCGTCGACTCCACACTGCGGCCAACCACTGAGGCAGCCGAAGCGTGGAAGCGACGTGGACCCCGGCTTTCGCCGGGGAGACGGAGTAGGGCCATCGGGGAGACGGAGTAGGGCCATGCCCCCCAACCAGCCATCTCGCCCACCCCTCCGTCATTCCGGCGGAAGCCGGAATCCACGCACCCCAACCCTCAGGGACAGCGCGTCGACTCCACACTGCGGTCAACCACTGAGACAGCCGAAGCGTGTAAGGGACGTGGACCCCGGCTTTCGCCGGGGAGACGGAGTAGGGCCATCGGGGCGTCCTTCGTCTCACACGGAGGTCGGAAGCAACCCCCCCAACCCGTCATCTCGCCCACCCTCCATTCGCCCCTAACCTGGCGAAGACCGGCAATCAGGGCGCGAAGCGGTGGACGACGGGTAGGTCGGCAATGTCTGTAATACT
>DAOUHF010000087.1:0-35923 GCA_034428795.1 Dehalococcoidia bacterium
CCCGTCACCATGCCCCACCCCACCCGACGACCCTCCACCCTACCCCCCACACCCCCAACCCCTACCGTCATTCCGGCTTCACCACCGTCATTCCGGCTTCCGCCGGAAACCACGTCGCCTCCCCGGTGCCTATATGCCCGCGGGTTGGCGAAAGTAACCCTGCCCACCACGTCCGGGATGACTCATGTCTCGTCTTGGAACCCGGCGTTGTCGTTGCGACGGTCTCGAGTCTTAGTAACCCCAAGACGGGTTGTATTCCCCGAACACGTCCCGGAAGACGCCCATCATTTCTCCCAGGGTGGCATATGCTTTGGTGGCCTCAAGGAGCGGAGGCATCAGATTTTCGGAACCGCGCGCCGCTTGCTCGAGGGCCCGGAGCTTGTCCGCAACGTCCCGGTTGTCCCGCCGCCGGCGCAGGTCGTTGAGGCTTGCTATTTGCTTGCGCTCTCCCTCCCGGTCCACCCGAAGCAGCGGAATATCTATCTCTTCGCCGGTGTTGTATTCGTTGACGCCGACGGTGATGCGTTCCTTCCGGTCTTCTTCCAATTGGTAGAGGTAGGAGGCCTCCGCAATCTCGCGCTGCAGGAACCCTGCCTCCAAGGCCGGAATCACCCCGCCGACGTCGTCGATCCGGCGGAAGTATTCATAGCTGCCGGCCTCCAGTTGGTTGGTCATAGCCTCCAGGAAAAAGCTGCCGCCCAACGGGTCCACCGTATCGGTCACCCCGGTCTCATGGGCGATGATCTGTTGAGTACGCAATGCCTGCAGCGCGGCCTCCTCTGACGGCAGCGCCCATGCTTCGTCCTTCCCATTGGTGTGCAGCGATTGGCAACCACCCAAGACCGCTGCCATGGCTTGGAGAGAGACCCGGACCACGTTGTTGTCCGGCTGTTGGGCCGTGAGGCTCTGGCCGGACGTCTGGGCGTGGAACCGAAGCCGGTGGGACCTGGGGTTCTTGGCGGCGAAGGTCTCCTGCATCTCCCTCGCCCAGATGCGGCGGGCAGCCCGGAACTTGGCTATTTCTTCAAAGAAGTTGTTGCACACGTTGAAGAAGAAGCTGAGACGGGGAGCGAAATCGTCGACGTCCAGGCCGCGCTCCCGGGCATGGCGGACATATTCAAATCCGTCGGCCAGGGTGAACGCCAACTCCTGCACGGCGTTGGACCCCGCCTCACGGATGTGGTACCCGCTGATGCTGATGGGGTTCCACTGGGGAACGCGCCGGGCTCCGAACTCGATCGTGTCCACAACCAGCCGCATCGAGGGGCCGGGCGGGAAGATGTACTCGTTCTGGGCGATGTACTCTTTTAGAATGTCGTTCTGTATGGTGCCGCCGACGTGTTCGAGGGAGGCCCCCTGCTTTTCGGCCAAGGCCAGGTACATGGCCCAGATAATGGCGGCGGGGCTGTTGATGGTCATCGACGTGGTGACCTGATCGAGGCGTATCCCGTCGAACAGGACCTCCATGTCGGCCAGAGAGGAGACGGCCACGCCGCAGGTGCCGAATTCGCCGGCAGCCCGGGGGTCGTCGGTATCGTACCCGTAGAGGGTCGGCATATCGAAAGCCACGCTGAGCCCGGTCTGGCCGCCGGCCAGCAGGAACTTGAACCGCTCGTTGGTCTCCTCGGGCCGGCCGAAGCCCGCAAACATGCGCATGGTCCAAAGGCGTCCCCGATAACCGGAGGGGTGGATCCCCCGCAGGTAGGGGTACTCGCCGGGAAGCCCGCCGCCGTCCGAAAAGTCGCCGCCCGCCGTGTCTTCGGGCGTGTAGACCTGGTCCACGGTAATCTGAGAAGGCGTATGGAATTCGGGCCTTCTCTGGGTGGCGGGGTCCTGCGATTCGCGCCACTTCGCAGTGCGGTCCCGCAGGTTTTTCAGCCCATCTTCGGTATACAAGACTCCTCCTCTATTCCGCAGCGACATCCCAGGGCTTCACGCCTTCGGGGTACACGTCGGATTCGGTGGTGCCGCTGATGGCGTGGGTTCTATCAACAATGGCGGCGATGGCGTTGTTTAGCTTTTCCCGCAACTCCAACCGTTCGGCGCGGGTCATCCGGTGGGAGGTTCCGAGATAACGGTAGGTCACGGCATAGTCGGACAGCCAGTTCCGCCACGTTCCCGGCTTTTCAGGGTCTTCGTATGTTGTGTATTCGATTAGTTCCGTTACCGATCGGTAGGCGCTCTGCAACTGCGGGCCGGACCAGTCCTCAATTTCCTGAACGCCTTCCCATAACCTGTTCAGGTTGTGGTCCCAGTTCCGGTCGTCGTTATGCGCCGACAACCAACCCTTAAGGGCATTTTCAACAGCTTGCTGCGCCAGGAATCCCAGCAGTTTCTGGTTCCAGTGCTCTTCCTCCACCATCTCGTTGAAATGGTGGCCGAATTCTTCAAGGTTCTCAAGGCGTTGCTTTGTCGCCGGCCAGTGGGCCGGATACCCGTCGCCCGGATCGGTCATAGAATGCTCCAGCCTTTCCGGGCTCATGGTTATCCCTTGGGTGTCCGCTTGCCCGGCGATGTGCTGCTTCGCCAGTCGGCATCGGTCGAACTGCTCTTTGGTCATTCCAATGACGTTGGCAGGGATGTCTATCCCGGTCAATTCTCTGTGCTTCGCTACTCCGGAGCATGCGGCAAATTCAGCACTTCTTGGATTGCCTTCTTTTGTGATAACCAGCAGGTCAACGTCCGAGTTCGGGCGGTGGTCACCCCGGGCCCGAGAGCCGAAGAGAATTACGACGGCCGGCTCGGCCGCTTCTTGGGCTGCCCTTGCTATTTCAAGGGCAACCGGGTCGGCGTCGCCTTTAGTATGGGGCATTGGATGACGGGCCTCCCGCCGTTGGACTTATGGCGAGTGTAGCATAGAGATGTAGACAGGGCTTAGGGGGCGACGAAACGAAGGAAGCGGCGGCGGCCCACCCGCAGTACGTCGGCGGCGGCGGGCGTAACGGAGGCGCGTTCATCATTCAGACGCCGGGGTTCACCCGATTCGGTAAGCAGTTCGACCGCGCCCTGTGAGAGCAGGCGGCGGGCCTCGGCGTTGCTGGCGGCCAGTCCGGCGGCCACCAGCAGCCGGTCGGCGCGGATACCCCCGTCGGGCGTATCGGCTCGTAATCGCAGGTCGGCCAGCGATACTTCCGGCATGTCGTCGGGCAGACTGCGGCCCTGGACCACCCGTTCGAAATGGGATTGGGCGGCGTTGGCGGCTTCTGCGTCGTGGAACTGGCTGGCGATTTCCCAAGCCAGGCGCTTCTTGTAGTCCATGGGGTTGACCGCGTCCCGCTCCAGGTCCCGTGACATGTCGTCCAGGTCCCCTTGGGGAACGTCGGTCAGGTACTCGAAATAGGGCAGGATCATGTTGTCGGAGACCGACATGATTTTCCCGTACATATCGTTGGCGGGCTCGTCTACCCCCACGTAATTGTCCAGGCTCTTACTCATCTTCTGGACGCCGTCGGTGCCCACCAGCATCGGCATCAGGACGCATTGCTGGGGCCGTTGGCCCATCATCCCCTGCAGCTCCCGGCCGACCAGGAGGTTGAACATCTGGTCGGTGCCGCCGAATTCAACGTCGGATTCAATCACGACCGAATCGTAGGCTTGCAGGAGAGGATACAGCAATTCAGTGAGGGCAATGGGACGTTGTTCCGAGAACCGTTGGGCAAAATCCGCTCGTTGCAGGAACTGGGCGACCGTGAATTTCCCGGTCAGGTTGATAACGTCGGCCAGTGTGAACTTGCCAAACCATTCACTCTGGTGGACCACCCTGGCCCGTTCTTGGTCCACAACCTTGAAGAACTGCCTCAGGTAAGACTGGGCGTTCTCCAACACCTGCTCATGGGTCAGTATCGGACGAGTTACGGACTGGCCGCTGGGGTCGCCGATCTGGGCGGTCCAGTCGCCAACAATCAGGATCACGTGGTGACCCAGTTCCTGCAGTTGCCGCAACTTGCGCAGGCCCACCACGTGACCCAAGTGTATGTCGGGGCGGCTGGGGTCGAAGCCCATCTTGAGGCGGAGCGGCTTGCCTTCCTGCAGCAGGCGAATGAATTCGTCCCGGGATATGATGTCGCTGACGCCCCGGGAGACGATGGTCCGCAGTTGTTCGGGATCAAGCGCCACGGGCGCCCCCGTCCGACGCCAGCACTTCCCTGGAGTCGGCCACGTCCCGGTTTATTTGCTTGATCAGGTCCTCCACGGAACCAAAGGTTTCTTGATCGCGGACCTTGCGCACGAATTCGATGCCGATGGTCTGCCCGTAGAGGTCCCGGTTGAAGTCCATGACAAAAACTTCCACCAACCTTTCGGTCAGCCCGAAGGTTGGCCGCACTCCGATGCTGGTGGCCGCGGGGTGGCGCGCGCCGTCGATTATGGCCCAACTGGCGTATATTCCGTCCCCCGGCAACAGAAGGCTGGAGTCGACGTCCACGTTGGCCGTGGGGAATCCAAGGTCTCGCCCCCTCTGGTCGCCCAGCACCACCACCCCGTCGAGTGAATGCTTTCGTCCCAAAAGCCTGGAGCCCTCGACGGCGTCCCCGTTGGCTAATGCTTCCCGGATGCGGCGGCTCTTCACCGGCTGGCGGTCGATCTCCAGCGGTTCGACGGAATCGACCCAGAAGCCCAACCGCTCGCCCTGTTCACGCATGAAGGCGAGGTCGCCCTCGCGTCCCTTTCCCAACGCCGAGTCCGGCCCCATCAACAGCCCTTTCATACGCAGGGAGACGGCGAGGATTTCAGCAAATTCCCGGGCGGGGACGCTGGCCAGTTCGAGGGTAAAATCAAGGGATATCACCAACTCAATGCCAGCGGCCTTGAGCAGGTCGATACGATGTTCGGGTGTGGTAAGGTAGCTGGGAACGGTGCCGGGGCGAAGAACGGTAACCGGACGATTGGTGAACGTGATGACTGCCGGCGCTTGACCGGGACCTGTGCGCTCGATCAACCGGTTCAGCAGGTGGCGGTGGCCCCGGTGTACTCCGTCGAACACTCCGACGGTGAGAACTGTATCCCTATCTAGAGCGGCGTTGGCCAGTCGTTGCCGAAAGCTCATTGGTGGCAGGCCCCCCTATACGCCGAACTCCCCGGATTCACCCCGTTTCCGGTCGCCGGGAGGTAGGCCAAAGGCCAACGGATAGGCCGAGAAATAGAATCGTTTGAGTGGCGTGGATGGTAGCACAGGGGGCTATTAGCGTCAACTTGAAACGCGGCCGGGGCCCGTTCGCCAGTCTTGAATCGTTGCTTGGGAGAAGCCCATCGGGGGCCGGAACCTTGGTCAAATTTCGGGCAAGTTCTTTAATTATGTTGAAATTCACGTTCGTTTCGCTAGGAAAACGCCCGGCGGCTATATATAATTTTATCGTGTCGAGATGATGCGCGTCTCCGGCGGCGAGGCGAGAGGCCGACGACTTAAGGGAGCCGTCAGCCCGGGCACACGCTCCACCACGGAGCGGGTGCGGAGCGCGATATTTAACATCCTAGACCCCGGTCTGTACAGGGCCGCCAGCGTGCTTGACCTGTACGCCGGTACCGGCAGCCTGGGCATCGAAGCCCTGAGCCGGGGCGCCGGCCGCGCCGACTTCGTCGAGTGGGACCGCCGCCAGTGCGCCGTCATCGAGTCCAACCTGGATGCGACGGGGTACCGGACATCAGGCAAGGTCCACCGGTCCGACGTCGGTAGATGCCTCGGCGCCCTGCCCGGCCCATACCGGTTGATCTTGCTGGACCCACCGTACCGGATGGAGGGACTAATCGACGTTTTGGGCGCCATCGGTTCCCGGGCCGGGTTGATCGCACCAGAAGGGGTGGTGATGGCGGGACATTCCAGCCGGTTGGAGCTCCCGGCGGCCTGTGGGAACCTTCAGCAGACCATTCATCGCCGGTACGGAGACAACGTGGTGGATTTTTACACTTACCATGGCGGCCCCGAAACCGGATGCGTTGGGGACCGGCAGGAGAACCAAGCGTGGTAACAGCAGTCTATCCGGGAAGTTTCGACCCTGTGACCGTCGGGCATATGGACGTGGCCACCAGGGCCGCCCAGCTCTTTACCACCGTCATTATCGCGGTCTACGAGACCCCCGAGAAGAACCTGATCTTCACCGCCGAAGAAAGGGTCAAGTTGCTCCAAACGGCCTGCGAACACCTGCCCAACGTAGAGGTGACGAAATTCTCCGGGTTGATGGTCAGATTTGCCAAGGATGCGGGGGCGGAGGTCATCGTCCGGGGCCTGAGAAGCGGCTCGGACTTTGAGTATGAGATCGAAATGGCAGCCATGAACCGGAAGCTGGACCCGGCAGTAGACCTGGTCTGCTTCATGACGGCGCCGGAATATATGTTCGTCAGCGCCAGTCTGCTAAAGGAGGTTGCGAAACTCGGAGGGGACATCACCGATATGGTCCCGCCCAACGTCGCGGAAGCGGTATACCAAAAATTCGGATTACCGGTCATGGACGTGTAGTGACCGGGAGGGGAGGCAATCATCGATATCGTAAACATTATTGACCGGTTGGAGACCCTTATCGACACCAGCAAGGCTGTCCCGGTAAGTGGCAACATTCTGGTCGAAAAAAGGAAAGTGATGGAACTGGTCGACCAATTGCGGCTGTCCATACCCGAAGAGATCAGATCGGCTGAAGAGATCCTTTCGCAAAAGGACCAGATCATAGGCAACGCCGAGACCAACGCGCGGAGGACCAAGTCCATGGCGGAGGATGACTATCGGGACCGCCTCAACAACAGCGAACTGCTCGCCCAAGCGGAAACCCGGGCCCAGCAGACCCTTCGAGACGCCGAGGAAAGGGCCTCGCGAATGCTCCAACAGTCCGAGGCCGCGGCCCAGTCCCGCCGGACCGAAGCCGATGCCTACGCTCTGCGCAGCCTGCGGGGGTTGGAAACAGAGCTGGGTGATATCGCTGGGACCGTGCGAAAGGGCATCGAAATCCTGGCCGGGCAGGCTTCCGCCAATCTCAACTCACAGACCATCGATGGTGTGGACTCGCGGGCCGAGGCCGTTCGCTAGCCAGCCAAGCACCCCGCCGGCGTTTCGGAGGACCAAACACCTGTATATCGAGGAACACTCGAGATGGGCGCCGAATAGCCGGCGTCCATCTTTTCTTGGTACGCACGCCGGTCCACTCGCCCGGCAAAGGCAACTCAAACGCCCTTTTGAGGTCCCAGCCCGGGTTGACACGGAATTTCAGGCCGGAATACAATTTTCAACACCCAACGGGGCAGTTTCGGAGGCGCGCCAATGTTTGAGATGACTGTGGATAGCATCCGGGTGAGTCCCATGAGCTACCAGAGGGTCGTCATCCTCCGGGAGAAGGACTCCGATCGTTACCTGCCCATCTGGATCGGTCCTGCCGAAGCCGACGCAATAGCCGTCAAACTCCAGGACCTCAGTGTGCCGCGCCCGTTAACCCACGACCTGCTGGGGACCATCATTGATACATTGGGCGGGTCCATCCTGCGCATACTGGTTAATGATCTGCAGAACGAGACCTTCTACGCCAAAATCACCATCCAGGCCAACGGGGAAGAAAAGGAGATCGACTGTCGCCCCAGCGACGCCGTGGCCTTGGCCGTGAGAGCCAACGTGCCCATCTTCGCCGAGGAATCGGTACTGGCCAAGGCAGGCATCCTATTGGACAAAGACACCGGCAAGCCCCTCACCCAGGGGGGGGCGGAGGAGCCTGAACCCCAGGCCGAGGTGCGTGAAGAAGAGTTGAAGAGTATGTCAGCCTTCACCGACTTCATAGACTCGCTGGACCTGGAAGATTTCGGCAAACAGCAGCCGGGCCGATAGGTTTACAGCACTGGCCCAGAGTTCGAGACGGCCCCGGCGATGGCCATTCCCGGGGCCGTTTCGCGCACCCGGCTGCCGTGGTTCTCAGGCATGCCGGCTGGCATAACGCGGTTTGACTTTTACAAATCACGATGCTACGATGCGAACCGTTTGGCGGTGAGGATGAATTGGTGGGTCGTAGCCTTACGCTTGACAGGGTTGGGTTGGTATGTCGCCCTGTGCATCGTGTTGGGGCTCGTTGGCGGCTTGGCGTTGGACAAGGCCGTCGGCCTCACTCCCCTCTTCACCTTGCTGGGCGTCGTGCTCGGCAGTATCGTAGCCTTTTGGGGTCTCTATAAGATGGTCCAACCTCTCTTGTACGGCAGCAAGCGGGAAGATACAAACGGAAAGCGGGGAGACCATTAGTGCCTACCGGCGCCGTGGCAAAACGACTGATGTGGGGGGCCGCGCTGGGTCTGGTGGTCCTCCTGATTGTTGGTTTTGTAATCGGGGCCATCGGCTCCAAGATGTTCGGCCTCGGCGACAGCTACCTGTCCAAGCCTGAGATTCACCTCCCTCCTCAACCCATTTTCCCTTCATCCACTCGCGACTATCACCTTGGACTGACAGAGCCTGCGGACCACGAGACCAAGCCCGAATCCGCCGCTGAAGGGGAGAACGGAGTCGCCGGAAAAGAAGGCGAGGAAGCCCACCACAGCAAGCCTTTGGGGTTTACCAAGTTTGCCGTTACCAACACTCTCCTTTCCTCCTGGATCGCCACCATCGTTATCATCGTGTTCTTCGTCGCCGGCTCCGGAAAGAAGCGCTTAATCCCCGGCCGGTTTCAGGCGCTGGTCGAAACCCTGTTCGAGGCTGCCCTCAATTTCTGCGAAAACGTCGTGGGCCGGGATATGGGCCGAAAGGTCTTTCCGGTGGTGGCCACCATATTCTTCTTCGTGTTGTTCAACGCTTGGATGGCCCTGTTCCCGTTCTACCAGTTCTTGGGATTCGTGATGGACGGTGAGATCAAGGCCCACGTGCTGCGGTCGGCGGGGACCGACCTCAACATGCCCCTGGCCCTTGCCCTCGTTTCTTTCGTATTCGTAGAGTATTGGGGCTTCCGGGCCCACGGGTTTGGCTATCTCAAGAAGTTCTTTGCTCTGGGCAACCTCATCCGGCTACGGCCATCGGGGCTGATCGATGCCTTCGTGGGACTCCTGGAGCTTGTCAGCGAGTTTGTCCGGGTGGTCAGCTTCACCTTCCGGCTGTTCGGCAACATGACCGCCGGGGAGATCCTGGTAGTGATGATCACATTCTTGGTGCCCTTCGTCGCTACGCAGTTCGTTTTCGGGTTGGAGCTCTTGGTCGGACTGATTCAGGCCATCATATTCGCCGCGCTCACGCTGGTGTTTTTGTCGGTGGCCGTCAGCCGCGAGGGGCACTAGGTCGGGTAAGTAAGTCGGCTAAGAAGCTGTGCCGGACCGGATCTGGAGGTCTGGAACTTCCGGCTCATGGCTGACCGGTCTGGACGGTCCGGACCGATAATATAGCGGGGTTAAGAGAGGAGCGTCGACGCTCCGAAACAGATTAGGACACTAGGAGGACAAACGGGCATGGATCTGCTCCTTTTGCAGGCGCTCAGCGCCGAGGCAGCCAAATATTTAGGGGCCGGAATCGCGATAGGCGTTGGGGTCATCGGACCCGGCGTGGGTATTGGCATCCTGGGTTCGGGCGCCATGAACGCCATTGGCCGAAATCCCGAAGCAGCCGGCTCGATTACCACCAATATGATCCTCGCGATCGCCTTCGCCGAGGCCCTGGGAATTTACGCATTAATTGTTGCGGTAATCCTGTTGTTCGTGGTCTGATATGACGGAGTTAGGAGTAAATCTCCCCAGCCTGGTCGCCTATCTAATCAACTTCTGCCTCTTGCTGGGGATACTCTTTTTATTCGCTTACAAACCGCTGGTGCGTCTTATGGACCAACGGGCGGAGCGCATCCGGGAGAGTTTGGAAGCCGCCGACCAGGCCAGGCTGGAGGCCTCCAGCTCCAAGGAGGCCGTCGAAGAGGCGCTCAACGAGGGCCGTCGCGAGGGTCAACGGTTGATGGACCAGGCCCGGGAGGCCGCCGAACGATTCCGTTCCGAGGAAATGGGCCGAGCCCGTAACGAAGCCGAGGCTTTCGTGGAAAGGGCCAAGGCCGACATTCAGCGGGAGCGGGACGCCGCGGTCGAGGAGGTAAGGGCCAATTTCGGCGACTTGGCCATTACCGCCGCAGAGCGGGTGCTCCGGCGTTCCCTGGACCGTCAGGCCCACGAAGAACTGATCAACCAGGTACTGGAAGAAGGAGAATCCCTCCGAAGGGGTTAAATCAAAAGAGCCTATGCCGCAACGGGTATCCGGCAAGCGATACGCTCAGGCCGCCTTTGAGTTGGCCCTGGAAGGCGGCCAGGTAGACCAATGGGCCGCTGACCTGGAAGTGGTGGCCGAGGTTTTCCAAGACCTCGACTTCAACGCTTTTCTTAGTCACGTAGACGTGCCCGCCGCCGACAAGCTGCGGGCTGTCGAGACAGTGCTGGCGGAAGTCGGCCCCATGGTGCGTAACATGGTCAACCTGTTGGTGGCCAGGGGTGCGGTGGATGCTATCGCCGGCACCTGCGCCTCTTTCATGGAGTTGCTGGACGAGCACTTGGGCCGTCAACGGGTCGGCGTCACCACGGCGGTCCCCTTGGACGATGCCGAGGTGGGAAGGATCACCGAATTCGTGACCAGCCTGGTGAGGCGTGAAGTGGTGGTAAGCGTCAGCGTGGACGAGTCCATCCTGGGCGGCGTCGTGATACAGATCGGAGACCGGTTGCTGGACGGCAGCACCCAAGCGCGGCTGAACGCCCTTCGAGAACGAGTGCATTCCGCGATTTCCTCCCCCGCGGCCTAGCCGCCGCAGAGTTCATACACTCCGGCCAAAACGGCAAATGGCAGCCGCTTTTGCCGGGGCATCCAAGACCGAAAGGAGAACCTTCAATGTCGACCAGGGGACAGGATATAGTTTCGCTGATCAAGCGCCAGATTGAGGAGTTTGGCGGCGACTTGGCCTTGGTGGACGTTGGCACGGTGGTCCAAGTGGGCGACGGCATCGCCAGCATCCAGGGGCTGCAGGGAGTCCGCTCCAACGAACTCCTGGACTTCGGCAAAGACATTCTAGGTCTGGCCCTCAACTTGGAGGCCGACCTGGTCGGCGCGGCGATTCTCGGCGACCCAAACGCGGTCAAAGAAGGCGACCGGGTGCGCTCTACCGGCCGGATTATCGAGATCCCGGTGGGCGACGGCTTGATCGGCCGGGTGGTAGACCCCCTTGGCCGCCCCCTGGACGGCAAGGGGCCGGTGCAGACCACGGGCACCCGCTCCGCCGAGACGGTCGCTCCCAACGTGGTGGTGCGCCAATCGGTGGACACCCCGGTCCAGACCGGGATCAAGGCGATCGATGCCATGATCCCCATTGGCCGGGGCCAAAGGGAGTTGATCATCGGAGACCGCTCCACCGGAAAGACCGCCATCGCGGTGGATGCCATTATCAACCAGCGAGGCGGAGACCTCACCTGCATCTACGTCGCCATCGGACAGAAGCAGGGTAAAGTCGCCCAAGTGGTCGGTTCACTGGAAGAGGCCGACGCCTTGAGCCACACCATCATCGTAACCGCCGGGGCCTCTGACTCGGCGCCCTTGCAGTACCTGGCGCCCTACGCTGGCTGCGCCATGGCCGAGCAGTTCATGGCGGAAGGGCGGGACGTCCTGATCGTCTACGACGACCTGACCAAACATGCTTGGGCCTACCGCCAGATGTCGCTATTGCTGCGGCGTCCCGCCGGTCGTGAAGCCTACCCGGGAGACATCTTCTACCTCCACAGCAGGTTGTTGGAACGGTCCGCTCGTTTGGACGAAGAACACGGCGGCGGTTCCATTACGGCCCTGCCCATAATCGAGACTCAGGCGGGCGACGTTTCGGCCTACATCCCCACCAACGTCATCTCCATCACCGACGGCCAAATTTATCTCGAGCCGGAGTTGTTCAACTCCGGCGTCCGGCCCGCCGTCAACGTCGGTCTGTCGGTCTCACGGGTGGGGGGCGCCGCCCAGACCCGTGCCATCCGCAAGGTGGCAGGGCGTTTGCGGTTGGACTTGGCCCAATACCGGGAGCTGGCAACCTTCGCCCAGTTCGGCACCGCCGACCTTGACGCCGCCACCCGGGCCCAGTTGGCCCGTGGCCAGTTGGCCACCGAGGTGCTGAAACAAGCCCAATACGTCCCGTTGACCCTGGAAGAAGAGGTCGTGGTGCTCTTTGCGGTGAACTCCGGCCTGATGGTAGACATTCCGTTGGACCGGGCCGGCGAATACGAACAGCAACTGCTTCGCTACGTTTCCAGCACCCACCCCGAGATCATTCAAAGCATAGGTGAGACCAAGGACATCACCGACGATACCGACGGTCTGCTCACCCAGGCAATCACCGATTTCAAGTCTACTTTCCTGGCCTAAAATCAGAGGAGGACCGATAACGGGTAAACCATGCCCAGCGTACGCGACATACGAAGGCGGATTCGCAGCATCGAGAATACGGGGAAGGTGACCAACGCCATGTCCCTGATCGCCGCGTCCAAGATGCGGCGGGCCCAGAATGCGGTGCTGCAGGGTCGGCCCTACTCTGAAAAGATCCAGGAGGTCATCGCCCATTTGGCCGCCCAACCGGCCGATGACGAAGACGCCAGGCAGCCTTTGTTACAGACGAGGCCGGTTGAGCGGGTTACGGTGTTGGTCATCACCCCCGATCGTGGCCTTTGCGGGGGCCTCCACGCCAACCTCAACCGGCGGGTCGGCCAGTTCATATTGGACCAGCCGGTCCCGGTGGAAGCCGTCGCGGTGGGCCGAAAGGGCCGCGACTTCATGGTGCGCACGGGGCGGGACCTTCGAGCTGTCTTCTCTGACCTGGGAGAGACCCCCGTGCTGGCCGACACCACTGCAATTTCCCACATTCTGATCGATGCCTATTCCAACACCTCAGCCGACGAGGTCTACCTCGCCTACACCCGGTACGTTTCCACTCTGAGCCAGACGCCGGTGGTGCAGAAGCTGTTGCCGGTGACCCCTTCAGGCCTTGCCGGAGCAGAGCGGGTCGGTTACATCTACGAGCCCAACAACCTGACCGTGCTGCAGAACCTGTTGCCCCGGTTCGTGGAGATGGAAGTCTACCACGCCCTGCTGGAAGCGATAGCCAGCGAACAATCGGCCCGGATGGTGGCGATGCGCAACGCCACCGACAACGCCAGTCAGCTTGGCGAAGACCTCACCGTCGTAATGAACAAGCTGAGGCAAGAGAGCATCACCAACGAGTTGCTGGACCTCATTGGCGGCCAGGTAGCCTCGGAAGGCTGACCCTCATGGGCCTGATCATCAAAAAGTACACCGTGACCGGTGACAAGGACAACGCCACAGTACAAGCGTTGCTCGACACTGGCGCGGGAGCGTCATTCCTGCGGAGAGACATCGCTGAACGAGTCGGCACAATTGCTCCAATAGCGCAGCCGCAGCGATTCACCATGGCTGATGGGAAAGAAACCCTCACCGTGGGCGAGACCGTAAATCTCAACGTTATGATGGAAGGTGTGTCGCTATTCTTCACCTTTCTGGTGATCGAGGAACTGGGCGAAGAGATGATTATCGGCGCCGACATGATGCAACGCTGGAAGATTCGGCTTGACCCTGAACAAGAGGCCGTTTCAGAGGCCGTTTCAATTGATCCCCTCGCTCTTCGGCTGAGAGTTTAACGCAACCGATTCATTGGAGAAGAAACATGGCTACCGGGAGAGTCGTACAAGTAATCGGAACGGTGGTCGACATCGAGTTCCCCGCCGATCAGTTACCCAACCTTTTCGACGCCTTGGAGTTGGACAACGAAGGGGAAAAGCTGGTGTTGGAAGTGCAGCAGCACGTCGGCAACAACTGGGTCCGTTGTCTGGCCTTGGGAGCGACCGACGGGCTGGCCCGGGGGGTTGAGGTGAACGACACCGGTCAGCAGGTGACCGTCCCGGTCGGCCCTGAGACCCTGGGGCGGCTGTTTGACGTTACCGGCACCCCGCTGGATAACCTGGGGCCCGTGGAATCCGGCCAGCGGTGGCCCATACACCGGGCCCCCCCGGCCTTCGACGACCAGAACCCCGGCATCGAAATCCTGGAAACGGGCATCAAGGTATTCGACTTGATTACTCCGTTCATGAAGGGCGGCAAGATCGGCGCCTACGGCGGCGCGGGCGTGGGCAAGACCGTGATCATTCAAGAGCTCATACGCAACATCGGAGCGGTCCACCAAGGGGTGTCGGTATTCGCCGGCGTGGGCGAGCGTTCACGGGAAGGCAACGACCTCTGGCACGAAATGCAGGACTCCGGAGTGCTTTCCAGCACCGTTCTGGTATTCGGGCAAATGAACGAGTCCCCCGGCGTCCGGGCCCGCATCGGCCTGACCGGTCTGACCATGTCGGAGTATTTCCGCGACGAACAGAACCAGGACGTGCTGCTGTTCGTTGATAACATATACCGCTATATCCTGGCCGGCATGGAGGTTTCGGCGCTGCTGGGCCGGATGCCTTCGGCAGTGGGATACCAACCAACGCTCGGCACGGAGATGGGCGCGCTGCAGGAGCGCATTACCTCCACTCGCAGTGGCTCCATCACGTCGTTCCAGGCCATCTACGTCCCGGCTGACGACTACACTGACCCCGGCATCGTGACCACCTTCGGCCACTTGGACGGGGTGGTCTCCTTGGAACGCTCCTTGGCCGCTCAGGGCCTCTATCCGGCGGTCGACCCGCTTGCTTCCTACTCCAGGATCCTCGAGCCCCGGATCGTGGGCGAAGAGCACTATCGCTTGGCCCGTGGCGTGCAACAGGTGCTGCAACGCTACAGAGAGCTTCAAGACATCATCGCAATCCTTGGCATCGAGGAATTATCCGAGGAAGACAAGCTCACCGTGTTCCGGGCCCGCAAGATCCAGCGGTTCCTGACCCAGCCGTTCTTCGTAGCCGAGACTTTCACCAGTCAACCGGGCAAGTATGTTCCCGTGCGGGAAACGGTGCGGGGCTTCACCGAGATACTGGACGGCCAGCACGACGACCTGCCGGAGCAGGCGTTCTACATGGTAGGCACCATCGACGAAGCAATGGAAAAAGCGCAAGCCATGCAGGCGCAGGGGTGACGGCCGAACATGCCAATGATGTTGGAAATAATCACGGCGGAGCGGCAGGTGTTCGCTGAAGAGGTGGACATGCTGATCGCCCCAGGAATCGACGGGCAGTTGGGGATACTCCCTCACCACGCCCCCCTGATGACGGTGTTGCAGCCCGGAGAACTCACCATCAGGAAAGGCGGGGCGGACACCTACCTGGCGGTGACCGGCGGTTTCCTGGAGGTGTTGGCGAACCGGGTGAGTATCTTGGCAGATGCCTGCGAACGGTCCGATGAGATCGACGAAGGCCGCGCCCAAGCAGCGGTACAGCGCGCCCAAGAACGGGCTGTGGGCCAAGGCAGCCAGGTCGAACTGGAGCGAGCGTTGGCCTCAATGCGTCGGGCACAGGTCCGTTTGGACTTGGTGCGACGGCGGCGCCCCCGCGCCGGTCAACCCCAAGCGCAAGCGGCTCCAGGCGGGAGCGGATAGCCGGACCGGGCTGCTCAATCCACCGGTCCGTCCTGATCCGCCGGGCCTACCGGCGAAGGCGTCAACCCTGTCCGCTATCGGTGTTGATGTAGTAGGTCATGGACTGGAGGGAGAGCACGGGGTCGATGTTTCTGATCCTGATTCCCTCCCTCACGTGGGGAACGATGGGCGCGTAGTTGAGAATGGCGCGTACGCCGTAGGCAACCAACCGGTCCACCACCTCCTGCGTCTCGGAGACCGGGACCGCCACGATGGCGATGCTAACGGCCTTCTCCACCGCGACCTGTTCCAATTCCTCCAACGGCCGTACGACGAGGCCTCCCACTTCTTGGCCGATCACTTCCGGACTCAGGTCGAAGGCGGCTACCAGGTGGAAACCGTCTGGGTTGAACCCCGGATAGTTGAGAATGGCGCGGCCCAGACGCCCCACACCGACCACCGCTACGTTCCAGTATGAGTTGACCCCCAGGATCTGCCGCAATCGTTCCACCAGGTCGTGGACGCTGTATCCTCTTCCCTGTTTGCCGAAACGGCCGAAGTAGCTGAGGTCTTTGCGGATTTGTGCCGGGGTCACCTGCAATTGGTCTCCCAGTTGTTGGGAGCTCACCACCAAAATCCCGTCTTCCATCAGGCGGTTGACCACGCGCAGGTATTGGGGAAGCCGGCTGACGACTACCTCCGGGACCTCGTCCCGCCCTTGTTGCGGGGAGTGCGCCATATAATTTCCCGCCTTCACCGCGTCTGCCCGGCGGAACGCCCCAACCCGGCGGCGTGGTGCTTATCCCAAGCCTGGCATTGACCCAATCCCGAGAAGGCCGCCAATAATCTATAATGGGCCTTCAAGCCGAGTCAAGAAACCGTCCGCCGCGATACGCGCTATGTCAATGGACGGAGACCAAAAACGACTGCTCGGGTCACGGGGGGGGCCAACAGTGCATGTCGGCGTATGCCGCCTCAGCATCCACTTGCCGGAGTCCGGAAGCTTGAAGGACAAACGGCAGGTTGCCCGTTCCCTTGCCGACCGCATCCGGAACCAGTTCAACGTGGCCGCCGCCGAGGTGGAGGACCACGACCTTTGGCAACGTCTGACCCTGGGCGTCTCCTGTGTCAGCAACGACGCCGCCCACGCCAACGAAGTCCTGTCCCGGGTGGTTTCCTACGTGGAATCGGCCCGCCGAGACGTGGAACTGCTCGACTACGAACTGGAGATAATCTCCGGCGTGTGACCCTCACGAGACCTCGGCTTTGAACTGCGCCAGGGCCTCGACCAACTCTTCCTGGGTGACGATGCAGGTGTCGTTGTGGGCCGCCCCGCGTAAGGTCACGAACCTCTTGGGCTCGTTGGCCGCGTAGAACACCTTCCGTCCTTGCGCTATTGGCACCAGGGTGTCCAGGTCGCCGTGCAGGACCAATATCGGATGCTTGATCGAGGGAAGGCGGGCCAATGAGTCATAGCGTCCGCGCACCAACCAACTGAAGGGCCGGAACATTGGAGTCAGGTCAGCCATCTCCCGGATCGACGTGAATGGCGATACGAGCACGAGTCCCAGCGGCGACGTGCCCATAGCCAGTTCCACGGCTATCGAAGCGCCCAACGAGTGGCCGAAGTAGACCAGGCGTTCCGGGTCGACACCCGGCCGTCCGCGAAGGTATTGCAAGGCCGCCCTGGCGTCGACATAGGTGCCCCATTCCGACGGAGCGCCGGTGCTGCGGCCAAAACCACGATAATCGAATATGAACAAGTTCACGCCGATCCGCCGGTGCAGCAGGGCGATCTCGTCGACGCGGTTGCTCAGGTTGCCGCCGTTGCCGTGACACCAAAGCCAGGTCTGGCCGCCGCCTTCAGGGCCTGGAACGAACCAGCCGTGGAGGCGCAGGCCGTCGTCGGTGGTGAGAAAAACGTCCTCGTATTCCAGGCCCGCGTCGCCGGGAGTGGAATCACTTCCGGGACGAGGGAAGAAGACGTAACGCTTTTCCACGTAAGACCAGAGCATACCCTTTGGCCAGGACAGCCGCTGCAATAGACCGTTGAACACAGCCGCCGTCAATCAGGGATAGCCGCCCGGCCCCTGCTCTCCATCAGCTCGGGAAGCCGCTCTGAAAAGTCGCGTTTGATAATGACGGCGTCGCTTCCCAGTTCTCTGGCTTTACGCAACACCCCGGGTTCGCCGTGAGGTCCGTAGGCGACCACCAGCGGGGCGCCCTCCGATTTCACGGAGTCGTTCAGGGCGGAAATGGCTTTCGACCAGACCTGTTCGTCCATTTCCAGATCCACCAAAACCAACGAGACGTTCCGGTCCTCTGCCGCTTCCAGCAGGGCAGGCGCCGAGGCGACGGAAAGCACTTCCAAGCCGAAATGCTCGGCCGCCGACTCGATCCGCGGCAGAAAGAAGAGGTTGCTGGTCAAAACCAGCACCAACTCTTGCTGGCCCATGTCAGCCACCCAAGGAGGAGCGGACCGGGGGCTCCGTGAAGCTTTGGGGATAGCCCATCTGTTCATGCCGGATGGCCTCCAAACGGCCCGCGACGTCCCGGGTCTCGGGGCGCTCGGCCTGACACTCCGGACACCAGACCAGCTCTTTGGAGGAGAGCATCATGTTGTCCTTCTTGATCTTGAGCACCTCAATTTCGGCGGCGCAATGGCTGCACCGGCGCACTATGGTTACTTCGTTGATCGGCATACGTTCACCGTTCCATTCGGTAGAATCGGCGCATCTGGTCTCGGCCGGCCTGACGGAGCGTGTCTACTCTTCCAGGCTCTCCGCCAGGATTTCCAAAACGTCTTTCGATTCCTTTTGGCCTTCGAGGCCCTTGGCCTGAATCCCCTCGGTCATCATCTGCAGGCAGAAGGGGCAGGAAACACCGACCATCTGGGCCCCGGTTTCCAGAAATTGGTCGGTGCGGGCGTGGTTCACCCGGGTGCCCTGGCTTTCCTCGAGCCACATATGGCCGCCGCCAGCGCCGCAGCAGAACCCGCGTTCGCGGCAGCGGGACCCAATTTCCACCAGCTTCAGGCCCGGTATGGCTGCGGCCACGTTTCTGGGCTCGTCGTATACGCCGTTGTGCCGGCCCAAGAAGCAGGAGTCGTGATAGGCCATAGTGACGTCCATCAGCTTCACGGGCTTGATCCGCTGCTCTTTGATCAGCCCGTCCACGAATTGACTATAGTGGAGCACCTCGTATTCCCCGCCGAGCTGCGGGTACTCGTTCTTCATGGTGTTGAAGCAATGGGGGCAAATGGTAATCACCTTTTTGACATTGTAACTGTTCAGCGTTTCGATGTTTTGCTGAGCCAAAATCTGGAACAGGTACTCGTTACCCATGCGACGCGCCGGATCGCCGGTGCAAGTCTCCTCGTCACCCAGGATGGCGAAGTCGACCCCGGCAGCCTTAAGCACCTTCACCATAGAGCGGGCGATAGACTGGCTTCGCTGCTCCAATGCGGGGGTGCAGCCGACCCAGAAGAGAATTTCGGCATCCGGCTTTTCCGCCAGGGTCGGCACGTCCAGTCCTTCGGCCCAGTCGGTGCGGGAGAATTGGGTGCCGCGCCAGGGGTGCCCACGCTGTTCCAGGCTGAGAAGGGCGTTCATGGCGGTTTCCGGAATCTTGGACTCCTCCAGCACCATGTGGCGGCGCATGTCCATGATAGTCGGCACGTGCTCCACGACGACGGGGCACTCCTCCATACAGGCGCCGCAGTTCAGGCAGTCCCAAATCGCCGCTTCCGGGATGGCGTTGTTGAGAATCGGGACAGGCTCAACGTGTTCCGGGTCCCGCGCCCCTTGATGGCCGATGGCCACCATGTGCTCTTTTAGATTCTCGACGATGTGCATCGGAGAGAGGACCTTGCCTGTGATGTTGGCGGGGCAGACGTCGGTGCATCTCCCGCAGACCGCGCAGGCGTAACCGTCCAGCAACTGCTTCCAAGTGAAGTCCTGGACCCGGCTGGCGCCGAACCGCTCGGTATTCTCCAAGTCCATGACCGGCAGTGCGCCCCTGGGCTCGAGAGACCGGAAGAAGGCGTTCAACGGCGCGGCCACCATGTGCATGTGCTTGGAGAAGGGAATATAGACGGTGAAGAAGAGGATGATCCCCAAGTGAGTCCACC
Source organism: Dehalococcoidia bacterium (assembly GCA_034428795.1). Taxonomy (GTDB): domain Bacteria; phylum Chloroflexota; class Dehalococcoidia; order Lucifugimonadales; family UBA3495; genus VXOI01. The sequence goes on from DAOUHF010000087.1 coordinate 19,588, forward strand.
AGAAAACACCGTGCAGGACATTGGCGGCCCCGGCGCTCAGCCCCCAACCGGCAAACAGGCCGCCGAGGGCGCCGCCGATGGGGGCCTGGGCTTCAGGGCCGTGGCCGCCTTGGGCCACCCAGAAGGTATGGGTCAGCAGCGTGGACGCCATGAGAGCGCCGATCATACCCACGATGATTATCGCGTCGGGGTTTCGGGTCAGGTCGAAGCTTAGACGCCGCGGCTGCACCACCCAGCGGCGCACCGCCGCCCAAACCAGCACGACCAACAACACGGCGGCCAGAATATCGAGGTAGCTGCTGTAGACCATTGCCCCGGTCTCCGTCAGCAACCACTCGGGGAAGGGACGCCATACCGACGCTCCGAAGATGAAGATGGCGTAGCTGAGCAGGAAGGTGAGGAATCCCCAGAAGACGGCGGCGTGTCCCAGTCCCGCATAGTCGCCGAAGGGCACCCTCTGCAGGACCTTCTTCTGCCCCAGCACGATTAAGACCGCCCCGCTCAACCGCTCCATGGGCCGGTCGAATCGCAGTTCCCGCCTTCCTTGCAGCACCAGATGGATAACGCGGTGATAGAAGGCGTAGCCGCCCACTGCCAGCGTCACCAGGAGCAGAACGTAGACGCCAACCCAGATAGGAACAGGACCGATATCTCCGGGAGGGACCAACTCTTAATGTCCTTGAGCCGAGGTTCAGACCGCCGGGACCGGGCGGGTTTCTTTCACAACGGTAATAGTCTAACATGCCGCCGGTCATGGACACCCGGTCACGTTGTCGAGCTCCCTGTAGAGTTCCCTCTGGATGCTGTACCGGCGCAGACCAGGGCCTTTTCATTGTTGAATCGGCCCCCCATCCGTCGTCCCGGTCGCAACCGGGACCCAGGCCCCGATGCCTATTTCAGTACCCCGGACGCCGCTAACCCGAGGTTAGAGCCTGGATTCCGGCTGCAGCCGGAAAGACGGGGGGGCTTTTGCCGAAAATGAAAAGGCCCTGCGGCGCAGACCCAATCGGGTTGACTACGCGGCGAATTCCGCTATATTAAGAAGCGTATTCGGGCCGCAAGGGCCCCAGGAGGAAGTAAATGGAAGGCAAAGTCCAGATTGAGATTACCTACTGCGTCAGTTGACAGCATCTCGGGACGGCCACGTGGATGGCCAACGAGTTCTTCCGGCATTTCGGCCCCGACGCTGCGGTCGCCATCTCACCCCGCGGCCAGAGCATCATGGAAGTGTTTGTGGACGGTGAGCGGATTTACGACAAGAAGGGCGAAGGCAATGTCTTTCCCGACTTGGCCAGAGTCAGGAAAATGCTGGCCTACGTTCGTGAGAGGATAGCCGACCTGGAGCCCGTTGCGGCGGACGACGACTAGGTAGACCGGCCTCCGGCCTTGGACAAGCGCCTTGAATCAGCCCTTACTCCATGAGTAGGGGCTGAACTTTTTCCAGCAGATCCCACACCGTCTGCCAGACCTGCTTGCTAATTTCTGCCCGCGGCAGGCGGGCGTCGATAATCATCCACTTTTCCGAGTCCGATTCCACCAGCTTCAAGTAACCCTGGCGGACGCGCTTATGGAAAGCCAGGGGTTGATCCTCGAATCGGCGATGCCCCTCGACGTCCGCTCTCCCCTGATTGGTTTCCTCCTCTTGAAAACCCAACGGCAACTGCGTCGCGGCCCGCTTGAGTCCATCCTCCGGCCCGATGTCGAGCAGAAATGTGATGTCCGGGCCGATTCCCGCGGTGGCAAAGTCGTTCAGTCTGCTTATCAGGCCAATGTCGATCCCGCGTCCATACCCCTGGTATGCCAGCGTGGACGCCGCGAACCGGTCGGCAATCACGATCAGCCCGTTGGCCAGAACCGGCCGGATTTCGTCCGCTACTAACTGGGCTCGGGCAGCCTCGAACAGTAGCAACTCCGACTCTTTGGTCAGGGGCTGCTTGCTCTTGAGGTAGGTGCGTAGATACCGGCCAAGGTTGGTGCTTCCCGGCTCGTGGACCAGGATGGCCTGTCGGCCCGATTCCACTAAAGCCGTCTGGAGCAACTCGGCCTGGGTGCTCTTGCCGGACCCTTCGCAACCCTCGAATACGATAAACAGGCCCTTGGCCATGTCCTGCTCCCGCTACAACCGGTAGAACATTACGGCCCGCTCGGGCTCCCGCCCCTGGCTGACCGAGGCCACGTTGTAGCGCTCACCCAAGAGGTGTTGGAGGCGTCGTATGTAGGGACGCTGCGGCGTAAGCTTCACCGTGGACTCTCCGCTCAACACCCGGTTGGCGGCCTCCTCGGCTTCTTCCATGGCCTGGTCCATACTCGTTGGCGTTGCTTGTTCCGAGGGAGGCGCGGGAGGCGCGGCGGCCGCGCCTCCCCTGCGGCCCCACTCCGCGATGACCGTTCTCAGGAACTCCTGAAGCTGCGGCATGGAATTCTTGCGCAGAACGCAGACCGGCTTGCCGCTGGACTCGGCAATGCGCACCAACTGGGAACCCCGCCGGTAGTGGGTCTTGGTGGTCAACACCATGTCGGCCCGCCGCAGTTCATTTACAATCTCGACCGGGATGCGTGACTCGGCCACGGCGGCCTCCAGCTTGTCGCGGCCGACGCCAAAGAGGAAAACGCGGACTTCGGCAGCCTTGGTCGCGCCGTCGCCCGCGGTCCCTGTCTCGGCCCCGGGTTCGGCCTCGGCCTCGGGCTCGGGCGAGTAGTTGCGGCGGGTGGTCCGCTTTCCTTCCGGCTTCCAGGCGCCGGGTGAAGCTTCGCTCGGCCGTGATTGATCCTGGCTGATCCGCACCTGGCCGTATTCGTCCACGGTCCGCATTTCCGGGGCGATGGGATAACCGCGCAACCATTGGTCCACCACCTGGGCCACGTCATCGTGCACCGCCAATTGGTCCCACCCGTGAATCTCCACCACCACGTCGAAGGTAGGCGGCCCCTTCCGCTCCAGTACGCTTTTTTGGGTGCCGCGGTACCGTGCCTCCTGGTCGCCCAGGGTAACGGTCTGAATGCCGCCAAGCAGGTCAGAGAGAGTCGGGTTCATGACGAGGTTGTCCAGGGTATTGCCATGGGCGGTGGCGATGAGCTGCACCCCCCGTTCCGCGATGGTGCGGGCGGCGGAAGTCTCCTGTTCGGTGCCCATTTCGTCGATGACGATGGTCTCAGGCATGTGGTTCTCCACCGCCTCGATCATCACGTTGTGCTGCAAGGACGGCGTGCGTACCTGCATACGCCTGGAACGGCCGATTGCCGGATGCGGTACGTCGCCGTCGCCGGCGATTTCGTTGGAGGTATCGACAATGATCACCCGCTTTCCGGCTTCGTCAGACAGGACTCGGGCCATTTCCCGCAACATGGTGGTCTTGCCAACCCCCGGACGGCCCAACAGCAGGATGTTCTTTCCGGAGAAGGCCAAGTCTTCAATGATTTTGATCGTCCCGAAAACGGCGCGGCCCACGCGACAGGTGAGCCCCACCACGTGTCCCCGGCGGTTGCGGATGGCCGAGATACGGTGCAATGTGCGCTCAATGCCGGCCCGGTTGTCGTCTCCGAATTCGCCGACGCGTTCCATGGTCTGGCCCAGTTCTTCCGCCGTCACCTCCAAATCGTCCAATGGGACATCCCCGCTGACGAATCGCGCTTCGGGCATCCGGCCCAGGTCAAGCACCACCTCCAACAGCTCCTCCACGTCTTCCCGGTCCCGCAAGGCGTCCGAGACCCGTTTGGGCAGCACGTCCAACACCAGGCCCAGTTCCTGCCGCACCATGTCTTGCGCTGTTGCCAAAATCACGCCTCCACCAAGGAAAATTCGTGACTCACTACGGGGGCCACCACCGTCTTGATATGGACAGTGTAGTTTCCGGCCTCCTTTAGTCCACTCCTCAGCAACATAGTTTCAATCGGTTGCTGGTAGTCCCGCACCAGCCAGCTATGTTCCCCGGGCAGGGAGGCAGCCTTGGCCAGCAGGCTATCCACCACTTCCGGATGCGCCGGATGGTGCAATAACCTCAGAGAGTTGGCCTGTCCGTACGATTCGACGCCCAGCCAACCGGCGATGCGGCTGCCGTCCCACGCGGCCCACTCGTTACGGCGGCGGCCCTGGAGCTCCCGTGCGTCTCGCCATTGGTCGAAGGTGACGCCGGCGGCGGCCCTTACGGGTTGGGGGGTGGCGGAACAGTAAAGCTGGAACAGGGCGAACTCGTCGCTGGGCGACAATGGCCGCAACTGATGCGCGTCTGCCGTATGGTCGGCAGCATCGGGCGGCAATAGCCCCCTTAGGTGGACCTCCTGATAAGAGGGGAAGTAACCGGTGCGTTGGGCGATCGGGGCCGCCGTGCCTCCGGAGGCGACTCTCAAAAACACACGTTCACCACCCCGCTGTCCGGCGGCCCGCGCCACAGCCTCCAACAGCCCCAAGCCCGCACTCACAGCACCGCCCGGAGCATTGGGGCGCTGCGGCAAGTAGAGACGGTCAATGCGCCAGGCCTTGGCCCCGTTGAGAGTGCGGGCTGAAATCAGACCCTGTAAGTTCAAGCCTTCCCAGTCGGCGACGACGGCGCGGTCGTCACGGTTGGACAGGGAATCGCGCCACAAACTGGAGCGGCGCAACGGACGTGAGCGGTGCAGCGACTCGGCGGGCGCCGCCAGGTTAACGCCCCCAGGTCCGTTGACCAGCATGCAACGCAGAACGGAGCCGATATTGGAAGATTTGGTCATGGCGTCCCATGGGGAGCGCTGTCGCCCGCGACGTGGAGGAAGTACCGGTGGACGCGGGCATCGTTGGTGAGTTCGGGATGGAAAGCAGTGGCCAAGAGATTCCCTTGCCGGACCGCTACGGGGCGGCCATCCTCCAGTGAGGAGAGCACGCTTACCTCTTCGCCCACTCGTATGATCACCGGGGCGCGTATGAAGATGCCGTGGAAGGGTTTGTGGTCCAGTCCGGCGATGCTCAGGGGTTGCTCGAAACTGTCCACCTGGCGGCCAAACGCATTTCGTTGGACCCCGATATCCATGATACCCAAGGGAACGGGGTCCTGTTCGGTAATCTCCCGGGCCAGCATGATCATTCCGGCGCAGGTGCCCCACACGGTACGGCCTTCCCGGGCCATCTGGGCGATGGGTTCCCGCAGGTCGTAGATGGACATCAATCGGCTGAGAGTGGTGCTCTCACCACCGGGAATAATCAGGCCGTCCAGCGACTCCAACTGGGCGGGCAGCCTTACCTCCCGGGCGTTGACGCTGAGTCTGTGGAGGACCGCGATATGTTCGGCGAAATCCCCTTGTATCGCTAAGACGCCTATTTCCAACGCTGCCTGCTGATCAACCCTCTGCCAGTAAATTCGCCGGGTCCCTGCGGGATGCGCCAGAGAGAGGACTACTGGCTGCGCGGGGCCAGCAGTTCCCCCTCGGGGATTTCCCGGACGTTCCTGCCGACCATTGGCTCACCCAGGTCCTTGGATACCTCGGCGAGAATCTTGGGATCATTGTAATGTGTGACGGCCTGCACGATTGCATAGGCCCGGCTGGCCGGGTCTCCGGATTTGAAGATGCCCGAGCCTACGAACACCCCGTCGGCGCCCAGTTGCATCATCAATGCGGCGTCGGCGGGTGTGGCAACGCCGCCCGCGGCAAAGTTCACCACGGGGAGACGCGCCATCTCCTTTGTCTTGGTGAGCAACTCAAGGCTCACCCTCATGTCCCGGGCCTCAACGACCAGCTCGTCGTCGGGAAGAGTCCGCAGCTTGCGGATGGCGTCCTGTACTGCCCGCATATGCCGCACCGCTTCCACCACGTCTCCGGTGCCGGCCTCTCCCTTGGTCCGGATCATGGCGGCACCCTCGGAAATGCGCCGCAGGGCCTCCCCCAGATCGCGGCAGCCGCAGACGAAAGGCACCTTGAAGTCATGCTTCCACACGTGGTGGACCTCGTCGGCGGGAGTCAGGACCTCGGACTCGTCGACGTAGTCGACACCGATGGCCTCCAGGATCTGGGCTTCGACGAAGTGGCCGATACGCACCTTGGCCATTACCGGGATGCTCACGGCGTCCATGATTTGGCAGATAATTGCGGGGTCGGTCATCCTGGCCACGCCGCCGTCGGCGCGAATGTCGGCGGGGACGCGCTCCAGGGCCATCACCGCCACCGCTCCCGCTTCAGCGGCGATGCGGGCTTGGTCCGGGGTGACCACGTCCATGATGACGCCGCCCTTGAGCATTTGGGCGTGACCGGCTTTGACCGTATAGGTGCCTGTTAGTACCTCGACCATGGTGGCATCCTCCGAGGAGTGTCAGACGCGAATAGGAAGGTGGGCCAGCCGCATTATACGCCGGGGCCAGCTCCGTTATCAATTACGGCAGCCTTGCCGGCGCCCGTGGCGGCCGGTTCGGCTCCCCTTCTCCCATCCCTCATTCCACGTCGGCAAAGCGTCGGCGGCTTGACTTTAAACGCGCGCGGAAATGATAATAAAGCCGCGCCGAGGTAGCTCAGGTGGTAGAGCACGGCACTGAAAATGCCGGTGTCGACAGTTCGAGTCTGTCCCTCGGCACCATTCCCCCGCTTTCGTATTTCGCGCAGTCCCAGAAAGCCTCAAATGCCGTCATTCCGCCACTAAACGTTGCCATTCTGCCAGGCAGACAGGATGGGAATATGACTGAGAAGGTGACAAAATATCCCGCAGTGATAGATGGGGAGCGGGGCGCCTATGGTGTTGTCATTCCTGATTTACGCGGCGCCTATGCTATGGGCGCCACCGTAGACGAAGCTCTGGCCGACGCCGAGGATATGCTTCCTGAATTTCTGGATGTATTACGCGAACACGGCGATCCCATTCCTCCACCCAGGGCCGCAGAGGATGTTCAATTACAGCCTGGCGAAATGCTGGCGTTCGTGACCCTTCGAGCGCCAACCATGACGGCGCCCCCATCCTAACCTTCCCCCATCGGGGGGAATGGACTTGTTCAGACGTTCCCTAACTCTTGACAATCGCCTAAGGCTGATTTAATTTTGAACTAATATGCTGAGGGTCGCCCACACGCACCAAGACCCCTGATCCTGCATTCTGTCCCTCGGCACCAATGCCAGCAGGCGCGAGCGGAAGTGGCTCAGTGGTAGAGCACCTCCTTGCCAAGGAGGGGGTCGCGAGTTCAAATCTCGTCTTCCGCTCCATTTTTTTGTCCTCCGCCGACCGTTGACGGCTGGCGCCCCACACCTCGCAACACGGCCAGGCAAGTTGCCAATCCGGCCCCTTCTGTTATCCTCCACTTCGCATTACCGTTAATCCCTGAATCGAAGCAAGGCGTAAAATGGCAAACGCTCACGGCAAGATAATCGCCAATGTTGACCGGTTGCATCGATTGATGGACGACGAAGGGCTGTCGGCTATCGTCGCCCGTTCCGGCAAGAATTTCACCTACCTCGCCGGTTTCGCCTATCCTGGAACTCTGGCCCGCCACTTGGAATTCCCCGATTCGCCCCGGGAGGTCCTGTTGGTGTGGCCGCGGAACGGGGAGCCGGTGATGGTCCTCAATTCCTACGCCGCTCCCTTGGCCCTCCGCGACTCCTGGCTCGAAAAGATCGAAATCTACGACGACTACGCCGAATCGCCTTACGAAAGGGCGGCCCAGGTGCTGCGGGACCTGGGGCTGGCCGGGGAGACCATCGGCCTAGAGAAGAGCTACGTCAGCGCCAACCGGTGGGAGGAGATTGTGGGCCTGCTGCCGGAGGCCCGGATCGTCGACTCAACCGACCTGATGGACCGGGTGCGCTGGATTAAGACGACCGGGGAGGTGAAGGCTTTGGAAGCCGGAGCCCGGCTGCTGGACGAAGCGTACCTGGAGGTGCTACCCACAGTGCGCCCCGGCGACACCGAGCGTTTGGTGCACAGCCGTATCATCGAGAGTTGCCTGCGCCGCGGCGCCAACTGGGGCCACGGCATCCTCAACTCCAGCCGCAACGCCGTGGCCTACGGCGGAGAGAGCGACATGGCATTCCAGGCCGGCGACATCATCCGCAACGACTACGTTTCATACCTCAACGGCTATCCGGGCCACCAGTCCCGCACCGTAGTAGTTGGTCAGCCGACCGACGAGCAAAAGAATACCTACCGTATCACTCGGGACATCTACCGCGCCGTCATCGACCGCTGCCGTCCGGGCGCGAAGGCGTCCGACATCTACCATTTCGCCAACGACAGCTTCCACCAAGCGGGATTCCAGGGCAACGTGTCGCTGGCCGGGCACGGGGTGGGCGCTTGGTGGCACCAGCAGGAACCCTACATGGTCCCATCGAGCGACCGGGTGTTGGAAAAGGGCATGGTGGTGGCCCTGGAGCCTCACATCGGTTACTGGCACCTGCAAGACATGGTGCTGGTCACCGGCGACGGACCTTGCCTCCTCTCGCCGTTAATCAACACCGACGAGATGCTGGTGGCGGGGTAGGACGATTCAATCTAAGGAACAAGTCCCTTCCCCCCGATAGGGGAAGGTTAGGATGGGGGCGCCGGCGCTCACAAGTCCCTTCCCCCCGGTGGGGGAAGGTTAGGATGGGGGTCCCGGCGCTCACAAGTCCCTTCCCCCCGATGGGGGAAGGTTAGGATGGGGGTTAAGCTCTCCTCCGAGATTTCGGCTTTCGCCTCAATGACCATAACTTGTTCAGAGGTTCCCTAACTCGCTGATGCGCTCCCGACTATGGCGCCGCGATTATAATGGTGGAACACCAATCTCACTTCGGCGGGAGGCTGCCATGCCGCAACGAATTCCCGACGACATTGTGCCTAAGGGCAAGGCAATTTACGAAGGGTTGCGAGCCCAGCTTGAACAGGCCGACTGGGGGAAGTTCGCCGTCATCGATGTCTATTCGGGCGACTATGAAGTGGACACAAGGGACGCGGAAGCGACCGGCAGGCTGTTGAGCAGACGCCCTGACGCGATGACGTATGGCATACGCATCGGCGATACGGTGGCGGTAAGATTCCGTAGCATATAGTAAGGAAATGATTAGGGGAGAAGTCACTGAGGACCACGTAGCCCGGCTCCACTTGCAGGGGGGCATCGGACCACCATCAACGCCGTTGCCGGCGGAGAGGTTCTCGTGGAGGAACTATAACTCCGCTACTGGGCGGTGAGGCCGCCGTCGATGATCAGCTCGATGCCGGTGATATATGACGACTCGTCGGAGGCAAGGTAGAGGGCGCCGAAGGCGACGTCTTCAACGCGCCCCAGGCGTCGCAAGGGGATTTCCCGCAGGCGGCGCTCCATAACCTCTGGATTGTCGGTGATCGCGGCCGTCATCGCTGTGACCGTAGGGCCGGGGTGGATCGAGTTGCAGCGGATGCCGTCATCGGCGTACTGGATGGCGGTGGTCTTGGAGAAGATTCGTACCATCCCCTTGGAGGCGGCGTAGGCCGCGCCGGTATGCCGCTGCCCTATCAGCGCCGCAATCGAAGAGATGTTTATGATGGAGCCGCCGCCGGCCCGTTGCATGGCAGGAATGGCGGCCCTGGTGCCCAGGAACACTCCCTTGCCGTTGATCGCCATTACGCGGTCCCAGGTCTCGTCGGTGGTCTCCAGGATCGGATCGCCGTGGGCGATGCCTGCGTTGTTGATCAGAACGTTGAGCTTCCCGTAGGTCGATTCGGCCAGGTCCACAGCACGCCGCCATTCGTCGTCTCTGGTCACATCCAGGTGGACGTATGTTGCGTCTCCGCCGACGTTTTTTATCTTGGCCTCCACGGCCGCGCCTTCTTGGTCCAACACGTCGCCGAACACGACCTTCGCTCCTTCGGAAACGAACAACTCCGCCTCCAGGGCGCCCTGTCCTCGTGCGCCGCCGCTGATCAACGCTACCTTACCGTCCAGTCTGCCCATTAGCCGTCTCTCCCATAAGATTGCCGGGCCATTCTAGCGTAATTTCACCACGGAGTTTACCAGGGTCATTTAATTGTCGATCCAGGGCAGCCGCAAGGGCCGGGCCACTGTTGCTTTTGCAGAGATGTCGTCTTTCCGGCGAAAGCCGGAAGGGGTGACAGAATGACGGAAGGGGTGCCGGGGAGCGAATGACCCCACGGAGTTTTACGGAGGCCCCGGAGTTTTTCGTTAAGGTGTTATATAATCGGCCTAACCCAAATCCCAAGACATTCAACGGCCAGGAGCAGAATCATGCCGAAACGCACTTTGTGGATGCACGGCGCCAACATGCAGGTGGAATATCCCAACCGGCTGACTTCGGTGCGCGCCACCGGCCCCTTCGTGCGTATTGAGGGCGCCCGGGGACAGAACACCTGGGTGCACTTCCCTCTGCCGACTCCCGCTGTGATCGACGGGAACCGGATGCGCATCGACGCCGCCCAGGTCAGCTTTCGCACTCGCGACCACGCCTCGGTGCATGAGGTAATTGTCTACGACGGCGACAAACGCGTCGCCGAGCACATGGATTTAGACCTGCGGGGCGACCACTTGGAGGGCCGCTTCGAGGTGCCGGGCAATCCCGAGATCAACAAGGGAGTCAATATCACTTTGGGCATCCGGTTCGACGCCGCCGCGCCCGACGTGCGGTCGATGCAGATCGAAGTAATCGGCGTGGGCCTGGAATACTCGGGCTAATCAACCCTCACTCCAATCCCTCCAGAGCGTTAGCCTCTCCCACAGGGAGAGAGAATCAGAGGAGAAACATGGCAGCCTACAAGAATTTCATCGGCGGCGACTGGGTGGAATCGATTTCCGGCCGCAGGTACCCGGTATTCAATCCCGCCCGAAAGACCGAGTCGGTGGGGGAATTCCAGACGTCCACCGCCGAAGACGCGACGGTCGCGGTGGAAGCGGCCCGGGCGGCCTTGCCGGGCTGGGCCAATACCCCGGCGCCCGGCCGGGCCAGCGTGCTTTTCCGGGCGCTGGAGATCTTGGGGCGGCGGGCCGACGAGATAGCCCGGACCATTACCACCGAAGAGGGCAAGCCCATCGGCGATGCAATTGGCGAGGTCAAGCGGGCGATGAACATCATTGAGTACGCCGCCGGCGAGGGCCGCCGCATGTTCGGGTACACGACTCCGTCCGAGCTGCCGAACACGGTCGCCTACACCATCAAGCGTCCGCTGGGCGTGGTGGGCATCATCACTCCCTGGAACTTCCCCATCGCCATTCCGGCTTGGAAGATTGCCCCAGCCCTCATTTGCGGCAACGCCCTGGTATTCAAGCCCGCGTCGTCCACTCCGCTGTCCGCAGTCATGCTGGTCGAGGTGTTCGAGGAGGCGGGACTGCCCCCCGGAGTGTTGAACCTGGTCACCGGGCCGGGCGCCCAGGTGGGGAACGCACTGGTCGAAAACACCGGCGTCAACGGCATTTCCTTCACCGGGTCCACCGAGATCGGCACCGACTTATACGCCAAAAGCGCTCAGCGACTGAAGAAGGTTCAAGCCGAGATGGGCGGCAAAAACGCCGTAATCCTGCTGGCCGACGCCGACATGGACAAGGCGTTGGGCGGAATCGTGCAGGGAGCATTCGGTTCCACCGGCCAGCGCTGCACCGCCACGAGCCGGGTCATCGTGGAAGAAGGGGTCTACGACGAATTCATGGAGGGCCTGATCGACCGGACCAGCAAGCTGAAGATCGGCGACGGCATCGACCCGGCAATGGACGTCGCTCCACTGTCCAGCCAGAGCCAGTACGATAAGGTGCTGGAATACATCGGCGTCGGGACCGAAGAAGGCGCCCACCTGGCCTACGGCGGCCACGGCTTAACCGAAGGACAATACAGCGAGGGCTTCTACGTCGAGCCCACGGTGTTTACCGATGTCTCGCCGGATATGCGCATCGCCCGCGAAGAGATATTCGGGCCCGTCCTTACCGTGTTCAAGGCCAGGAATCTGGAAGAGGCCATACAGATTTCCAACAGCGTGGAGTTCGGCCTGTCGTCGTCGGTCTACACCAAGGACCTGACCCGGGCCTTCGAATACATCAACACCGTTGAGACGGGCATGGTGCACGTAAACGCGCCGACCCTGGGTGGCGAAGTACACCTGCCCTTCGGCGGGTTGAAGGCGTCGGGGGTGGGCCAGCGGGAGCAGGGCACCGAGGCGTTCGACTTCTTCACCGAGACCATCACCGTCTACATAGACCACGCCCAAGCCCCCCGCCAGCAGGCGCGATTTATCTAGACAATTGGTGCTCTTCAACGCATCCGGCAACTACCTGGTGGCGCTCAACGAAATCGAAAGCCTTGAGTTTGACGTGCGGCTCAACGTTGTCAGCAGCTATCGATTATTTCTGACCGCAGCGCAACAAGAACCGGCGGTGAAAGCGTTATATCAAGCGATGCAATCATCGGAAGAGGTGACCGGAGAGGTCTTTGGGCGGGTCTGTCAGCTTTCAACAATGGAAATAGATACCCGATATGGGAATTCAAAGGACGCCGCTCTTACCGTTCTGCTGTGGCTATTATGGCTGACGGAGAAGGCCTACGCCGAAGTTGCGGCCCACTACGTCGCTGGCGCCGGTAACTGCTGGTACGCCTGGAGGATGGCTCGAACGATTTTATTCCCGGCCTCGGTTACCGCCAACGGTAGCAGATTGAGCTTAACGGCGGAAAAGACGGGTAGTGTTTCGACCAGCACGACGCAAAAGTTCACCTTCCTTAACCCTTTCACAGTGAAATCGGGCAAAATCTGCCCAAAGCGAGTGATTGAATCGGAGACCACTATTATCACGGAGCGGTGGAGTGTGCCCGCTGAGGAAGACATTGAGAATAGTATGGGCCGTCCTGTGTCAAAGCTCGGTACAGGACATAGATACGAACCAACTATCGTTGCTTAATGTCGTCGAAGAACTTGAGTTGCCTGCCCCTCCACCAGAATTGAGGGGCGAGGATCAGGTTATTGTCCCGGCTCAACTTCTTCGCCTGGTTGTCTTGACGGTGCGCTCCGACTTCGAAGTGGCCGACCAAGGATGGGTTCGAATTTGGGCAGCTTTGCCAGATGGCAGGGAGGCAACCCCAAACGAGTTCCCGGTGGACTTGTCCGAAGCAAGTTGGCATCGCTCGATTATCACTATCCCTGGACCGCCTGTCGTCGCTGAAGGCGTCTATCGGTTTCTGGTTGACTGCCGATCCAAGGACGACGATTGGGGGAGACCGTTCGACATCCCATTTCTCTTAACGTTCGCTTGACCCGACGATTTCGGGGCCTTGCGGAAGAATCAATCCGGCCTACAAGGGCTGGCGGTGGGCGAAGCCCCGGTCGGTTTCATGCCAGTATTCGACCTGGTCTTCGCCGGTGATCCAGCACAGGTAGACCTCCCGGCCTTCCCGCAGGGACGGAAAATCCACCAGTCCGCTGGCGACATCCCGGACTATGATCCCCCGGTCCGTGATTTCCTCAAGAGTTCCTTCGAAGCCCCGGATCAATCGGTCCGACTCGTCCTGCAGCCTGGAGGACTCGCTCTCGCTGCTTGACGAGCCGTTGCTGCGGCGTTGCCGTTGCAGGCCGACCAGCCGCTCCCGCATCGCGGTCAATTCCTCTTGGGCGGGCGCCAGCCGCTGGAACGCGTCCTTCAGGAACGGGACTAATTCGTTGGCTTCCTCCAGAGTAAACAGACGATGTCTCATCGCGGAGCCTGCAGATCGGACACTTGGGGTATCACTTCGCGGCCCAGCAGGTCAATCTGCTTCAGCACCTGCTCTTGGGGCATCCCCGGCCACTGCATGCGGAAGATCATGTGGTTGACCCCCAGCTCCTCGGAGTACCGCTGCAATTCCGACACCACGTCGTCGGGCGAACCAAGCAGGAACCGGTCTTTGGCGAGGTCCTGGTAGGGGACGCTGAAACTCTCTTCGCCGGGCAGGGCTTTGTCTTGACCCCAAGACGCATAGGCCGCGTACTTTCCCTCCAGGAACGGCTGGCTTTCGATGTATGCGGTCTCCCGGTCCGCGGCCACGTAAAGCTCTCGCATCATGGGCAGATCTTCGGGGACGGGATTCCCGGCTTCGGCCAGCGCGGCCTTGTAGCCAACCCACTGGTCGGCGACCATGGGAATTTTGGCGTGGGGGTTGATAAGCCAGGGATAACCCCACCGGGCCGCCCGCCGGATGGCGACGTCGTTATTGGCCGCAACCCAAATCGGAGGGTGGGGCTGCTGCACCGGCCTCGTGGTGGGAGTGGTCTTGGGCACCGTGTAATACTTCCCTTCGAACTCCACTTCGTCTTCAATCCAGAGCCGTTTGATAACGTCCATCGCCTCGTGGAGCCGTCCCACCCGCTCGCTCCGCCGTATGCCGAAGGCAGTGTACTCTTCGTCCCGGTAGCCGAGTCCGATGCCGAACACGAATCGCCCGTCCGTGATGCAGTCCAATGTGGCGATGCTCTCGGCCAACTCCACCGGGTTGTGGAGGGGCACCAGGATGACCGCGGCCGCTACCTGCATGTCGCCCGCCTCGGCGGCCAGGCGCGACAGCAAGGGGAAAAGGGTGCTCATCTGGTAGGGGGCTGCCAGGTAATGCTGGCCGGCGGCGATAAGGCTGAACCCGGCGTCGCGGGCCGCCCGCACCTGCTCCACGCTCTCCCCCAGCTTCTGGGGCATCGATTCCCCCGGCAGGTATTGGCTGTTGACGAAGAATCCAAGCTTCACGGTTTTCCCTCTCGTTCATATATCACGGGTTCCGCCCTCCTGTGTCCTCCCCGTTGGGCCGCTGGTCCCCTTGGGTCACTGGGCCGCTGGGCCGCTGGGCCCGTTGGGCCGCTGATATTGTATAACACTTCGAAAAAGCGGTGCGGTCGTGGCGAAGCTTGCGGCCTCACTGGCGCCGGGGTAAAATCCGCATCCGATACACTCCGATTTCCGAGACGCTGCTGGAGGGTCCCGCCCATGAGATTCGCACGGTACATACACAACGACCGAAAGGCCTATGGAGTCGTTCAAGGCAACGAATTGGTCGAGATCGAGGGCAGTATCTTCGACGGTTACGAGCTGACCGAGATCAGACTGCCATTGGCCGACGCGCAGCTATTGCCTCCCACCGACCCCACCGAAATCTGGATGCCCGGGCTGAATTTCGCCAACCACCTGGCGTTCGCGGCCGAGGTGCTGGGCGACGAAGACCCCCACGTTCCCGAACACCCGGCGCCGTGGATCAAAGCCCGCGGTTCCCTCACCGCCACCGGCGAGAGCATCGTCCTTCCTCATGACACGGCTGGAGAAGTCCACTACGAGGGGGAGGCCGTCGCCGTCATCGGCACGACCTGCCGCCGGGTATCGCCCCAGGAAGCCAGCCGATACATCCTGGGTTACACCTGTGGCAACGACGTGAGCGAACGGACCTGGCAGAAGGACGACTGGACCTTCTGGCGGGCCAAGGGCTCCGATACCTTCGCCCCGGTCGGCCCGTGGATCGAGACCGACGTGGAGCCACAGGAGCTGGAGATGATCGTCCGGCTGAACGGCGAGGAAGTGCAGCATGGCCGCACCGAGGAGATGCTATTCACCTTCGCCGAGATCGTAAGTTACATCAGCCAGCAGGTCACCCTGCGGCCCGGCGACCTGGTGTTCTCCGGTTCCACCGGAGTCACCATCGGATTGAAGGACGGTGACTTGGTCGAGGTTGAGATCCCTGGAGTCGGAGTGCTCAGCAACCCGGTCAAGCTGGAGAAAAAATATTAACCACGAGGACGCCGTGAGCACAGAGATTCGACTTGTTTTTCTCTGCGTCCTCTGCGGGTCAAAAAACTACTACGGCGTGTGCGGTGGCTGCTGTTTCGCCACCGTCAACCTCTATCATGATGTCGCAATCGACCAGCCGCCGACCGTTCTCTTCCCGCTTGTTGACTACGCGGCCGGACGTGGCGGTGGTGTCGCCGAGGCGCACCGGTTGCAGCGGCATTAGTTCGAAGTTGCTGCCTTCTGCCGAGAGGCGGTCTTCGGGAAAGGCCTTTGCCAGCAGTTCGGCGACGTAGGCGGTCAGGGCCGCGGGGGGCAGAGTGTCGGGTGGACCGGATTCGCCGGTATCCTCCGGGCCGGCAAAACGGAGGATGGTGTGTTCCGTTTCCCACTTGACCAGTACCGGAAGATGGTCGCCCACGGCGATCGTCTGAAAGTCCACCGTCATAGCCCACAATCTGGCCATTGGCCCGCTCCACGCCGAAAAGACGTACCGGGGATGTATCAGGTTTGCCTGTATCGACCCTATCGAGTCTATCGTGTCCATCGGCGTTCGTATAGAATCGCCGGAGATTTTGACGGAGATTTTGGAGGTTAGACAGCTACCAATGGCAGAGCAGAACGAGCCGTTCAAGAGAGGCATGGTGGTCGTAGCCCACCCCGACGACGCCGAGTGGATGTGCGCCGGAACGGTGGCCAAGTGGTGC
>DAOUHF010000088.1:0-1621 GCA_034428795.1 Dehalococcoidia bacterium
CACCGCCACCCGTGCCAGCGTTCGGCAACCCGCCTTCGGCCAATTTACTTCACCAAGTCTGAACAGTTACGTCCCGGCAAGGGCAATGACAAGGGGAATGTCGAGGGGATGGTGGGCTACGCGCGGCGCAACTTCCTGGTGCCGATACCGGCGGTGGAGAGACCAACATCGCGGCGGCAATACGGCGCATCGGCTGGGCGCCGGGCCAAGCCTTAGCCATCCTTGGCTTGGCTAACCCTTGAAAACTGAAAGACCCTGACCCAGCTCCGGTTTCAGCCGCAACCGCACCTCACGGCTGTATAACTCGTAACTCTGCTGGCGCAGTCGGGGGTATATCTGATCCTCCAGCCAGCGATCCATGAACTCGCCCAGAAGCACCCCGGATGGAACCACACCCCGGTTCAAGTCAGCCGCCCTCAGCATATCATTCAACGCCCGCTCCACCTCAGCCTTGGTACCCCGCACCGTCCGGAACTGGCGTATCCGCTTACCGCCGGCATCCCCGCCCAAGTCCACCGTCAGCTCCCAGGAGCCACGGCTGCGGCGACGCACGCTGCCACGCATCAGGCAAACCTCCAAAGTTGGTTCTGAACTGGAATGGTGGGTCCTTACCGTTGCTATTGTGAACCTTTTGGCGCCTGTCCAGTCGCACAACGTCGTCGCCGAAGCCAATCCCGATGTTCGGTCCCTCATCTCCGACTCTAGTCACGCTGTTGCAGAACGCGCAATGGCCGGCCTGTCACTCTCTGTCGAGATTCTGTACCAATCTGAAGCACCACCCGGATCGCGGCAGATCCCCAGATAGGGCAATGGGCGGGACGGGGCGAGGATTGGCCGGGTAGATGCAACGCGGAGTAGTGCGGGTATAACGTCTACCACCTGGGACCCACGGCCGATTGCACCCACCTTAAGGACGCCGGCTGATGGCGCGGCAGCTTATGAGGGGGTCAATGGGAGAAACTCCCCGGACCGCTAGCCGAGCCTCCATTCCAGGTATCTGAGCAGCAGTAAGCCGGTCCACCGGAATATCACCCAGCTCGCGAAGCAAGTAGAACGGCACCGCCCGATCGTACCAGCGGCATGTTTGAGAACGGAGCCGGGGGAGACACCCGCTCCTTCGGCCAACTCCCCACGAAATCTCCCAAGAGCAGGCGGGGCGATAATTGCCCGCGCCCATATCAGCTTCGCGGAGCATACCGTTCAACACTCGTTCCGCCTCCGTCCTGGTACCACGCACCGTGCGGAACGAGCGCACGCGCTTGCCCTCCGCAATCCCGACCCAGAACCACAGTCATCTTCCAGGAACCCCGACTGCGGCGACGTACGGTACCACGCGTTAATGACCCTCCAACATCCCGGCCCGGGCAGAGCAGGGCGGTTCGTATCACCATATTGTGGTGCGCAAGCGGTCTAACTCGCCCAGGACACGAAACGCTCCACCAAAATCCTATTCAAATCCGCCAACTCTCGGGAACGAAACGGTCTCCGATTACCGACGCCTCCCGACCTCCGGCGGGAACGGCCCGGCGAAGTTCCGGCAAACCTCGCCGACGCCACCCACGATGTCCGCTATTGCAACGCCCTAGCTTCGGTAACTCGTTTCATCCTCGTCATCCAACAC
>DAOUHF010000089.1:0-12165 GCA_034428795.1 Dehalococcoidia bacterium
TTGTGAAAGCTCCCGGCTCAACTGGGAGAGGTCAAGGGATACTATTCGACTTGAGGACAGCAGAGGTAAGCAGAATTCCCGGTGTAGCGGTGGAATGCGTAGATATCGGGAGGAATACCAGTGGCGAAAGCGGCTTACTGGGCTGTTTCTGACGCTGAGGCGCGAGAGCGTGGGGAGCAAACTGGATTAGATACCCAGGTAGTCCACGCCCTAAACGATGAATGCTAGGTACAGCGGGTATCGACCCCTGCTGTGCCGCAGCTAACGCGATAAGCATTCCGCCTGGGGACTACGGCCGCAAGGCTAAAACTCAAAGGAATTGACGGGGGCCCGCACAAGCGGTGGAGCGTGTGGTTTAATTCGATGCTAAGCGAAAAACCTTACCAGGGCTTGACATGTTTGTAGTAGAAACCCGAAAGGGTGACGATTCCGGGGTAACTCGGAAAGCTTGCACAGGTGCTGCATGGCTGTCGTCAGCTCGTGCCGTGAGGTGTTGGGTTAAGTCCCGCAACGAGCGCAACCCTTGTCGCTAGTTAAATTCTCTAGCGAGACAGCCTCTCACAAGGAGGAGGAAGGTGGGGATGACGTCAAGTCATCATGGCCCTTATGCCTTGGGCTACACACACGCTACAATGGCCGGTACAATGGGCTGCGAAAGCGCGAGCTGGAGCCAATCCCACCAAAGCCGGCCCCAGTTGGGATTGCAGGCTGCAACTCGCCTGCATGAACGCGGAATCGCTAGTAACCGCAGGTCAGCACACTGCGGTGAATACGTTCCCGGGCCTTGTACACACCGCCCGTCACGTCATGGGAGCCGAGAACGATTGAAGTCGCTGAGCTAACCCCTAGGGGAGGCAGGTGCCGAGGTCGGGCTTGGTGACTGGGACGAAGTCGTAACAAGGTAGCTGTACCGGAAGGTGCGGCTGGATCACCTCCTTTAAAGGGAGCATAGGCTGGGTCTGTTGCCCCGAGTCTCTCGGGACGGAGGCCAAGTCCACTCCCAGGTCGGTCGGTGGGTGTTCCCAATCCTGAAAGCCAGCCGAAAGGCGACGCGATTGAGTGCGAATGCGCTCCCGGGCTGATGGAGAAGGTTCCCCAAGAAAGCTCACCGATTTCCCCACCCCGGCCTGAACCGCCGGAAGGGGACCTGTATCACTCACGAACAACAATCCGAAACTCCCTTCCACTATTCAGCAGTTAAAGCGCCACAAAAAAGCCGGACTCATGGAGTCCGGCTTTTAACTTTGGAAGAAGCGGAAAATGCGAGAGCCTCACGGACAGCCCGAAGTCATTGGGGCAATCATTGGTGCCTTGCTGTTTATTAGGAGGCTTTGTGGTTCTTGCCTGCACCACGTGGGCTTGGGCTATCGGTGTCAATGTGGTTCATGGAATCATAGCCGGGATAATTCTCGGTGCCCTAATTGGTGTATTGGTTGGTATCAGGGTAGGCCAACCGAGTACTAGGCTAGACAGACGGCTGACAACAAATGTACTCGGAGGGTGCACTTTAGGACCGTTGCTCTTGTTGAGTGTGATTGGGGCAGCCGGACTACTTGACCGACCGCGTCGAGCGGGTGAAGGCAATGCTAGAAGAGCTCTAAGGAGAAGTGGACCAGGCCCTTCGCTCAACCGAGCGCAGCAGAGGTAACAAAATGGCGGCACGAACTACTAGAGACAAACGCAAGTTGCATGAAATTCTCGCGGCGCTACGCGAGGAGATGCCCAACCTTGAGGAAACCTATCACGTCAAGGGTTTGGGCGTGTTCGGCCCTTATGCCAGAGGGGAGAATCGGCCCGGCTGCGTGCTGAACATGACGGTGGAGTACCACGAACTCCCTACATTGATTGGGCTCGCCGAGTTGGAAGACCACCTCAGCGATTTGCTCGGCGTGAAGGTTGACTTGGGACCCAAGGAAAGCTTGAAGTCGCATATCAAGGACCGGGTGCTTAGTGAACTGGTGGATGTGTGACCACACACAGGCACTTCACACTCTTCCTTCAGGACATACTACACGCCTGCGAAGAGTGCCCGACGTTCCTCGAAGGTATGAGCTTTGAGGAATTCAGCCGTGACCGTAGGACCAAGCTTGCCGTCGTGAAGGAAATCGAAAATATTGGAGAAGCTGCTAGCAACATCCCTGAACACATCCGCCAGAGTGCCCCTGAAGTCCCATGGCAAAGGATAATCGGAATGCGCAACAGGCTGGCTCATGAGTACTTTGACGTCCATTACGGCATTGTCTGGAACACGGTCCATCAGTACCTCCCGCCACTGCGGCGGGCTATCGAGCATCTTTTGAACGAATACAGTACCAGCCAAGGATAGTTGGCAGGCTCAGCTGTCAGCCTGCGCATCTGAGGCACGTTCTACCTTGTCAAAGAATACCCAGTCCGGGCCGGGTTCAACCGGCGGCCGTTACCTCCGCGGTATTTTGGCTCTACGCCCCTACCCCCACCGCCCTCTCCGTGTTGACTTCTGCCACGAATCCAGCCAGCAGCCCGGCGAAGCTTTCCGGCACTTCCACGTTCGGCGAGTGGCCGATGCCGTGGAACATGTGCAGGTACCTCGATTCCTCGGGCAGGGCGAAGTATTCGGCGACAATATTGTCCACCCCCACGGTGATGTCCCGGTCGCCGCCGACCACCAGTGTCGGGACCTTGATTTCGCCCATACGCCCGCGCAGGCGCAGGGCGGACATGGAGCGGCGGCCGCCGATGGCCCGCTCGACGGGATTGCGCCGGATGATTCCGATTACTTCGTCCTTGAAGTCCTGGGTTACGTGGTGGGCATTGAACCCCATGTCGCCTTCGGTCAGCCCGCCGCGGGCGAAGGACGCCCTAAGCTCCTCTTCCCAATCGGCGGCCAGCGTACGGCCGTTCAGCGGGGCCGAGTTAAGCAGCACCAAGGCCTTCAGCAGATCCTGGTGCGCCAAGGCGAACTGGCTGACCGTGGCGCCTCCCATCGAGTGGCCCACCAGGGTGAAATCCCGGAGACCCAATTGGTCGACGGCATTGAACAAGTCCACGGCGAAAGACTCGACCGAGTAGTCGGATTCCAGCTCACTCCGGTCCGATTCGCCGGCGCCCCGGTTGTTGAAAGCGATGATTCGAAACCTCCCGGCAGCCGTCAGTTGCTCCTCGGTGTAACGCCAGATAGGAGCGTTGGAGGCGAACCCGTGGACCAGCACAATGGTTTCCGGTCTCTCTCCCTGCTCGAAGTACTGTAACCGGACTGGACCTGCCTGAACAAAACTGGACGTCATCTGCCTACCTCGCTATGAATGTCTATTTCGGGTCCGTAGGATGTGCGTTTTTTCTGCGTTGGGTTATCCTAGCACACGGCACACGGCACACGATTGATTCCTGTGATTCTTGCCGGATGAGTTGGCTATCATGCCCAACCTTCCTGGAAGCATCCGGGTGATTGACTGGACTCATCTTGGCGACTTTACATTCCAACCTCATGGTTCCGACTCGTAATCGACCGCGGAGGAAAAAGAATGGGTTTTCGGGTGCTCTACCATTTGAATACCAGCAACATCAAAGGCATCGCGGAAGAAGCGCGGTGGGCCGAGTCCATGGGCTACGACGGCCTCTGCACGGAGGAGACGGCGCACGACCCGTTGTTCCCGTTGGCGCTCGCCGCTACAACCACGGAACGGGTGACCCTGGAACCGCGGGTGGCCCTCGCCTTCCCCAGATCGCCCATGGTCTTCGCGTACGCCGCAATGGACCTTCAGGAGCTGTCCGGCGGGCGGTTCCGCCTGGGCCTGGGAACCCAGGTGAAGGGGCATATCCAGCGGCGTTTCTCCACCGAATGGTCGGCCCCCGGCCCGCGGATGCGTGAGTACGTGCAGTCGCTTCACGCCATCTGGGACTCGTGGCAAGAGAGCAAGCGGCTGGCCTTCCACGGCGACCATTACAACTTCTCGCTGATGACGCCGTTCTTCAGCCCCGGGCCATCCCAACAGCCGCGTCCGCCGGTATTCATCAGCGCGGTTAATACGTACAACTGCAGGGTGGCCGGCGAGGTATGCGACGGGGTGTCGCTGCACCCGCTTTGCTCCCCAGAGTACCTCAAGCAACGCATCCTGCCCGGCATCGCCGACGGGGCGGCCCGGGCCGGGCGCGACCCCAAGCAGGTCAACCTGTCGGGCTCCAGCTTCATTATTACAGGGCCCAGCCAAGCGGTAATTGACGCGAAGACGCAGGCGGTCAAGCGCCAGATCGCCTTCTATTCCTCCACGCGCACGTACACTCCCGTGTTGGAAGTGCACGGGTTCGAAGAAGTGGCGGTGCGGCTCCACGAGATGTCGCTTAAGGGCCAGTGGGACGAGATGACCGGCTTGATAACCGACGAAATCTTCGACGCCTTCGCCGTGGCCGTCGGCTATGACGAGGTGGCCGCCGCCGTCAAAGAGCGCTTCGACGGCCTCCTGGACGAGGTCGTCTTCGGCATGGACACCGCCGCCCCCGGTGATGAGAAGCAACTACAGAAGATAATCCGGGAACTACAGGAGTAGGCCTACTCCCCTCGCCGGACCCAAATGCCTGCTTCCACGGAGGTCAAGAAGTCCAGGATGGTGCGGTTGAAGAGGTCGGGTTCCTCCAGATTGATTGTGTGGCCGCTTTGAGGGAAAACAGACAGGCCGCTCTTGGGAATGCGGCGTTTCATAAACACCGACGGCTCGATGCAGGGTTCGTCCTCGTCGCCGATCAGTATCAGCGTGGGAACGTCGATGGCCTTTAACTGCTGTTCCAGTTGATAAACGGTCGGCCGCTGCATCTGCACGCCGCGGAAGGTGTAGGCAGAGCCCCGTGCCGAGTGGGAAGCCAATCCGTCAAAGAACTTCTGCCAGCCCACGGGGTCTTTGCGCAGGAACTGCACCCGCTCCGGGCCGCGGGCGTAGCCTTGGGCGAACTTCTCCATTCCATCGTTCAGCATCAGCTCGCTGTTGGCCTGCCAGGTCGCGACCAGCCGCTCCCGGTCGTTGCTGCCTGACCCGGCCGCCGCCACGATCAGCGCCCGGCACATTTCCGGGTGGGCGATGCCGAAGCTGACGGTACTGCTGCCCCCCATGGACAGCCCGCCGACGTAGGCCTGGTCGATGCCCAGGTGACGCAGCAGTCCATAAACGTCTTCCACCAGATGTTCTTGGGAGTAAGCCCCCGGATCGTCCGGGACCTCGGACGGCGGGTATCCCCGGGCGCAGTAGGTGATGACCTGGTAGCGGCGGGAAAAGAAATTGACCTGGGCTTCCCAGCTACGAATGTCCCCGGCGAACTCGTGGCTCAGGAGCAGCGGGAAGCCCCGCCCGGCCACTTCGTAGTAAAGATCCACTCCGTTTACTTCGGCAATGGGCATCGTGTCGCTCCGGCAGTTAGATTTCGCTGTTGGATTCCTGCTGTTGCAGCAACGCCCCTACGCGTTCAGCCAGTTCAAGTATCTGGTCGAATACGAGCGGCCGGTCCATGGTAGGGTCCGGCACCGGTTGGTAGATATATTTAACGGCGTAGGGCGTAAGGCTGGCCAAGTGCGCATATAGCGGCGCCTCGGCCACTCCGGCATTAGTCAATGTAGTTACCAAGTCATGGATCTCGTGAGTCCGCTCGTAGCGTTGGCCCACCAGGCTGACCCAGGCTTTCAGCGCAAGTTCAACCGCCCGCTGGGCGTGAAATCCAAAATTCTCTTCGTCGGCTTCCGGGTCCATTAACCGCTCCATCCCCCTCATCTGGCGGCGGCATTGCATCAGCAGTTCGGCGGTGTTGTCCAGCTCAGACACGAGTTCTTCTCCCGGACGGGATTCATGGGCGCCGTACAGTATCTTGCCCTCACGCCAGGCACGTCCGGCAACATGGTTGATGGAGCGCTTCTTGGCGCGATATTCGGCTTCCGTCCAGACCGTCACATCAAACTTGCGGAACCTGTCACCGGCGACGGAGCGGGCCAACCCGGTAGCGGCGTCATTGACGTCACGACGCTTTTGCGGGTCAAGGGCATCGACCGAAAGTACGATGGCCAGGTCGACGTCGCTCGCGGCGTGGTGGTCGCCGCGGGCCCGGGAGCCGAACAGGATAACGCAGCAGGCGGAATGCGCCTCGCCGACGGCCCAGGCCACGGCTTGGATAACGCCGGCGTCGGTGGCTGCCGTTGAGGATTGGCTATTCTGGGCCTGAGTGGTCATGGTTGTTACCGATGATAGGCGGGGGCGGCGGCAACCGTCAATTTTAGACTTGGTTACCAGAAGGAAAACTACTAGGGAACCTCTGAACAAGTCCCTTCCCCCGACGGGGGAAGGTTAGGATGGGGGTGCCGGCGCTCATTTGATAGCTAATACCGTTAAGCTCTCCTCCGAGATTTCGGCTTTCGCCTCAATGACCATAACTTGTTCAGAGGTTCCTTAGATTTCGCTGCTGGATTCTTGTTTTTGCAGCCACGCCTCTACGCGTTCAGTCAGTTCAAGTATCTGGCTGAAAACGAGCGGCCGGTCCATGGTCGGGTCCGGCACCGGTTGGTAGATGTATTTGACAGCGTATGGGGTAAGGCTGACCAGGTGGGCATATGGCCCGGCTTCGGCCACTCCGGCGTTAGCCAAAACAGCTATCAGGTTATGGATTTCGTGAGTCCGCTCGTAGCGTTGACCCACCAGGCTGACCCAAGCTTTCAGCACAAGTTCAACCGCCCGCTGGGCATGAAAGCCGAAATTCTCTTCGTCGGCTTCCGGGTCCATCAAACGCTGCATCCCCCTGATCTGGCGGCGGCATTGTATCAGCAGTTCGGCGGCGTTTTCCAGCTCCGACACGAGTTCTTCTCCCGGATGGGTTTCATGTACACCATACAGCACTACTCCCTCACGCCAGACCCGACCGGCCACATGGTTGATGGAGCGCTTCTTGGCGCGATATTCGGTTTCCGTCCAGACCGTTACGTCAAACTTGCGGAACCGGTCACCAGCGACGGAGCCGGCCAACCCGGTAGCGGCGTTGTTGACATCGCGGCGCTTTTGCGGATCAAGGGCATCGACCGGGAGTACTATGGCCAGGTCCACGTCGCTCGCGGCATGGTGGTCGTCGCGGGCCCGGGAGCCGAACAGGATGACGCAGCAGGCGGAATGCGCCTCGCCGACGGCCCAAGCCACGGCTTGGATAACGCCGGCGTCGGTGGCTGCCGTCGAGGATTGGCTATTCTGGGCTTGAGTGGTCATGATTGCCACCGATGATAGGCGGGGGCGGCGGCAACAGTCAATTTTACCCTTGATTCCCGGCGGGAAAACTACTAGGCTTCCGCCAAGTCAACCGCGTGGAGGAACATTATGTTCAACAAGGTGCATCACGTCACGTACGTTGTGGAAAACGTGGATGACATGGCCTCGTACTTAGACCGGAATTTCGGCCTCAAGCCCATCCGGAGCGACGAATTCACCGACCGCGGCTTCAAGTCGATCCTCTATCAGATCGGGGAAACCCTGGTCGACTTTTTCGAGCCGCTGCGGGACGACACGCCGATGGCCCAGCAACTCCGCGCCACCGGGCCGGGGGTCATGCACGTTGCCTGGGACGTGGAGAACATCGACAAGGTCTTCAGCGACCTGAAGATTAAGGGCAACGAAATGCGCGGCGACGAGCCGTCCACCAGTCCGTTCGGCTATAAGACCGCCAGCATCGAGCCCAGCAGCTCCCACGGCATCTACCTCCAACTCGCCGAAGGAGAGCATAGTTAGGGGCAGCGCGAGGTGCGCCCTTCAACGTCGCTTGTACGTTAGCCGAGCAGTGGATTGGTAACGCTAGCAGACTTGCGGGTTATATCCGCGTCTAGAGTAGAGGACGCCCAGGTCTTGTTCGATGCCGGGCGCTACGATGCCGCATCTCACCTATGCGGCTATGCCTTGGAGTTGGCCCTCAAAGCACGGATATGCGAAACTCTAGGCTGGAGCGAGTTTCAGACGGGGCCGGACTACCGATCGTTAAGGACGCACAATCTAAGCGTTCTTCTTCGGCTGTCAGGAGTGGAACAGGCAGTCCTGTCGGACCTGCAAGATGATTGGGAATCTGTCAATGATTGGAACTCGGAAGTATGGTACGGGTTGCCTGGCTCGGAAACAAGGGAAACTGCGTCGGCCAAGTTACGCTCGACGCGGCGGATTTGGGGGGCGGTATGAGTCCTATAATCATCGGGCCGATGCGGAAAACCATCGAACGGCTACGCCGGATGGAGCGGGACCTTTCCGAAGAACACGGAGCCTTTTCGCTCTTCGGGGCAGCGCGTCCTATTTCTGACGAGGGACCGGACAAATGGCTTCTTATAGCTGCCGCTCCCTGGCTTAGCCAGCTTGGCTTGGAAGGCCGAACCTACTTCTATCGGAAAATGAGCGAATACCTGGCGCCTAATGGGTATTTACCAATTAGCGCCCATATCCTGGATTGCGATAACCCGGAATTGGAGACGATCCACGAGGCGTTGGACCTGGAACACGGTTTGGTTGAGACCTTCAATTTCGACCTGTTCAATCAGACCTTTTTGCACGCTTACATCATCACTTCGAAACGCGCGGGCGCCGCTACGGGCAGAGGAGCAAACTGAGTTATGGAATACACTCAACTGGGGTGCACCGGTTTGACGGTATCCAGGGCCGGGTTTGGCGGGGGCGGTATCGGCCAGGTCTGGGGCCCCACCAATGAGCAGGAGGCCATCGCCTCCGTGCACCGGGCTTTGGACCTGGACATTACTTTCTTCGACGTAGCCCCGGCCTACGGTGACGGAAAGGCCGAAGAAGCCTTGGGTAAAGCATTGGAGGGGCGTACGGAGCCGGTGGTCGTCGCCACCAAGGTCCGGCTGCGGGCCGACGAAATGGGCGACGTTTCCGGTGCGGTCCGCCGCTCCGTCGAGGCGAGCCTGCGCCGGTTGCGCCGCGACTCCGTGGACGTGCTTCACGTACACAACCGGTTCACCGACCGCCGGGGGGAAGCGACGGACTCCTTGTCGGGAGATGACGTGCTTGGGCCGGTATTAGAAGCTTACCGGGCCGTTCAGCGAGAGGGAAAGACCCGGTTCATCGGCCTGTCGGCCATGGACCATCACGTGCCCACCATGAGGCGCCTCATCGAGAGCAGCGAGTACGACACCGTCCTCGCCTATTACAATCTTCTCAACCGGACAGCCCAAGATCCGCCGCCGTCAGGAGCGGCCCTGTTCGACAACGGGCAGATCATCCCGCTGGCCAAGAGCCGCAACATGGGAGTGATCGGCATACGGTCCCACGCTGCCGGGGCCCTGACCAGCGCCCTGGACCGGCCGCCGCAGGCCGGCGATGCCCTGATGCGCAAAGACTTGGCCAGCGCCGCCAAGCTGGGCTTTCTGCTGGAAGGTCCCATAACGACGCTGTCGCAGGCGGCGATGGTCTTCAGCCTGATGAACCGCGACATCCACACCACGGTCCCGGGCGTGAAAAACCGGGCCGAGGCCGAAGAGACCGCCGGATGCGTTGATTTGCCGCCCATCCCTCCGGAGCATCTGGCGAAGCTGCGGGAGCTATACGAAAGCGATTTCCGGGACTAACCCGGCGGGGGCCTCCGGGGGGCGGGATTCTTCGTCGCCACACTCTTCTGAGTGACGACAGCGAGCCTGCCCGCTGAGGGCCGCGGGCGTTTGTCAGACCTTCGACCAGATCTGGTCGGCGAAACGCTCCATCCGGCCCAACATCACGTCCAAGTCCTCCGTCTGTCTCAGGAAGTCCAGCACCATGGATCCGACGCCCATCTCTTGGTAGGCCCGGATGTCACCCGCGACCTGATCGGCGTCGCCCACGAAGGATGGCCGGTCTCCACCGGCCGGACTATCCAGCAGCTCAAACTGTTGGGTGCGGTAGATCACTTCGATCTCCGACGGGTCCCGGCCGAAACGCCGGGTGTATTCGGCCAGACGCTCCATGCCTGCCGCCAATTGGGCCGGCGTACCCATGGGAAACGTCGGGTTGGAGCCCAGAGGGTACCACCCATCGGCCAGCTCGGCGGTGCGGCGCAGGGCCGGGCGGCTCTCTCCGCCGACCCAGATCGGAGGATGGGGTTTCTGGACCGGCTTGGGCAGGAAATGTATGTTGTCGAAACTGACGTACTTGCCCTCGAAGTGCGGGTCGTCGCTGGTCCACAGTTCCTTGAACGCCCGGATGTATTCGTCGGTGACCGCTCCGCGCTCCTCGAATGGGGGAAGGCCCAGGGCCTCGAACTCCTCTCGCATCCAACCCACCCCGACGCCGATCACCAGCCGTCCCCCGGACAGTACGTCCAGAGTCGCCAACGACTTGGCCGCGACCAGCGGACTGCGGTGGGGCACGATGATAACGCTGGTCACCAGCCGGATGCGGGAAGTCTGCCCGGCCAGGAAGGCCAGCAGAGTCAACATCTCCATAGCCTCTCCGGACGGGCTGCCGGGAAATTCGCCGCCTTCGGTATAGGGATAGGGCGAACCGATGTTCCTCGGCACCAGGATGTGGTCGCCGGCGTAGAGGGCGTCGTAGCCCAATTCCTCGCCCTTGCGGGCGATCACCCCGAGGGTTTCCGGGTCGCTCAGAGGGCCCCTGCCCGGCAGCGTGAATCCGTATTTCATTCTTGGCGCTCCTTGAGTCTGGGGGTTGGGTCGTTCGGGGATTCGGTGTTACCGCAGAGGGCGCGGAGCACAGGAAACCTGAGGTGCTCCGGGCCCCTAATAGGCCTTGGTGAGGACTTCCATCACTTGGGCGGTGGTGGTGATTGGAATCGCGTTGGTGCGGCAGCCTCCGTCCTCCAAGACCTCCGCGGCGATGGCAGGCAAGTCTTCCTCCGGAATTTCCAACTCACGGACCCGGTGGGGCAATCCCATCCCCACGATGAATTCGTCCACTGCCCGGGCCGCCAACTCGGCGGCGGCCTCGTCGCTCATGCCCCGCGTGTCCAGTCCGGCGGAGCGGGCCAGCAGGGCTTGCTTGTGGGCCGATGCCGGGCGGTTGTACTCCATGACGTAGGGCTGGGTCACGCATGAAGTGTATCCGTGGCCCACCGAGTATCTCACGCCGATGATATGCCCAAGGGCGTGACTTAAACCCATCGCGAAGTTGGGCGCGCCGGTCATGGACAGCCAGGCCGCCAGCAGGCACTGCAGCCGGGCGTGGGCATCGCCGTCCCCCTCCCTGGAATTCGGAAGGTAGTTGAACAAAAGCTCGGCGGCGGTCAGCACCGGGGCGTCGATGGCCGGTTGGTTGCCACGACTGTAGAGCCGCTCGATGCAGTGGTCCATCGCTTTCATGCCGGTGGAGAGCCACAACCAGTCCGGGGTACCGATGGTCATCTCCGGGTCAAGCACAATGAGATCGGCATAGAGCCGGGGATGGCTCACTCGAACCTTATGGCCGGCCTGGTCGTCGAGCACATTCCCGCCGCCCGTGTTGAACTCCCCGGCCGACAGGGTCGTGGGGATCGACACTTGGAGCGACAGCGGCTTTCCCGTCAGGTCCGGTGAAAGCAAGCCGTCGTTGCGGCGTCCGAGGTCCCGCAACTCCTCCACCGTGGTGACCCCCTCCGCCATCAGAACGGCAATCATCCTGGCGGCGTCGGAGATGGTGCTGCCGCCCACTCCCACCAGAGTGTCGGCACCCGCCGCCACCGCGAGGTTGGCCGCCTCGACGGCGGTGGCCAGCGGCGCCCGCTGGGTGAGCCCGGAGTAGACACCGGCTGAGATGCCGCCTTGGGCGGCATTCACCCGGCGGACCGTGCCGGTGCGTTCTGCTACGCTGCGCCCGGACAACACCAGCACCCGTTTGCCGCCCAAGGCTTCGACCTCGGCGGCCAGAGCGTCTGCCTTCCCCTGTCCGAAGATTATCCGGCTGGGGACGGTGGGGTTGTATTCGCCGGCAATCGGGTATTGTTGGGTCATTTCACTCTGCTCTGATGGACCCTGCCGGTCAGTCGGCCAGAGGGATGATGATAGCGAACCGGGGCTCCGAGCCCACCACCCGGGTGGAATGCCCGGAGCCAGTCAGGTCTTCGGCCATGAGCACCGTCCCTAGCCCGTAATGTTTGATCGTGCCGTCCGGGGTGCCCACCTCGATCGCCCCGGTGAGACTGATACTGTACTGGCGGCGGGGCGCGGTGTGGAAGTCCAGGAAATAGCCCGGTTCATACTCCCGGAACATG
>DAOUHF010000090.1:0-2344 GCA_034428795.1 Dehalococcoidia bacterium
CCGCTCCCTCCACCGTGATGGGTCCCGGCAACCCGGGCAGCAGGGCTTCCAACCCATCCGCCCCCTCCACCCGGGTGAAGGCCAATATCGACACCAGGTCATCCAGGTCTATGACCAGTGACACTCCCAGTTGCACGATTTGAACAAAGGGCAGGAACGGCAGCCGGACCCCTTCCTTGCCGTTGAGCGAGATCAGGTGCTTGAACTTGGCATCGTAGCTGGCCTGCATTCCTTCCGCACCGATCAGGGACAGCATGGCGACTCCCAGGAATTGCATCGGGTTCAGCGCCCCGGAGACCTCGAACATGCTCAGGTCGTCCACCTCGGCGGTCATTGTCCCGGTGGCCGGATCCACCTCGGCGCCTTCCACCAGTTCCCACCGCTTCAGCTGGTCGTCCCAGTGCAGCATTTCCATGTCGTCCGCGTTCTGTCCCGCCGCCAGCGTATAGGGAAGGGTGATCTCCACCGGCTCCCGCAGCGGGACGTCCCGTCCCTCCTGGTCAACGATGGAGAAACCGAACACCCGCCCCAACGGCAGCATGCTCTGCGCCGGCGGGCCAACCTCCTTGATCGCGACGGTGACGGTCTCGGAGGATTCATCCCCAAGTGCACCGGTGGTCGCTCCCGGGGGAATCACGATGCGCACTCCTCCCTCGAGTTCCACTTCAACCATATCCTGCCGGTCCGCCGGCAGGTCCATGGTCACCGGGGGAGCGCCGCCGACGGTCCCCGCCGCCTCCAGGTACAGCCAGTACCCACGCCCGGGCATCAGGAGAGGAGGGGCCGCGCTGGGCAGCACCGGCTCCGCCGTCCCGCCGGCATACCCCACCATCGTCCCCGCGCTCCCGCCCAGCCCCCCCAGGTACTCCCCAGGAGCCTGCGGCGACGTGGACGTGAATCCGACCAGGTTCCAGCCCCGCACCACCGGGCGCGCCGGGCCCGAAGCATCCCGTCCGGTGATGGTCAGCGCCGCATCCCCGGCCCCGTCGTCCCTCAGAAGAACCCAGTAGCCCGGTCCGTCCCGCATCACCCTCAGGTCGCTGGGCGTCCCAGGCGCGTAGGACCGCCACCGGGGCACAGCCCCGGAGGTGTCGTACTGCCAGACCGTTTCCACCCGGTCCAGGATTCCCGCCAGCACCGCTTCGATCCCGATGTCGCCGGGGACCAGCGGCAGCGAGATCAGGTTCGCCCCGGGACTCAGCGTAATGTCGAAACTGGTCACCGGCGTTGCCTGGGCCGGCGGCCCTGCCCCGTTCCTGCCCGCGGCGTCACGGGCGGCGCCGGCAGTGCCGATCCGCAAGTCCGGCCCTTCCACCGGAACGGAGGGGTTGACCGTTTCCAGGACGGCAACCGCCCCTGCGGGACCGTTCTTCACGAAAGAGGCAGCGGTTGGTGATTCCGGCGGGTATAGTCCCTCCAGCGGGAACCAGGTCCTGGCCGGTGGGGTGGCGGAGTCTGAGCTGACCCGGAGCGCCGACTCCGATGACGGACCGGATGCGGCGGAAGTCTCGGGCTGATCCATGGCCATGGGACCGGCGGGCAGGTTCATCGGGGCCGGAGACGGCGCCACAACGCCCGGTTCCCTGACCCTGGCGGCAGCCGGCGCGGTACCCGCCCCGGCCAGCATCAGGACCACTCCAACGACTGTTAGCGGGATGGCAAGTCTTCCCAATCTCATGGCATCACCCTGTTACGCCGGTTAAAAATGCAATCGTTTCCCTGGGCGCGGCTGCTCCGACAATCAGCCCGGGACAGGGGTTCAACATCGTTCAGCTTTCCAGGTCCGAACCACTGCACTCTCACCGATTGACCATTGCTTTGACCATTGCTCGGAACTGTGTTCGATTATGTTTAGGGCAACAGGGAAAGGTCAACCTTCCCGGCGGGAGTGCTGCGGTTCGGACCTGGAAAGCTGAACTGGCCGAAAGCCCGGAACTATGGGCCGGAATTCCGGCAGCAACACGGGGGAACATCCGCCGTCGAAACAAACGGGACCTTCCCTTCCGGTACTGTGCCCTGGGCATCCCTCCAATCAGCCGAAGAGGTAGAGGTTTATGAGCCTTATCACATCGCCCTTGCTGATGGCCTCATCTCCCTCACCAAAGAGGTAGTCGTTGATGGCCGCTATGACCTCGTTCTTCTCAATTATGCCGTTGTTGTTGGCGTCGTACCGGGCAACCAGGGGGTCCCCGGCGGTCCGGGTAGCCGATAGGTTCAGCTCGGTGCTGCCGCCGTTCTTGAAGACCCCGGTCTCCTCCGCGACCACACCGTCCACCTTGAACACCACCTCGTCCCCGGCTGCCCCATCCACCCGGAACAGGTCCCCGGTGTCGTATCCGTATTT
>DAOUHF010000091.1:0-1962 GCA_034428795.1 Dehalococcoidia bacterium
GCCATATACCGTATGCCGGGTATATCGTCCAAGCGGGGTTTGGAGTCGAAAGCCATGAGGAAGCTGTCCAGTTTGCCGGTCTCGAAGTTGGCCACCCTGGTAGCCTCCGCCGGTATATCCCACAGGACCAGTTCGGCGAACTCCGGAGTCTTGCGGTAATGGTCTTCCACCGCTTCGAATTTCCAGAACTCACGGATGCTTTGCTCCAAGAAATTCCAAGGCCCTGTGCCGACACCCTGGAACTGGGCGACTTCCTCTCCGTCGGTCTCATAGCTTTCCTCGCTGATCATGCTGAGGGTCGGCAGATACAGGTAAAAGATGAAGTCGAACTGTGGAGTGACCGTATCGACCGTAACAGTGTAGTCATCTATTGCGGCGGGGCCTCCACCTTCCTGCCCAAATAATCTTTGATAAGTTCCAAGCAAGGAGCTGATACCGCCTTCCGCGGCGTGTTCTTCCAAGGAGAAGACCACATCCTCAGCGGTGAAATTACCCCAGCCCTTGTGGAGCTCCACGTCTTCGCGGATCTTGAGCGTCCATACCGTGTTGCTGTCATCGACACTCCACTCCGTGACCAGTTGCGGCACGATGTTTCTGTCGATGTCGAGCTTCAACAGCGGTTCGCCGGAGGAACTGCCGGTAAACACCCGCACGGCGCTTTCCGTGAGCCCGGGAGAATTGCCCAAAGTGAAGAGCTCCTTGAACCCGATGTTCAGGGTGCCCTCCGGCGCCATCATCGCCGGAGCTGATGTGGGCGGCGCCGCCGTAGGCGCGGCCGTCGCTTGCGGCGCGGCAGCGGCCGGCGCTGGGGTGGCTTGGACCTGCGGAGCACTGGTCGGCTCCGCTTCGGGTTCGGCCGCACCACCGCAGGCCATCAACAGTCCGGCGCCCAGTATCGTGCAGCCAAGCAGAAGACCAACCGGTGTGAGAAACTAGCGTTTCATTCTTGACCTTTCCTCCTGGACGCCGCCATCTGATCGGCGGGTGCGTTCCAGAACGCTTCGAATAAGGGTACCGTATGCCGCCCGGGCCTCAATTACGATAGTCGCAATAAAACGTCCACAACAATTCCCGGCAGCGATTGAGGCCAGAACGCATAATAGCCAAGTCAACACGGAATTGTCAACGAGCCTACGAAACAGGTTCGTCGCCTCCGAGAGCTGCGCCAACGGCAACGCCGCCGTTTGACAGCCAATTGGCGGCTCTCTATCATCGGGCCGGTACACCCAGACTCGTTATAGGAATCGTTATAAGGAGGCAGCTTTGAAATACGATTACATTGTTCTTGGCGCCGGTTCCGCCGGGGCGATCATGGCATCGCGGCTCTCCGAAGACCCCGCCAACTCCGTGCTGCTCATTGAGGCCGGGCCGGACTACCCTGATTTCGAGAGGTTGCCCGACGAGGTGAAGTTAGGGTTCGCCACCGCCACCGACATCATCACCAAGGACCACAACTGGGAGTTCGTCGGCAAGGCCACCGACACCGCCCCTCCCATGCGGGTGCCCAGGGGCCGGGTCACCGGCGGCTCCAGCGCCATCAACGGCCAGATGTTCCTCCGGGGCGTCCCCGAGGACTACGACGCCTGGGCCGCCATGGGCAACGACCAGTGGGACTTCCAGAAGGTCCTGCCCTACCTGCGCATGATCGAGACCGATACCGAATACGGCGGAGATGACTTCCACAACTCCGAAGGCCCGATCATCGCCCGGCGCTTCACCCGCGAGGAGCTGATGCCGGAGCAGCGGGCGTTCTACGACGCGGCCTTGGCCTCGGGGTTCCCGGACAGTCCCGACCAGAATCACCCGGAAGCCGGCGGGGTGGGCCCTTCGCCTCTCAACAACCCCAACGGCATCCGGTGGAGCACGGCGCTCGGGTACCTGGACCCCGCCCGGCACCGCCTGAACCTGACGATCAGGCCGAACACGCTGGTGCGGCGCATCCTGTTTGAAGGCAAGCGGGCC
>DAOUHF010000092.1:0-1661 GCA_034428795.1 Dehalococcoidia bacterium
CCAGAACTTCCGCCAGGGACAAGACGCCGTGCTTTTCGTGGACGTCGAGCCAGCTATTGACCAGGCCGGGAACGGATACGGATTGGATGCCCTTGAAGGGGATTCCTTCCGGCAGATAGCGCTCCCGGGCGGCGGCGTAGGGAGCGGCGCCGGTGCCGTTAGACACCTCCATCCGGTCGGTGTCCCTGCGGTAAACCATGATAAAACCGTCGCCGCCGATGCCGGACATTAGCGGCTCGACCACGTTCAAGGCCGCGGCGGTTGCCAACGCGGCGTCGGCAAAGTTGCCCCCTTTTTGCAGTATGCCGATTCCGGCCTGAGAGGCGAGGGGATGCCCCGACGAGACCATTCCGTTACGCCCCATGACAACGGGGCGATAGGATTCGTAGCTTATGCCGTGGGGTGACTGTACCATTGGGAGCCTCCTTGCGTTGGCTGTATTGGCCGCCGGCCGGATTGGGCAAATCGGCTATGGACTAATCGAGAAGTTAGGGTTAAGTAATTCTTCGTTGTCTGGCGCCAGGCTGATATGTATGCGGACGAGATTAACTCGTTACTGAAGTTTCTGGTTCTGCCCTTATGCCTTCGGCGCACAATGAATGTTGGCGCCCAGGTCCTACACCGAAGCTTGAGACGCATTTATCCTGCGCTGATTAGCTTCTGAACCAGGTACGGCAAAAGCTAATCAGCCGAACGGTCCTCGCTGTTATCCGGAGCGATTTGCGCTGCGGTTGGGGCTAAGGAACCTCTGAATAAGTCCGTGATCTGGATATTGAACCCTACCCGTCGTTCCTGCGAAGGCAGGAACCTCGGTCCACAGCTTTTTAGGTTCCTGCTTTCGCAGGAACGACGGGGTGAAGGCGCTGGCGTTTAACGACTTATTCAGAGTATCCCTAACTCCCGGTAACCGCCTGGCGGCGGGCGATGGCGGCCTCGGCCCGGGGGCTGATGGCCCGCTGCACTACCACGTTTACCAACGCCGGCTTGCCCGCGGCAAAGGCCCGCTCCAACGCCGGTTTCAAGTCCTCCGGCCGCTCCACAAACTCGCCGTGGCCGCCCAAGCCCTGAACTACCAGATCGTAGCGGGTCTGGAGCAGGTCAGTGGCAACCGGCCTCCCATAAAGTCCCAGTTGTATTTGCCGGTCGATGCCCCAGGCCGAGTCATTGCCCAATACGGTGACCACGTTCAGGCCGTGGCGTACCGCCGTGTCAAACTCCATTCCGTTGAAGCCAAAGGCCCCGTCGCCGGTAATGTTGATGACCCGCGAGTCCGGGTAAGCGACCTGCGCCGCCAGGGCCGAGGGCAGGGAAGACCCGAGCATCCCCAGGCTGGAAACGTAGGACCAGCGTTTGGGCAGCTGCGCCGACAGCAAGGCCCGACCAAAGTGGCAGAAGTCGCCGCCGTCGAAGGACAGGAAATCGTCGGGCCGCAGCATCGACTCCAGCGTCTTGTGGACAAACATGGCGTGCATCGGCGTATCCGGCGTAGCCAGCGCCTCGGCCCATTCCGCTTGGGCGGCGCGAGAGGCGTGCAATTCTTCCAGCCAGGGCAAGTCCTGCCAGGTGTAGGCCGCGGCTTCCTGCGTCATCTGCTCCAGTACGCTGGTAACGTCGCCCACCATGCCCACCGCCACACCGCGATTGCGGCCAATCTCCGAGGC
>DAOUHF010000093.1:0-27854 GCA_034428795.1 Dehalococcoidia bacterium
GTCCACACTGAGCCGCTGTCGTCTACGCTCCATTCGGCGGCCAGTTGCGGGACCATCTCACGGTCGATGTTGAGTTTGATCATCGATTCGCCGGAGGCGCTTCCCACAAACACCAACACCGCGCTCTCCGTCAGCCTGGGAGAGTTGCCAAAGGCGAACAATTCTTTGAAGGCGATGTTGAGGGTGCCTTCGGGTCCCGCGGGAGCCGGCGCAGCCGCCTCTTCGGTGGCTTCCGGCATTGCCGTGGGTACTGCGGTGGCTTGGGCGGGCGCTGCCACGGTGGCTTCGGGCATTGCCGTGGGAGCGGTGGTCGGCGCCGGGGCGACGGTGGCTTCATCTTCGGCGGCGCCGCCGCAGGCCACGATGGCGATCAGTGCCGCCACCATTACGATAAGCAATAGGGTTCTGGTATGAATCGGGGAAAGAATGGTTCCCAAAGCGCCTCCATTAGTAGTTTTAGTAGCGGTTACAGGGCATCGTCTACCGCGCAGTGTACTCTAGCTACCCGCTGTCCGGCTTGTCAAGCGGACAAAGCGGCCAGACCGAGGGGCCAGGCTTCTTCAATGGTCTCGTCAACCGGGTCCGCTTTCAGGCCTAGGGAACATCTGAACAAGTCCCTTCCCCCCGATGGGGGAAGGTTAGGATGGGGGTATCTTCAGGGAACAAAGAGAGGGCCTCCGTTATGCGGAGGCCCTCGTCCTTTGCGTCGTTTTACCGTGGTCTTCCCGTGCGGTGGTCCCTATTGTTCGCGGTGTCGGACGAACTCGTAAGAACCGAGAGACCGGGTGTCGCCTTGCTGGAGGTGCTCCCGCCACGATTCCACCCTATTGCTCAGGGGCCACAGCACGTTGACGCTGTAAAACCCGCTGTCCAGAGCGTTGTCGTAGATGAAACCGGCAATTTCGTTCATGATTGCCCAGTGCCCGGCGTCATCAGCGATGGTAAACATTCTCGTCAGGAGATCGTCCATCATGGGATGGTCGAAACCTGCCGACCAGCCCGATTCACTATTGTAAATCACATCGTAGATCGTTGCGGGGTCCACCCGGCCGCCGGTGCCGTGGCAACTCAAACCAACGTACTCACGGGCCTGGATCCTGGGACCGATGCTAAGGTAAGGCACCCGGTTTATGTTGGTGCGGATCCCGATCTCGTTCCAGTAGTCCGCGACGGCCTCGCATGACTCGCCTTCGGCGGCCACGCCGCGGATGCTGGCAGTGACCTGGATGTCGAATCCGTCCTCAAGACCCACCTCGGCCAGAAGCTGTTTGGCGCGCTCCGGGTTGAACTCCCACTCCCTATATTCGGGAAGGAGCTCTCGTTGCCGGTTTTCCCAAGTCCACAGGGACTGGGGCGAACCTTCGCCGCCTAGCAGGGTGTCTACGATCTCTTTACGGTCGATGGAGATCAACAGCGCTTCGCGGACCTTCTTGGCCCGGCCCCATTCCGCCGAGTTGGGGTCCGGGTCGGAGGAGACCCACGGACATTTACCCTCGGCGAGGCAGTTAAACGCACCTGGCCGCCGTTCAGCAAAGTCGGGCTCCCCCATCCCCACGTAATGGTTGGGGTGCAGACCGAGGTGAGCGGTGGAACCGTTGGGCACCGACATGTACCGGATGCCGGGAATGGCGTCGAGGCGGGGCTTGGAGTCAAATGACATCAGGAAGCTGTCCAATTTGCCCGTCTCGAAGTTGGCAACCCGAGTCGCTTCCTCCGGGATGTCCCAGAGCAGCAACTCGGCGAACTCCGGGGACTTGCGGTAGTGGTCTTCCACTGCGGAGAACTTCCAGAACTCGCGGGTGCTTTGCTCCACGAACTCCCAAGGCCCGGTGCCGACGCCCTGGAAGGTGGCCGCGTCCTGCCCTTCGGACTCGAAGTTGGCTTTGCTGATGGTTTGTACGTTTTCGGGCAGGATCAGGGAATACAGGAAGTCGAACTGGGGATCAACCGTGTCCACAGTCAGAGTGTAATCGTCGATCTTGGTTGCTCCGCCGCCGTCGGCATCATAGAGGCGTTTCGATACCGCCTGCCACCCCTGGATGCCGCCGGGCGCGGCATATTCTTTCATCGTGAAGATGACATCGTCGGCGGTGAACTTTCCCCAACCTTTGTGAAACTCCACGTCTTCCCGGAGGTTGAGGGTCCAGACCGTACCGGACTCGTCGAGAGTCCATTCCGTGGCCAATTGCGGAACGATGTCTTTGTCGATGTTGAGCTTGAGGATCGACTCTCCGGAAGTGCCGCCGACGAACACTAGTACGGCGCTTTCGGTCAGACGAGGGGCATTGCCGAAGGTGAACAGCTCCTTAAAGCCGATGTTGAGGGCGCCTTCGGGTCCCGGGGGAGCCGGCGCAGCCGCCTCTTCGGTGGCTTCCGGCATTGCCGTGGGTACTGCGGTGGCTTGGGCGGGCGCCGCCCCGGTGGCTTCGGGCATTGCCGTGGGAGCGGTGGTAGGCGCCGGAGCGACGGCGGTTTCATCTTCGGCGGCGCCGCCGCAGGCCACGATAGCGGTCAGTGCCGCTATGATTACGACAAGCAATAGGCTTCTGGTTAAAGCAAGGGGAAGAATCGTACTCACAGCGCCTCCATTGGTAGTCCTAATTGCGGAAACAGGGAGTCGGCTGCCATTCGGTGTAATTTAGCTACTCCCTAAGAGTCTCGACTCCGGCGACTTTAACGAGACCCAAACGGCGCCCCCATTCTAAGGGCCTTGGCGGATGAAATCGGAGATCCGTTCCCCGATCATCATGGTGGTGCAGTTGGTGTTGGCCCGGACGCAGTTGGGCATTATCGATGCGTCGGCCACCCGCAGCCCATCGATGCCGTGAACCCTGCCGAACTGGTCCACCACCGCCATCGGGTCCGATGTTGGCCCCATCTTGCAGGTGCTGGTGATGTGCTGGCCGCTGACGACGCTGCGGCGGATAAAGGCGTCCAACGCCTCGTCCGACTCCAACTCGGCGTCGGAAGGTCGCAACCGTTCCTCGATGATGTCAGCGAAGGCCTCGTGAGATCCCAACTGGGCGCAGGTACGCACGACCTCCCGGGTACGTATCAAGTCGAATTCGTCGGTAAAGTATTTGAAGTCCAACGACGGCTTGCCGTAGGGGTCGGCCGAAGTCAGGCGCAACTCTCCGGCGCTTGCTTCCAAGTTGACCCACGAGTACATCCCGATGCCCGGAGGCTGATCGTCGTCGCTGGGCTCTGCCGCCGCTGGTTCGAATAGTGTCGTGTTGGTCAACGAGCTCATCAGAATCTGGAGGTCGTTGTGCAGGTCTGAACTTTGGGCGGTCCACCGCATGCATAACTGCATCCTGGCCGCGTTGGCGTCCAGAGGGTAGTCCTCCCAAGTCTTGAAGGGAACGAATATTATGGGATGGTCCCGCATGCTCTGCCCCACCCCGGGCAGGTCGTGGACCACCGGGATTCCGAATTGCCGGAGGTGGTCGGCCGGACCCACGCCGGAGAGCATGAGAATGTGAGGCGAGCCGATGGAGCCGCTGCTGAGGATGATCTCATTGCCCTCCACCACGAAGGTCTCGCCGCCGCTTTCGAGTTGGACGCCGGTGGCCCGGTTGCCGTCAAAGATCAGCCGGTGTACGGTGCAGTTGGGCCTTATTGTGAGGTTGAGCCGGTGCCTCGCCAGGTTCAGGTAGCCGAGGGCCGTGCTCAAGCGGATGCCGTTGGGGTTGTTCAGCGGCACTGGGCCGATGCCGGTCGCGTCGGGATGGTTCAGGTCGGGAGCATATGGAAAGCCCGCCTCCGTCGCGGCAGTATAGAAAGCCTGCTGATCGGCCCGCCACTCCGATTGGGGGAACCGGCGGCAGACTATCGGCCCGTCGGAATTATGGAAATCGCTGCCGCCGAATTCGGTGTCAGTCTCCACCTTCCGGAAGTAGTTGAGCAGGTTCTGGTAACTCCATTGGTCGTTTCCCATTTCGGCCCAAGAGTCGTAGTCCTGCGGGTCGCCCCGGAGGAACACCTGGCCGTTGATGGCGCTGGTGCCCCCGGTCACCTTGCCCCGGGGTACCTGCAGGGGGCCGCTGCTGTCGGTCCCCCTCGCGGTAAACTCCCAGTTGTGGTGGGTTGTCACGATGTCCACGCCTGACGCGAACCCGAATTTGATCTCGTCCGGCAGGTTTTCAAAGTCCGGGTAGTCCGGCCCGGCCTCCAAGAGCAACACGGACCGTTCCGGGTCCTCGCTGAGCCGGGTGGCCACCACTCCCCCTCCGGAGCCTGCGCCGATTACGATATGGTCGTACTTCATTAGATCCCCTCCGTTTATTCCCCGTTTATTCCCCGTTTATTCAAAGCGGTTTTGTCGCGGTTTTTCGCGGTGTGGCAATTCGCCCGGATATTCTCCGGCGGAGGCTGGATTAAGGAACCTCTGAACAAGTTATGATCATTGAGGCGAAAGCCGAAATCTCGGAGGAGAGCTTAACGGTATTAGCTATCAAATGAGCGCCGGCACCCCCATCCTAACCTTCCCCCATCGGGGGGAAGGGACTTGTTCAGATGTTCCTTAAGTCTAGTCTACGGGGCCTCCCAGAGGGGCGGTGGGTCCCCCACAGGGAAGAATGGCGCCGTAGCCGGGCTGCTGCTCCAATTGGCCCTGGTTTAGCAGCACCTGGCCCCGGAGCAGGGTCATCCACGGTCGGCCGGTAACCTGCCAGCCTTCGAACAGGGTGTACCCGCTGTTGCTGTAGTGGTCCTTGGCCGAGATCACCCGGTCCTCGCCTGGGTCCAATATCAACAGGTCGGCGTCGGAGCCCACCTGGATTACACCCTTGCGAGGATAGAGGCCGAATATACGGGCCGGGTTTTCCGACATTGCACGGGCCAGCCACCAGATGGGGAGTCCCCGTTTGACCACGCCTTCGCTGTACATCAACGGCGCTATCGTCTCAACGCCGGGAGAGCCGAAGGGCACCGAAGCCCCGTCGGGGGTGACGAATATGTTGTCCCAGCCGGGTTTCTTCAGCTCTTGGGGGTGCGGGGCGTGATCGCTGGCTACCAGGGAGATATGCCCCTGCCGCAGGCCGTTCCACAGGGCGTCGCGGTCGGGGCCGTCCTCGGGGCGCAGCGGCGGACCGATCTTGGCCAACGGCCCGTAGCGGGACATTTCCGCATCGGAAAGCAACAGGTACTGGGGACAGGTCTCGGTCCAGATTCGTTGTCCTTGCGCTTGGGCCTGCTTGATCCGCTCCAGCCCCAACTGGGTGCTCAGGTGGACCACGTAGGTGGGGCAGTTGGTGGCCGCTCCCATTTTGATGGCCCGGTTGATTGCTTCCTCCTCGGCCCAATCGGGGCAGGCCGCGGGGAAGTCCACGGGATGGGTATGGCCCTCGCCGATTAGCTTGTTCTCCAGGAATTCGATGATATTGCCGCTCTCGCAGTGAAGCTGCAACACGCCGCCGCCCCGGGACACCAGGTCCATGGCGTCGCAGATGTAATCGTCGTCGCACATGCGGCCGGGCCGCTTCTTGTAGGTCATGAACATCTTGAACGACTTGAATC
Organism: Dehalococcoidia bacterium; assembly: GCA_034428795.1. Lineage (GTDB taxonomy): Bacteria > Chloroflexota > Dehalococcoidia > Lucifugimonadales > UBA3495 > VXOI01. Next base: position 5,518 of record DAOUHF010000093.1, read on the forward strand.
CCATGTCCATCACGGGAGGCAGCGACCTCAGTATGCCGGGGCGGTTCTGCAGGATAAAGTGGAAGCCGAAGTCCACCAAGGCCGTGGCCTCGACTTCTTCCCGGATGCGCCGGGCGGCCTCCACCAGCGTCTCGTCCCGGTCCAGTTCGTAGTTGGCGAAGGGGATGAGAGTGGTGAGTCCGGCGTGGGCCGCGGCCAGCGACCCCAGAGCATAATCGTCATGGCCGTCCATGTGAACGTGGGAGTCGATCAGCCCGGGGAGAACGAACTTGCCCTCGGCGTCGATGTATCGGTCGGCTTGGGGCAGAAGCTCCTCCGGGCCCAACGCCACGATTTTCTCTCCCTTGATGGCTATCGACGCGTCCACCGCTTGGGAAGACGTGACGACCCTGCCGCCGCGTACGATGGTATCGACCCTTACTTCAGCCATATACTGCCTCCGGTTCCTGGCCCCGAAATCGAGTGCCGGGGAGAGCGCCCATAATCGCAGCGAGTTTAAACTTGGGTGGTGTGGGTGTCAACGAAATCACCGGCGGCGCCAGCACCCGGAGACCCGCGTTGACAGCCCCTGGGGCCTAATCTACACTCGGCCTAGCTTCGAAATCAGGCAGCGGCCCAACGCTCGGGGGGAACGATGGACCTGGAAGACAAGATCGCCGTAGTTACCGGGGCCGGCCGCGGCATAGGCCGGGCAATCTCCCTCCAACTGGCTGAGGCCGGCGCCCACATCGCCGTGTCCGACATCAACGCCGACTCCGTTGAGGAGACCGCGGTGGCAGTGAAGGCCCTCGGCAGGGAAAGCCTGGCCGTGCCCGCCGACATGGGCAGCACCGGCGATATCGACCGGATGATCGCCCAAGCGAAAGACGCCTTCGGACGCATCGACATCATGGTCAACAATGCCGGCGTCACTCGTTACATTCACCTGATGGATGTGTCGGAGGAAGACTGGGACCGGATTCACCGGGTCAATGCCAAGGGTGTCTTCTTCGGTATGCAACGGGCGGCCCGGGAGATGATCGAGCAGGGCGACGGCGGCCGCATCATCAACATGGCTTCAATCGCCGGCAAGGGCTACTCCGGGTCCTCCAACGCGGCCTACGCCGCCAGCAAGGGGGCGGTGCTGGCCATGACCATGCTCGCCGCCCACCAATTGGGCCCGCACAACATCAACGTCAATGCTATCTGCCCCGGCTCCACCCTGACCGCTATGGGCCTTGAAACCATGGCGCAACGAGCGGATAGCAGCGGGGCGGCCTTCGAAGAAATGGCCCGGGAACGAGACGCGCACATCCCCATCGGCCGCTCCAACGAACCCGAGGATATCGCCGCCATGGCCCATTTCCTGGCCGGCCCCGGCGCCCGCAACATCACCGGCCAAGCCTTCAATGTTGACGGCGGCCTGGTAATGCACTAATCCAGGATTCGTGGACCCCTGGCGCCCCCTAACGCCCCCTGGCGCGCCCTAACGCCCTTTTGACATTCAATTTGGCCGCTGGTATGTTTTATCCCGGTCCGGCCCCAGTGCTGGGCTATTATTGCCGGACCTTATTCCGAAACGGGGTTTGCGGATATGAACTGGACCGAAACTATCGTTCAGGCGCTCAAGGACTGGGACACTTCCCTCATCGCCTACGTTCCCGACATCTCCATTGATCGGGTCACCAGCATCATCGACGAAGACCCCTACTTCCGGCTGGTTTCGGCCACCCGGGAGGAAGAGGCCATCGGCATCGCCGTCGGCTCCTACGCCGCGGGACGCAACTCGGCGGTGTTCATGCAGTCCAGCGGCTTCGGCAACAGCGTGAACGCCCTTGCCAGCCTCTGCATTCCCGCGCGCGTGCCCATCCCCATGTTTATCAATCTTCGGGGCGGGCCCGGCGAGTTCAACATTTCCCAAGTGCCCATGGGCCGGGCCACCCGCCCGATCCTGGACCATTTCGGCGTGGTTCATTTTACCCTCGACGACGACTACAAGATGGACAAGATCATCGACGGCGCCATGAAACTCTGCCACGCCAACCGCCAGCCGGTGGCGGTGTGCCTGACCCAGTTGCTGCACGGAGGAAAACTTGCGTAGGTTCGAAGCCACTCAACTGGTGCTTCAGTTGGCGGGTAATTCGCCAATCGTCGGCAACCTCGGCCCAACGTCCGACGAATTGTGGCACGCGGGACATCGCGACCGGAATTTCTACACCTACGGCAACATGGGGCTCTGTTCCTCTATTGCCTTGGGCATGGCCTTGGCCACCGACGAGCAGGTGGTCTCGCTGGACGGCGATGGATCATTGTTGATGAACCTGGGAACCGTGGCGTCCATTGGCAGGGAGCAACCGAAGAACCTGACCGTGGTGGTGTGGGACAACGAGCAGTGGGGCCAGACCGGCCACCAGACCAGCCACACCGGGATGGGCACGGACTTGGAGCGGGTGGCCGCCAGTTGCGGCATTCCGCACACCATTACGGTGAGGGACCTGGAAGAGTTGCAGGGCGCTCTGTCCAACGCTCTCGCGGAAGACGGCCCGCACTTCATAGTGGCCAAGATCGAGGAAGCCGAATACATGCCGGTGGCCCCCGTGGAGCCCGAGTTCACCCTCTACCGCTTCCGCAACACCTTCGTAGAGCCCCAAAGACCCGTCGGCCACTGACCGGGGTTCGCCCCCGCCGGTTCAGGCTGTCTTGGCCGGTTAAGGGCTGATTCCGCGCAGAAGAATATCGTCGCAGGATATAGGATCACTGGTAATGCTCGACTTTAAAATTCATCACGGGCACTTAGGCTTTCCGATTCAGTCTCTGGAAGATTATTTCGGCAAAGCCGGGGTTTCGATCATCGAGGCCGCATTCGCACATTCATATTTCGTTCATCCAGACGAGGTCCGGGCTAAAACACCATATTTCCCGGAACGGGCGCGACGTAGCCGTGAACACTATCCCGGACTGGAGAAAGGGAAGCAGGCCATTTGGCATGGCAACGGTCGGGAAGTGGGAGTCCGGTTGGACGATAACCAGCGTGCCCAGATGGCTTGGGAAAAGTATACGGGGCATCGGCTTGCACGCGGCACCGGCTACTCTGTGCGCCACATTTGGGGGCATCCGTGGGATCCCGACTTCTTCACTGCGGGCTGGAACTTATGCTATATGCCGTTCTGGGCCGGAATGCTGACAGAACAGCAGCATCCGCACCCGGAATTGGAAAAGGCCATCCGCCAGGCTTCATGGGACCTCTACTTTCGCAACAATCCAGTATGTCAGCCCCCGGACTTCGTTGTGGATCCGGGCATGGACCTGAGCTCGTTGCTCGCCGGACAACGAGTCCTGATTCTGGAGAGGGAACCTTCGGTGCCCGCGAGGCGGACCGCGGTCGCCGCGGCCAAGTCACCGGATACCCCAGGGAGTCAAGTTGAAAGGGTGAAGGAGATTCGCACCAAGAGTCGGCAGAGTTGGAGCAACATTCGCAAAGCGGCACGCGGGCTTCAAGGCTTGGAGCATCAGCCTTTTGGAACGCCGAATGTCGAGAGCAGCGCCAAATCTTGTGTCAGGAAGATTCTTTCTGAAACCGGACTCACCCTTGCACAAATTGAAACGTTACTGGATGAGCAAGGCTGGTAACCGGCCCCGACCTGGATTGCCGCCGTGCCGGAAATAATGATCTGCTCCGTTGCCGGATGTAAGTACGCTTGGTCAGGACGGTTCGCTGTCCGATGCCGCGGGACCAGCAGTTACCCGCCTCTGCACGGGTCGAACCACCGGCATGGAGTTGCTTTATTTAGGCGCCGCTTGGCTATCCTATCCCTCGAGCCGCCCTACCGGCGGTATTCGTCGCCGCAGTCGCCGATCAATTCGTAGAGGTTACGGGACTGCTCGAGGACGGACTCGATGGACTCCCGGTCGCTGGCGTCGAGTTGAACGCGGAAGACCCGGGCATTCTCATCGATGTGTTCCGTTACCCCCAACCTGGCGCCGACAATGACACCGGCGACAGCCGGCCGGTCCAGGACATATCGTGTAGCGCGACATTGGCGATGCTGGCGTTTTGCTTGTCGGCGACGGTCCTGAGCGCCGCCAATAACCGCTGAAACAGGCTCCAGCCGCCCCAGGCGTCAATCATCTGCTTGTACTTGCGCAGACTGGCAGTGTTCAGCGAGGCCGCGGCTGGTTCCGGTTGGCCCAGGTACCGGTCGGACAGCAAGCCGCCGCAGAGCGTCCCGTAGGCCAGCAGCGAGACCTCATGGGCTTGGCAGAACCCGGCCATTGCGACTTCGGGACGACGGTCGATCAGTGAATACTGGACCTGGTTGGACGCCACTTGAACCCCGTGAGCGTCAATGTCCCGCATCCGTTGCGTGTCGAAGTTGGTCAGGACCAACTCCCGAATCTTGCCTTCGTCCCGCAGACCGGACGGATTGGTGAGCGCTTCCAGATAGCGGTCGTCCTGGTAGTCCCACCAATGGAACTGCAACAGGTCCAGCCGGTCCATTCCCATGCGGCGGAGGGAAATGTCGATGTTGTTCTCCACGACCTGGCGGGTCATCGGCCCGGGCCGGGGCACCCATTTGGTGAAGGCCTGGATCCGGGACACGCTGTCCGCGCCGCGGGCCGACGCCAACTGACGCCGGAACTCGCCGACGAAATCTTCGGCAGGACCGTAGTGGTCGGCCAGGTCCCAGGTGGTAAATCCGGCGTCCACGTAATCGAACATACTGCGGATAGCCGCGTTGGGATCAATGGCGCCGTGAGCGCCGGAAACCTGCCACATCCCGTTCAAGATGCGGCAAATCGGCAGACCGCCGGTCAACTCGGACCGGCCGGCTTCAGGAAGAGTCATCATCGCCTCGAAGAGGTTTCAGTGGCTAGTGGCTAGTGGACACGGGCTACTGGACACCGGCCACTGATGGACCGGATAACGTGAACCCACGACAACATGGTAGTCAAAAAGAGCGGCCAGCAGGCATTGCTGGCCGCAGTTTGCACGCGCATCGACCGGAGCGAATGCTCGGAGGGCTGGTTCTTCGACCAATCGTGCCGGCAACCGCGCCGCCGGCACGCGTTTCGGAACAACCCCGCCTCTCCTCCTTGCAGGGGGAGATTGAGAGGGGGTCCACTGGGAATACGGTCGGAAAAGGCTAGTTCTTTACGTTCTGGTCGAACCAGGCCAGGGTGCGCTGCAGGGCGTCAGCGGCGTCGGCCTCATTGTAGTCGGCCCGCTCGTTGCAGTTGAACCCGTGCCCGGAGTTGGGGTACGTCTTGAAGTCGTACGTTACCCCGGCCGCTTTGAGCGCCTCTTCGATAACACCCACGTCTGCCGGCGACGGGTTTTCGTCTTTTTCTCCGAAGTTCCCCATCACCGGAATGCTGATGTTGCCGGTCATGTCGACCGGGGCGGGCCCATCGCCGAAGGGCGCCAGTATCCGTCCGCCGTAGTACACCGAAGCCGCGCTCAGGCCCGGGCAACTGGTGGCGGCCAGGTACGTGATCCGCCCGCCCACGCAGTAGCCGACGATTCCGATCTTGCGGCCGCGGGTCCGCTGGTAGCGGTTCTGGAGGTAGTCGATCGTTACGTTGACGTCCTCAACGAGCTCGTCGTCCTGGAGGGCGCCCATGTACTGCATCACCGACGGCAATTCGTCGTAGCCCAACTTGGCGTTGGGGTGTTGGCGGTGGTAGAGCGAAGGAGCGACGGCAACGTAACCGTGGCGGGCGAACTCGTCGCACACCTGCTCGATATGGCGGGTTACGCCGAAGGCCTCCATGATAACGATGACCGCCGGAAAATTGCTGCCTTCGGAAGGCAAAGGATGGCTGACGTAGGTAGCCATGTCCTGACCTTGAGCCCCGGACAGATCGTCCATTTCCCGCTCGCCGGCGAATCTGATGTTTTCCCAGAATGCTGGCATAGAATCCCCTCCTTAGCCGCTGTATCAAGTATCCGTGGTGGTGAGCCAAGCTGCGCTGGCGGACCTGGCAGGATGCCAGGGTTGGTCCTGGCCGGTCGCCCGGCGACGGGTGATAGGTCAGGGCATCCACCAGAGAATTGCGCCAAGATTCTAGCAGAGCCCATAACCGCAGACAAGCCGCACCGCCTGCCGGCGCCTGATCGCGATGGGCAGACGCCGTGAGCCCCCTGCTTCCGGCCTGACGAGATATCCAGGGGGGCCGGAGGGCCATTTAATTGGGAATTAAATCGGGAAGCAAACAGGCCCCGGTCTAGCCGGGGCCTTGCTTTGTTTGCCGTTCCTTATGTTACTTAGAAACTATCTCAAAACCGGCGGCCCACCCTACCCGTCTTTCCCGCGAAAGCGGGAATCCACGCGCTAGCCTGACGATTGGCAGTCTTTCAGCAAATCTACCGGGTTTGCTGGAGGAGCGGTTGACACTTTTGGCGGCCCTAGATACATTGCTACTTGACATTAGTCTGCATATTAGGAGTCCAAAATGGTGGACACACCCCTGTTCCCCGTGACCGTGGTGGGGAGTTGGCCCCGCTCCACCGACTTGGTGCGCGCGCTGCGCCGGAAGGAAGCGGGGGAGATGACACTGGCCGAGTTCAACTCCGTCGCCGACGGCGAGGTGCTGGCCTGCATCCGGGCCCAAGAGGATGCCGGGGTCGACATTCTCAGCGACGGCGAGCAACGCCGCGACAACTTCTACTCATTCGCGGTGGACAAGCTGACGGGTATGCAATTGATGAAGGTGTCGGAGTTGCTGGACTATTCGCGGGACCGGGCCCGAATGGAAGAAGTGCTGCGGGCGCTGGATGTGCCGTCCTTCGCCATCAAGAGCCCGATCGTGGTGGACATCATCGGCAAGCGGCAGGGCCTGGCCCTGGACGAGCTGGCCTTCATGCGGGAGCATACCGACCGGCAGATCAAAATACCCCTGCCTGGGCCCTACATGCTCACCCGTTCCGGTTGGTTCGAAGGATTGTCCGACAAGGTCTACCCCAGTCCTGAGGACCTGGCGAAAGACGTGGTCGCCATTCTTCGGGAGGAGATCATCTCCCTGAGGGACCAGGGCTGCGATTTCGTCCAGCTTGACGAACCCATCCTTAGCCAGGTCGTGTTCGGCGAAGAAAGCACCGAAACGTTCATGTGCGCCGCCCTCCCCAACCGCCGGGACCCGACCGACGAGCTGGAGATGGCGGTCCGGCTGATGAACGAGACCACCGAAGGCATCACCGGCATCAGGACCGGCGTTCACATATGCCGGGGCAACTGGAGCAAAAAGGAAGAGGTGCTGCTGACTGGCAACTACGGGCCGATGCTCCCCTACCTGGTCCAGATGAACGTCGACCAACTGGTTCTGGAATGCGCCACGCCGCGCGCGGGCGAGATGGAAGTATTCAAGGAATACGCCAACGAGAAGGAGATCGGTCTGGGGGTGGTGAATCCACGGACCGACGAGGTCGAGCCGCCCGAACAGATCGTCGAACGGGTCAAGGAGTTGCTGCAATACTTCGACCCGGACAAGATCTACCTGAACCCGGACTGCGGGTTCGGCACCTTCGCCGAGCGAAACGTCAACACCCATGCGATGGCCACGGAGAAGATGCGGGTCATCGCCAAGGCCGCCGGGCAGTTGAGGGCGGCATACAGCTAAAATCCCCTCTCCCAAAGTGAGAGGGTTAGGGTGAGGGACAATGACACAAGAAATGGAAAGAGACCTTAACGGACTGCCTCGGGAGAAACTCGCCGCGGTTCTCGACTCCTTCCGCGACCCCGAGGTCTTTAACGCAGTCACCGGACCCTGGAAGTCACGCGTGGTCTGGCAGGACGGAATGCGGGCAAGGGCCTACATGCGCAATCACCAGGTGGACATGGACGAACCGGGCGACCTGACCGCCACCGACGTCGCCGCCAGCGCCCACGAGCAGTTGCTCTCGGCCATCGGCAGTTGCATGACCGTCGGATTCGTGGTCAACGCCACCCAGAAGGGTGTCCGAATCCACGACCTCGAAGTCGCCGTGGAGGGCTATTTCGACAACATCCGAAAGTGGGCCGGCGTGGAAGACGAGGGCAACCCCGGCTATGGCCGCATCTCCGCCAAATGCTTCGTGCGGGCCGACGCCGACGAGGACACCCTTCGGGAGATCTGGCGGCTGGCCGTGGAAGGTTCTCCGGTCACCCAGTCGGTGGTCAACCCGACTTCGGTGGAAACCGACTTCGAAATGGTCGGTTGATGGCCACCCTGGTTTCGGCCGACTGGGTATCCGAGCGCATCGGCGATCCGGCGTACCTGATTATCGACCCCCGGTCGGCCATGCGCTACCTCATGGGACATCTCAGGACGGCGGTAAGCGTCCCCTTCAAGAAACTGCAGGGCCCGGACGGCCGCTTGGCACCGCCGGAACAGTTGGCGGGCGTCTTTGGCGGGGCCGGGCTCGCTGACGACACCGTTCCGGTGCTCTACGACCACCAAGACGGCCGAAACGCCGCCATGGCCGCCTGGGTGCTGGAGTTCCTGGGCCGCGACGACGTCCACATCATGGACCTGCTCTACGAATCATGGAAGGAGCAGGGCCGAGAGGCGCTCTACCGGCCGGTTGCGATGGAGAGCAAGTCCTTCACCCCGCGGCTCGACCCGTCCATCCGGGCCGAAATCACCGATGTCGCCAACCCGTCCGGCGTGACGCTTCTGGACACCCGCTCCCTGGAGGAGTTTCGGGGCGAGGCGGAGATGGACGACCGTCCCGGCCATATCCCCGGCGCCGTCCACCTGCCCCACTCGCAACTCGCCGGGCAAGACGGACGTTTACTCCTCGACAAATCCCTGCTCGACAAGCGCCTTGCGGCGGCCGGGATCACTCCCGGCGACCCGGTGATCGCCTATTGCCGCAGCGGGGTCCGGGCCTCGCTGGCGCACCTGGCGATGCGCCAGGCCGGTTACCATGTCCGGCTGTACGACGGGTCGTATTCAGAGTGGATGGAGGGCGGCCACCCGGTCGAACTCTAACCCGCCGGGCCGTTATCGTGGGCCTCTTCCAAACCGGCGTCAGAGGCATGGTCGCCCCCCGCCTCCCCCTCCGCCTCCCCCGGTGCGTTGTCCGCAGGTTCTCCGGGAGCCCCGGCCGAACTGCCGTCAGCGGGCTGCTCACTGAGACGCCGCTTTGGAGGAGTCTTGAAGCTAGTGTACAGTGCCTTAAGGTACGGTTCGGAGACCCGGAGCACCAGCTCCAGCGCCACGATGAACAGCCAGAAGTAGACGATAATTCGCCACTCGGCCCCTACCATTTCCAGCAGGGACAAGGATGTCTCTATCTCGAAATAATTCAGGTCGATCAGGAATATGCCCAGCAGGGCGAAGGGGAGGATTTTGGCGATGTCTCTGGACAGGTCCTCGGTGTAGTAGGACGTGACACGGATGGAACTCAGCACCGCCATGGCGATGAGGAGCAGGTCCTGCACCTCCCTGGTCTTGGAAAGGAAGGCCACCATCACCACCAGCACCCCAAACCAGGCGAAGGCTACGAGGGGAAACAGCAGGAGATACTTGGCCACATAGAAGAACAGGTGAAGCAGCTTGCTCAGTGCGGGGTGTTTCGATTCCTCGAACCTGGAAAGTTCCAGGTTGAAGATGTTCTTTCTGGACATGTACCGATAGAGATTGAAGACGACGATGGCGTAGATCGCTATTCCGACGGCGAATATCGCGGCCGGCTCCAATACCTGGAGCGCCTCCTCCAGGTTCAGTTCTCGCAGCACGTCCAGTTCTGGCGGCATAGCGTTATCCGGCGGCGTTCACGTGCAGTTCAGGCCCAGGGATCATAGGAACCGAAATTCCAGAGGCAGCCCTCCGGGTCGCGGGCCGAATACAGGCGGCCGCCGTAGTCTTGATCGGCTATCTCCACGACGATCTCCGCGCCCTGGGCCTTGGCCCTTTGATAATGTTCGTCGATCTCTTCCACCACGATGTAAGCGCTCTGGGTGTTGGCGCCGACTTCGCGGGCAGTCTTGAGCAAGCAGCCGAAATCGTCGTCGCGGGCCGAGCCCAGCATAATCATACCGCTGCCCAGGGTAAGTTGGGCGTGGGCGATGGAGCCGTCTTCGCCGGGAACGACCAAGCGCCGTTCGAACCCGAAGGCTTCGCACAGCCACTCGATGGCGGCGGGGGCGTCGTGGTAGCGCATACTCGGGATGATATTACTCACTCGCTCATTCTCCGTTTCTTCCCGGGGGCCGTTACCCGGATTTCACCGCCCGCCGGTTCTGATAAAGGGCTGGCTCCACGTACGCGCTGGCCGAGGTCAGGGCGTCGTCGATGATGCCCATGACGGTGACCGCCGCAGGCCCTCGAAGGAGGGAGTCCCGCTTTTCCGGAGTGTCGGTCATGGGCACGTAACCTTCAACCCCCGCGTTCTGCTGGTCGACGATTTCAGCCGCCCTCGTCAACGCGGTCTCAATGTCGCCTTGGCCAATAACGTTGTGCAATCTCCAGTTGGCCAGTATGGCGCCGTCGATCCGCTCCGTGGCCCGGTCTTTCATCTCTTCTATCTGGTCGAAGTTGGCCACGCCGGTACACCCGATTCCCCGGCGCACCCAAGGGTCGACATACGCCATCATGCTATGGGCGTAGCGGAGCACCAGGTCCGCCCTGGCGCTTTGATCGGCCACCTTATCGTCATCGAGGAGCGGGAACGTCAATAGCGATTGGCGGGAGACGCCGGCAGCGGCGGAGTCGAGAATGACGCGCTGCATTTCGTCGACGTCGACCATGTGGTAGTGCATGGAGTGCAGGTCGCTGGGGTAGGGCGCCGGGACCCAGGCGGTGTTGCCGCCGGTGCGTGGATGGTCGATCTTGCGCTGCATCATTTCGGCCATCGCCCGGTTCCTCACCTGCATACCCTTCCCCACCTTGCCGTGCCGGTGCACCCCGGCGCGAACGCTCACGTCCACGTTGTGACGTTCGTAGCTGGTGTTGTAGGCGGCTTGAGTAAGGTCGTCGCGCAGGTCCACCGGCCCGGCGTGCATCTGCACCCGGATCTGGGAGCCGGTCCGGTCCAGAAAACCGGTATTGGTGAAGAAGACGCGGTCCCGGGCCGCCCTGAGCGAGTCGGCCAACTGCAGCGTCATCCCCAGTTCCTCGTTCATTATTCCGATCAATATGGCGCCGGGGTTGAGCCCAAGGCGGGACTCGATGGCCTCGAAGAGCCTGACCTGCTCGGCAACTTCTTCGGCCGTCTGCAACTTGGGCGTCACCTGGTAGACGAACCCTTTGGCGCTGTTGGGCGCCCGAACGGGCATGGCGCCCGACCCGTCGGCCCGCGATTCTCCATTCGATCCTTTGTCGTGAGAGGTGGCGATCAATGTGGTGAGCAACAGGCCCAGCAGGCGTTCCGATACGTCTTCCCCATCTATTTTGACCGCTCCGGTGTAGATGTGCAGGGAAACGTTTCGGACCGACATCAAGCTGGTCGCCTTCAACGTTGCCCGGTTCCCGGCGGCGTCGGTGTACGCCTTGTCGGAGTTCATGGTCTTCAGGTTGCCCCGGGAGCTGTGGGCTAGCAGGCTGCCGCGAATCAGCCCCAGGTAGTTCCGCAGCCCCTCCACCAGGTCCTCGGCGTCGACCACGGCAACCGCGTCTTCGAAGTCTACGATATTTGTGATGGCCGACTCGACGATCAGGTCTCTGAACTGCCCGTTTTCTTCGTTGAGCCGTCCTCCCGGATAGAGCTGGAACTGGAGCCGCAGCCCATTGTCCTCCAGGAAGAATTCGGCCAGTTCCTGCTGGTCGTCCAGGTTGAAACCGATGAATTTCGAGGCGTCCTCCAAGCGCGCCGCCCCGTCGGCGGTTATACCCACCAACTCGTAGGCGCCGGCGGACGTCTGGTCCAACCGGAAGGCCGCGAAGGACCCGAAGCCGTTGCCGCCCTGCCACGCGGCGACGTGCTCGTCGAGGAAGGCGTTGGTCTCCTCGACGACCATCCGCAGCCGGGCCGGACGTTGCGACGCCCGGTCGATTTCGGGCCGGATGTCGCTGAGGAAATAAGCGTCGTACAGGCTGCCCCAACGGGCGTTGGCGCCGCCCACCGCCATGCTGGCGTTGGTTACCGGGGTCACCAATTCGGGGCCGTTTTGGTCCATTTCCGGGTCAAGAGCGGGGGTGTTCATCTCGAAGTCGACTCCCGGGTCGACTCCCGGGTCGCCTCCCAGATAACCGACGCTCACCAGGAAGCTCTCCAGCTCGGCGGAGTCTTGTTCGGCCGACGCCGGACTGGGGCTCCACCCGGCCTGTCGCTTTTGCTGGTAGTAGCCGTCGATCTGCTTCTGGAAATCGTCCCGCTTGGCCAACAGGGCCCGGTTTACCGGGCCGAACTCGGCCGCCAACTCTCCCAGAATGCGAAACACTCCATCGGCAGACCATGACGTGCCCGGAACGGCCTCGTCTCTCACGAAATCGTAGAGTACGTCCTGAACGTCTACCAGGCTGCCGGATTCCAAATTGACCTGTGCCATCTGTCCTTTAGCTCCCATGAAATTATTGCCCGTTCGGCGAATTCCGTTTGGGGACCTGGCCTCGGGGAGACCGGCGAGCGGCCCGGACTCCGGGCGCATTCCCGCACCGGGTCATATTAACAGATTGGAAACCGGCGGGGCCAAGAGGGAGACCGGTCAACCGGTGTTGACGAACCGAAACCCGGGGCCTTCGAATGTTCCGGACACGTCGGCGGCGTTCGATATATTCCGGCGGCGCCTGGCGTGGCGGCCCGGCTTGCGCCGGAGTACAATTCGCTAAACTCTTGGGGAACCGTTCAGATGTTCCCCAGGACAACTGGGGTGTAAGCCATGGTCATGGATAACGGGCTGTTGTTGGAAATGTACCGGAAGATGGTCACCATCCGCACCTTCGACCGGCGGGCGGTGGAAGAGTTCCACGAGGGTAATATTCCGGGAGTGGTCCACGCCTACATCGGCGAGGAAGCGGTGGCGGTTGGAGTGTGCTCGGCTTTGCGGATCACCGATCGAATAACCAGCACCCACCGCGGCCACGGCCACACCATCGCCAAAGGCGCCGGCATCAACAGGATGATGGCGGAGCTCTTCGGCCGCTCCAACGGCTACTGCCACGGCAAGGGCGGCTCGATGCACATCGCCGACTTCAGCGTGGGTATGCTGGGAGCCAACGGCATCGTGGGAGCCGGACTTCCCCTGGCCACCGGCGCGGCCTTGGCCGCCAAGCTGGAGGGAGGCGACGGCGTGGCCGTGGCTTTCTTCGGCGATGGCGCGTCCAACGAAGGGGCGTTCCACGGCTCGTTGAACCTCGGGTCCGTCTGGAAGCTGCCCGTAATCTACGTCTGCGAGAACAACCGCTGGGCCTCCGGAAACTCCGCAGCCGCCACGCTGTCGGTGGAGGACGTCGCGGTGCGCTCGGTAAGCTACAACATTCCCGGCGTCACCGTGGACGGCACCGACGTTCTGGCGGTGTACGAGGCGGCGCAACAGGCGATACAGCGCGCCCGGGACGGCGGCGGCCCGACCCTCCTGGAATGCAAGACCTACCGGTGGCGCGGCCACTCCGAGTCCAAGGGCAACCCGCCCGATCCCCGGCCGGAGGGCGAGATACAGCTCAGCCAGTCCTACGACCCCATCGCCGCGTTCGCCGGCCGGTTGGTGGAGCAGGCGGCGGCGACGAGTGAACGGCTCCAGCAAATCGACGAAGAAATAGCCGCGGCCGTCGAGGCCGCCATCGAGTTCGCGGAGTCGAGCCCACTGCCCAATCCCGAAGACGCCCTGACCGAGGTATTCGCCCCTTGAGAATCTTTACCCGCTAGTCCGGAGCGAGGGAGTGAAGCAAGAGCCGCAGTCGCCAGAGCCGCAGTCGAAGGACCGATGACCCTCCAAACGTCTCCGCAGCTATCAAAGTCCCGGTTTCTTGCTGGCTTGCAGTGCCTGAAACGGCTCTATCTCGAGTGCTATCATCGAGAGCTAGCCGACCCTGTAGAGGCGGGACAGCAGGCCATTTTCGACGCCGGGACTGCCGTAGGCGAGTTGGCACGGCAGCGATTTCCCGGCGGCGTGCTCATCAAGGGGCAGTACTTCGAGCATTCCCAGGCGGTGAGGTCGACGCAAGCCCTGCTGCCCGACGCTTCCGTGCCGGCCTTGTACGAGCCGGCGTTCGCCTTCCAAAGAGTCAGGACCCGGGCCGACGTCCTCAACCGGACCGGCTGGCAGGCATTTGACCTCATCGAGGTCAAGTCCACCACCAGAGCGAAGGACGAACACATCCCGGACGTTGCGATTCAGATGCATGTGATCGAGGGCGCTGGAACCCCCATCGGCAGGGCGTACCTGATGCACGTCAACACCACTTACGTTTATCAAGGCGGAGACCACGACCTGGACCGGCTGTTTTCACTGAGGGACGTGACGGACGAAGCCAGGGCCTATGCCGCAGACGATCTGCCCAACGAACTGGCGCAGATGTGGGAATCATTGCAACGGGCCAGCGCGCCGAATATCGAGACGGGCCGCCACTGCACCACCCCGTACCGCTGCCCCTTCTTCGGACACTGCCATCAGGGTGAGGCGGAGCATCCCGTAAGGGAATTGCCCGGTCTGGAGCAGGGGGCTTATGAACGCTTGAAGGCCCTGGGGATACGGGACATTGGCGGTATCCCGTCCGACTTCACCGCCCTTTCCGGGATGCAGCGCCGGGTGCGAGACAGCGTAACCAATGGACGGCCCTTCGTGGGCTCCAATCTGGCTGCGAGATTGAGGGAGATCGTTTCCCCGGCCAGCTTCCTGGACTTCGAGACCGCCGGCCTCGCCATTCCGATATATCCGGGTACCCGGCCTTACCAAAGAGTCCCGTTCCAGTGGTCCCTGCACGTCCGCGATTCGGACGGCCGGTTAAGCCATCGCTCGTTCCTTGACGACGGCGACGATGATCCGAGGGAGCGTTTTGTAACGAGTCTGCTGGCGGCCGTTCCTTCCGAGGGGTCAGTAGTGGCGTACTCCAGCTACGAAGCAACCGTGATGAAGGGGCTGGCGGAAGCCTTCCCGCAGTACGAGAGCCGCCTGCTGGCCTTATGCGAGCGAGTAGTCGACCTGCTAAGACTAATCAGGGGCGAATACTACCATCCCGAATTCCACGGCAGCTTCTCCATCAAATCGGTGCTCCCCGCCCTGGTTCCCGGACTGGCCTACGATGACCTGGAAATACCTGGAGGGCTGGATGCCGCGGCGTCCTATGCGCGGATGATTGCCGGTGGCGCGCCGCAGTCCGACAAAGCTAAAATCAGGGAAGCGCTCCTTGCCTACTGCGAGAGGGATACGGAAGCAATGGTCCGCGTCTTCGAAGCGCTTCTGTCAGTATCAGGCGGGTAGGTCGGTCCGGCTCAGGGAAACGTCCTTAATCGCAAGAAGGAAGTGGGTGTTATGCCGATCTTAGGGATAGAAAACAGGACGGAGAATTGGAAAACGGCGCTTTACTTTTCCCCATTCTTCACATATGACCTCTCCCGCTTGAGACTGGCCGAGAGGCTCGGAGAACCCGACAGCACCCAACCGGGTGCTGTTCAAATCGAGCTGTACTGGCACGGGATGCGTGATTACTTGGACCAAACCAAGAAGGCGGAACGTGGAAGCAACGAACAACGCTATCCGAATTTTGCGAAACTGTACGGCGAATTGTTTCCAGACCTGCGCGAACAAATTGAAGAATTTCGATCTGACAGATTGGCCCTCGAAATAAAGAAAAAATGGAATTACGATGTATCTTCCGATGGCGCGGTTGATAAGCTGGGCAGCAATCTAGTTCACACTGAAATCGATATTGTCCTAGAATCTCCGAAACATCTTTTCATAGGAGAAGCTAAGCACCAAAGCGGCCTCGGTGCGAGCGGCGACTATGTCCTCGTACATCAACTCATCCGCCAGTATGTGATGGCAAAAATCCTTGTCGATCTCCGATACGAGGGTAAGGAGAAACCGAAAGTAGTTCCCTTCATTGTCGGGGACAAATGCAGACTCGATAGCATTGGGAACAGCGGCCAAGTTCAGTTCATGAGGCAACACTACGGCCTGAAAGACGGAAACATACTTTCCTGGGACGCCGTAAAAAAGCTTTGGCCGGAGTCCTAGACGGCCGTAGCATACAGGAGACACGAACGAGGACAAACAGGGAGACGCCATGAGAGAAATTAGCTACGCCGAGGCCATCATGGAGGCGTTCCGGGAGGAGATGCGCCGGGACGACAGGGTGTTTCACATTTGCGGCAACCTTGGCCCGCTGGCGGCATTGGCGCCGGAGAGCGGCTGCGAGCGTCGCCCATCTCCGAGGAGGCATACGTCGGGGCGGGGATCGGGGCGGCGGGAAGCGGCTTCCGGCCTATTATCAGTCCGGGCATGATGACCTTCGCCTTCACCGCCATGGACCAAATCGTCAACCAGATGGCCAAGATACACTACATGTTCGGCGGCCAGGCCCCCTTCCCGTTGGTGTTCCGGGCCTCCACGGGAGGCGGGCGTTCGGCGGCGGCCCAACACTCCCAGAGTCCTCACCCCATGTTCATGAACCTGGCGGGGCTCAAGCTGGTGATGCCGTCCAACCCCTACGACGCCAAGGGTCTGATGAAGAGCGCCATCCGCGACAACAACCCGGTGGTTTACTTCGAGGACCAGATCCTGGCGGCCCAGCCGGACAAATATCCCGTGCCGGAGGACGAATACCTGGTCGCCATCGGCGAGGCCGACGTCAAACGGCCCGGCGACGACGTTACGGTCGTTGCGATCTCGAAGATGGTGCGCGAGGCGTTGAAAGCCGCCGATGAGCTCGGCGAGGAAGGCATTTCGCTGGAGGTGTTGGACCCGCGTACGCTGGTGCCCATGGACACGCCGGCCATCCGCCGGTCGGTCCAAAAGACCGGGCGGGTGGTTATTGTGGACGAGGCCTGCATCACCGGCAGCGCCGCGGCGGAGATCTGCGCCCAGATCACCGAGGACCCGGAGACCTTCCGCGCCCTGAAGTCCCCGCCGGTGCGCGTCTGCGCACCGGACGTTCCGATCCCGTACAGCCCCATCATGGAAGCATACTGCCTCCCCGACAAGGACAACGTGATCGCGGGAGTGCGTAAAGCCCTGGGCTGACGGCGATGGGGCTCCCGGCTATCCCATATCGGAGACGTGCCTCTTATCGGAGACGTGCCTCTGGCGCGGTGTTGTCGCCTACCCCGGCAACTCCGTGATCGATATCCAGCACGGCGCGGCGCCCAGTGGGGTTGTCTCCAGCCGGGTCAACTCTCCCGAATCCGGGTTGACGCCAAAGGTGGCCATCTGGCCCGAGTCCTGTCCTGCGGAGTAGAGGAACCTGTCGTGGGGTCCCAGGCACAGGGCGTTGGGTCTGGGTTCGGAGGCAACAATGCCGTTGGCGGTCAACTCCCCGGTGCCGGTGTCCACCGTGTAGCAGGCGATGCTGTCATGGCCCCTGTTCGGAGCGTACAGGAATCGTCCCGACCCTGAGACCTGTATCTGGGAGCAGGTGTTCCTCTCGGCGAAGCCCTCCGGGGGAAGGGTGGTAATGGTCTGGAAGAGCGAAAGCGTGCCATTGGCGGTATCCAGCCGGTAGCCGCTTACGCTGCACCCCTGCTCGTTGGAGAAGTAGAGAACGTCCAGGGAGGGATGAAAGCAGAAGTGGCGGGGCCCCAGAAACTCTTCCAGCTCCACCTTGGGCGGCGAGTTGGGAGTAATATGGCCCGTGGCCTCGTCAAACCTGAATTGCCAGATCTCGTTGGGGCCGTTGCCCGCAATGTGGGGCACGAATGCGTAGCTGTTGGTCGGGTCGGTCTGCATTGCATGGGCGCCTGTCGCCGTTTCCAGCCACTCAATGGGCGGCTCCCCAACCGAGCCGTCATCCCCTGTGGGATGCACTCCCACGTGCGCGCCCTGGTAGTAGGACGACAACACGAACCTGCCGCTGCGGTCCGTAGCTATGTAGACCGGCCACGATTCCAGCGGTACCGTCCCGGTCTGGGCGAGACCCCCGTTGGACTGGTCGATCCGGAAGCTGGATAGCTGAGGGGTTTCCCGAGAGCCGGCATACAGGTAATCGCGGTCCGGACTGATCGCCAGGGTAAACGGCCCGCCGGGCACGGGCACGTCGGTTTGGGGCGTGAGCGTTCCGGTTTCGGGGTCTACGGTAAAGACCGATATCTTGTTATCCTCTTGCACTGCAACGTACATGTAGTAGGGCATGATCTCCTCCTCAAATGGTCCGCGAAGCGACAAACTTCCGCACCTGTTGGGTACACCACTGCTGTGCCGCGAGTATAGCACCGGAGATTCAAGGGCGCCCGCCGCGATGTCGCCCGTCCCTCGCTGGGCATCGCTCGCTGGGCATCGCCCGGCCGACGAGGGGAGCCAGGTAACATCTGAACAAGTTATGGTCATTGAGGCCCTGGAATCAGAGTTCGGCGGCGGGTTCCGCCCCTGAGCGGTCAGTGCGGTCAGTGCGCTCAGTGCGCTCTGTTAGCCCGCCGCTATCCAGTCCGCCACACGTTCCCCGATCATGAGAGCCGTGGGGTGGAGACCGCCTGACCTGGGAATACGCGGCGCCACCGAGGAATCGGCCACCCAGAGCCCTTGCACTCCCTTGACCCGGCAGTATTGGTCGACCACCGCCATCGGGTCGGAATCAAGGCCCATCCGGCAGGTCCCGGAGACGTGCCTGGCGGTTCCCACGGTCCGGCGTATCCAGGCATCCAGGGCGTCATCGTCGCCTAGAATATCGTCCGTCGGGCTGATCCGGTAATCGAGCACGTCCTTATACGCATCGGATTCCAGAAGCCTGGCGCCGAATCGCAGGCCCTCTCTCACCCGCCGCATGTCGTCAGGATGCTGGAGATAACAATAGTTGAAGGACGGCTGTACCTTGGGGTCAGCGGACGCCAGCCTGACGTATCCCGATCCCTCGGGCAACCCGAGAGTACAAGACACACGTGCCGCCCGCTCCGGAGGCACGTCCCCGGTCTGGTACCTGGCGCGCACACCGGCGACCCGCTCCTCCCGTTCGTCGACCACGGTGCTGGTCCTCAGCAGCATGTCGTTGGTCTCGCTCGACCCTTGGGAGGTGTAATGCAGACTGAAGTGCGGCGAGTCGAGACCGTTGGTGAGCGTTTTTCCGTCTTTGACTTTGAAGCTGATATGGGTGCTGAGGTGGTTCCATAGGTTCCGCCCCACTCCGGGGAGCTCCTGGACCTGGGGTATCCCAAATTGCTCAAGTTGGTCCTTGGGGCCGATTCCCGATAGCATAAGCAACTGCGGCGACCTGATAGCCCCGGCGCTCAGGACAACCCGGTCCGCTTCCAGGGTAAAGACCTCGCCCCCGCTTTCGGCTTCCACTCCGACGGCCCTGGAACCCTCGAACAATATCCTCCGGACGTAGACTCCTCCTCTCACCGTAAGGTTGAGACAGTGGCGCATCGGATTGAGGTGAGTTATGGCGGCGCTCATTCTGACGCCATCCAGGTTGTTGGTGGGAGACACGCCAACGCCGGAGGGGTTTGGGCCGTTTGTGTCTTCGGCCGTGCCGAACCCAGCCTGCAAACAGGCGGCATGGAAGGCCTTTTGGATGTCAGGCCAAGCGCCCGACTGGCGGCGTCTTACCGGCATTGGCCCTTCCGTTCCATGGAAATCGTCCTGCACGTCGAGATCGCGCTCCATTTTTCTGAAGAAGGGCAGCACCTTGTCATAAGACCATTCGTCGTTGCCCAGAGAAGCCCAAGAGTCAAAATCCTCGGGAAATCCTCTTTGCATTGCCTGACCGTTGATGGATGACCCTCCCCCGATCACCTTGCCCTGCGCCACGTGGACCTCCCCTTGCTCCTCGGTGAGCGTTCCGCGAAGGGCCCAATTGTGTTCCGAGTCCGGGGATTCCGCGAATCTCGTGTGGCCGAACTTTACTTCGTCCGGAAGGTTGGCGAATTCGGGATAGTCCGTCCCGGCTTCCAGTAACAGAACGCCGGTATCAGGGTCTTCAGCCAATCTGCCGGCCACCACCGATCCGGCGGCTCCTCCGCCGACGACAATAACGTCGTATTTCATGGGCCCCCTCTAAACTTCCATTTCCCGGATAAAAATGACTGCGATGACGGACATTATAACCATACTGGATAACCATACCGGCGCCTGAGGCTCATGGCGTTACCCAGTTCCGTCGCCGGCGCGTTAGAGAACCTCTGAACAAGTTATGGTCATTGAGGCGAAAGCGGAAATCTCGGAGGAGAGCTTAACGCCCCCATCCTAACCTTCCCCCATCGGGGGGAAGGGACTTGTTCAGGCGCCGGGGTATAATGGGGGCCTTCGGCAACATACTGGAGACCCAACTGAAACGAAGGGGTGTGATATGGCACGGCTACCGGTTTTAACGCGAGACCAAGCCCCGGAGGAGTTCCGAGAGGCATTCGACCACGAGACCGCCGCCACCGGCGGGGTCGTGGAGTCCGGTCCCGGCTCGGTAATGATCTACAGCCCGGAGATGCGGCGGCGGGCCAACCATCTGGTCGGCTATTTCCGGGAGGTTACAGACCTGCCTCACAAGCTGCAGGAACTGGCCATGCTGCTGACCGCGCGGCACATGGACTGCCAATACATCTGGTACGCTCATTCGGGCCGCGGACGGGAGCAGGGCCTGAGCGATGATCTGGTCGACGCCCTGCGGGACCGGAAGCCGCTGCCGGATATGCCGCCGGATGAAGCGGCCTTCGTGGAATATGCCACCGAGATGTTTGATCGCCACCGGGTGAGTCCGGAGACTTTTCAAAGGGCCATGGACCAGTTCGGCCCCCGGTGGCTTACCGAGCTCTCGACCATGATGGGCTACTATACGCTGCTGGCCTACAACGCCAACTCTTTCGAAATCGACCTGCCCGAAGGCGGCCCCGAGCCGTTGCTTCCCATTTGACGTGGGGGATTCCTCCAGCAGCCAGCTTTAACGTGGGGGATTCTTCCAGCAGCCAGCTTTAACGTCGGGGATTCCTCCAGCAAGCCGGCCGGCGAAGGCCGGCGCATCCGCGAATATCGTAAAGGGGAAGGGTGATGCAAGAGAAGAAACGCATGACAACGCGACTTAAGGAGCTGTTCGAGCGTCCGGAGATTTTCGTTCTGGCCGGCGGGATGAACGCCATGGGCGCCAGGATGGCGGAGGTGTCGGGTTTCGATGCCTTTTATATGTCCGGGGGAAATACCTCGGCCCAGCTCATGGGTTGGACCGAGGGCGGCACCAGTATGCGGGACATGGTGGACAACGCCCGGCGCATCGTGAACACGGTGGACATTCCGGTATTCTGCGACATGGACACCGGCTACGGGGACGCCATCACGGTTTACGAGACAGTCAAGGAGTACATCCGGGCCGGTATAGCCGGCACCCACCTGGAGGACCAGACCTACCCGCCGAAGACCGGCCCCCGCCGCCGCTGCGTTTCCATTGAGGAGATGGTGGGCAAACTGAGGGCCGCGATGGACGCCAAGGTGGAGTTCGACCCGGACTTCATTATCGTAGCCAGGTGCGATTACGGCGGCGTACCAGGGGCGACCTTCGAGGGTGTAATGGAACGCTGCCTGGCCTACAAGAGCCAGACCGGCGTGGACGTGGTCTGCCCCGCCGTGTCGTCCTGGGAGGAAAACCAGGAGGCCATCCGGCGAATTCCCGGCCCGGTGCTGCCCCTTTTCACCCACGGAAGCCAGACCCATCCGACTCTGGATGAGTTGCAGACTGCCGTATAAAGCAGCATTTTAGCTACGATACGGGGGTGTAATAGCCGTAGTTTGGACATGGTGTACATACCTATATACACATAACCCCCGTCTGCAACCGGGCTCCGGGTTGGATGGTGATGGGAAACACCGCCACTGGCCGCACGGCTGGGAACGCTGGCGGATTGGGGGTGGGGGTGGCTAACGGTCGGCTCGGCAAGACCAACCGCCTAAAATCAAGCGTCATGACTCCAGTTGCCGAATCCACAGGGAACACTAAGGATACTCGGAAGATGGGAGTTGAGGGCCTGAAATCGCCGCCTCTGGTCGCCCATTGGCAACTCTTGAGGGCCTTATGGCTCCGCCGGTTTATAGAAACCTTCCATTTTTTCGGATTTTTCGAACTAACCAAGGCAGGGCGCGGTGGGTGGAAGTGTTACCGCTTCGGGTCCGGCTGGCAGTACAGAAACCGCTCAGGATATGACCACCAGTTATCGGTGGAATAGCACCAAGCTCCCGGCAACCCCCCACGACCCGGGGTTGGTTGGGCCAGCGGCGGCGGTAGCGGCTGGCCTGGGCGACGGATTCACAGGCCATGCGGCCCGGGCGGGGATGGCCGTTGACCTGGTGGGGGACGGGGCCGAGTTACCA
>DAOUHF010000094.1:0-2612 GCA_034428795.1 Dehalococcoidia bacterium
GACTCTGAAAAGGACGCAAAAGCCTCGTATGAGAAGGATCTGCTGGACGCGATGGTTACCATCGGGACGCTGCAGGCAGTCAAATGGTTGAAGAGGCAGATAGAGGATCCTGACGTCAAACTGCCCGACGACGTCCAGGCCGATATGGACCCCATCCAGGAGGCGCTGAGCACCCTGGTCCCGGAAGAATGGGTGGGCAAGCTGGTCGACGAAGCCCGTATGCGCATCGCGCTCATAACCGGGGACAAGACCATCACCAGCACGTCCTTCGGGAACGCAGTCAACCTGCACGAATGGTGGGGGAAGCATAAGGAAAGGCAGGCCAACGAGAATCACAACCGGCAGGTTATGCGGATAAAACCCGGGAAAAAGCCCGGAAAAGACGCAGAAACAGCCCAAAACGCCGATATTTCAGGCTTTTTCATAGCCGCCCCCGAGCCGGAAGACGAGCCGGGCTTTGACGAGACCCTGTAGGTTCGTAGCTGCGGGGTCCGAATGAGCCGGGTTGAGCCGACCTATATTTGGTTCTTCTCACCGAAATAAAATAAATATTGGTATAGAGAACCGAAAGTGACCTGGCTTAACCCGGCTCATTCGGGTAACCCCCGGTGCAAACCCCGGACAAAACAGGAGGAAAAGGATGGAAGACAAAGAGGAGCAACCCCGGCAAGAGACCAACCCCCAGAACCCCGCAGCGCCTGCGCTGGGGGCCGCAGAGGGCGGTCGGAAGGCAAAAGACGCCCCTCAACACAGGACCCCGGAAGAGGGCGGAGGAGCGGGCCAACCCGGTAGCTGTACCGAAGGAAGAGATCCCCGAGGAGGACATCCCCGGCCGCACAGCCAGGGACGTTGCAAGGGAAGACAGCCTGGCCCGGACCCCAGCCGGTATGAGAAGCACCCGGCGCCCACGCGTGCGCGGGACACTGAAAGGGAATGAGGCCGTATGGACCACGGAAACGAGACCAGCCAGCCCCGGACCGTAACCGTGGGGATGCCTCCCAGACCGAACCTCACTGAGGCAGAGGTGCGAGGGGAGCCACTGAACGCGAGGATCGCCTGTGTGGTCGGCGGCGTTACGCCCCAGGGGATGATGGACGGGAGGACCGCCTGGGTCTCTGCCAAGGATGCCGCGGATCTGGTCAGGACCGCCGACCTGGGGGAAGCCGCATCCGAGTGGAAGAAAGGAACGTGTGCGCAGAGGAGGACTGCAGCAAGGTCAGCGACTCGCGATTCTCCCGTTGCTTTCCTCATGCCTTTAATGACTGCCCGGAGTGCAACGGGACCAAGGGAGTGCAATACGACACCTGCTTTGACTGCAGGCCCACTGACACCGGCGGCGAGAAGGCCGGATGGCGAACCCGGCCCCGGTGAGGGCCAGGCTGGCAAAAGGGACCGAAGGATTGCTGCTCCTCAGGGCCTGGGGGTCAGCCCGGGAATTCCAGGCCCCTCTATGGTCATCCTGAAATGGCGGAATCCGGCGAACCCCAGGGAATCGGACAGGATGGGACAGAATCCTACGGTCCAAAGGCGCCCGTGTATGCGCCCGCGCGGGAGGCGGCGATGACGCAGAGGAACGAACCCCAGGGGAGGACCGTGGCCAGGCAGGCCCTATTCCTGGTTGCGCTGACCCAGGAGCCGAACATCACCGACGCTGCCAGGGAGGCGGGGGTTCATCGGTCGACCGTCTATGAATGGCGCAAAGACCCGGAGTCCCAGGTCAGGTTCCAGGATGCTATGGACCGGTCTGTTGACGATGCTGAGGCAGCGGGTTACCGACGGGCTGTCGACGGCTGGCTGGAGCCCAAGTGGGTTTCCGGGGAGGCCGACCCGAAGTGGATCCGCAAGTACGATCACGGCCTCCTGCGCTGGTATGTTGACCGGCACCGCCCGGTGAAGAGCGCCGCGGAAAGAGAGGCCGACGCCCTCGAGACGCTGGAAGACTACGAAGAGTTCCTGGAATGGAAGACCGGAGGCGCCGACGCAACCCGCCCCGGCGCGGTGATCGTCCAGGAGACGCTTGTCGTATCGAAGGTGGACGGGATGTGGCACAGGCTCCGGTGGACCGACAAGGGGGAAGAGATGCTCATACCCTGCAGCCCCAAAGGGCTGGCCGTGGTCGGCAAGTGAGGTGACCCCAAGTGGCAAAGAGGAAGATCACCCGGAGGACAAGCACCGGGGCTGGAGCTGGACTACGGACAGACCGGGGTTGTCGAGTCCTGCACAACTTCTGGGATGGCCGGGGGGTGCTGGAAAAGATAGAGACCCCCACGGGGGTTGTCTTGCTGAAGGCATCGGCGGCTGAGGTTGCGGCGTCAACCGACCTGTGGTTCCCGTTCGGGGATATGCCTTCCCCCGCAGAGGAAGAGGCGGGGTAAACCCCACAGGGGGGGCGCCGGGAAACCCAGCCATAAACCGCCAGACCATAAACCGAATGGGGAGGGACCATGGACAAGAGCGACGACTAGGTGGCGCTCGAGGCGCGGCTACTCTTGCTCGGGATGGACAAGAAGGCCGGCTCAGGTGGTTACAGCCAGAATGCACTCCGGAGCGCCTGGCACTCGGCCGTCAGGGGCAAGCGCAAGGGCAAAGGCGCGGCCTCGGAGACCCTGACC
>DAOUHF010000095.1:0-9331 GCA_034428795.1 Dehalococcoidia bacterium
AATCACCCGACCGCCGGAGCTTGCCGCCACGCGGGAGGTCGATGCTTCCCCCGCCGCGGTTGGAACGGAGCAAGCCCGCCATCGCTGCAAGATGGCTCTCCGATAGGCGGAGGGTGTCGCCAAAAACCAATCGGTAGGCGCGGCGCAGCGCCAGCCGCTGCAACGCCGGATGGAGCCGCGCAAGGGCCTCCGCCAGAACGTGGACTTCGCCGGCGGATTTGCCGGCGGATTCGGCTGCGAGCGACGGCCAAGCCCGGTCGAGTTCTTCCTCGGCAAAGTCCGCCGCCTCGCCGGAGATACGGGCCAGCCGGACCAGCGCTTCCCGGACCCTGGGGTTGAATTCCGCGGCAAGCTGAGGCATCAACTGATGGCGAACCCGGTTCCGGGCGAACCGCCACAGGTAATTACCGGAATCGTCGCGGTACGGTTGGCCCAGCTCCAGGCAGTAGGCCCTTGTCTCGTCCTTGGTCATCTCCAATAACGGTCTGAATAGGGAGATTCCCACCGCGTTCGGCGGCCAGGGCCAAGGGGCCGATTCGGTCATCCCGCGGAGCCCGTGGAGGCCGGAGCCCCGCAGCACGTGCAGCAGTACCGTTTCCGCCAGATCATCAGCGGTGTGGCCCGTTGCGGCCGCTCTTGCGCCCACCGCCGCGGCCGTGCGCGCCAGGAAAGAGTAGCGCATCTCCCGGGCGGCCTGTTCGAAGGATGAAACTCCCCGCCGGGCCTGGTATTCGACAGGGTCTTCTTTGGCCACCGTAAAGTCCAGCCCGAGGCCGACGGCCAGGTCCCTGGCGAAATCGGCGTCGGCATCGGCCTCCGCGCCGCGAAAATCGTGGTTGAGGTGGGCGGCGTGCAGGGTCAGGGCATGGGACTCACTGAGACCGTGCAGGCAACGGAGCAATGCGGTGGAATCGGGGCCGCCGGAAACGGCCACCACCAACGTGGCGCATTTGCCGGAACAGCCGGCGCGCCCCAAGGCGGCGGCCACCCGCCTTTCGATAACAACACCTGCCGGGCCGGAGGGCATCGGCCAGTGCTACCGGTTTTCCAGGGAGAGGTGGCTGGTCGAGTTGTACGCCGTCAACCGGCGGCCTCTACCATCTTTCTCGAAGGTGCACAGGGAAGCGAGACTCAATGACATGCGGTGGAAGTTGGCCAGCGGCACTCCCACCAAGGCGCAGATGACGGTCCGAATGGCGAAATTGTGGGACACGACTACGATGGACTCATCGTCGCCGTGGGCTTCTTCGATCTCAACGACCGCCTCCCAGGCCCGCTCTTGGAGTTGGGCCAACGACTCGCCGTTCGGCATCGCGGTCTGCTCTGGAGTGTCCCGCCAGGCCGCGTAGACTTCGGGCCATCCCCGGCGCATCTCCTCCCCGGTAACGCCCTCAAGGTCTCCCAGCGACAGCTCCATCAGGCCGGCCTTGGGGACCACCGGCGTCGAGGTCAAGCGCCCGATCTCCTCGGCGACCCGCATGGTGCGGCTGAGGGGACTGGAATAGATGGCCGAATATCCCCAATCCGCCGCTGCCTGCGCCGACTCCATGGCTTGCGAGATTCCGCGTTCGTTGAGTGCGACGTCCGTTATGCCCTGAAATTTCCCAAGCTTGTTCCACTCGGTCTCACCGTGGCGCACCAGGTAGAATTTCAACGGGCGGCCCCTGTCGACGCAGGCGGCGACATCTCCAGGTCCACGTCTTCGATGCGAACGCCGTCCATAACCGTTACGGTGAGACTCAGGTTGCGGTACTCCACCACGTCCCCCTCTTGGGGAATGCGGCCCAAACGGTCCAACATGAAACCGGCCAAAGTCTGGTAATCCCCCTCCGGCAAGTCCAGGTTCATCTCTTCGTTGATCTCGGAAATGGCGACCCCGGCGTCCAACCGGAAGTTGTTTCGGCCCAGGTGAGTCACCGCGTCTCTCGGTACCGCTCCATCCTCGCCCACCTGACCTACGATGATTTCCAGCAACTGTTTCAGGGTGGCCAACCCGGCGATACCGCCGAATTCGTCGAAGGTGAGGACCACGGTATGGCCCTCACGGCGCATCTCCTCGCAGGTGTCGCTCACGCTCTTGGTTTCCGGCACCAGGAACGGCGGGCGGAGCAGCTCGGTTACGTCGTCACGGAGCGCCCCAGAGTCGGAACTGAGCCCGGAGAGAACGTCCTTAACCGACAGCACTCCCACCACGTTTTCCATGGAACCTTCATAGACCGGGAAGCGGGTATGGCTGTGTTTATTGTAGACCGCCAGGAAGGCGGCCAGGGTGATCCCCCGCTCCAGCCAGATGATTTCCGGCCGGGGGGTCATCACCTCCCGCATCTGGCGGTCTCCGAAACGGAACACTTTTTCCAGCAGGGCGGCCTCGTCGGCCTCCACCGTGCCGGTCTGTGCTCCGGCGGCGATGAGAGTGCGGATCTCCTCGTCCCCCACGTCTTGAGGCATGGCGGTGATGCCAAGCGCGCGGTTCACCAGGGACGTAAAGACCTGGAGCAGCCGGACCGCCGGCGATAGTATCAACCCCACCAGGGTCAAGGGCCGGGACACCGCAAACGCGACTGTCTCGGAGCGGCGCCAGGCGATATTCTTGGGCAGCGTTTCGCAGAAAAGGAGCAGAATTAGCCAGACGCCAAACGTCGAGATCACCACCGCCATACCCTTGTTGCCAAGGAAGTTTACCGCCAGGACCGTGGCCAGGGCGGCGGCGGCCGTGTTTACCAGGTTGTTGCTAAGGAGTACAGTAGCCAGGAACTTTTCCGGGTGCTGCAGGAGGTTGGAAACACGGTTTGCTCCCGGCCGGCCAACCCGGACCAGGTGCAGCAACCGCGCCCGGGGCAGGGCGATGAAGGCGGTCTCAGAGGCCGAAAAGAAGGCCGATAGTATCAGGCATATGACAAATAGACCCAATCTCCATGAGTCGCCGGCATCCATAAACCGGAGTCGCCTCCAACGGGCCCCATGATCCGCCATTCGGCCAATCCGGCCCTGTGGACGATGATAGCATCGGCCCCATTGAGTGTAAAGTTGGCAAAAGCACGACCGATTCGATGAGGAACACGTCAAGCGGTTCCAGAATGGTTCCGAATGCCGTATATGGTGTATTCGATGGCGATAAAAGTCCTGGGCATTGAGACCTCCTGTGACGAGACTGCCGCCGGCGTCGTAGAAGGCGGGCGGCGCATGCTTTCCAACGTAATTTCCTCCCAGGCCGACCTTCATTCCGCCTACGGCGGCGTAGTCCCGGAGGTCGCCTCCCGGCAGCACGTCCAAGACCTGTTGCCGGTGTTGGAGCGGGCCATGTCCAACGCCGGAACTGCCTTGGACGACGTGGACGCCGTTGCCGTAACCTATGGGCCGGGCTTGGCCGGGTCGCTGATCACCGGTTTGAACGCCGCCAAGGCCATCGCCTACTCCCTGGACGTGCCACTGATCGGAGTGAACCACTTGGAGGGTCACATTTACGCCTCATGGCTCACTTCCACCGATCCGGCGGATGAGCCGGGCTTCCCTTTGGCCTGCCTGGTGGCCTCCGGAGGGCACACCGACCTTTTGCTGATGGAAGGCCACGGCGACTACAAGCTGGTGGGCCGCACGCGGGACGACGCAGCCGGGGAGGCCTTCGACAAGGCCGCCCGGATTCTGGGCCTGGGCTTCCCGGGCGGACCTGAGATACAGCGCGTGTCCCAAGGCTCAACCGGCGAGGTCAATCTGCCCCGGGCCTGGATGAGAGGCTCTCGGGACTTCAGCTTCAGCGGCCTGAAAACCGCCCTGCTCCACCAAGCCCAGGCGCAAGGCATTTACCCCGAACCACCCGCTGAAATGGACGAGGTCCAACTGGAGAAATTGGTGAGGGAACTTGCCGCGGGCTTCCAGGAATCGGTGGTCGACGTTGTGTCAGCCAAGCTGGTGAACATGGCCCGTGCGTACCGGGTGAAGGGGTTGGTGTTGGGCGGCGGCGTGACCGCCAACGCCCGCCTGCGGGAGGAGATCACCAGGCGTTCCCCATTTCCCGTGATTATCCCGCCGCCTGTCTTGTGTACCGACAACGGAGCGATGATCGCCGCCTGCGGCTACTACCAGTTCCGGCGAGGCGAAGAATGGCCAATGGAATTGGACATTGACCCGGGACTACTCTTGGGCTGAGGGACGCAACTCCCAGGGTTGCGCTTCTCCGGACCCGCTCTCTCCCGCCCCGTCTTCTCGGGCCATAGCGGTGGGTTCGACATTATCGGAGTCCACGACGGCTTCGTCAACGGCGGCGTCGGCTTCATCAACACCGGCGCCAGGTTCGGCCGGTCCTTCGTCCACACCGGCGCCGTCCGCCGGGTCCGAGAGCTTCGACCGCCGGGCCTCGAACGTCGTGTTAACCAGGTCGAAGGCATGGCGCTGGGCGGAAGAACCACGAAATGGGAAGGAAAACTGGAGTCCATCTCCCTTGAAAATGATCGCCCCGTCCAGCCTGGCAAAGTAGACCTGGGCCAACATTCCCATACCTGAAACCACCAGTACCAAGGCGATTAGGGACGCAATGTCCATGTGCAATACGGGGATGGTGGGTCCGCCCAACTGGCCCGTCAACCAGTACCCCAAAGCCAGATAGATGAAAATCCCCGCAATCACCATCAGGACCCCTTGGGCGACGTTCGTTGCGCTGCGGGACCCCGTTTTCACCACAACGTGCTTGACTTCCGCCACCGGCACCAGGTAGGTCTCCCGCCGGGCGTCGGCGTGACAGAATGCGACGAGCCGCTCTTGGGTCAGCAGCAGCACCGGACCCGACGCCGGCACCATTTCGGTCAATCCGTCCGTGGGGGTGAAGACGTGGGTGATTTCTTCTTCCGGACGAAAGCTAACCCCGCGAATACTCGCTGCCGCGCCGGCGCCGGGGCCGCCGCCGCCGCCGCCGTTTGATTCTTCCTCGGTTAACAGCCCGTGTGGTAGTAGCCCGTGTGGCGCGGGAGGTCCATACACGACCTCTTCGAGTTGGTCTCTGGACACGAGGGATTCACCATACTCCGGCAGCCCGCCCGCTGGCTCGTCAGTTTCGCTCCCGGATGTTTCCGGCTCATAAGGCGCGGTGAAAACCGGAACCCAGGACGGAGACTCCCTGAGGCCGTCGACCACGCTCCGACGCTCTTTCGGACGTTCCGTACTGTCCAATGGTCCCGTCATCTCGATTCATACTAACATACGGCCCCGGCCCGGCCCGTGGGGCCAATCCTTTCGGCATGAACAGCATCTGAAACTCGCCAAATCTTCGCCCGCCGGTCTGTATACAATACGTGACGGAAGTGCAATTCCAGGCGGTTCTAGAGACTGTGGCGGGGTTCGGTTGTGACAGCGGGGTTCCTGGCGATCCGAAGCTGCCCGACGGCTGGCACTACGTCCGCCCCGTAGTTGACCGAATCCCAAATTTGTTGTCGAAGGCAGCCTGCAAGATTAGGTGCCGCGCTGTCAGTTTTTTCATGAAGATTTTTGGTGCCCACGTGTTTGCTTTGCCCGCCTTGGTATACTTAGGCTATGAAGGCCATGGTTGGGGAACGACTTAGGAGGGAAATCGTCGGGCGAACGACCAGAGGAAGTCGTCCATTCCGATGATTGCCAGGGTCGTTCAATCCCATTGCCGTAGTGTGGTTAAACAGTGAGCGAAAGACATGGTGAGCGACAACGAACTCTGGATTAATCAAGAAAATGTAGTTATTTCCGCCGAGTCCCACGACGTATGGAGGTTCACTCCGATCGCCTCAACGCAAAAGGACATTGCGGATCGCATACAGCCAACTAAGGCGCCCGGGGACGCTTTAGACATCGCAGTGCAGTTGGACACCCTCCGTACCCTGAAGAACGGATGGGCCGATGGTCTGCAACCCGCACAGGACTGGGGAAACGGCTACGGAACGGCTCCCAACCACGAGGGACTCGACTGGCTTGCTGGCCAGTTTAAGAGGTTCTATGCCAGTAGTCTGCCGCGCCCCTACCTGTACCCAACTCCTCTGGGTGGAGTACAGGCTGAGTGGCTGGAAGAGCCGTACGACGCCAGTTTGGAAATCGACCTGGAATCCCATTCTGCTGAGTGGCATTGCCTCAACTTGGGCACGAAGATTTCCACGGTCGAGGACCTGAACTTGGATAAAGCAGAAGCATGGGAGTGGTTGTCTACGGAAGTTAAGAGCCTGGGATCAGCAACAGAGTGAATGCGGAAACACATCTCTGGCGCCAAGTCCACCCCGACTTCATACGGAAAAACCAATTAACCTCCCAAGTCTTCACCCCTACCCCAAAGGACGAAGGGAAGCTCTCGGTCTATGACAGTGACCAGATAAGCGCCAAAGACTCATGGAACCACTATTCTACTCCCAGACCCGGAAAAGCATCCTACCGCTCGGTCGGAGTCGTGGCCGTTACCGTAGAGGAATGCGAAGTTCCAGAAACTTTGGTTTTCCCCGATCCTGACCGGTTCCAGGAGCATGTCCTTATAGACTTTTCGGAATTGCCCAAATCAAAGCACAAGACTGTTGCCAAAGAGCTATCCAGGATTGCACGAGACCGGGGCTGGATGTATCAACCACCTGCTTCATCCACCTAGCCCCGAGTCCACTCACGATGAGAGATTAATGGAAAGGCCCCAGTAGCTCTATAAAGACTCGCACTTGGCACAAAACCCGACCGCGGGTTGACACCGGCAGGCCGGTGTGCTAGCGTAAATCTAAAGGCGTTGATGGAGACGAGTAGGTAGGGGTAGATGCCTAGCGAGCCTGGTACGGTGGAAGCAGGCGCATTGATCCTGACCGAAAATCCCTCCGGAGCCGCCAGCCGAATCCCTTGATGATCGGGGTCCGATGGTCGAGGCAAGTAGGCCGGGCCGGGGTTCGTCACCCGTTAGCACAGACGGGACATGTTGGTGTCCTGCTAGAGAGGTCCCGATGAATCGGGACAAATAGGGTGGTACCGCGGGAGTTGAATCGTCCCGTCCCTATAGGGGACGGGATTTTTTGTCGCCCAATTCCGGCCCTCCTCGGCAGGAGAAGGTCTGATTATCCGGAGGCCGGGAGGCTGCTTTGAAACTGAAAGGATCGGAAATCATCTGCCAGAGTCTCATCCGGGAGGGCGTCGAAGTCATCTTCGGCCATCCCGGCGGGGCAATATTGCCCTTTTACGACGCCCTCTGGGCACACCCGCAGTTGCGGCACATCCTGGTCCGTCACGAACAGGCGGCGGCCCACGCCGCCGACGGCTACTCCCGGGTCACCGGTAAGGTGGGAGTTTGCGTGGCCACGTCCGGACCAGGCGCAACCAACCTGGTTACCGGCATCATGGGCGCCAAGGCCGATTCCGTGCCAATGGTGGCCATCACCGGCCAGGTGGCCCGCACCGCCCTCGGCACCGAGGCCTTCCAGGAATGCGACATCTGCTCCATCACCTCGTCCTGCACGAAGAAAAGCTTCATGGTGATGTCCTCCGCAGACCTTGCTTCCACCATCAGGGAGGCATTCTACATCGCCCAGGAAGGCCGCCCCGGACCCGTGCTGGTCGATGTCCCCCGGGACGTCCAACTGGAAATGGCGGAGCCGGAATTCCCGGAAGTGCTGGCAGTACCCCGGCCGCAGGCCCAGCCCGAGACCCTTGAACGGGTGCAAGACGCGGCCCGGTTGATCAACGAAGCCCAGCGGCCGGTGATCATCAGCGGCCACGGCATCCATTCCTCCGGGGCTTACGCCGAGTTGAAGGCCCTGGCGGAATCAACGGGGATTCCGGTCATCACGACTCTGCTCGGACTCAGCGGTTTTCCCTCCGGGCATCCCCTCAGCCTCGGTATGCTGGGTATGCACGGGATGTATTGGGCCAACATAGCGGTGGACCAGGCCGACCTCATTGTCGGCGTGGGTATGCGGTTCGACGACCGGGTCACCGGCCGGGCTTCGACATTTGCGCCTCACGCCCGAATCGTCCAGATCGACATCGACCCGGAACAGATTGGACGCAACGTGCCGGTGGAGGTCCCCCTGCCGGGTGACGCCAAGGCGGTGCTTCAGGCCCTGCTGCCGCTGGTGTCCTACACGCCCCGGTCGGAATGGACCGACTACATCAACCAGTTGCGCCGGGAGCACCCCTCCCTGGCGATTCCGCCGTCGGACCAGTTGCAGACCCAGCACGTATTGGCCGCCATGAACGAAGTGCTGCAGGAGGACGACGCCTCGCTGGTGGTGACCGGAGTCGGCCAGCACCAGATGTGGGCCGCCCAGTACCTCTCTTTCAACCGCCGCA
Organism: Dehalococcoidia bacterium; assembly: GCA_034428795.1. Classification (GTDB taxonomy): domain Bacteria; phylum Chloroflexota; class Dehalococcoidia; order Lucifugimonadales; family UBA3495; genus VXOI01. The sequence continues at coordinate 8,269 of DAOUHF010000095.1, forward strand.
ACACCTTCGTCTCCTCCGGCGGCCTGGGGGCCATGGGTTTCGAGTTGCCCGCCGCCCTGGGAATGCAGGCTGGGCGCCCGGAGTCCACAGTCTGGAGCATCGCCGGCGACGGCGGTTTCCAGATGACGCTGCAGGAATTGGTGACTGCGGCAGAGGAAAAGCTGCCGGTGAAGATTGCATTGATCAACAACGGCCACCTGGGAATGGTGCGCCAGTGGCAGGAGATGTATTTCGACAATCACCTGAAGGCGGTGCCGGTGCCGGGTCCCGACTACCTGAAGTTGGCGGAAGCCTACGGCATCGGAGCGGTGCGAGTCAGGGAGCAGGAAGACGTGCTGCCGGCCTTCCGCCGCGCCAGGGCCCACGACGGACCGTTCCTGATAGAATTCGTCGTAGACCAAGGCGCCAACGTTTACCCGATGGTGCCGCCCGGCGGGTCGTTGGCCGACACCATCGAGGACCCTGGGGTGGTCAACGGCGCCTAGACCTAGGGCGAGCCCGATCTGTTTGGAGACGGCCAAGACATGGAGAAGGTGACCATTCAAGAGGCATCACGCCGGTTGAACGTGTCTCAGCGGGACATCCGGGAGTACATCCGCCAAGGAGAACTGAAAGCCGAACGAGACCCCGGCTCGGCCACCGGGCGTTGGCTGGTGGAACTTCCTGAAAAGGGGTGGGAAGACCGGTTCAAGTCGTATTTAAACGAACTGTCGGACGCCCAACCGGTGTGGTGGTGGGCCTTCGAGACCAAGCGCGGGAAAATCCATTACCTGTACAACGTGGGTATCGAAGAGATCATGCCCGACTTCCTCTGCGGTCTCCGTGGCGAAAACCTCTACCCCGCCTTGGATCACGACCCAACCGACCGCTGCCCCAACTGCGTCCGCATAGCCACCGAGCAGGGCCACCCGCTGAACGCGTAGGTTCACCCAGAGGGCGCAGCGGTTCACCCAGAGGGCGCAGCGGTTCACCCAGAGGGCGCAGCGGTTCACCCAGAGGGCGCAGCGGTTCACCCAGAGGGCGCAGCGGTTCACCCAGAGGGCGCAGCGGTTCACCCAGATGG
>DAOUHF010000096.1:0-15279 GCA_034428795.1 Dehalococcoidia bacterium
GCAAGGCTCCCTGCGCCATAATGGTTGCACCTCGTTGGTGATGGATTGGTTTTGTCGCTTACCATCATAGCCAGCTTTGCAGCCGGCTCCAACGAGGTCTTTCTTTCTCTTTTGATGGTGGATTTGGGGCTCTTTTACCCCGGTCATTCTTCGCTTTTGAGTCCCGGTGTTTCCCGTTCTCTGAGCTCGCTCGAAGATATGTCGTCGCGGAATTCCACCTCCGGGATGGAGCTGAATATGGACTCGAACCCCGGGGGAACCGGGACGTCGTCGAGGGTATGGAACTCGTCCCCTTCACGCCTTCCCGCCACCAGGAAGCGTGCGCCTGCGGTCCACATCTCCGCCAAGGCCGCCAGCATCGCCGTTTCCGGGTTGACGGTACGGTCGCCCGCTGCATCCCTCCCCGCTGCCTCGCTCCGATAATACCTGGGGGCCACCAACCGGACCGCCGTATCCCATCCGATGACGAAAGTGCGGCCGGAAAACAACCGCGCCTTCTTGAAAAAGGTCTCGGCTGCCGTGAGCACTACCGTTTCGCCAGCTTCGAATTGCGCCAACCGGCGTTCGGTCTCCGCCGGGTCCAGTGGCGGCTTGTCAACGTTGACCACGGAGATTTCGAAAGCGGGCCGCTCTCCCAGTGCTTCCTCTGCCGCCAGAGCCAAGCCCCGGTGCCCAGAGTGCAGGGGGCTGAAGGAGCCCGGCAACAATGCCCGCGGCGCCGCTCCTTCGACCTCCATTTGCGGGGCCTGACCGTGACCCCCAGGCCGGAAGGTCACCCATTCCGCCTCGCCGCTCAGTAGCTGTTCCAACGGGCCGGGCCGGGCGGTGCGAACCACTTCCAGGTCGTCCCCTTCAGTCAGCCCCAGGTCCAGCCCTAGATCGAGCCCCAGGTCGACGTCAGGCTGCAAACCGGAAGCCGCGGCGAGGGCCGAAACGATCAAGCGGCTGGCGACCTGCTCCTCGCCGTCGCGGTCGCGGAGGCCCTTGTGGAAACGCAGGGAATAGGTTGTAGTGCCCTCTTCGCTCCAAGTAGCGACGAACGCCCGGTGTTCGCCCCGCCTGGGGCGGTCGGTGGCGATGGCTGCCGCGCAGGCCAAACCCAAAGGCGGAGAGTTGTCCGAGCCGTCGCGCAACTGCGCCCTTGCTTTCCGGTAAGCGGCGCGGGCCATCTGCCGGGCAGTTTCGGCGGCAGCCGATTGCTCCGGCTCGAACCCCAGGAAGCCGGACATGGAGAGCCGCCCATAGGGGACGACCACCTCCAGGACGGTGCGGGATGCGCCGGCGACCCCCAGCACCCAGGCTACGGCCTGAGTGCCCGCCCCCGACACCGCCAGCACGGCTTTATGGGGAGTGTCGTGAATCTGGCTAATTAAATCGCGCATGGGCAAGCCGTGCTTGGCCGCCTAGCGCCGGGGGCGCCAGGGGGAGTGGTCAATGTTGTCCATAGTCTTTCTGGAGCAGGCAACTTCACCGCTCTGCTTCGCCGTCCATTCCTCAATCCATTCCGCAGGCAATTGATGCCGGGCTTCCCGCCACCACATGGGGTTGCCCGCGGCAAGAGTGCCGCCGTCCACCACCTCGGCCAGGAAGCAGGTCATGTCCCCGCCGTCCATGGAGTTGATCACCCGGCAGTCGAGGTATCCCCAGCAGTCCTGGATTACCGGGCTTCCCGAAGCGCCCGGTTGGTGGTCAACGGCGGCCATTTTGTCGCGGTCCCGTCCCGACGCCAAGCCGAAGTCCTTGATCCACTGCAACTGGTCGGCACGGGGGAAATTGAGAGCGAACGCGCCGCTGCCAAGGACCATGCCGTGAGTATGGTTGGTCTTGTAAATCTGGGCCAGCACCCTGGGTTTCTCCGGCACGATGGAGGCGGCGCCGATGGAAACGCATATCTGGGCATTGGCCTGGCCCCGCCACCGGCTGGTTACGGCAACGATTGGCGACCAGAGATTCCCCATGATCGGAGCCACCTTCGCGTAGTCCATGACTGATTTTACCGCTTTTTACCGCGGAGGGCGACGAGCCCGCAGAGAATCACCCCCGGGTCCCCTGCCCTCCCCGGCGCTCCCCGGCGCTCCCCGGCGCTCCCCGGCGCTCCCCGGCGCTCCCCGGCGCTCCCCGGCGTGAAAATCGTTACCAGTCGGGAGAGTGGTCGTCGGCGTCGTTGTTGGTCAGCCGGCGCTGGTCTTCGCCCTCGGCGCCCATGAGGAAGATCTCGCCGGGGCCGTAGATGTAGGAGACGAAGGCGATACTTTTGCTGTCGGGCGACCAAACCGGGTCCAGGTCGTCGGCGGCATTGGTTGTCAATCGGAGCTGGTCCGTGCCGTCGTCCTGCATCGTGTAGATCTCCGCGTTGCCGTCGCGGTAGGTCACGAAGGCGATGATGTCGCCCTCGGGAGACCAGGCGGGCGACAGGTCGTGTTCCGCTTGGTGGGTCAGGCGGTATAGCCGGGTCTCGTCCTGCCAGGACGCGTCCTTCAAGCGCTCGACCACGTAGATGTCGGCGTTCCCTTCTTCGTTGCGCACGAAGGTGATACGGCGGCTGTCGGGAGACCACACCGGGTCGGCGTCGTTGCCGTTGGTAAGCTGGATCGCGTTGACCCCGCCGGGATTACGCACCCAGATACCCCCTTCTCCATCCGGTCCGGGGCGTACGAAGGCCAGCCATAGGCCGCCGGGGGACCAATCGCCCAAGCGGTCCTGGGCATCGTCGGAGGTTATCCGGGTCTGATGGCCCCCGGCCAGTTCCATCACGTAGACCTCGGAATTGCCGTCCCTCGTGGACACGAAGGCCAAGGTCTCGCCGTCGGGGTCCCAGCGCGGAGTGTGGTCATCTCCGGCGCCCCGCGTCAGCCGGCTGGTCTCTTCTCCCGCCCGGTCCACCAAATGGATGTCGCTCTGCCCGTCTTCCTCGGAAACGTAGGTCACAAATTTGCCGTCAGGCGACAACGCGGGACCGTACTCCCGGTTCGCGCTGCTGGTCAGGCGGACCAACTCGCGGGAGCCCAGTTCGACCAGGTAGATGTCTCCGTCGCCGTCATATTCGGAGACGAACACCACCCGGTCTCCGCCGGAAGACCCGCAGGCTGCCAGCAGGAATAACAACCCGGCAAGCGCCAAAAATATCGAAACCTGGGGCGCCGCCAGGTGTGCCCTGACCGCTCTCGCCGACAATGCGCCAACAAACCAGCGTGGAACCGTAGAAACCGCCGCCATCATCCACCCCCAAAACCCCCGGCGTTCTTGAATTATAGGCAATCCCCAATCCCTTTGATGGCCTTGCCGCCCCCGGAATTGACCATTTCCGGACGGGTCCGGCTGTGTTTCACCTCTTTGTTACACCTTTTTGTTTCACCTCCTTGACATGGGGGAGGGCCTTAACTAGCATCGACCGCGACGGACCGGCAAATTCGACGCCCAAATTCGACGCTCTGGAACGGATATGAAACTTTTGATTGGCGCTGACCTCATCGACGGCACCGGAGGGCCGGTGATCAAGGACGCCGCAGTATTGCTGGACGGCGAACGCATAGCGGGCGTCGGGCCCCGGGGGTCGATACCGACGCCGCCGGACACTGAGGAAGTGGACCTTTCCGGCCTCACCTTGATGCCCGGTCTCATCGACACCCACGACCATCTGGCCGACAAGAATTATTCGTTGCTCAGCCGCTGGGAGATCGAAGAGCCAGCGTCTCTGGCCCATCTGAAGACGGCCAAGGCCATAGAAGACTCCCTGGCCGCCGGGTACACCTGCATCCGCGACGCGGGCGGGCTGGACGCCGGATTCAAGGCAGCCGTCGCCCAGGGACTGCTCAACGGGCCGCGGCTCCTGACGGCCGTGTCAATAATCTCGCCCACCGGGGGCATCGGCGACCGGGGCAGCCCGTCGGGTCACCGCACTTCTTACGCCACCGACCCGATGCGCCCCATCGGGGTGGCCAACGGGCCCGAGGCCGTCCGGTCCATCGTCAGGGGGATGGTGCGAGTGGGGGCCGACGTCATCAAGTTCGCCACCACCGGGGGGGCCAGTTCCCGCCAAGGCCACGGCCCCAAGGACATCGCCTTCGGACCCGACGAGGTCAAGGCCTTGGTCGACGAGGCCCGCAGCCAGGAAAAGCTGACGATGTGCCACGCCCTTGGCGGCCCCGGACTCCGTATGTGCATCGAGGCCGGGGTGGGTTCCGTGGAGCATGGGTGCTACCTCTCCGAAGAGCCTGACCTGCTGAAGATGATGGCGGACCACAACACTTTCTTCACCCCTACCTTCGAGGTGTACGAGTTCCACTCCACGATCAGCGCCCCCCACGTCCAGGAACGGGCCAAGCACCTGGCGCGCATCCATCAAGAAAGCCTGCACCAGGCCGCTGCCGCCGGGGTGAAGATCACCGCCGGCACCGACGCCGGGGGATTCGTCCACGGCGACAATGCCCGGGAGATTGAGTTGATGGTGGAGCGGGGGCTGTCCCCGATGGTCGCAATCCAGACCGCCACCGGCTGGGCCGCCGAATGCATCGGGATGGACAAGGAGATCGGCACTCTGGAGAAGGGCAAGCAGGCCGACCTGCTGGCCATTGACGGCGACCCATTGGCCAACATCGGGGTGCTGCGGGACAAAAGCCGAATCAGAATGGTTATGAAGGCCGGCGAAGCCGTAATCGACAAGTTGCCCGCCGCCTCGCCTCAACAAACGGCCCGCGCGGCGGCCGGCTAGCAACTTTGCCGCTCATGGGCGGTCTAGTATCATTCATCCATGCGGTTCCACGTAATGACCCTGTTCCCCGAGGCGTTTGACCGGTCCCGGGAGTTCAGCATGATCGCCCAGGCCTGTCGCAAGGGGCTTATCTCCATCGAAGTCACCGACATCCGCGCCTTCACCGACGACCGTCACAACACGGCCGACGACTACCAGTTCGGCGGCGGCCACGGCATGGTAATGAAACCCGGGCCGGTTATCGAGGCCGTCGAATCCGTCCTCGCGGGTTACCCCCTGGAACAACGGGTGCGGGCGCCGGTGGTCCTGTTCACTCCCCAAGGCGAGATGCTGGACCAGCGATTGGTGGAAGAATTTTCCAGTGCGGAGGCCCTGGTGCTGGTCTGCGGCCATTATGCGGGTATGGACGAGCGGGTGACCGAGGCCTTGTCTGCCCGTCAGGTGAGCATTGGCGATTACGTGCTGACCGGCGGCGAACTTCCTGCAATGGTCGTCATCGACGCCGTTTCCCGGCTGGTGCCGGGAGTGGTGGGTTCCCCGGAGAGCGTGACGGAAGACTCCATAACCACCGGTCTGTTGCAACACCCCTTGTACACCCGGCCGGCCGACTACCGGGGTATGGAGGCGCCGGAGGTGTTGCGCTCCGGCAACCACGCCGAAATCACCCGCTGGCGGCGCCGGGAATCCCTGAAGCGCACACTCGACCGCAGGCCCGACTTGCTGCGGTCGGCGGACCTGTCCGCCGACGACCGAAAATATCTAGCCGAACTGGGTTATCGCGGCTGATGTCCAAGGCCGAGTTCAAGTTCAAGACCTCATTCCGGGTCCGCTGGATGGAGGGCGACGCTCAGGGGATCGTGTTCAACGGGGCCTATCTGGGCTATCTGGAAATGGCGCAGGCCGAATACTTCCGGAACCTGGGCGTCGCGGTCTATCACCTGCCCCGGACCGGGTACTTCGATTTTGCGGTCGTCAAAACTACCCTGGAGTTCAGGGCGCCGGCCAGAATAGATGACATGCTGGATGCTTTCGTCCGCGTTTCCCACATCGGGAACACCAGTATGTTGTTGCACCTGGAGCTATACCCGGAGGACGGAGACCGGCTTCTGACCTCGGTCGAGGCAGTCTACGTGGGTTACGACGCTGCCACCGAGACCACTCGCCGGGTGCCCAACGAGTTGAGAGAGCTGATCGGCCATTACGAAGAGACAGGCGAAGTAACGCCGCTGAGCCGGTTTCCGGAGTTGGCGAACGCCATGGAACAAGTTGCCGGCGCCGGAAACCCAAGCGTCTGACGCCGGAAGCCCAGGCGTCTGACGGAGAAGCCCGGACCGCCATTGCGTTATTGACGACAAGGATGCCGGGGACGACCAGGATCCCGGGGACGACAGGGATGCCGCGGCGGCCGTCATTCGCGGCGTTGACGGAAATCGTCGGCGCGGATAGACTTGAGATATCCCAACTCGGACCCATCTTGAACGCGCCCGGCGGGTTTCATGGCCAGACTTTTCGATCTGCATATACACACCACCAAAGGCAGCAGCGACAGCAGCTTGACCCCCGAGGACCTGGTGCTGGAGGCGGACCGCCTGGGCCTGCGGGGCCTCTGCATCACGGAGCACTCGGGGCCCTGGGACCGGCACGAATTTCAAAAGTTCGCCGCTCTGCATAGTGTCGTTCTGGTCCGGGCTATGGAGGTGGAAACCGACTTCGGGCATATGTTGGCCTTCGGACTGGACCGCTACCAAGCCGGTTTCAACAAAGCCGCAGAGTTGCGTAGAGCCGCCACCGCCGCCGGCGGATTTGTCATCACCGCCCACCCGTTCCGGGGAGTGCTGAGCAGCAACGGGCGGCGCGACCGGGCTCTCATCTACCAGTCGGTGCCCGACGAGCTGCCCAAAACGCCCGAAGACGCCCTCGGCCATCCCGTGTTCAAGCTGGCCGACGCCGTGGAGGTCGCCAATGGCGGCACGGCGGACCGGGAGAACGAGTTCGCCATGAACGTGGCCAGCAAGCTTGGCCTGCCGGTGACAGGAGGCAGCGACGCCCATTCGGTCCACGGCCTGGGCAAGTTCGTAACTGAATTCCATGACGAGGTAACCTCCGAGCAGGAGTTCCTCAAAGCCCTCCACTCCAGGCAGTACCACCCCGTGGTGGGCCTTCGCACCGGTAACCTTAAGCCCTACTCGATTTAAGGAAACTCTGAACAAGTCCCTTCCCCCCGATGGGGGAAGGTTAGGATGGGGGCGCCGCTTTCGCCTCAATGACCATAACTTGTTCAGAGGTTTCTTAAGGTCCGGCGGCGCCGGACCTACCGCGAGCTTATAAGCCACCGCATACCACCGGCGCGTGCTCCGGCGCGTATTATCGAGTAATCGGCCGAGTAATCGGCCGAATAGTTGGGAGACCCGCTGGCGCCGGCGGGTGAAAAACGGGGGTCGAACCCGGCCCGCGTCCATGTTAAACTCCCCATCGCGGCGCCCAAGGGTGAGTGGGGGTAGGGAGTGCAATGGTATTAAGCCGTCCACGAGTTTCTCCGTTCGAACAGGTCCACGTCGCCCTTGACCTGGAAACTACCGGGCTGGATTCGACCCGCCACGCAATCCTCGAAGTGGGGGCGGTCCGTTTTCGCGGCGACGAAGTAGTCGACACCTACCAGACGCTGGTCAATCCCAATCAGTCCATCCCCGAGTTCATTCAAAGGCTGACCAGCATCACTCCCGCCCGGGTGCGGCGCGCGCCCTTCTTCTCCACCATCTCCAGTGAACTGGAAGAGTTCCTAGGCTCCGATCCCATCATCGGCCACAACATTCAATTCGATATCGGATTCCTGGCCGCCAACGGCCTGCCCCTCGGCAACCCGGCCTACGACACGTGGGACCTGGCGTCGGTGTTTATGCCCCGCTCCCGCCAGTACTCGTTGAAGCATCTTTCCGCCCATTTTGGCGTAGAACACCGGGACGCCCACCGCGCCCTGGCCGACGCAATGGCCACGAAGGAAGTGTTCGTCCGCCTCCTCCGGCTGGCGGCGGACCAAGACGGCGGGTTGCTGGAATACATCTCCAACCTGGCGTTCCGCAGCCGGTGGGCCATCGCCCCGGCCATAAAGGGACTCACCTCCGATGCCGGGTCCGGCCCGTCCCGGTTCGGCCTGACCGGCCTCGACTTGGACCAACTGAAAGCCCGCCTTGCCTCCCCCGAAAAAAGGCGCTCCGACGGAGCGGCCGACGGGCTGGACGAAGACCGTATATCCGGGCTGTTGGGAAATCAGGGCCCCTTCGCCCAAGTCTTCTCCGGGTTCGAACAACGGCCGGAACAGCAGGAAATGCTGGGCGCCGTGACCCGCGCGATCTACGGCGGACAGCACCTGGTGGTGGAGGGCGGCACCGGCGTCGGCAAGTCGGTGGCCTACCTGTTGCCCGCCGCCCTGTTCGCGGTTTCCAAGGGACAGAGGGTGGTCGTCTCCACCAACACCATCAACCTTCAAGAGCAGTTGATGAGCAAGGACATCCCCGCCCTAACCGAGGTTTTGGAGAAGTCCGGCCTCCTCCAACCCGGTGTGCTCAAGGCGGCGCTGCTCAAAGGCCGGGCCAACTACGTCTGCCTGCGCCGCTGGAATCACCTGGCCCGGAACGAATCCCCCACCGTCGACGACGCCCGGTTGCTGTCCAAGACCTCGGTGTGGCTGCAGGATTCGGTGTCCGGCGACCGGAGCGAGATCAACCTGGCCGGACGGGATGCCGCTTCATGGAGTCACATTTCGGCAGGGGGCAAGGGCCTATGCCCCGGTCTCCGCGACGGCTCGCCCTGTTTCCTCCGGTCAGCCCGGGAGAGAGCGGAGCAGGCCCACGTCATAGTGGTCAACCACGCGTTGTTGCTGGCCGACCTCTCCGTGGGCGGCGGCCTGATTCCCGACTACCACCACCTGATCGTAGACGAAGCACACAACCTGGAAGACGAAGCAACCCGGCAGATGGGGTTCGAGGTCACCCAGGATACATTGGAGGACGTCTGGGACCCGCAGCCCCGCCTCACCACCCAGGTCCGTTTGGCGTTGACCGCCGAAGGGCTGGCGGCTCCGGTCCGCCAAGAGGCCGACACCGCCGTTTCGGCAGTGGAGTCGGAAGCTCCCCGGTTGAGACAGGCGTGGACGAGACTCTGGGCCGCCGTCCAACGGTTCCATGCCAGCCCAGACCGGAATAACCGGGGGCGCAGCGACGGCGGCTCCCAAGACCGGAACCAGTTGCTGGTAACCGAACAGTTACGGGTCCAACCCGAGTGGGCCGAGCTTCACCTGGCTTGGGAAAACCACGACGTGGGCCTGCAACAGGCGTCGAATGCGTTGAACCGGCTCCACCGATTTCTGGACACCACGCAATTGCCCGCCGCCCACGACCAGCCGGCCTTGGCCATGGAAGCAGCCAGCCTCATAGACGACGTCGAAGAACTGCGGCAGAAGCTCAACTCTATCCTCGGCAACCCCGGCTCCGAAAACATCCACTGGGTCGAAGTGGACCAATCCAAAGGTTCGGGTTCAATCCATTCGGCCCCCCTGGACATCAGCGCCGCCCTGTCCCATCAGCTTTTCGAACGGAAGGACAGCGTCGTGCTGACCAGCGCCACACTGAGCACCGAGGGGAATTTCGGCTACTTCAAACAGCGGACCGGAATCGGAGAGGATGCCCCGGAGCTGCTGGTCGGCTCGCCCTTCGACTACCAGCGGGCGGCCCAGTTGCTCATACCGGACGACATGCCCGCTCCTTCCTCCGACAGATACATCGACACGATGGGAAGAATTTTGACCGACTTGGGCCGTTCGCTGGGTGGACGCACCATGGCATTGTTCACCAGCTACGCGGCCCTGCGGGCCACCGCCCAGCGAATCCGGGCGCCTCTTGCCGCCGAGGGAATTCCGGTACTGGCCCAGGGTGTCGATGGATCCGCGCCCCAGTTGCTGGCCCGGTTCGGCGAGGAGCCGCAGAGCGTGCTGCTGGGGACTTCAAGCTTCTGGGAAGGTGTCGACATGCCCCCAGGGGCGCTCAAGGCCCTGGTGATCACGCGGCTGCCCTTCCAGGTGCCCACCGATCCGGTGGTGAAGGCCCGTTCGGACCAGTACGCCGACCCGTTCAACGAGTACTCAATCCCCCAAGCGGTGCTCCGGTTCCGTCAAGGCATAGGCAGGTTGATCCGCAACAAGGAGGACAGGGGGACCATCGTGCTGTTGGACCAGCGGGTAACGGGCCGGTCCTACGGTAAATCGTTCCTGCGCTCGATGCCGCCCTGCTCCCTTTCTCCGTGCAACACTGCGACCGTTGGCGGCCTGGCCGCCCAGTGGATAGGAGGCAGGCGTGGAACTAACAGTTAACCAGCCCTTCGACCTGGTGGGAACTCTGGCTTGTGGGCAAGGACATCGCTGGCTGGGTCCGGAGAGCGACGGTTGGTACGAGAGTGTACTCGGCAGCGACGTGGCGCGCATCCGCCAGAAAGTTATCCACGGCCCCTTGGAATTCGAGGGCACGGGAATCGAAGCGGCGATGGCCGGTCGGCTCCTTCGGCAATTCCGTCTGGACGATGACATCGAAGCAATTTACGACGAGCTCAAACGCGACCCCGCGATGGCGAAGTTGGTAGAGCATTATCACGGCATTCGAGTGATGCGCGTCGACCCATGGGAATGCCTCGTGTTCTTCATATGTTCCGCCAACACCGGCATCCCCCGAATCCACGAATGTATGGAGAAGATTTCAACCGCGTTCGGCACACCGGTCAGCCTGACCCGCCGGACGCGACACACCTTCCCCAAGCCCAACGACATATGCAACGAAGAATCAGGGTTTGAGAAGTTAAAGGGGCTGCGATTGGGTTTGGACAAAGAAACCAGGATTCATCAGGCTGCAATCGCCGTTTCCTCCGGGGATTTGAATTTGGACGTTTTGGCAACGGAGCCGTCCTCCGATAAAGTCATCGGGGCATTGAAAACTCTGCGCGGCGTCGGCGACAAGGTTGCCAACTGCGTCGCCTTGTTCTCACTGGAAAAACTGGACGCCTTCCCCATCGACGTCCATATAGGCCGGAACTTGCAGGAATTATTCAGGGAAGAACCGGGATTCCCGGCCTCGAGAAATCAGAAATCCACGGCTCTACGCAAATGGGCCCAACACCGCTTCGGCAGTTACGCCGGTTACGCCGAAACCTTCTTGTTCATCGACGACTTGAAGAGAGGTGGTTAGGGTGAACCAGTGCGACGGGAGGCAGGCGTGGAACTGACAATCAACCAGCCCTTCGACCTCGTCTCCAGCCTCGAAAGCGGGCAGGCCCACCGCTGGGCTTACCCCAAGGACGGCGACGACGGCTGGTACACCGGCGTGGTGCGGGGAAACCTGGTGCGTATTCGGCAGACTGACGACCGGGTTGAGTTTCGTTGCGCGCCGACCGACGAAGCAGCCTTCGCGCCCCGGCTGGCCGAGTATTTCCGGTTCGACGATGATATCTCGAAAATCTACGATGTGATCAATCAGGACGAACGAGTGGCCGACATGGTACGCCGGTATCCGGGGCTGAGGGTTTTAAGGACCGAGCCTTGGGAGTGCCTGGTGGCCTTCATTTGCTCCGCTACTTCCAACATTCCGCGTATCCATCAGAATATGGAGAGCATTTCCGAGGCCTTCGGTTCTCCGGTCAGCCTGAACGGCTGGACCCGTCACACTTTCCCCGCCCCGGCTGACTTGGCCGAAGCGGGGGAGGCGGAGCTGCGGCGGCTCGGCCTCGGGTTCCGCGCTCCCTACGTACACCTGGCCTCAGTGGCCGTCCTGGAAGGACGGTTGGACTTGGACGCTCTCATCGAAATGCCCTACCCGGAGGCCAAGGCGGCGCTGATGGAACGGCGGGGCATCGGCTCGAAGATCGCTGACTGCATCGCCGTATTCTCGTTGGAAAAACTGGAGGCCTTCCCGATTGACGTATGGGTGCGCCGCGCTCTCGGGGAATGGTACTTTCCCGAGCAGAAGACCCCGCCCGACCGGGTGCTGCTGGAGTGGGCCCAAGAGCGCTTCGGACGTTACGGAGGCTACGCCCAACAATACCTCTTCCACGGCCGCCGCCTATCGGCCAAGAGCGGGTAGGTAGTTCTAATCAACGGTTGTTATAATAGTTTCGGCGGTAGTCGTCGCAAGGCTGGAGGTGCGGGAACCGGAACGAAGTTATGGCGAAAACAAATGGGGAAGTGGAGCAAAGCACAAATAGGTCCGAACGGCACGGTAAATGGTGGTACCCGCTTTTCGGATCGACCATCAGGGAGACCATCGAAGACATCAAGATGATTCGGGCCAGTCTGAACCGGCCCCAAAAGAATTCGGACGCCAGTCCTGACCCCGGAGAGAGCTGACAACCGGCTACGGGTAGCTTCCCGCGCTTCGATCACCGCCTCGTTCCTCTCCGTGGGGTTATGGCTGGTCTTTACGCAGCAGACGGATTGGGGCTACAGTTTCCTAACCTTCGTCGCAGGATATTGGCTGAAATAGACTAACCCTGCGTCAGCAGCAGCTTGCCGAAGAAGTTGGCGCCTTCCATGGCCCGGTGGGCGTCGGCGGCCTCGGCCAACGGGAAGGTGCGGTCGATGACCGGGCGCACCGCTCCCCGGTCCAGCATCTCGACTATCTCCCGCATGTCCTCCTTGGTACCCATGTAGGCTCCGTATACCTCTTTCTGCTGGCTGAACAGCAACCCCAAATGAAGCTCGGTCCGCAGACCGGTGGTGGCCCCGCAGATGCCGTAGCGGCCGCCGGACCGCAGCGAGGCGAAGGCCGGGGCGAAGAAGTCGGCCCCCACGTGGTCCACCACGCAGTCCACCCCGGCGCCTCCGGTCAGCTCTCTGACCCGTTCCCTGATGTCTTCCTCCGTGTAGTTGATGACCTCGTCAGCCCCCAAAGCACGGGCTTTGGCGGCCTTCTCCGCGGTGCTGGTGGTGGCGATCACCCTGGCGCCGATAACGTCCTTCGCCGTTTGTATTGCCGCAGTGCCGACGCCGGCCGACGCCGACAGCACCAGCACGGTCTGCCACGGCTTGAGTTGAAGCCGCCGCACCAGCATGTTCCATACCGGCAGGTAGGTGGTCGGGATGGCGGCCGCCTGCTCGAAGCTCACGTTTCCAGCGATGGGATGGACGTTGGCGGCCGGCAGGACCAGGTATTCGGCGTAGCTTCCGTCGATGGCGCTGCCCAAGAACCTGGAGCGTCGGCAGAGGTCGTCCTGCCCCGACAGGCAGGCCGGGCACTGCTGGCAGCTCAGCCTGGGATTGACCACCACACGGTCGCCCTCCTTGAGCTCGCCAACCCCCGGTCCCGCCTCGGCTACCTCGCCGGCGCAGTCGCCGCCCAGGATCAGGGGCGGCGGGAACTCCCTCTGCAGGCCGCGGCCGCCCTCCCTGGTGTAGAGGTCGAGGCGGTTTAGCGCGGTGGCCCGCACCCTGATCTTCACCTCCCCCGGCTGTACCGCCGGATCGGGTCGCTCACCGACGGTCAATACTTCGGGTCCGCCGTGGGCTTCGATGTAGACTGCTTGCATCGGGTTGCTCTCCTAAATCCATATCGGCAATCCGGGCCGGTAATTCGGGCCGGTAATTCGGATCGGTAATCCGGGCCAGGCGTCATTCACCAATCAGCCGCCAGCAATGGGCTGGCGGCTGGGATAAAGCCGGCGAGATGAGGGACTCTGCTATTGGCGCTACGGTCTCCGGCCATAGTAGCAGTCGTCGCACAGAAACACGATGGCCAAGGCGTCCTCGTGGCTGCCGATGCGGCCGCACTGGGGCAACCCGGCTTCCTGGCTCCACGGTTGGTGGAATTTGCCGCCGCACATCTGGCAATAGGTCTCGTGGAACCCGTCCAGAGCCTCGCCGCAAATTACGCAACTCTCCATTTCGTCTGGTTGTATCGGTTGCTCAGCCATCGCCCTTCAAAACCTGTTTGACGTCAGATGCGGCCTTATCGCATTCGGCGGTTTATTCTCCGGCGCCGTTTATTCTCCGGTCTCTTCCCAATTGGGCGGGAGTCCACGGTCCGCGACCAGCGACACCAATTTCCTCGCCAGAATCCGCTCCTCTTCCGGCGTGGTTACCAATCCGTCTAGGCGGGCGTCGCGCAATCGGTCCAGAACGGCGCCGACGGCCGGGCCCCGAGCCAACCCCAAGTCCAGTAGATCGTCTCCGGAGATACCGGCACGGTCCCCTTGGAGCCGGGCATTGTGGGCCGCCAGAACGCGGGAGACCACCGGATCACCGGTCAGCGGCGCGGCGGCGGCCACCGCTTCCGGGTGAATTCCTCCGAGGGCCGCAGCGAGCCGCGAAAGCGTCGCCGCTGCTCCCCTTACCGCATCCTCATTCTCCCTGAGCCAGATGGTATCACGTACCAGCCGGGACTGCTCCCTGGTCAGATTCAGGCGTTGGACGAGACTCTCCCCTTCCCCGGGCGTCAGATGATAGCTCAGGGCAGCCAGCCAGAAGGAAGGGGGAACCGCTGACAGTGCGCCCGCCTTCCTGATCGTGCCGGTAACTTCCCGCCGGCCCAACGCGGGAAGGATTGCCGGGAGAACTCCCAGTTCCGCCGCCGCCTCAAGGGCCTCCGCCGGTCGGTCCTCAGCGAATATGCGTTCCAGTTCGTGACGCAAGCGGTCACCGGAAACCGTGCCCAGGGCTCCTGCGGAAACGGCTTCGTTCAAGCGTTCCAGTGTACCCGGTTCCACCGTGAAACCCAGTCTCCGGGCGTAGCGCACCGCCCGGAACACCCGGGTGGGGTCGTCGACGAAGCTGGCTGGGTGTAGGACGCGAACCAGCCCATCGGCAAGGTCGGTCAACCCGCCGTGGGGGTCCAGCAGACCGGACTCGCTTCGGCTGATGGGGAAGGCCATGGCGTTTATGGAGAAATCCCTTCGGGCCAGGTCATCGGCCATGCTTCCCGCCGCCACCACGGGAAGCGCCCCGGGGCTGGGGTATTCCTCGCGGCGGGCCGTCACCAGGTCCAACTGCGCCCCGTCCAACTCGACCGTCGCCGTACCGAACCGCGGATGAGTGGTCAACCGGGCGCCCGTTTTTTTGGCCAAGGCCGCTGCAAGGGCCGGGGCGTCCCCTTCCACCGAAAAGTCCAGGTCCCGTACTGGCCGGCGCAGGAAGGCGTCCCGCAAGGGCCCGCCCACCAGGTAAACGGGCCAGCCCGCCTCTTCGGCGGACTGCCGCAGCACGTCAAAGAGGGGCGACGGCGCCCTGTCCAAAAAGGTTTCCAAGCTGGCGCGGGAGAGGACGAAGCTGCCGTGGCGGGGTGTGGAGGACATTTCACTCAAGGGGACCGCCGGTCCCCCAGACGGGGCGTCGGGGAGAACATCGCTGGACCAGGTCGCATGAAATTGTAGCATACGGAGGCCGGCCCACGTCTCCCCACGGCTCTTCGACAGGGCAATCGCGTCTTAACCGAGGAGGACTTTGAGAAGGTAGTCCTCGCGCCAGCCGGCTTGCAGGCGTTTGCCTTGGATGCCGACTTTGAGGCTGGTCTCCTTCTTGAGCAAGTTGTGGGAAATCT
>DAOUHF010000097.1:0-2136 GCA_034428795.1 Dehalococcoidia bacterium
CCGGGGGAGCCACCGGGACCTGTCAGTGGTTCCCAGTGGCTCCCCCTCCGTCCGGTCAGGAGATGCGGGCCGAGTAGCCCGCCCCGTAGCGCAGGCGGTCTTTGCTGTCCCTGATCCTGACCACCGCCATGGCGGCGTCATCCGGGTCGGTCCCGGCCGGGGTGGCCGTGACCCACCAGTAATCGTCGAGCAGGTGCTCGGCCTCGACGTCCACCCTCCGGGCCCCGGACCCGAAGGTCTGCCTCAGGCGGCGGTCGTACACCTGCCCCTCCATCCACCCGGTGACCTCGTCCTTGAGGGCGGGCCAGTCCTGGCCGTGGAGGGGGAGAAGGTCGTTTCCGTCCCCGGGCAGGAGCAGGTCCAGCACGTTGTTGAACTGCGACCGCAGCACCTCGTAGTCCTTTACGATATCGGCCGTCCGGGTGACCGTCCGGGAAGCTTCCATGATGTTCTCTACCATGTCGACCATGAGTCATGTCTCCTTGTGTGGTATCGAAAAGTCAGGCCGGGTTGTTCGCCCGGCCTGCTGGTCCGTGGGTCATGTGGCCCGGGCCCGCCGGGCCGTGCTCTTCCGGATCGCGTTGCTTCATAGGCATCTCCCGTTGGTCTGGCATTGGTGGACGGCCTGCCGGCCGCCGGTTGGGCCACCTGGGTTCCAGATCGGTCAGTGTGGGCTCCGACAGTGGAACGCGGGAGCGGGGAAAACGGCTGGGCCGACGGCTTGGCGGCCGGCGCGCTGCGCGCCGGCCCTGAACCACCCACGAAAACATCCGTAGAGCGGCTCATCCAGCCGGGGCTGGTCGCTTCCATTACCCACGCACTGGCACTGAAGCAGGCGGCCATGTAGCTGAATGTTCGCTAGCCGGACGTCAAATGGATCGGGCGCTTCTGGCGCATCGTCATCGTTCGTGGCGGCGACAGTGAGGCTGCTCTTGGCACCGGCGCAACGCCACCGGTGCCAAGAGTCTCCGGCGGCCGCGGCACATCCAGATTGGCGCCGTCCCATTCCTTGAGGCGAAGATCAGCGGAGGCGGGGATGACAATCGGGCGACCGCAACGCCGGTCCGGGATCCAAATCCGGCTTCAATTGATCGGTAGCAGTGCGCCGGGGGCGATCTTCAATAACCCTCACGGGGGCAGGCGGCCCGGCCCACTCGGACGACTCGTCCCTTCCACACTCTCTCAACGGTGGCGGTCTTCAGTAGCGCTCACGGGGGCAGGCGGCCCACTCGTATGACTCCTCGCCGCAAGCCCTCTCAACGGTGGCGGCCTTCGGCAGCGCTCACGGGAGCAGGGGGCCCACTCGTATGACTCCTCGCCGCAAGCCCTCTCAACGGTGGCGGCCTTCGGCAGCGCTCATGGGAGCAGGGGACCCACTCGTATGACTCCTTGCCGCAAGCCCTCTCAACGGTGGCGGCCTTCGGCAGCGCTCACGGGAGCAGGCGACTCACTCGGACGACTCGTCCCCGCACGCGCTCTCAACCGCGTTCGGCAGCCGCGACTCCTTGGTCCCCTCGTTGAGCCCGTCGAGGGTGGCCCGATGTTCGTTCCGGAACTGGGTTGCTATCCAGACGACGGCGCTGGCGCCGGTCCCGGCGGCGTAGGTCCGGAGCTGGCCCAGGTGGGCGTGGTTGGTGCCAGCGGTCTGGTTCTCGATGGCGACGATCGCGCCGGAGTTGGCGTCCCGGGCGAGGATGTCGAGGGAGAAGTCGCCGACGGGGACCCCGGTGCCGACAGGCTTGAGAGGAACGCCGAACTCCCCGCCCAGGAGGTCCGGGTTGTCGGCGAGCCAGGGGAATGACGTTCGCTCACTCCCATAATCTCGGTAGCCTGGGCCATGGGAAGCTGGTATTCCAGAACGCAGTTGAGCACCTGGATCCTTGCCTGTTCTTGCTGATTCAACGTCACATCCCTGATAGGGATGACATACTCGGGGATGACATAGTCGCTGACCAGTTAGCGGGTGACGGAATCGTAGATCAACAACAGTCGCTATTCAGGTTCTTCAGGCCAGTGTTATTCACAAACATCCGGCCACCCTGAACACCCGTGGTTTGCACTTGTATCAGTTTGCGGTTGGCTGGTCAATCACCCACTTTGCCTTCAGCAAGGCCCGGTGAGGGGACAGCCTTTCCC
>DAOUHF010000098.1:0-2100 GCA_034428795.1 Dehalococcoidia bacterium
CTGCTGCCAGCCTGCCTCTGTGACACTTCTCCCGAACAACTGGCGCGGACATTTACGCTGGCCAATGACCTCTCTGGTGGTACATTTTTGCTCCGCCCCACTGGTATGTTTTGTCGACGCCCTTGACAGCCAAGCCCAGCTGGACGCCCACGGCGTGCATACCAGCCTGATCAAGGCCCGGTCCTGCGGGAGATCGCCGAGGGCGTGGTCCCGGACCGGCAGGACATCAAGGGCGCCATCCCGTTCAACCTGATGAAGTCAGAAAAGTTGGTCTGGGTCATGGAGGATGTCGACTACATCGAGACCGTGGCGCGCCGGGAACGATGCCGGCATCGAGCCAGACAAACCCACCGTGGCACCGGGCATACAGGGATGGACCAGGGCCGGAGATTCCCCCGAAGATGTTCACCGTGCAGACCCCGGGCATGCGGGGATGGCCCCGAGGGACCCCAAGAAGCCAACCTCATGGCCGACCTGCAGATCCCGGATATACGGGGATGGACCCGAGGGAGACATAGGCTCACTCGCCTACGCAGACCCCGGGCAAGCGGGGATGTCCAAAGAGCGCATCTTTGAATCCAGCTTCGTCATGGGCACCGGAAGAAGGATCAAACCCAAAGGGAATCACTCCAAACAGAAAGCCACCCCAGGCACAACTGAAACCGGACACCTGGAGAATACACTCCGAAACCCTGGGACACCGGACTCGCGGGCCAAGAAAGCCAACCAGGCCAAGAAAGCCAACCAGCCAAGGCCCACGCAGACGCCCGAAGAGCGGAAGGAATACGAACGGGCCAGAAACCAAACTCCAGAACGGAAGGAAAACCGGCGGCAAAATGGAAGGAAACTAACCAAAATCGCCAAGGAAACGGGCAAATGCAAAGACTGTTCCAACCCCGCTATCCAAGGTCAAATCAGGTGTGAAACCTGTGCCGAGAAGCACAGGAAACACCACAAGCGCTAGGACAAGAGGAAGAGGCAGGACGTAAGTGCGACCCTGGAGGCGTCCCAGCAAAGGGCTGCCAGACCGAGGACGGATAGTTCGCCGACAACTTAGTCACGAACCTGGCATAGGTACAAGCGCTGCCCAAGAACGAGAAGCGAGAGTGCCGCCAGCACCGCACCGTTTGATGACAGCAGGCACTTGAGAATCGCTCATCGACAACGGAAAATGGAATCAGGGCCCGGTAGCGATTGACGAACAGTATCCGGCGACGACGCCGGCGCAACCGGCCCTGCGGCACGTCTAAAAAGACTAGGCGGGTGGAAGTACAGGGAGAGAACGGCGGGGGGTATGAAGAAGCGATACAGGGCCAAGAAGAGGGCTGAGGCCAAGGCCGGATAACAACACTCCGCCTTGGGACGCAGAGAGCCATCTTCCCAGGTGCCCTCTGAATACCTGAGCAGCAACCGCCCCGAGTTCTCAGACAGAACTTCGTATCCCACGGGGTCCAGCCTTCCAGTCATATCAGAGAGAAACTCCGCGTCCGCGGGCAACGGAGTCTGGACGAGCTCCAGCCGCTCCGGAAGCCGCCTCAGCGCCCCGACGTCCGCCTCCAAGAGGAGGGCGTCCACTGTCAGCAACCCCCGCACTCTCTCCTAAAAGAATTACCTTTCAGCACACCTTCCCTCTTCTGAGGAAAGGCAGCACCGGACCAAAGAAAACCAAAGCCGCCCGTAAGAAACCTCCCACCAAGCCCAGCGCCGCAAAGGAACCTCCCACCGACAAGCCCAAAAAGCCCAAACCCCCAAAACAAGGCCGCCGAGAGTACGACCGGATAAGAAACCAGCGCCCAGAGCGCATGGAAGCCCGCCGGAGCTACGCACGAGAAAAAGAAAGAAAGTCAAAGCACTCGGCTTATGCAAGAGCTGCAGCCATACGAGCATCCCGGGCCAGGCCCGCTGCCCCTCCTGTGCAGAGCGACACCGGGAGTCCCGCAGGCGCAGCGACGCCAGGCGACAGGACATAGCCAGTCAAACGGCGACAACGGACCAATAGGGGACACCAGTGCCGGCGTGACGGGAATAACCCATCAGGGCCTTCGAGGCAACCACCCCGGACCAACGGCGCTTCTTCGCCGCCCACCTGCTCTTCGGGGA
>DAOUHF010000099.1:0-2488 GCA_034428795.1 Dehalococcoidia bacterium
CGGGTCAGTCAAGCTCAATCCCACCAGGCTCGGGCGCGACGCCAGCGCAATAGCCGACGAAGTAATCGCCCATCTGTCCGGCCTGTTAGGAGCGAACGTCAGGATAACCATGGAAATCGAAGCTGAAAACAGGGGAATTCCCGGAAGAGAATCCCTCACCGAATGGGTGTAGTTACCAGTTGCTGACGAACGTCTGTCGCGCTGATCTCCCTGGCGAACCGCGGCGGCCATGTCGGGACATGTCGGGACATGACGCTGCCCTGCCGGTGTTCCACGCCTCAGATGGCGGTCGCCGCCCCCGGAGTCGGGGTTTCTTCGGCGCTTTGTGTCCGCAGCTCCAAACACTCCACGGTGAAATAGCTAGGGCTTCGACAGTGAATGCAGGGCCGAAGACGGACGTGGTCTCGAGTCTTCTCCATGCCGAACAGGATGGGCACAGCGGGCGGACACGTGTGGAAGATCTGTCTTTTGTTCTGGCTTTGCCATGATCAACAGCCGTTTCCCGGCTGTACTCCTTCGTAGTTGTAGTTGTAATAACCAACTTGCTTATACACTAGATATACTACGACTACTACGTGGCCTGGACACGGCCAACGAGAAGGGCGGAGGCCCGGGGTGTTACGAATGAGCCGCAGAGTGTGGGACACGCCGGGGACCGGGGATTCGCAGGCGGGATCTCCACCATCCGCCGGGAGGGTCGCCCCTGCGTGAAAACCGGCATCGGCGGATACGTTCATGGCCTGGGGTATGTTCGGAAGCGAGTCCCGGGGCTGGTCATCCGCCCTGGCCGGGCATCACCGGACTGACCTTACGGGAACCGGCGGCTGCCGGCGTGGACGGCGTAGAAGTCCCCGGTGTGCTGGACATGGGCCGCTCGCAGCTGGCCGGGGACCTCCTGCAGGCGCCACAGCATATCGCAGGGGTGAAGGGCCCGGGTGATGCAGCCGACGTGAATATGGCCGGTCCAGGTGTGGAACCCGGTCAGGTGGCTGAAGGCAATCAGGTCCACCCTCCGGTTTCACCGGGGTCCCGGCCGCCGCTGGAAGTTGAGCCTGCGCCGGCCCGTGACTTCGGAACGTGAAACAAGGGCCGGCCCCATTTCTGATGTGCCGTAAATCTGCAATCAAAGCCGCGCCGGCGTGGTTGATGGGCGTCAACCGTTTCTGCGGCTGGGCGTCCCGGCAGTGAATTCGGGGATTCGTGAATTCATGACCGGCCGGGCTTGCTGTCTGTGCGCCGCCGTGGCAAGGGTCAGGGCGGCCCGGATTACCGCCGAAGCTGCCCTGCCGCGCGGCAGGCGCCGGCTGCTTCCAGCAGGGGCTTTTCAACTTCGGTATGCACGCGGGTCGCGGTCATGCTCTCCCGTGCGTCAACAATACGGCGCCGGTTGAATCTCCGCCGCGTTGGGAGCGGCCGTGATTGTGCTGTCCGGGAGCCGGGTCTTCAGGACCGGGGGCTTGAGCGCAGTCGAGGGATTCCATGCGCAGGCGGAATACGGATCACACCGCCGGGGCGGCCGCCCCGGTCTTCTGCCAGGGCATCGGCGTGCAGTCCTTCCTGCGGAGCCGCTCCGCCGCCGTCAGGATCCCGCCGGCCAGGGTGTGGGACCGGTTTCCCTGGCTCAGGACGAAACCGAAGCGCTTGGAGGCCTGGAACACCTCCCCCCAGCGGGTTTGCGCGGGCGGGACGGGCGAATCCGGCAGGTGGGTTTCCCCCAGGGAGACCCGTCGCTTCTGCCAGAGAGGGTGCCAGGCGGCGGCGCTGAGCAGGATTCCGGCCCGGGCCGCCGCGTCCTTGAGAGGGGTCCCGCCGCGCTTCCGCGCCGCCCTGGCCGCGTTCCGGTAGCGTACGGCGCGTCCCTGACCGCGCCGTACGCCTTCCTGGCGGCTCTGCCTTCACCCATCGTTTTCACCCCCTGGTCCGTAATCCGGCCCCGAGGTGTTCTCCCGGCCTTCATCCCCCGCCGGGGGGTCCTCGCCGTCATGGTCCTCCAGGGTCTGCAGCTGGAGTTGCAGGCCGCGGCCTGCCGCCTTTTCGAGGGTGCTCTCCAATGTGCGGAACATCCTTCGTTCCAGCCATTCCACGGCGAAGGCAGTCGGAGCGGCCACGATGAACTGGTCTCCTCTGAACGCCACGCCCGCCGTGGGTTTCAGCCAGGTGTCGAAGGCGTGGCGGGGCAGCTGCGGCCGCAGGTCTTCGAGGACCCTGCTCCACAGGGACCCGGCGTCCGGGTCCGGCGGGATACTGCTGTCCCAGACCGGGATTCTCTCCCTTTCCGCCCCTCGCCGTTCGTGGTCCCGGTGGTGGCTTTCCGCCCGGTCTTCCGGCCTGGCCTGCCCGCGTTCCCCGGTCGCCCTGGCCGCCCTGGCCGCCCTGGCGTTCTTCAGCTGCCGCGTCCATTCGCCGCGGTTCCGCTTGTACCAGTGGATGGCGTAGTTGATGTCATCCCATTTGCCCTTCATCCAGGGCCAGAACTCGCGCGTCAGCA
>DAOUHF010000100.1:0-1599 GCA_034428795.1 Dehalococcoidia bacterium
GGGCGAGTGACGGTCTGGAAATCCGGGCCAACAAGCTGACGCTGAACGGCGGCGCCATCCAGGACGCCTCCGGCAACGACGCTACGCTGACGCACTCGAACTTTTTTGTCCCCTCCGATCACTTCGTGAACGGCGCCGGCGGCGTGTAATACATCCGACGGCATCTGAACGGCGCGGACTAAGGAATTTCCGCCGTGAGCGCTGGCTACCGTGCTCACGGCGGATTATGGTGAAATGCTTTCACGGATACCAAAACTGAAGAAGAAAGGCGGAGGCCCAATGCTTGACCTGAAGCTCAAGACTATGGCGCTGGCTGCTCTGCTCCTGTTGGTCCCCATCCTGCTGGCCGCATGCGGCGATGCCGACACGGACGCCGCCGCGGGGCTGACCCGAGAGGAAGTGCAGGAGATTGTGCGCTCGGAGGCGGCTGCTTCCGCTCCGGCGCCGACCCAGCCGGGCCTGACCCGCGCCGATGTGGAGGAGGCGATCCAGGCGGCCATCGCGGGTATGCCACAGCCCGAACCCAGCCTCACCAGCGCCGATGTGGAGGAGCTGATACAAGCGGCCATAGCGGACCTGCCCAAGCCGGACCCTGGACTTACTGCAGACGAGGCCATTCGACTGGCCCAATACGCGGTGGCGACCGTTCCTCCAAAAACGTCGCCTGCCGAGTACACCAAGTTCTTCGTAAACAACGCCATCAGCAGTTACGAAACGGAAGGGCTGGAGTTCACCCTGGCCTCCTACAACCGGCCCGAGAGCATCGACGGGCAATGGTACGTGTTCATCGTCGACGTCAACGACCTGGTTATCGCCCATCCCGACGGGAGCCTTGTCGGTCTTGACCTGAAAGGCCTGCTGGGCACCGACGCCAACGGCTATAACTTCGGTCCTGAAATGCTCTTGGCCACCGAAGAGGGCAAGTGGGTGTCCTACGTGTACGGGAATCCCGAAACCAGGTCCATCGGCACCGGTTTCGGCGAGTTGCAGCTCAAGAACGCCTGGGTGGTGCGGCATGACGGGTTGCTGTTCGGCTCCGGATGGTACGTCGACGCCGACGAATTCACCAAGTCCTTTGTGGCGGCCGCCGTGAGCAAGTTCCGCTCGGTGGGGCTGGAAGGGACCGTGGACTACTTCACAGGCTCGGAAAGTGATTTTGCGGGCCTGGCAGCGGCCATTGACTACTACAACAGCATAGAGACGGTTGACGGGAACTGGTCCGCGTTCATAGTGGACGGCAGTGGCAAAGTCGTTGATCACTACGACAAAGAGCTGGTGGGAAGGGACATTAAAGACCTGTTCGGCGTGGATATGTTCGAGGCCAGCGAGGAGGGCAACTGGGTGACCACGGAGTCCCTGCACATCTGGGTGGCCAGCTACGGCGGGCTGGTGTTCGGCTCCGGCTGGCACCGCGACGAGTCGGGCTGAGGGCCCGGCGCGTGTCCTTCGTCGGGACGTTGGCAGATGGCGCGGCGTGGCGAATGTCTAGACAGCAAACGCATGAAATGAGAGGTTCTTAATGAAGACAGCAAACATGGGTAACCGGGTTCGTGTAGGCGTTCCCCAAGAGGGTGTCTAAAAAGCGTTGGAGTGAGCTAA
>DAOUHF010000101.1:0-1817 GCA_034428795.1 Dehalococcoidia bacterium
GCGTGGCTGCCGGTGCCGCCGATGCTGGCCATCGGCTTGGTGGTGTTCGCGGTGAACTTCCTGGGCGACGGACTGCGCGACGTGCTGGACCCGAGGCTGCGCGGACGGTAGCTTCAAACGGTACTCGCAGAGTTTCAGGGGCGCGGCCTCGGTCGCGCCCCTTCGTTTTGTTCGTTGACGAATTACGGTTAATCCAGTTTCGCATTGTGGCGGAGGCGGAGCGTTGTGGTTATACTTTTTCCAAGTGTGGCCGGAGTGGGGCTCCTGGCCCAAAATTGTGAGTAACCGGAGGATGAAAAACACATGAAGAGAGCCGGTTTGAAGACTAAAATTTTTGTCCCATTGACGATGCTGTCGGCGCTGCTGTTGCTGCTCGTTGTCGCCTGCGGCAGCGAGACAGTGGAAGTCATCCGCGAAGTGCCGGTAACGGTGCAGGTTCCGGTTACCGTCGCCGCGCCCGTGCAGCCTGTGATGGTGCAGGAAAGCCGCCTGCAAACCATCAAGGACCGGGGAACCCTGATTTGCGCCAGCCGCAACGACGTTCCCGGCTACGGCTTCATAGACGCTTCCGGCAACAACCTCGGCTTCGACATCGACCTGTGCCGCGCCGTCGCCACTGCGGTGCTGGGCGACCCCAAGGCCATCGAGATTCGCCTGATTACCGCCGCCGAGCGCGGGCCTACGATCCAGTCCGGCGAGGTTGACCTGCTGGTGCGCACGGTGACCTGGACCAGCTCCCGCGACGCCCAGTGGGGCAACTATGTGCAGACCATGTTCTACGACGGCCAGGGCTTCCTGGTCAACAAGAGCCTGGGCCTGACCAGCGCGCTGGAGCTGCAGGGCGCCAGTGTGTGCGTGACGCAGGGCACCACCACCGAACTGAACCTGCAGGACTTCTCCAACCAGTACAACCTGAACATCAGGCCGCTGACCTTCGAGGATACCGACGCGGTGTCGGCAGCCTACCAGGGCGGGCAGTGCGACGCTTTCACCAACGACCGCTCGCAGTTGGCCGCCATTGGTTCCGGCTTTGACGACCCCACTGCCCACACCATCCTGCCGGAGACCATCTCCGAGGAGCCACTGGGGCCGGTGGTCCCCCACGGCGATGACCAGTGGTTCGACGTCGTCAAGACCGTAATGGCTATCCTGATTTACGGCGAGGCCTTCAGCATCACCTCCGACAGCGTCCCCGGCGCCGCTACCGGCGAGACGGTTAAGGACCGGCTGCTCGGTTTCGAGGGATCCTACGGACAGGAGAGCCTGGGCCTGGACATGGACGTGGCGCAGAACGTGCTCAAGGCCGTCGGCAACTACGGCGAGATCTACGACCGCAACCTTGGCCCCGGCGGCATCAATCTGCCGCGCGAGGGCGGGCGCAACGCCCTCTGGGCCGATGCTCCCTGCCAGGACTGCCCCAAGGACGGACAGATTTACGCGGCACCGTTGCGCTAGTCGCATCGGGAGCGTTCCCGGCACGGGAAACTTGCAGGGGCGGGTGAAGACCCGCCCCTGTTTTCATGGACATGGGGCAGCTGCCCCTCCGTCTCCCCGTTGACCGCGAGCGCACCGGCCTGGGCGGGTTCTCCGTAGCTGTCATTCCTCTGAGAGCATGGCGGAGGAGAATCTACACTCCAGACTTGTTGAAGATGTGAACCTTGGATTCTTCGCCCCGGCTCAGAATGGCCGTTTACCGAGAAACGAAAGCCCCCGGATGGATGCTTCAGGGAGTGTCGTCAATTTAAGAATATCGGTCTCCAAGCGTCTGTTTCCGTTATTCCCGCGAAAGCGGGAATCCAGAATCCGGTGGCTGGCAA
>DAOUHF010000102.1:0-3203 GCA_034428795.1 Dehalococcoidia bacterium
CAACCACCCCAACCAAGCGTACCAAGGGCGTTTTCACGGTGACCGCATGACCGGTCGGCAGCTGCGCCAGAAAGCTGGAACGGTCCAGCGGCGCCGGCGTACGCCGGGGAGCCGGTTCCCACAGAGCTCTGGCCGAACACGGCAAACAGGAGACATACCGTCATCCCCCCGACAATCGTGAAAGGGGATGCCCCAATTCCGCCAGGATTTCAGCCAGCTCATCGCGCCGGGCAGCGGCCGCCCGGGCTGCTCCCGACCGGCACTGGGTGAGCTCCCGGGCAACACAGATAATCGCCCGCCGACCCCGTCCGTCCACACTGGCCCGCACCGCCGCCGGCAGGTCCCCGCCCTGGGCACCGACCCCCGGCACCAGGATAACGCCCTCCGGCAGTATCTGCCGGGCCCGCCGCAAGGCCGCCGGCGCGGTGGCCCCCACCACGAACCCCAGGCTACCGGCGTTCCCATCCGCCACCCCTTCCACCAAGCTCCCGGCAAATCGCTCCCAGGCCGGTTCCAAGTCGCCGGGGAACTCCTGCAGATCGGCAGCACCGGCCCCACTGGAGCGGCACCAGACCAAGGCGCCCCACCCGGGATATTCCAAGAAGGGCTGGACCCCCTTGCCGTAGGATCAGCCTTCGACCTGGATGCGCCATGCCAACCAATCGTGATGCCACTGGGCGGCGGCAGTGTAGCCATGGTGTCTCGGAGAATCCAGAGTTCCCCCCACAGGCCCCGTTGCGCCTCTTGGGTCAGCCCCCTCGGCGCCAGCCTGCGGAGAAGCTGCTGCCAATCGGAGAGCCGTACCAGGAACCGGGTCGCCTCTCAGCGCATATCTCGCAGTTCCACGCCGGCCAAGCCCACGGCTTCAACCAGGTCAGAACGCTGACAGCCGTACACCCGCCACTGTCCTTGCGTCGCTTCATTGCTTTGTATCGGCCTTCTCTTTGGCCAGCAACCCCGCCCGCCCGATGTATGCTCGGCCCCGGCTGCGCAGCGTCCAGGGATGCCGCAGCCACCGCGGCCCGGGCTATGTCCTCGTCCTGGGCGGACTGCTCCAGGGCGACAACATAGGGCCATTGGTACAACAACTTTTCCGCCAAGGACTGAACGGCCAGGCACGTTCGGCAGCCGCAACCGGCAAGATGTTCCCCCGGCTGGTGCACCCGCAGCTCGAAGTAGGCTTTATCTTTACTTGGTCATATCCCCGGCGGTAACTTTTGCCGCCGCCCTTGACACTCGGACCGCGCCACATCACCCGGGAAGGATTATCAATGTGTTGGATACCCGTTACACGATATTAATTAAGACACGATTACCCCGAGCTTCAAGCCAAAAATGGAAATCTGTTCGGGTAAAATGTTCTATAGTCCCGCTGCGGGCCATCGTCCGCAAGCGGGCGGCCTGGATTCTTAACCACGCCGCCGATGGAACTCTGCGACCCGCTCCCAAACGCTTCGTCAGTGGTGAAACTTTGCCTTACCTCGGGCGCAACGTAAAGTCAATTGTCGAATCTGCGAATGTGCGCCGGCCGGAGGTCCGCTTTGATCACTGGCGCTTCCGGATCTCTGTACCTCGGGACCTTGAAGGCGTTGACCGTTACGAACGCATTCGCCGGGCCGTCGTGGAGTGGTATCGTGTTCGCGCCGCCGACCGGTTGAGAGACAACGTCAACCGCTGGTGGCACCGGCTGGGTAACGGGGCGCAACAGCAGATACTGATTCGCGACCAACGGCAACGCTGGGGGAGTTGTGCCTCTGACGGCGAGTCATGATGCTAGAAGCGTCCCTGATCGAGTACGTGGTCGTGCATGAACTGGCTCACCTGAAGGTCAAGAACCACTCGGCCGATTTCTGGAGGTTGGTGGCGTCCGTATTGCCCGACGTGGAAGACCGCCGCCGGCGTCTGAGGGAAGCAGGAAAGGCGCTTCCGCTGTGAAGCCCACCAATCCCAAGGGGCTGCCTGGGAGGTCGGCTCATTCACCAACGGTAGGGGGCCGAGGGTAATCATGGGAGCAGCCTCCAGTTTAATAATTACCATAACACCGACTCGAGACTTACTACTGGTATGCTAAAATGCCGTCAGACTTCAAGCACTTCAATGCCAACAATGCCATCAAGGCGTTGCGTATCCTTCTGGCCGGTGAGTGAGGACCGAGAGGTGGGAATATGGTGATGGACCCAGGAGACGAATACCTACTGAACCTCTTGCGAGACGGCGAAGGGGACCGGGTAGAGTTCAAAGAATCCCTGGGTACGAACACTCGTGGAAGAATTGAAGAGGCAATTTGTGCCTTCGCCAACGACCTGCCCGGCTATGGCAAGCCTGGCGTGGTCTTTCTGGGGGTGCGTGATGACCGCACAGTAACCGGGACCACCGTCACAGACCAGTTGCTCATACAACTGGCCAATATGAAAACCGACGGCAATATACTCCCGCCACCCACGATGACGGTTCGGAAGTGGACTGTTGAAGACCGTGATACTGCGGTGGTCATCGTGCTGCCCTCCAACTCTCCGCCGGTTCGGCTAAGGGGCAGGGTTCATATCCGGCTTGGCTCCAGACAAGCAATCGCCACGGAGCAGGACGAGAGGATTTTGCACGAACGGCGCCGGTACGCGGACCTCCCCTTTGATATACAACCGCTCCCTTCAGCAACATTACGGGACCTCAATCTGACCCAATTCCAAAACGATTATCTTCCGCAAGCTTTCGCGCCGGACGTTCTTGAAGCCAATGGCCGCAGCCTCGAGGAACAACTGGCCGCTACGAAAATGATAGCGTCGCCTGACGATTCAACTCCAACAGTTTTGGGGTTGCTGGTGCTGGGTAACCGAACTTTGGACTACCTGCCAGGAGCTTATATTCAATTCCTGAGGTTCGTCGGCAATGAGCCAACGGACGACATATCCGATGCAGCGGAGATCAGCGGGACAATTACGGATATGCTGCAGCGTCTTGACCAGAAGCTGCAAGGACACAACCGAACGGCGGTTGACTTTAACTCCGCGCCTGTGGAACGGCGGACCAGCACCTATCCGATCGGAGCGATACGGCAGATTGCGCACAATGCGATGATGCACCGCTCCTACGAGGGCAACAACGCTCCAGTGCGAGTTTACTGGTACGATGACCGCATCGAAGTGATCAGTCCCGGGGGCGTGTTCGGGTCGGTAACAGTGGATAACTTTGGCCAAGCCGGCATA
>DAOUHF010000103.1:0-11384 GCA_034428795.1 Dehalococcoidia bacterium
CGGGGGGAAGGGACTTGTTTAGATGTTCCTTAGACAACCTGGAGCCCCCCATGACTAGCTACCTCTCTCATCTCGAATGCACCGTTTGCGGGGCCGTCTACCCCCACGAACAGCTAATCAACGTCAGCCCATGCTGCGAGAAGGTGCTGTACGCCCGGTATGACCTGGACCGCATGCGCAACGAGGTCGACCGCGACCGGCTGGCGGAACGGCCCAGCGGTATGTGGCAATTCGCGGAGTTGCTGCCGGTGGAGGACCCGGACCGTATCGTCACTCTGGGTGAGGGCGGGACGCCGTTGATGCGGCTGGCGAACCTGGAGGGAAGGTTGGGGGTCACCAATCTTTATGTAAAGGAAGAGGGACTCAACCCCACCGGCACCTTCAAAGCCCGCGGTATCGCCGCGGCCATCTCGAAGGGGCTGGAACTGGGAGCCGCCGGCTTCACCATGCCCTCGGCCGGCAACGCCGCCGGGGCCGCCGCCGCCTACTGCGCGAGGGCCGGACTCTCCGCCAAGGTCTTCATGCCTCAAGACGCTCCAGACTCGAACAAGAAGGAATGCCTGGTGGCCGGATCGGAACTGAATTTGGTGGATGGCCTCATAGGGGACGCCGGCCGGCAGGCCGTGGCCGTGGCCCAGGAGCAGGGGCTCTTCGACCTTTCCACTCTCAAGGAGCCCTACCGGGCCGAGGGCAAGAAGTCCATGGGCTTGGAACTGGCCATGCAACTGGGCTGGAAGATGCCCGACACGATAATTTACCCGGCGGGAGGCGGCACCGGCATTATCGGCATGCACAAGGGATTCCTGGAGCTGCTGGAACTGGGCTGGATCGAGGGCCGGCTGCCCCGGTTCGTGGCGGTGCAGGCCGAGGGTTGTCAGCCCATCGTGAAGGCCTTCCAGGAAGGGAAGCCCACCGCCGAGCCTTGGCCCAACGCCGCCACCATCGCCGACGGGTTGCGGGTGCCGGGGCCGTTCGCCGACTATCTGATGCTGAGCGCTATCCGGGAGACCGGCGGTACGGCATTGGCGGTCGCGGACCACGACATGATCGACGCGATGTACGAGCTGGCCACCGCCGAGGGCATATTCGCCTGTCCCGAAGGCGCGGCCACGTTGGTCGGCTACAAACGCCTGCTCGACGAGGGGTTCCTGAGCCGCGACGAGACCGTCGTATTGTTCAACACCGGCTCCGGCTACAAATACCTGCAGTTGATCAGCGGCGAACCCCGGCAATAACCTCGGGCAACGGGTTTTTTCTACTGACATTCGACCATTGCGCCACAGGACAGCCACCCTTACCATCGAAGCCCCACTCCCTTATGAAGTCGGGCCGGCCCATCGCTCTCGCGAAGCGTAAAGGGTCGGCCCGACCTCTTTCCGCCCGGCTCTCGACCGGTCCTTTCGACGCCATTCGACACCGCCGTCGGCCCGCGTTATCATTACCGGACATTACCCTGGAGACGGCCAAACACGTCCGCCGCTCCGGCGGAATTCAGGAGTATTTCATGCGTGAAGTAGCCATTGTGTCCCCGGTGAGGACCGCTGTCGGAAACTTCGGCGGCGCCCTGCGGGATATTTCCGCCGCCGACTTGGCCAGCGCCGTAATCAAAGAGGCCCTCGACCGCACTAAACTGGACCCGGCCCGGGTGGACGACGTCATCCTGGGGCACGGTTACCCCAGCGGCGAGAACCCGGCCATTGGCCGGCTGGCGGCGCTCAAGGCGGGACTGCCCATCGAGGTCCCCGGCTACCAGCTTGACCGCCGCTGTTCCTCCGGTCTTCAAGCGATTCTGAACGCCTGTATGCTGGTGCAGACCGACAATGCCGACGTGGTGATCGCCGGCGGAGTCGAGAGCATGAGCAATGCCGAGTTTTATGTCAACGAGTCCCGATGGGGAGCCCGTTTCGGCTCGGTGACCCTTCATGACCGGCTGTCCCGGGCCCGGGAGACCATATCCCCCGAAGAGCGGTTCGGCCACATCTCCGGGATGGTCGAGACCGCCGAGAACCTGGCCAAGGAGTACGAGATATCCCGGGAGGAGCAGGACGCGTACGCCCTCCGCAGCCACCAGCGCGCCGTGGCGGCCCAGGAGTCCGGCCGGTTCGACCGGGAGATTGTGTCGGTGCCGGTGCCGCAGCGACGGGGTGACCCGGCGCCCTTCGAGCGGGATGAAGGCCCCAGGGCCGACACCTCAATGGAAGCCCTCGCCCGGCTGCGTCCGGTCATGAGGGACGGAACGGTCTCCGCCGGCAACGCCAGCGCCCAGAACGACGCCGCCTCGGTCTGCATTGTGGTGGCCGAGGACAAGCTGCAAGAGCTCGGCCTCACGCCAATGGCCTTCCTGAAGGGCTGGACGGTTACCGGCTGTCATCCGGCGACCATGGGAATCGGACCGGTGCCCGCCGTCAACAAGCTTATGGCCAAGGTGGGCCTGTCCCTGGAAGACATGGACCTGATCGAGCTCAACGAGGCCTTCGCCGCCCAGGTGCTGGCGGTGCTCCGCGAGTGGAAGCTGCCGCACGAAGACCATCTGAACGTGAACGGTTCCGGCATATCCCTGGGGCATCCCATAGCAGCCACCGGCGCCCGCATCCTGACCACCCTGCTGAACGAGATGGAACGCCGGGACGCCCAGTTCGGATTGGAGACGATGTGCGTGGGCGGAGGCCAGGGCGTCGCCGCGGTTTTTGAACGCCGGTAGGGCCCCGAAGGCGACTCCCCGCAATTACGGCTGTCGAGAGTGAGGAATTATGGCCAGCAACCAAGACATTCCTGAAATCCTGGTGATCGGCGCGGGGGCGTCGGGCGCGGCCCTCACCTGGAGCCTGGCCGAGGCCGGCATCAGCGTCATGTGCCTGGAGCAGGGTGGGTGGGTGTCGCCTGAGGCGTTCCCAATGTCCGAACCCGACGCTCTCCTGCACTGGCAGACCGACTTCAACCCCGACCCCAGCGTCCGGCAGTTGCCGGAAGACTATCCGGTCAACAACTCCGAGTCCCCCATCGCCCCCTTGATGTACAACGCGGTCGGCGGCAGCACCATCCATTACGGCTCCCATTACCCCCGGTTCCATCCTTCGGATTTCCGGTTGAAGACCCAGGACGGCGTGGCCGACGACTGGCCCATGACCTACGAGGAATTGGAACCCTACATGGACCTGAACGACCGTATGATGGGCGTGTCCGGTCTCCGGGGCGACCCCGCCTACCCGCCCAAGGCGGAACGGCCGTGTCCGCCGCTATCGATACGCCCCGGCGGCGAGTTGCTGGCCAAGGGGTTCGACAAGCTGGGCTGGCACTGGTGGGCTTCGGATACCGCCATATCCTCGGTCACCTACGATGGGCGGCAGCCCGATACCGGCGGTTATCTGCGTTCCCTGGCCAGCACGGACCTCATCTTCTGGCCGAAGGCGCTCCAACTGGGCGCCCGGCTCAAGACCCACGCCAGGGTGCGAGAGATTCTGGTCGACAATTCCGGCAGGGCCACGGGCGTGCTGTATTACGACTCCGACGGCAACCTTTTGGAGCAGAAAGCCCAGGCCGTGGTGATGGCCTGCAACGGCATCGGCACTCCCAGGCTGCTTCTCAACTCCACCTCCAGCCTGTTCCCCGACGGCCTCGCCAACAGCACCGGCCTGGTTGGAAAGAACCTGATGCATCACCCGGCCGGGGTGGTGGTCGGGGTGTTCGACGAATGGCTGGGCACGGAAGACGGCGGGCCCCGGGGCAGCACCATGCTGAGCCAGGAGTTCTACGAGACCGACACCAGCCGCGGCTTCGTCCGCGGCTACGACCTGCAGGTGCTGGCCCTCGGCGGCTCCCCTCTGGCCGCCGCTTTGGGCGGTCTGCTGGGAGAGAAAGTCCCTTGGGGGCGGGACCACCACCAAGTGTTCGACGAACGGTTCGGTCACTCGTTGGGTATCACCGTAATGACCGAAGACCTGCCTGAAGAACACAACCGCGTCACTCTGGACCCGGACCTGACCGATACAAACGGTATCCCGGCGGCCAAGGTCCAGTACACATTGAGCGAGAACACGGACCGGATGCTGGACCACGGCGTGGAGCGGGCAAAGGAGGCCCTGGAGGCTGCTGGGGCTAGGCAATTGATGTGGTCCCGGCTCCGCCGCAACGCCGGCTGGCACCTGCTGGGCACAGCCCGCATGGGAGACGATCCGGCCAATTCGGTGGTGGACCGCTGGGGCCGGAGCCACGACGTGCCGAACCTGTTCATCATCGACGGCAGCATATTCACCACCGGCGCTTGCATCAATCCCACGCCCACTATTCAGGCGTTGGCCCTTCGCGCCGCCGATTACATCAAGGGCGAAGGACGAGACTCCATTCGCTAGGGATACCCAACCGGCGCGGATACCCAAACGGGGCGCCGTGGTCTGCCAGCAGAAACATGCCCACGTCTGGGGGCCCCATCAGCGTGTTCGTTACTTCCTTGCGCCGTCCCGGCTTGGCGTTTAGGATAGGCGTGCTTCGAAACCAAATCAATTTCGGAAGGTGTTGACCATGCCAGAAGTTTACGGTACCGGTGACTTCCGCTACGAATTCGTAGAGGATTGGGCCAAGCTACCAGGGGGAACAACCTTCAAGGAATGCCCCGGGGTGGCCGTCGATTCCCAAGATAACGTCTTCGTCCTGACCCGCGGCGAGCACCCCATCATGGTGTTCGACCGGGACGGGAACTATATGCGCTCATTCGGCGAGGGGCTGTTCAGCGCCGACCGCACCCACGGCCTCTACATCGCCCACGACGACTCGCTGCTGGCCGCCGACGACGGCATCCACACCATTCAGAAGTTCACCGCCAGCGGCGAACCGGTGTGGGAATTGGGCGAACGCGACAATCCGGCGGCCCGCTGGGGCGGCGAGCCGTTCAACCGCCCAACCTCCGCCGCCATCATGCCCAGCAACGGCGACATCTACGTTTCCGACGGCTACGGCAACTCCCGCATCCACGTCTACTCCAGCGAAAGAGAATACAAGTTTTCTTGGGGCAGCCCCGGCATCGACGCCGGCCAGTTCATCCGTCCCCACAACATCGCCGTCGACAGCGAAGACCGGGTCTACGTGGTAGACCGCGAGTGCCACCGCATCCAGATTTTCGACGCCGAAGGCAAGTTCATCACCATGTGGAGCAACATCCACCGCCCGGACTCCATGGTGCTTTGGGGCGAGCACATCTACGTGGGTGAGCTCAACGGCATGGGCGGCGTCGACGACGCGCCGGGATTGGGCCACCGTGTGTCGATCTACGACTTGAACGGCAACCGCGTCTGCGTGTTCGGCTCGGCCGACGAAGGCGAGGGGGCCGGCCAGTTCATCGCCCCCCACGGCATCGCAGTCGACTCCCACGGAGACATCTACGTCTCCGAGGTCTCCTACACCATTCGCGGCCAGCACATGAACCCGCCGCGGGAACTGCGGTCGCTCTCCAAGTACCGCCGGGTGTAGACCATTCCGTCATTCCCGTGAAAACGGGAATCCACGCCTAGTGTAGGGGCGCACAGCCGTGCGCCCCTACAAACCCGCCAGGAGTAGAAGACGATGGTTACTCACGAATTCGTTATCTGGGGATGGCTTGGTCTGTTTTTGCTGGGAGGCATAGGCTTTTTCATTCTCCTGTATGAGATTCGTGGAAATCGGGAGGAACTGCAAGATGAAATCAAGGCTGAGCGGAGGGAAAGGCGGGCGAAGATGCAAGCAGACCGGAAAGAACAGCAGGATCAAGACCGCATTGAGCGTGAGATACGATTTAGAATGCAAAGAGGGTAGGGAATGACCACGCCCAACCTGGCAAAAATCGAGCGGGTTGACCTGCGCGAAGCCTGGCCCAATGAGGCGCGGGACTTTACCCCGTGGCTGGCTGAGCACATCGGGGAGTTGGCCGAAGTGCTCGGGATGGATCTTGAGTTACGGGAAACGGAAGCGGCAGTAGGAGGTTATTCGCTAGATATTCTGGCAACCGACCTGAACCAAAATCGGCCAGTTATCATTGAGAACCAACTCGAAGACACGAATCACGACCATCTGGGAAAACTGCTCACCTACGCCGCAGGTCACGACGCAAACGTGATTGTGTGGCTCACGAGGAAATTCCGCGACGAGCACCGCCAAGCGTTGGATTGGCTGAACCAGCGTACCAACGCAGAAACGCAGTTTTTCGGTGTCGCCGTCGAATTGTGGCGTATCGGAGGTTCTCCGCCTGCGCCGCATTTCAACCTGGTAGCTACACCGAACGAATGGCGCCCAGAAACTGCCGCCAGAGGGCGGGGCGATGGGCCTGTCGTCTCAGGGCGTCCAGAACGATACAGGAATTTTTTCCAACCGCTTATCGATACTCTTCGAGAGACCCACAAATTCACGAACGTCCGAAAAGCCCAGTCTCAGAATTGGTATTCCTTTAGCGCGGGCTACGGTCAACGAATTACATATGGGGCGAATTTCACCGGACAAAAACAGGCTAGGATCGAAGTGTATATTGACGACGGTGATGGCGACCGGAACATCCAACTACTGGAAAGCCTTGAAGAACGCAAGGACGAAATCGAATCGGCGCTCGGTGAAGCTCTCGACTGGCAGCGATTGGAGAACCGCAGGGCTTGCAGGATAGCCCTCGACCGCCCCGGCAGCATCGAAGACGATGCTGACACCCTTGCAGAAATAGAAGGCTGGATGGTCAAGAACCTGCTCAAATTCAAGGAGGTATTCAGCCCCAGGCTCGCGGAATTGGCCCGGTAGGAGAGGGACACATTGAGTGACATCGGCGAAACCACAACCGTGCAGTGGGACAGCGCTCTCGAAGCAATCGAGCGTTGCTACGAGTTGGGTTGGACCGACGGGCTCCCCGTGGTCCCCCCAACCGCGCAACGAGTCGGTGAATTCATCGAGCGGTCCGGACGCCCGTCTTCCGAGGTTATCGGCGAGTTGCCGGAGCGCCGACGCGAGATCACCGTGGGCAAGGTGGCCGCCAACGCCGTGATGGCTGGCTGCCTGCCGGAGTACATGCCGGTGGTGCTGGCGGCCACCCAGGGCATGCTGGACCCGGTGTTCAACCTGGTCGGCCCCTCCTCCAGCATGGGAGGGTCCGCCATCCTGGCCATCGTCAACGGCCCCATCGTCCAAGAGCTGAACATCAACTCGCGGAACAACCTCTTCGGCCCCGGCAACCGCGCCAACGCCACCATCGGCCGGGCCATCCGGCTGGTCCTGATGAACGCCTGCGCCGCCATCCCCGGCGTGTTCGACCGCAGCGTGATTGGCCATCCGGGCAAGTATACCTACTGCATCGCCGAAGCCGAGACCGAAACGCACTGGACTCCGCTCCACGTCGAGCGGGGCGTGGCAGCCGGCCAGAGCGCCGTCACGGTGTTCGCGGGGGAATCGCCGCGCCAGGTACGCGCCGTGGGACGGCCCGAGGCGATTCTCTACGCAATCGCCGACGCGGCCTCGACGCTGGGCACCAATATGTCCACTTCGGGATCGGTCGGGGAAACGGGCTTGGGCGTCCGCCAAGGCCAGGTCGTGGTCACCATAGCCGGCAATGCCGGCTTGTGGGCCGATTGGAGCAAGGCGCAGATCAAAGACTACCTTTACAACCGGGCCCAGCGGTCCGTCGCCGAGTTGAAACGGGCCCAGGTACTGGCCGGTGACCCAGAGCCGGGGGACGACACGGAAATGGTGCGGCTGATTCCGGAGCGCGACGATATACTGTTGGTGTTCGCTGGCGGCGAGGAGGCCAACATGTCGTCGGTAATCCCCAGTTGGGGCCCAAAAGTCGCCTGCACCGCCGTAACCAGAGTCATATCTCAAGGGTGACGCCCTCACCCTAACCCTCTCCCAGAGGGAGAGGGGACTTTTTGGTTGGGAGGGAACCATGACGCAGACAAACGAGCACGTATTGGTCAACCCGGTGACGCAGCCGGTGATTGCTCCGTTCAATGGCGCGCCCCGGTTGGCCAGCCTGGCCGGCACTCGCCTCGGCCTGATCGACGACAGCAAACGCAACGCCGACGTGTTGCTGGAAGAGTTGGCCGAGTTGCTGCGGACCCGCTACGAGATAACCGGCGTGAAGTGGCACCGCAAGCCCAGCGCCTCCCGCCCCGCCGATCCCGCGGCCATCAAGGAGTTGGCCGAGGAGTGCGACTCGGTGATCATCGCCATCGGCGATTGAGGGTCCTGTAGTGCGTGCAGTGTGCACGACGGGATCCACGTCGAGAACGCCGGCATACCCTCAGCTACCATCTGCACCGACCGGTTCGTTCCCACGGCCACCGGCATGGCGCGGATGTGGGGCGCCGCGGACTACCCCACCATATACACGCAACACCCCATAGAAAACCTCTCCCGGGAAGCCCTCCGGGCCCGCGCCCAAGAACTGGCGCCGCTCGTGGTCCAGGTCTTGACCGGCGAAGGCTAGGGAAGCGCCGGCGCCCCCATCCTAACCTTCCCCCATCGGGGGGAAGGGACTTGTTCAGAGTATTCCTAGGAGAGTGGCATGGTAGTATCTGCCAGGGTAGGGGGGATTTTCGCGGACGCCAGGGTGCTTTATATAGACGCCCTGGAGATGTTGGAACAAGGCCGCCTCCGCAATGCGTCGGAAAAGGCATGGGGCGCTACAAAGCGATCTACAGACGCACTCATACTCGCCCGCACCGAGCACGAGCCTCGTTCTGCGGGGCAGACCCGACGGAGTATACGTGCCCTGGGCCGCGATGATGCAGCTGTAGACGGATTGGCGCGACGATATAGCCAACGGCAAACGGACTTGCATGGGGCATGTTTCTATGACGGGGACTGCGAGCCTGAAGACAGAGTGATTCAAGATATTCACGCTACCGGCGATTACATCCGGGACGCCGAGCAACTGGCCTGAGCGTCCCGCAGCCCCGCACCCCCACTATTCGGCTCCGCTATCCGGCTACTGTAATTCCCGCCGCAAGTCCGGAGGCAGCAGGTTGGGAATGGTGTCTTGGATGGGATACGACTCGTCGCATTGGTGACAGTTCAGGGAACCGGTGACGACCTCCTCCCCTTCCTCCGACTCGGCTACCAACTCCAACTCCCCCCTGCAGACTGGGCAGACCAGAATTTCCATCAGGTCTCTCTTCACTCACTGCCTCCAAAAAATCGGCGGGGCCGCCGCCGGATCAGCCCCGTAAAGCGTCTTCGAACAGGGCGTTTAGCACATCGGACAACCCGATCACCGTTATCCCGATGACAGTCAAGGCTACCGGGTCCGTGAGGCGTCCGCGCATCCTCCGCCATTTCCCGCCTTCCGGGCTCTCCGATACCGAGTAGCTGTTCCGCCGCAGGAACCGGACCACGTAGAACATGTAGGCGGCCAGGGACACCTTGACCACCAGCACGGCGATGTAGGGAATGGTCACAGCGTCTTCCGTAAGCCGGGCAACGGTCAGTATCGCCCCGGTCAGCAGCAGAACCGCGATGGCGGTGGCAACGACGCTCCGGAACTCGCTGCCGACGGCCCTGGCGGTTTCCTCAGGCCAACCCTGGGCCCGGCGAACGGCGGGGCGGAGCACCATCAGGTAGAAGATACCCCCGCCGACCCAAGCGACCGCCGACACCGCGTGGCCCCACCGGATGGCCACGAGAATCCAGTCCAGTGCGGTCATTGACGGCGCATGGATTCCCGCTTTCGCAGGCTAGAACTCATTCAATTCCCTCACCAGGCTGACGATCTCGTCCGCCTCCAACCGGCTGATTCGACTGGCGGCGATCCGTCCTTTCCTGTCGATGAAATAGGTTACCGGGAAGAATTCCAGTCCATAATCGCCGGCGATTTGCGCCCTGCGGTCAGTGGCGAAGGAAAAGGTCAACTCCAGCTCCGCGACGAAATTTCGGGCATCCAACTCGGAGTCGAAACCCTGGGGCACAAACAAGGCCAGAAACTCGACCGGTTCCCCGGCAAGCTCCAGCCAGGCCTCCTCGAAGGCCGGCATCTCCTCGCGGCACGGTGGGCAACTCGGGTACCAGAAGTTCAGGACCACGGCCTTGGACCCCGCCTGCTCCGACAGCTTGAACGGCGTCCCGTCGAACTTCAGGACCTCGAAGTCCCTGGCCTTTTCAGTTCCACCGCACGCGGCCAACAGCAACATCGCGGCGGCAGCGAGAAGCAGTAGCG
This sequence comes from Dehalococcoidia bacterium, assembly GCA_034428795.1. Lineage (GTDB taxonomy): Bacteria > Chloroflexota > Dehalococcoidia > Lucifugimonadales > UBA3495 > VXOI01. The sequence continues at coordinate 10,154 of DAOUHF010000103.1, forward strand.
CCATTCGGGAAAGGGCGGCTAGAGGCAGTTTAGTCAGAGGCAGTTTAGTCAAAGGAAAAGGGGAGTCTCGGGAGTGCTTGGATGCCCCGTATTCTATCCGGTGGGCATTTACCGGGTCAAACGACCTTGACGGACGGCTCGCAACGCTTAAAATCATCCTGCATACAGTAGGCGCCAGTTGCGCAAGGAGGATGAGTCGATGCGTTTGGAACACAAGGCGGCATTGATCAGCGGGGGCGCCAGGGGCATGGGCGCGGTGGAAGCACGGCTTTTCGCCAGGGAAGGCGCCAAGGTCGTCATCGGCGACGTTTTGGAAGAGGACGGCCGCCGGGTCGAGGCCGAGATCAACGAGTCGGGCGGCGAATGCGTCTTCGTACACTTGGACGTGACCGACGAGACCTCATGGAACGATGCCGTCAACCAGGTAGTTTCCCGGTTCGGCAAGTTGGACATCCTGGTCAACAACGCCGGGATTTACCGCACCCACAACGTGACCGACACCTCCGTCGAGGAGTGGGACCAGGTGATGGACATTAACGCCAAAGGGGTATTCCTGGGCGCCAAGGCCGCCATCCCCGAAATGCGGAAGGCCGGCGGCGGCTCAATCATCAATATCTCATCGGTGGCAGGACTGATCGGCAACCATTTCTCCTCGGCCTACACCGCTTCGAAAGGGGCAGTGCGCCTTTTCACCAAGTCCACCGCCGTTCAATACGCCCGGGACGGCATCCGTTCCAACTCGGTGCACCCCGGGACCATCGAGACGCAAATGACGGCGGAGATTCTCTCCTCCCCCGACTACCGCCAAGACCGGATCGACCGCACTCCGCTGGGCCGGCTGGGCACACCCGAGGACGTTGCTTACGGAGTGCTATTCCTGGCGTCCGACGAATCGTCCTTCGTGACCGGCGCAGAGTTGGTGATAGACGGCGGACGCACCGCCGAATAGGCGGCGGGCAACCCCCCCCGTCATTCCGGCGAAAGCCGGAAACCACGTACCCCCAACCCCCAAGGACAGCCGGTATGACTCCAGCCTAAGGGCAACTCCCCCGTCATTCCGGCGCAAGCCGGAAACCACGTACCCCAAACCCCCAAGGACAATCCGTTAACGCCAGACGACGGTCAACCACTGAGACAGCCGAAGCGTGGAAGGGACGCGGACCCCGGCTTTCGCCGGGGAGACGGAGTAGGGCCATCGGGGAGACGGAGTAGGGCCACCCGTCACCACGTA
>DAOUHF010000104.1:0-4399 GCA_034428795.1 Dehalococcoidia bacterium
TCTCGGAGCTGGATTTCGTCCCGCATCAGGCCCGCTACCTGGTGCAGGTGGAACCCGGGATTACCGAGATCACGGTAAGCCACGAAACCACTGAGGTGGGCGCCACGTCGGAGGTGACGGTGGTGCGGGTCGGGGGGAAGCTGGAGGCGGACGAGGCGGACGGGGACCCTGACACGGCCGGCCACCAGGCGCGGCTGTCCAGCAACGGGGATACGGTGGTGCTGGTGAAGGTGACCTCTGCCGACGAGATGCGGCAGGATATGTATGGCGTAATCCTGGAACGGCAGGTCGGCAACCAGGGCGGCGGAGGCAACTTCCATCCCCCGCAATTGTTGGAGAACCGCGTCTCTGGACGCGACAACGGGAACTCCAACAGTCGAGCCTCCGGTCCCCTATTGGACCGGGCACGGCTGGGCACCCTTACCATCAACTATGGGGACCAGACTGTGGAGGTTCCGGGTTCCAATCATTCCTACGCTGCGACAGTGCCCCACGAAGCTGCCCAGATAACGGTGATGGCCACCGAGGCCCACGGCGGCACAGCACAGGTGATACCCGCCGATGCTAATCACGACCTGCTGGGCCACCAGGTGAATCTTCGAGGAACCCACCCGGGCGGCGAACCGTTGCAAACATCGTTTGTCGTGGTCGTCAGATATCGACACCCGGGTTATAGCTGGAGTCTTTCCTCCCTGGACTGTTATTTTGTTAAAGTCACTCGGGCTGCGCCCACGGAAAACGACGCCACGCTGAAGTCCCTGGAGGTTTCCGGCGCGGCACTGTCCCGGTCCTTCCTATATGACTTGCTGGACTACACCGCTTCGGCCAGCCACGACACCGACACCGCTACCATCGATGCAATAGCCAACCAGCCCGACGCGACTGTTTCCTACGACCCGGTGGACGCCGCCGACGGCACAGAGGACTACCAGCGCACCCTCACCGCCGGCGACAATCCGGTGGCCATCACGGTCACGGCGCCGGACGGGACCACTACCCAGAACTATACGGTGACCATCAACCGGGCCCATCTACCCTCCTCCACTGACGCCACCCTGAAGAGCCTGGCCGTCGCCGACGCCACCATAATGCCCGGCTTCCAGTCCGACACCAAGAACTATGCCGCCACGGTGGCGTCCCGGATCTCCCTGATCACCCTGGACCTGGAGACCGGCGACGACGGGGCGACGGTGGCGGTCAACCCGCCCGACGCTAGTCCTGACGTGGACGGCTGGCAGATTCCCGCGGGGACCGGAGCCAACGCGGTGACGATCACCGTGACCGCCGAGGACGGGACGACCATCGAGACCTACGCTCTCACCGTCAACCGCAACTCCCTGGAGATGGAGTCCGCCCCCCTGGGCAGCCTGGCGGTTGCCGGAGCGACCTTGGTTCCCGCGTTCAATTCACACGTGCTGTCCTACACCGCCTTTGTTGGCAACGACACAACGCAGGTGACCCTCACCGCCGCGGGCGGGGACGAGGGGTTCCGGGTGGCCTATGACAAGACGGACCAGGACGCCGGAACTGCGGGTCACCAGGTGAACCTTGGGGAGGGACGAAACACCATCAGCATCACCGTCACGGCCATGGACGAGATGGCCACCCGTGAGTACGCGCTGACCGTGTTCCGCACCCCCGCGGCGGCGGATACCGAGGGCTTCCTGCAGGTGGATGCGGGCTTGGCCACCCGTTGCGGGCTGCGGGTGGACCGTACGATAGCCTGTCAATACTCGTTCCCACAAATTGATGGATTTAGTATACCCCTCTTCAACGTACCCGAAGGCATTTTCGAGCGGGTTGTGGCGAAGTGGTTTAATTACTGCAGCCTGGCAGCCGACGGTTCCCATCATTGCTGGAATTCAGGAGGCACGACCCTGGACCGGACCGGGGTGAAAGTGGGCGACTACAGCATGTCCGCCGAGTACGGCGGCGAAATCTGCACCCTGGGAGAGGACGGCAACATCCGATGCGTCGACGTTTATGGTCGGGAACCGACCACCGTAGAAGGTCCCTTCAAGGCCATCGCCCAAGTACGCCGGGGCGTGTGCGCCATCCGGTCCGACGACCTGGTGCGTTGTTGGGGTTACCTGGGTCGCTGGTATTCCTCAAGACCCATATTTGGGCCCATAGATACGCCCTACCGGGACACGGAGTTCAAGTTCATTACCGGTCGGTGGGGACAGGCCTGCGGCATCCAGAAGCGCGACGGCACCGTTCTGTGTTGGAGTTGGTATGTAGAAGAATCACTGGGAACGCCCACTAATTCCGCCATAACCGCGCTGCCCACCCCATCCGGCGAGTTCACCTTTGTCGATACCGGCATTTGGGGAGGCGTCTGTGGGGTTAGAGTTGACGGGACAGTTGACTGCTGGAACCGGCATGGGTCAATCACAACTTCCTCGAGCAATCCGCCCGGTGAGACGGACATTGGCTACCATTCAGTGACCCGGGAGTATTGGCTGGTGTGCGGGCTCCGCAAGGACGCCCAGATGAAATGCTGGAGCGGATGGGGCGAGATCAACACCGGCATATCCAACGATTCCCCCTGGCGCAACAACGCCCAACTGCTGGGCATGGACCTGGGTGGGGTGGGCCTCTCCACCGCGTTTGACCGGAACGTCCTCACCTACAGCGCGTCGGTGGACAATGGGGTGGAATGGGTCACGGTGAAACCCATCCTCACCAACTCGCTACCCTTCTACGCCATCTACTCTGACACCGGCGGGGCCGCCGGCGATGGCGGGGTGGTGACCCTGGCCGAGGGCGCGAACGTAATCCACGTTCACGTCATTTCCGCCGACCGCACCGTGTCCAATACCTACACGGTCACCGTGACCAGGGCGGCGGATTAGGCCCAGCCCGCCGAGATTGCCGAGATTGCCGAGAGCGGCGACAGCGGCGCCATCACGGTAGCCATTGCCACCGACCGGACCACCGCCACCGTGGCTGTGACCGCGGATAACCTCATGGTAACCCATGGCGCTGGGAAGCCGACGGCAGGGTGGGTCATAGTCAACGGCGCGAAATGGACGGTGGCCAGTCCGCCGTCGTCCGGCCAGCGGAGCGAGCAGCATGGTGCGGATGCACTTTGAAGTGGCGGGCGATGCCCACGAGTTGATCCGGTTTCTGGGCCACCTGGGCGGACGGGGCGGCGAAACCGTACGTATTCCCGATGGGCGGCAGATACCCGCGACGGAGCAGTATCGGGAGGAGGCCGATCCCGTCTCCGAACCGGCGCCGGCGGCGGGCTCTCCGGCGCCACCGTCGGGCGGCTGGACGGAGGAGTTGGCCGCCGACTTCATGGTGGGCCTTGATCCAGTGGCCAGGCTGATGACGCTCCACGTCTGGCGGGCCGATGCAGCGAGCATCCATCGGAGCGCCCTATGCCAGCGTACGGAGCTGACGCCGGTGGAGTTGGGCTCGTTGGTGATGAGGATGGGCCACGTGCTGAGGAGGTTCCAGCGGGAGCGGGGCATGGCGCTGTCGCGGCCGGTGGCGGCCAACAGCCCGTTGCAGAGCTATTTCGTCGATCCCGAATTCGCCGCGGTGGCGTCCGATCTGTTCGGCGAGAGGATGCTGGACCAGATGTCCGGTGGCTTGAGGCGCCCTTGACGACTGCGTGTCATACGGCGCCTGGAAGAACGAACCGTGCATCGGTGGTTGAACACGCTGCTGCTGATGGTCTGCCTGTTGGTTGTGCTGGCCTGCGGAGGTGACACCGACGATCGTATGGTGCGTCGATACGCGGTATGCCTGACGGACACCAACACCGCTCTGTATCGCATGACTGTGTCCGGCGCCAGCGGCACCGTAACGTTGAGTGCCGAGGCGGCGGAGGAGCGGTTGCGTGGTCAGCTGGAGAGAGGGGAGCTCACCATGGGGAAGATCAGGGCCGACTACGCCCGCTACTGTAAATAGGAGCCGGCGAGAGCTGCGGGAAGAGCGCGGGCGAAAGGCGCTTGGGCGAGGCGCAGTCCGGTATCAAAATGGTCCCCGCAAGGCTGAATGCCAAATGCGCTATGGTGGCGACGGAATGCGTCGTGACGGGCGCGGATTGGATGGCTGAAGTGACGACCTGGGGGCGGATGATGTGGCGCATCCGCAATCGTGAGGGTCCAAAACAGGCTGACGAAATCCGGCGTGAGCCTGGCGGACGGAATCCCCGCACGGAATGGTTCACGTAATGATCTTTGTGCGCCCCTTGGGCGGCTGATCCATCCCCGCGGCGTGCGTCAGTCCCCTGGGCGGACAGAATCTAAATTGCCCTCATCTTGACTAAGCCCGAATCCACCGATGGACACGGACTGAGGGAGTGAGAACACTGGAAGGGGGTGTGAGGAAATTACAAACGCGATGGCCCGGGCTCGAATTCGGGTAGAGGGGGGGTTGGCGGCGG
>DAOUHF010000105.1:0-1755 GCA_034428795.1 Dehalococcoidia bacterium
CGGGTTGTGCAGGGGCAGCAGGATTACCGACGTGCCCACCTTCAAGGTGGTGGTCTGAGCGGCCACCGCCGTGGCCACGATCAGCGGTGACGGCAGGAACCCGTCCCGGTCCTGGTGGTGCTCGCCGAAAAAGCAGGAGTCGAAACCCACCTCCTCTGCCAGCTGCGCCTCGGCGATAACCTCGTCGATTCGTTGGTCCAGGCGCCCGCCAAGGGGCGGGTCGGCGATGGAGCTGTAGATGCCGAACTTCATTTCTGGTTTCCCTCAGTTCTGCTGTGGACTAAGGCTATTCCGGGCGCGGCGCGCAAACCCTCGTCACCCGTCTTTCCCGCGAAAGAACGTCACCCCTGCGAAGCTTGTCCCCGCTGGCCTGCGCCCGGTGTTTGTACCACCCTCTATGATGCTCGTATAGACGTCAAACAGCATTGTGGGCTACCGCGGAATAGTTCTGCAAGGGCTGGAAGACGTCGCGCGGGCGCCAGAGCGTGGATCATCGCACTCTTGCTCAGTCCCTCCCGGGTGCGGTGGTTCAGGTACGCCCTGGTAAGTTGATCAAAGGGAAGCCTGACCGGAACAATGCGATGGAGAGCCGGATTGGCTTGGCGGTCCCCTGCCCGGTTCAGCCGGTGCGGGTTGGCCTTTCCGGAGGAGGCAGGTATCGGTTTCACCCCGCACAGTGAAACAAAGGCGGCCTTGCTTCTCGAAAATGTCAATGATGCGGAACCGGCGGGTAATCCAGGAACCGACGTAGACCGGGGCGAGAAACTGCCAGTCGTTGCCGCCGTTCAGCCCATAGCTGTTGAAGGGCAGCGGGACCTCGAAATGCCACTCCTGCCCGGCGCCGAAGTAGCCGATGGGGGGAGCGATGTCCTTCCACGCCGCCAAGGGAGGGCAGAGCAGGCCGCCGAACCGGCTCTTGTCCGCGTAGTCCGGGGCGACGTATAGAGGGTTGTAATCCTCGATGCTGTCGGCCACATCGTTGGCCATTTCCCCACTGATGGGGAAGCGGTTGCGCTCCGGCTCGGTCTCCCGGCCGATTAGCGCCGCGACTTCCTCGGTTATCAGGTTGTCGGGCATAGGACTGGCTCCGATTGGTTGGTTGGATAAGACTCTTGGGCATGAGTCCGGGGGTACGCCCCGATTTTAGCCCAACACCCCCGATTCTACAAACGGGAAAGTCCCGGCTCTGGACAAGCTCCGGCGACCACGAAGCATTCCTTACTCAGGGGGTTTGGGGGATGCATCCCCCAACGTACACCGGGCCATGAACCTCCTACGCTGGCGTAGACAGCAACTCGGTCAACTCTGTTATGGATTCCAACTCATCCAGCCGCCCTACGGTATCGATTATCCTCTGTATTGTCTCCTCATCCCAGACCTCGCTGGCCAGCAGGCGAAACTTGGCCAGCAACTCTTCCCGCGGGGCCGGGTTGGAGAAGTCGCCCCGTTGGGAAGTTACGCTGGATTGGAGATTCCTGCCGTCTTTCAAACGGACGGTGACGGCAGCGGCGGGGTAGTCGTACCGGCGCAGGTTCATCCGCTCGTCGGCGACGATCTCAACCCGGCGGGCCATCGCCAGCGCAGATGCCACCAGCGTCATCATCTTGCTCGCCAGGATTGGCCCCGCCTGGCGCATCGCCCAGGTCCAGGTGCCGGTCAACCAGTTGGGGCAGACCCAGGTGCAAGGCCAGGGTGGCGGGAAGGATCAGCCCGGCATTGTTGACCAGGCGGTGATCGTCGAAGGCGATGCGGATG
>DAOUHF010000106.1:0-3023 GCA_034428795.1 Dehalococcoidia bacterium
TTCCCTGCTCGAGGTCCTGGAGCAGCGGGGCAAGGCGCCCAAGATTATGTTCACCAATACCTCCGCCGAGTACTGGCGTGGAGATGCCGCACTGATTCACACCGACCTGGAGAGCCTGACCGACGCTGCTGAGTCGCCGTCGGTCCGCCGCTACCACTTCGCCGGTTGCCAACACGGCTCTGGTGAGTTTCCTCCCTTGGAAGTCCGTACGAGTGATGGGATCAGAGGACAGCTTCCATTCAACAGTGTGGACTACGCTCCCCTGCTTCGGGCTGCGCTGGACAACCTGGACCGCTGGGTTGCCACGGGCGAAGAGCCTCCCGCCAGCCGTCATCCCAGCCTGAACGACGGTACGGCGGTGGAGTCCCATACGCTGCTGGAACGGTTTGCCCAGCTCCCCGGCGTACGTGTCCCGACCCAGACCACCAGGGCGTTAAGGCTGGACTACGGCCAGGAGGCGCACCTGGGGCGCACCACCAAGTTGCCCGCCGTAGAGGGAGCGGAGTTCCCGGCGCTGGTGGCCGACCTTGACGAGTCGTACAACGAGCGAGGCGGCATCCGCCTGCCGGACCTGACGGTTCCGGTGGCCACCTACACCGGCTGGAACTTGCGCGACGAGAGCATCGGCAACCCCAACCTCTTTATCGGCATCACCGGCGGCCTTGCCGGTTGGACCCTTCCCCTGCCCGCTACCGAGGCCGAGCGCGAGGCGAGCGGCGACCCTCGACCATCCATCGAGGAACGCTACGCCAGCCGCGAGGAATACCTGGAGCAGGTGACCCGCGCCGCAGTGGACCTGGTGGCCGAGGGCTACCTTTTGGAGGAAGATGTGGCCGAGGTGGTGGACTTGGCGGGGCGGAAGTACGAATACTTTGTGGGAGACGGCGAGGAGTGCTGAATCTGCTTGGGGATTAAGGTAATGCAGTTGTGGCCCTTCCCGTCCCAATCCGCCGCAGCTCAGGCAGCGTCCCCGCTCAGGTGGTCTAACTGACTGACGACATTCGGCGAATTACCGCCTTTGAGGGAGTGACGGCGTAGTGGGTAGGCCTGCTCGGTGAGTTCTTGGCCCGGTCAAGTGCAGACGGTTTGGGGTGACTTTCGCCAACCACCATTCCGGGTACCCGGTCGTGACCCGCGCCAACGCCTACCTGCACCACCCCACTGCCGAAGTCTGCGGCGGCGCCACAATCCACCCAGGGTTTACCCTTCCTCATGCCTTGTACGAAGACATCACCGCCCGCTTAGGCCCCTAGCTTGTTGAAGGCCGTCCGTTGTTCTTGCATTGATGTAATCCAACAAGGCTATGGATAGCGGCCATATTCACACCGGAAATCTCCAGACCAAGACGTGTTCCAGTACCGGGTCTCTGCCATTAAAGGGCGGGAGCACAGCAGACTCAGTGGGTCTTGAGGGATTCTTAAGAAACGGGGCCTGACGGGTAGCTGCCGGAACGATGGCGCTGTTTCCGGCACTTCTCCGGAGTGCGCGCGGATTCGGTCAGGCATCGTCGTGAGCGGCGTCTGAAAAAGGGCAAGCCTCAATGCGAAACCGCACAGTTTCGCCACCATCGCCGCCCAGCGCATTGGAGGATTTGAACCCTGGCTTCAAGACTGCAACCGCGCCGGTTTGGAACTGGGAGTCGCCACCCAAATCAAGCTGACCATTATTCTTCCCAGTTCCTCCCTCTTCCAACCAGTTTGTTCCGGTTTACCATCGCTGGCCCAGGGGTTCATATTGTCGGCTTCACCTCGTGCCAGCCGGCGTACTGCTGGTAGGTATAAGCGGCCTGGATAACGCCGGGCTCGTCGAAGGGCTTGCCGGCAATCTGCATTCCGATGGGCAGACCGCTCTCGCTGAACCCGCAGGGCACCGAAATAGCCGGAAGGCCGGTGACGTTAAAGGGTGCGGTGAAGCTCTTCCCCAGGGTCGTCGAAATTGGGTCGTAGCCTTCGAAAGCCGGCGCCGGTTGGGTCATAGTGGGAGTTACCAGGAAATCCACCGTCTTCATAACCTCGGCGAAATCCCGCCGCGCCCACGTCCGCACCCGCTGGGCCTGGAGGTAGTCCGACGCACTCATCAAACCGCCGATGCGGAACCTGCCGCGGACAATCTGGCCGAAGTCCTGGGGGCGGGTCTTGAGGTTGGGCTCGTGGTAGGCAAACGCCTCGCTGACCATGATCACCGAATTGGCGGCCCGCACGTAATCGAGGCTGGGCAGAGTTACTTCTTCGACGTGGGCGCCCAGTTCTTCGAGCACGGCTACCGCCTGCTCCACCTTGGCTACCACCTCACGGCTGACGCTGGGGTCGTCGTCAAAGAAATAATGTCGGGGGAGGCCGATCTTGACTCCGCGAATGTCTTCCCGCAGCGACCGGGAGTAGTCCGGCACCGGGGCGCGACTGGAGGTCGGGTCCCTGGGGTCGTGGCCGGCAATGGCCTGAAGCATGAAGGCGGTGTCCTCCACGGTGCGTGTCATCGGCCCGGCGTGGTCCTGGGACCAGCTCAACGTCACGACCCCGAAGCGGCTCACTCGCCCGTAGGTCGCTTTCAAGCCAACTATCCCGCACAGCGAGGCCGGGCCTCGTATGGACCCGCCGGTGCAGGATCCCAACGCCCCAAGGCACTGGCCCGATGCTACCGAGGAGCCGGAGCCGCTGCTGGAGCCGCCGGTAATGTGGTCGAGGTTCCAGGGGTTGCGGGCGGGCTCGAAAGGCGTCGTCCAGTCGGGACCACCCAGGGCGAACTCGTGCATCGCCAGCTTGCCCAGAAGGATACCACCGGCTTCCTTCAGCCGGGCGGTGGTGGTAGCGTCTTCACTGGGCACTCGGTCAATGTCCACTTGGGAACCTGCGGTGGTGCGGACTCCGGCGGTGTCATACAGGTCCTTCAGGGCAAAGGGTATGCCGTGCATCGGCCCCTTATAAGCCCCTCTCAGCACCTCTGCCTCGGCGGTTCGCGCCTGCGCCAATGCTTCGTCGGCCAGCAGCAGGATGAACGAATGCAGACGGTCGTCAGTGGCTTGG
>DAOUHF010000107.1:0-2595 GCA_034428795.1 Dehalococcoidia bacterium
TGGCTTTGAAACCGGCTTCCTTTTTGACGGCCCAGGCCTCTTCACCCCGACTCCGGATGTGGGCCGGGAAGCCAAACTCGTCCAGGGTGCGGCGCACCTCAGCAAAATCGTAGCCCTTGTCCAGGCACACACCCTGGGGACACGAAGAGGCGGTAAACCGTCTGGCGCTGCTTGACTCTACCCCGCCCATAGAACAACTGGCCAACCAGGTGCCCCAGGTAATCCGCGAGCGCTGGCATTCCTACTTCTACCAGCAATTCGATTTGCCCGAGAAGTTGATTGAGGGCAGGGAAGAAATTTACCTGCGACACATCTTCCGGGACTGGTGCATCAACAAGTATATCCTGACGGACGAAGAGGTAGCGCAATACGTGAAGGCCTATTCCCAACCCGGCGCCCTCAGAGGAGGCTTCAGCTACTACCGGGCCGCGGCCTACGAAGACCCGCCCGACTGGCGCGCCGACGCCGAGCGTACCTTGTCTAACCCGCTGCTTTTCTTCTTCGGCGACCGCCGGGTTAAAACCTCCGCGGCCATGGGAGCCGGCCCTCTGGAGGACACCTGGCGCAAGACTTTCCCCAATTCCCGATGAGGATCCTGTTTGACCAGGGGACGCCCGCGCCCCTGAGGCGATATCTGGAGGGAAACCGGGTGGACACGGCCGTCGAGCGGGGATGCTCTGACCAGGGCAACGGGGAACTCCTGCACCGGGTCGAGGTGCAGCGCTACGACATTCTCGTGACGACGGACCAAAACATGCGGCACCAACAGAACCTCGAAGGCCGGGAGATAGCCATCCTGGTGCTCATGACGTTGTCGGTGCGGCGGCGAGCAACAGCAGAGCTCCGACGCGACCTTGCTGTCGAACCTGACCCAGACGGGCAGCAATCGTTCAGAGACTGGGCCCATGGCGCAGCAGTTCACCGCAGGCGCCAGCGACACCGGGTGGGACCTGTCCCAGGTAAGAGTCACTTTTAACTCAGCCGCCAATAGGCAAGTAGCGGTGACGGTGCGGGAGGACAGCGGGGGCGCGCCCGGCCCGATCAAGTACACCCTATCGCTGGCAGGCAACACAAGTCCCATCCTCAACTTCACCACGACGACCACGGTCAACTTCGACGCCCCGGAGGACGCGAAGCTGTACGCAAGCGCCAAGTGCTGGGTCGTGGTCGCTCCATCCGCGGCTACAGAAATACATTATCCACTGGTCAGCGCCGGCACAGTGGATTCAGGCGCCGCGACCGGCTGGACCTTCAATGGCAGGGTCAACACACAACCGATCAGCGAAACATCCTTTTTGGGGCACCCCTTTAATGCAACGCTTCAGATGGCCATCGTCGGCCACGAGACATCCGAAATCCTGGTGTCCAACTCCGGCCAGACGGACTCCTCCCGGATTGGGATCGGCCCCTTTTTGGCCGGTGACTTCGAAACGGCACAGTCGTTCAGCACAGGCAGGAACCCGGATGGCTACGTACTGGCCTCGGCAACGATCAATTTGGGGGGGGGACCGACTCGAGACGATGCCAAGGGTCACCGTCAACGCGGACAGCAACGGGGCTCCCGGTCAGGTGCTGTACACCCTGGGAAATCCGTCGAATATCGTCAGCATCAGTTCAACTCCAAGCGACTCTACGTTCAGCGCACCAGCGCAGGCCAGGCTCACGGCCGGCAGGACATACTGGATCGTGATCCATTCCACCGGAAGGGCGATGGACTTGAGAATCACTGGGAGCGATGCTGAAAACGACGGTAAACAAGCCGGCTGGATCATTGGGGACGGCAGGCTCGATCGGAATAGGAGAAGTTCCGACCCCTGGTCCGTCCCGGCCGCCGTGCACTACCCGCCCGGCTCAATTGAGATCAAGCTGGTGGGGCATCTCGTGGTTACCACGATCAATGAGCCTTCGGACCAGGATTTTCCCAATTCCAACAGAACATGGGGCATCGTCGGCACCGACTGGACATCCAGCGGCCGTCTGTCAGTCGGCACCGACTACCACGGCGACACGTTCGTGCTTACCGGCCTGGAGCCCAGCAAGACCTACCGCGTCGAGGTCGTCTTCAACCCGACGGGCAGCATCCAGAGGTTGTTTAACGAGAGGTACTTCAGGTTCGAGACCGTCCCCAGCAGCCCCACGGTGGGCGGCAACATCCATCTGGAAAATTGCTGTTATCTAGACAGGTTATACGCGGTCAGCGAATGGGACAGCAACTACGACGGCGCAGCCATCTTTGACTTTTACACCGGCCGGGGCCAGTCAGGGAGCTCCCGTTGGGTCACCATCACCCCGGGAAAGTCCATGAGACCGAACATCTGGTTCTACGGTGAGTACACCCTCACCCTGACCGACGTCACGGGTCTCCAGCGGCTGGTCAGCAACACCAACCAGAGAGGTGCCAGCCAGGTATTTGCACTGGTCGGGAAGAACATTGCCCTTGAGTCAAACCCAAATATCGGGCGCTCAACCGCCTTCACGACGGGCAGCAACCCCAGCGGCTACACGCTGGACCGGATAACCGCATACATCTCGATGACCGACGGGACATCCACCGGCGCCGGAGTCCCGGATGTCGCCATTCACAGCGACGGCACC
>DAOUHF010000108.1:0-1804 GCA_034428795.1 Dehalococcoidia bacterium
TGAAACCGGGGTTGACGATGGCGGCTTGCAGTGTACCCCGCTCGTGGCCGACGGGGTGATGTATATCACCAGCTCCTGGAATCGCGTATTTGCCCTCGATGCGGCGACGGGCGAGGAGATTTGGCACTATTACTACCCGAGGGCTAAGAAGTTCCCGGGGCTGTTCGGCAGTTGGAACCGCGGAGTCGCCCTTGGCCACGGCTTGGTCTTCATGGGCACGATGGACAACCACCTCGTTGCCCTGGACGCCCAAACAGGCCGCGAAGTCTGGAACGTGGAGATCGAGGACGCCAAGCAGTGCGGCTGCAGCACGAACGGCGCACCGTTGGTGGTCAAAGACAAGGTCATCACAGGCGTGACGGGCGGCGACATGGCGCACCGCGGCTACCTGACGGCGTTCGACGCCAAGACCGGCCGTCAAGCCTGGCGTTTCTGGACCATCCCCGGGCCGGGCGAGCCGGGCCATGAAACCTGGGCGGGCGACAGTTGGAAGTCAGGCGGCGGTTCCACCTGGCTGACCGGTTCCTATGATCCGCAGCTTGACCTGCTTTACTGGGGCGTCGGCAACCCCGCGGCCGACTTTTACGGCGGGGATCGAGAGGGGACGAATCTTTACACGGAATCCGTGATCGCCCTCGATCCCGACACGGGGGAATTGCAATGGCACTACCAGGAGATTCCCCACGACGTCTGGGACTTCGATTCGGCTTACGAGGCCGTCTTGGTCGATCTGCCCTACAAAGGGCGCGAGCGGAAGCTGCTGATCAACCCCAACAAGGGGGGGATCACCTGGGTGATCGACCGCACCAGCGGCGAATTCATCAACGCTTGGCCGCTTGTGGAGAACATCAATTGGATCGAGCGTATCGACGAGAAGGGCAATCTGATCGGCCGCCTTGATCCCCAGGTCGGAAAGCCGACTCTTGTTTGTCCGGCGATCGGAGGAGGCCGCCAGTGGAATCACGGTGCTTACAGTCCCCAGACCGGCTGGTTCTATTCGACCGGTATTGAGTGGTGCCAAATGCTGACTGTGGTGGAAGAAGAGCCTCGTGAGGGGATGCCTTTTTTCGGCGGCGTCTTTACGTTTCAGAGGCCGCCCAAAGGGGAGGCCGGCGGCCACCTGGCGGCCTACGAGCCTATTTCGGGAAAGCGCCGCTGGATTTACCGTTCGAAATATCCACTGCTCGCCTCGCAGTTGGCGACGGCCGGACGCCTGGTTTTCACCGGTGATCCGGAAGGACGCTTTTTCGCCCTGGACGACGAGACAGGCAAGATGCTGTGGTCATTTCGTACCGGCTCCGGCCACCGCGGGTCTCCCATCTCCTATGCGGTGGACGGCAAGCAGTATATCGCCACACCCAGCGGCTGGGGATCGGCGGTAGCCCTCGCCTACCCCCAGTTGTGGCCGGAGGCGAAAGACTTCCGCGGCGGTTCCACGCTTTTTGTGTTCGCCCTGGCTGACTTTGAGTAACGATAACAACGATAATGATGATGCAGGGTATACATTCTCCTCGACCGCGGCCGGCCGCAACGCAGACAGCCGGTGTAATGCGTGAGGAGAGTTTGGCCACGCTTGCCCGCCGCTCGGCTTGCGGGACTCGGGCGGTTCCGTCGAAGACCCACCGGTTTTCATCCCTTTGGGTGGGCCACAGGTCCAGGTACGCTCCATCAGTCTCCGCCGCGACGTCGGTTGGTACGTGTCTGCGCCACCTCGTTTTAGCCGCGCTGCTGATCGGTTGGGCGACGCCATTTGCTCGCAGCTCTACGGTTGAGCTGAAGGACCGCGCGGTCATCGTCGCGGGCG
>DAOUHF010000109.1:0-1681 GCA_034428795.1 Dehalococcoidia bacterium
TGATTTAACCCCCCAAATTACGCAAATTACACAAATTACGCAGGTACCCTTAATTATTGGGGACCACCATCATGTAGTGGCCCCTCCGGGCGGTCGGTATCAAGTGGCGGTGTGAAACCAGCACTTCAAGCACCTGTTCCCGGAGCCCTGCGTCTGTTCTCATCTCGCCCTTGCCCAGCCGGGAGATGACATTTCGCGCGGCTATGCTGCCGTCCTCCTTGACCGCCTTCGCCCCCTTCTCCCGGAGCATGTTTATGGTCTCGTTGGCCAGCCGGGTCACCTTCTCGGAGGCAGCCTGAATGGCGTAGGACCTGATCAGGTCTCCGTGCCAGGTGATGACGGCCTCTGCCTGGTCAACCTCGGGGCGGGTGTAGTACACATGGTCCCAGGACTCCGGTATGCCTTCCTCCAGCGTCCGGACATAGGCCAGGGTGGCGGCGTACCGGGCCGTCTGCTCCTGGGCCCTGGCCCAGAAGCCCCGCTCGTGGAGGTTGTCTGTTGCGTCTGCCAGGGCGTCGAACCTGGCCGAGGCCGCCGCCAGGAGGTCCCTGGCGTCATGGTCCGGGTGTATCACGGTGCGGCGCTGGACGCCCTGGAGCAGCTCCACGTTGGTGTCCTGGTCCGCCCGGCGGCGTATCACCAGCTGGCGCATGTAGGCAATGGTGTCCAGGGCGGCCTGGAAGGTCGTGGACGAATCGGCCGGGGGCTTCGGCCTCTCCCGGTCCATGCTGGGCAGGCACCTGGCGGTGAACCCGTTGCCGGCGGCCTGGCTGAAGAGGAGTTCCTCGGCGACGTTGACCTGTCCCATGATCAGGGCGGTGAGACGGCGCTGGTAGAAGAATATCTCGGGGGTCTCGGGGTTGCGCCGGTCGATGGAGGTCGGGTCCCCGTCCCAGAGGGAGACGAAATGGCTGAGGGACCGGCTCAGGTTGTCCCTCCGGAAGCTCCAGCCCCCCAGGAGCGATGAGGCGTCGCTGTTGGCCACTGCCATGGTTCTGCGGGCCTTCCACAGCCGGCTGAGCAGGGCCTCGATGGTGAAGTCCTGGCGCAGCGCCCGGGGGCTGAAACCCCTTGTTCTGAACTCCATGCCCTCTTCGGTATTGGAGTCTGCCTCATGGTGCAGGGCCTCGACCCGTTCGTCGGCCTCGACGTGGCCCTGCATCGTTTCCCGGAACGACGCGCTCTTCCTCCAGCCGCTCTCGGAGCCGACGACAAAGTACAGGCCGGATGGATGCGGGGCGTTGGCCCTGCTCTGAACGTCGATGTCCTCTGCGGCCAGGAGGTTGAATGCGGCGCCTATGCACGCGGCCGACGTGGGCACGCTGGCCCCGGCGACGGTCCGGGTGGCGTCGATGTATTTCCTGAGCCTTGGCGGGACCGGAAACTCGGCCAGTTCCGGGATCTGGGGCATGATGTCGTCCGGCTCGTCCGGCTCCCCGAAGCGGGGATCGCGCTGCAGGTCTGCCAGCTTCGAGCGAACCATGGCGTCGTTCGGGTGCTCCAGCAGCCACCTTTCCAGGCTCTTTATGTGGTCCAGCCCTTCGGGTGGGACTGGCTCGCCCTTCATCGTCATCACGTCGCCTCCGCACACATGGCCATGGCCTGCCGGGCGATCTCCCACCGGGGCCAGTCCGTCGTTTCAGCAAGTGTCCTGGCGTATTCCGTCCAGGCCGGGTCGGGG